>CAJULB010000015.1 GCA_910587005.1 uncultured Christensenellaceae bacterium | reverse complement strand
GAGCCGAGATTTGCAAGCACCTTTACGGAGTTCCACCGCGCGGGTGCGTATTAGCCGCGCTTTGTAAGCCGCTTTGCCGCACAGTAAAGCTTGATAGCGTTTGCCATGGGGCGCGCGCAGGCGCAAATCTGACCGTCGATAACGCCCGTATCGTTGCAAATGTCACAGTCTGATTGCTTTGTTAAAATCTTCAAGTCAACGCCCTTGTCGGTCAAAATCTTTTTAAGCTCGTCCTCGATTTCGGCAAGCTTCTTTTCCAGCTCGACAACCTTTGCCGCGTTCCCTTGCGAGCGGTAAAAGTCTAAATTGTCCAGGGCGGCGGCGCGGGCTTGCAGGTTCTTGTTCCATTCCGTGCCTTTAAGCTTCTGGTTTTCCGCCTTGTTCGCCTTGCTTAATTCCTTACGTTTCTTTGTGTAAAACTGTTGCACTTCGTCCAGCAGTAGCGGGAGTTCCTGCGGTTCGCCCGCCGCGGTTATGGTGCAAGGGTATTGCGAAAGCATTAAATCTACTTGCTGAATTGAAAAGCGCGCGGGCAACTCTGCGCCTGCGCTTTGTATACGATAATATTCTTTGCCTGTGCTTTCCTCGAACTCGCAAGCGGCTATCCGATAAACGAGCGGCGCAATAATGGGGGGCGTGACGGTGTATTCCGCGCCCTGGTTGAATTTGAAATAAAGTTTGCCGTTGTCGCCTATCCGATAGGCGGGGGAAATCACTGCTGCCATATTTGCCGCTCCGGACGCGCCTGCGGGCGCGCGTATTTGCCCGTTTTTGGGCTGATAGCCCGTAACGGGGCTATCAGCATTATAACAGCCCGAATTATGGCTGTCAAGCCCGCAAAGGGGCTGATTATGGTAAAATTTTTTGCAAATAGGAAGATTATTTATGAATTTTTCAAAAATTGCAAAGGAATTGAGGGAAGAGGCGGGGTTATCTCAACAAAAATTAGCTGATAAAATAGGGTTAAGTTCTTCGGCTATTGCGCGTTGGGAATTAGGACAAAGCGAACCAGGGTTCAACGCAATTCTCGCATATACAAAATTTTTCGACGTTTCCGCTGACTATCTGCTTGGGCTCGAAGACGACTTCGGCGCAAGAACTGCGACCAACGCCGCGCCGATGGGGGACAGTGCGACAACTTCGGAAGAGTTGCGCCTGCTTAAAGTTTTTCGCACGCTGTCGCCCGATTTAAAAAATACGTTGTGGTCGTTGCTCGATACTTGGACACCGACCGAAACGCTTTTACCCCCGAAAAAAAAGCAGACATAATTCTTACTTTGCTATAAAATACCCCCTACAAACTTACGGTAGGGGGGGCAAATTTATTAAAAAACTCTTGACTTTTGTATATACATAAGTTATTATGTAGATACAAAAGTAAAAAGGAGGTAAATATTGAGTACAAAAAAAATGGGTAGACCTACCCAAGACCCGAAAACGAATAAACTTAATCTTCGACTTTCTGACGACGATATGCAAAAGTTAGAATTTTGCAAATCTCAAACCGGAATGGCGTATGCTGAAATTATCCGTATGGGAATTGATAAAGTCTACCAAGAATTAAAAAAGTAAGGGTTACCGCCCCACAGCCCTGGAAAGCTCGGCGATAACCCAACCCGACAGATTACTCCGTCTATTTAAATCTTAGCATAGGCGAAAAAGTTTGTCAATTAGTTCTTTTTGGAAAAATATCAAACAAGAATGTCTAATCAAACAAGCTACACAATTTATTTAAACGACCAGGACTGCACGGACTTAAAAAAATTGCTGGCATTTCTCGGCAAGATTTTATTCGCGGCAGACCAGGCAAAGCAGGAGGCACTACAAGAAAGATTTTTTAACGACGTTTTAAAGAATGACACGGCATTTGCTTCAATCTTAATTAAGAGGAGGAAACAAATACCTTTGAAGTACAGAGAAATTTTTAACGAGCAGTGGTTCGCAGACCACACCCGACAACGTGCAAACGGATTATACGAAATACGGTGCAGTATAAATAAAGTGCCTATAACGGGTTCAGGCAAAACGCTTGATACGGCGGCGGAAAACTTTATTAACAACCTTATCAAAGCCAACCGAAGCGCGGGAACGGCGGCAAAGCAACCGCCAAAGCCCGAAATTAAGCGCATTTTGTTTAACGAGTTCGCCGAGCAGTGGTGCGAGGTCGTCAAAAAGCCGACCGTCAAGGCGGTTACATTCAATTCGATTGTAATAAATTATAAAGCGCATATTAAACCGTATTTCCGCGGCAAGTATGTTGACGAAATAACCGCAATGCAGATACAGCCGCTATTTAACAAGCTGTCCGAAGCAAAAATATCAAGAGCGGCGCAGAGTGTAAAGCAGTTTCTTAATCAGATTTTTAACGCTGCCATTGCCGAACGGCTGATAACGTTCAACCCAATGCAGGGCGTAAAGGTTTTAAAGCACCACAACAAAAACGGCGTTGCGCTGACGGTGGAAGAGGAGCGGACGTTCCTGCGCGCGCTCGAAGTAAGCCCGTACAAGCTGACTTATGCGCTTATGCTTTTTTGCGGTATGCGCCGCGGCGAGCTTGCCAGCGCAAGAATAGAAAACGGCTTTATTGTTGTTAAGGACGGAAAGCGCAGAATTTCCGACGTTGAAACCGAACGCCGCATACCGATAACGCCTATGTTGCAACCGTATTTGCAAAACGTTTCAGAAGCCGACTTTAAAAAGGCTTGCGCGCTTTCTTCGGATAAACTAAGCCGAGAATTTAAAAAGCTTTGCGAAGCGCATCACCTGCACGAACTGCGGCATACTTTTATAACGCGTTGCCAAGAGTGCGGCATTGCGCGAGAGGTCGTTTCGGTATGGGCTGGACACGCCGCAGATACCACAATGACAAGCAATGTTTATACGCATTTTTCGGCGGAATTTATGCTTGCAGAGGCGAAAAAAGTTGATTATTATAATAGATTAAGGGCTTAAACCCAATTCAAGCCCAAGGCAGAATAGCCCCGCAAACGGTGTTTTTTACTTATAAAGTCCTTTAAACGGCAGATTTTTTTGCAAAACGCGGGTTTTTTGCGTATTTTTGCGCCTCAAAATCCCGTGGTAGCGATACCGTGTGGGTTCGACCCCCACCACCGGCACCAGAGCAATATGAAGTCTTGCCCAAAAGTTTGCAGATGCGGACGGGCAGGGCTCATTTTTTATTTTGAAGGTAATATTTATGACGGGCATATATTTCAGCGGTACAGGAAATACGAAGTATTGCGTAACAAAAATTACACACGCTATAAATGAAAATGCGGAAGTATTTTCAATAGAAGACGATAGGGCTGTTAATGCTATAACTGACAGTTTTTAGGCGGATTGCATATAAAAATGCCGGACTGTATAGGCGACGTAAAATTGTTAAAAAAATCTTTGGATAAAAACCGTAAAATTATAATCAAAGCCGATAAAAAGATAAGTTGTACGGCTGTAAAAATACAAAAAAACAGCTATCCGCAGAACGGTTTGAATTTTTTGTGCCGAATAGCCGGTTTATTTGGGCAGCGGCTGTATTTTCATAATAAGGTAAAAAGTTATTATAAAGAAATAAAGCTAAATACGTTGAAATGTGTGGGCTGCGGCGTATGCGAAAAAAATTGTCCTATGCACAACATAGATATAACAGACGGAAAGGCAAAATTTAAAGATAAATGCACTATATGTTACAGGTGTTTTTCTAAATGTCCTCAACAGGCTATAACAATTTTAGGTAATAAAGTTTTTGAACAGTGCTATGTGGAAAAATATTTATAACGAAATCATGACTACGCGTAAAACGCGTAGTTTGTGGTAGCCCTATAAGGGCATAGT
>CAJULB010000014.1 GCA_910587005.1 uncultured Christensenellaceae bacterium | reverse complement strand
GATTTTCAACTGCTCCCAGCCAGGCGGCGGGAATTGTTTGCGTTGTCCGCCGCGCTTGTTGGCTTTGATTGCCGCGCCGAAGCGGTGAAAGGGCGCACATTGCGGACAATAACAAAATTTATAATCACCCGCAACAGCCCAACCCGCTTTCCTTGCGGTGTTGCGGCTCTTAAACGCTGCCTGCGCGTTCTTACAATCATCGCAACTGTAATTTATTCCATTTTTCATTGTCTTTTGCTCCTTATATTTCTTGTGGGCACACGGTGCGCATTTTTGACGACCGTTTTAATAATGCGCGGGGCTCTGCCCCGAGACCCCGATTTATAGAAACAGTTCGGCGCGCCTGCGTTGGCAGCTGCGCCCCTTGCCCTCGCCGGCGCGCCTATCTCTTTCACTTTATTTTTTACTAATAAAGAAGTGTTGCCCCTTGTCGGAGTTTAGCTCATTGCCTTACGTTGGCGGTTTTCTGCAACTTCTCGGCGGGCGTGGTCTGCGTGTTCCTGGCTGTGCCTGCGTTAGCTTTTGCACGTCGTCCAACATTATTTGCCCGGGCAATTGTCCGGCACCTTGCGGCGGCTCCTGTACGTCCGAAGCGAGGTGCTTTGATTCGTTCAGAACTTCGTTAACGTCGGCATTGTCAGCCGTTTCAATAACCTTTTTAAGCTTATCCCGCATAGCACGTTTAAGCTTGCGCTTAGACGGTTTTTCTTCGTCGTCCTCGGGTTGCAATTGCTTGCGGTCGTTATCGATTTCGTTTTCTAACGCCGTATGCCGTATATCTGCATCGAGTTCGGCGCGCTCTTCGATTATGTCTTGCGCGCGGTTCGTAAGCGGTTGGAAGATTAACCGCCACCACCAACCGCGCCGCCACGGTTTAATCTCTTGCCTGCGGGCTTCGATTTGTGCAAATTTTATTTCGTAATCGACTTCACGTTCAAACGTTTTTACTTCTATTGCGGCGTTATACGCGCTCAATAATACTTGCTGAAAGGCTTTTATTATATCGAGGTCTTTAACATTGCTTAACCGCCGCTTTACGTTTTCCATTTCCGATAAAAACTCGTCGTCGATTTTCTTTATATCGTCAAGCGGCAAATAACGTTCGCCGCGCTTATTACGTTTTTTAATTCGCATAATTGTTGCCCTCCTCGGGGAAAAATTCGCTTAGACAAGATTTACTATCAAAATAATCTAAAATATCGCCGCTATCGTTGTAAACGGTTTCGCGGTAATTAATCGAATCGCCTTTATCTGATTTGGATAATTCAACGTATTCGTCAACGTCGGCGCGGCTGTCGAACTCGCGGCAATGCCATTTCAAGGCACAAATTATATCAAACGGCGCAACGATTTTAGCAAGCTTGTAAATTTGGATAAAGTGGCGGCATAAGTCGCGTATGTCTTTATTTATCAGAATAGGACGTTGCGAAGCTATCCAAATTTCAAAATCTGCGTGTCGGTGCTTTTCAAAAAATGCGCTTACGGCGCGCGCTAAATCGTTTTTGGAGTTAAACTCGTTTTGCGCTTCGTCAATGATTATTACCGCGCCCGGAAACAGCTTTTTATATTTTTTGCCTATACCGATTTGAGAGCCTTTTATTTCGTAAGGCTCGTATATGCTCCCGTCGGGGTTCGGTATCTGAACTTTGAAATTACAGTATATCGGCACTCTGTCGGGGTATTTAAGCGGCGTTTTACGCTTTTTGTTTTCTTCGTCGAGTATGCGGCAAGAATTTTCCAAAATCTCTTGCCCGCGCTCGAAGTACAGCTTTGCAAGCTGTAACATTAAAAATGCGGTCTTGCCTGCTCCAACGTCGCCGAATACATTATGTAAACTCATTTCTTTTTAAATTCTTTATAAATTTTTACCCCAATAAATAGCACCGTTAATACGCCCGTGATAACGCTAAACCAGGTTAGCGGCGTAAGCAATACCGCAAACACCGGCACGGCGTAAATGTAGAACTCAAAAACTACCCGGGTGATTATAAAAATGACGAACAATATTGAAAACGCTACAATTAACTTTTTCATTTCTTTTTTCCCTAAAACTTACGTATTTTTCTTTGGCTTGAACTTGTAGACGCGTCGGCGGGCGGTGGAGTGGAAATAGGCGGCTTAGCGCGTTTTTTATTGCCTGGCTTTGTCTTGTTGGACGTTGCGGTTGCCCGCTTACGTTCCCGACGTTCTCGCCCGCGCTTGACAAGCGCGGCAATGCCGCGGAACGGCGCGGAAATGATAAGCCATAGCACTTTGAATACTGTAAGTATAATTTTGCCTATACCCTTAAACACACCGCGTAGAGCGGGAACACCGAAATAAAGCAATACAACCAACAGGACAACGGCGGCAACAATAATCAGCGCAATCGCCCACCACGGCAAGCCTTTACCGGGATAAGGGTCTATCGGGTGTTCCTGGTCGGCAATGATATCTATCGGCGACATTATGCAGGGGATAACGGTCAATACGTTATCTTTTGTGAACGTTACATCGATAATATCAAAATCAAGTTGCGCCCAGGACTGCGCAAAATATGCGTTGCTGTCGATAACTTTATAACTACCGAAATTTCCGCCGATAACCGCCCAATCGACAATACGTTCGCCTTGTGTAACTTCGTGGACAACATATTCGCTTTGATAATATCTGAACAAATAAACCGTTTCGGGCTTTTCCTTTTTCGCGGCGTTATTAATAAACGTGCAAAAATCTTCGTAATCTCTTTCGGCAATGTAAAATTTATCGCAAAATAATTCTTTATCCGGATAATATTCAATATCCTTAACGGTTACTTTTTGAATAGCCGAAACTTCAAATTCGTTTTCGCCTTTTAATTGCGTTCCGAATAATTTATCCCAAAGACTGTTTGAAACAATGTTATCGGTCAATTTGTAAGTATCGTCCGATTGAATATTGATATCCGTAAATTTTTCGTCAACGTTTTCGAACAGGTCGGCATTATATTTTCCGGCAACGGGATTTTCACCAACGCCGAAACGCTCCGTAAACGTTTCAAACCAACCTTTAATATTTTTTGATTTGTTGCCGATAAGCTTTTCGCGCGGTAAATCGTACGTGTCCGCATTGCCGTTATCAGCGTAAAAAATATAGCTCAACTTTTTTAATATACGGTCGTATTCCGTAACCGGCATATTGCTATAAGTATTAAAAGCTAAATACCCAAAATGTAAAGCCTGGATAGCTTCCATAGCTTCTTTCGGCTGTTTGGAAGCGACAAGGGTAAATTTGCTTTTGCTGTTGTTGTAGTTGTTGAGATAATCGCCACCGTCAACTTCTTCATTAAGTAGGGAACACAACTCGTTGTAAATATCCTTGTTGCCGGTAACGAAAATAGGCGACGTCAACGCGTTAAGCCAGGTTGCGTGTATTGCCGACATTTCGCCGGAACTTTCCAAAATATCATTAGGCACGGAAAAATATACGCTGTGCAGAGTGTCGCGGGTGTACCCGTCCTTGTGCGTGCCTTGCGGTCTGTAATACGTTTGTTGTACGTCCAGATTTAAAACCGTATCGAAACCGTCCACCGAACATTTAAGCGTGCTTTCCTGCGCGGTTGCCGCGCCATAGCCTTTTGCATAACCGGTATAAGTATATTTCGTCGCTATTTTGTATTCGGTAGCGTTAATGCCGCTTTCGTAAAGCTCAATGCCGCTGACTTCGTACACGCGCGCCGAACTGTTGACCGTACTTAAAATTTCTTTACGTTGATTGTCGGAAAGATTAATTTTAAACTTGTAAAAAAGTCCCTCATAACCCGCCGCGTTGCTTCTGTTCAGATATTGCAGACCGGCTTTAATGAAAAGGTCGGAAGTCTTGCCGACCCTGAACTGTATTTTATTCAGTTCGGAATATTTGGTAAAATCAAGCCCGCGCGGGTTGTAAATGTAAACGTACAGCCCGTAGTCCTCGTGTTTTGCCGTGAACGGCGAATAACAGAATTCTATAAACGAGATTATTTCCGGGGTTTTGCGTTCGGAAAAACCGTATTGACTTAAATCAATGCTTTCCCCGTCGTAGCTTGCACCCTGTAAATCGTCCCAAACATTGCGGTTTTCATAGGCGGTAACAATTTTTGAATATTCCGAAGCGGCGGAAGCGTAACCCGCCCCGCCGCTCTCGCAGAGGATAAGAAAACA
>CAJULB010000013.1 GCA_910587005.1 uncultured Christensenellaceae bacterium | reverse complement strand
GTTCGGTCCTCCACAACGTTTTACCATTGCTTCAACCTGCTCATGGTTAGGTCACTCGGTTTCGGGTCTACGACATCATACTTTCCGCCCTGTTCAGACTCGCTTTCGCTTCGGCTCCGTGTCTTTAACACTTAACCTCGCATGACATCGTAACTCGCCGGCCCATTCTACAAAAGGTACGACATCAGACTGGGTTGCCCCGTAGTCCTATGTCTGCTTGTAAGCACACGGTTTCAGGTTCTCTTTCACTCCCCTCCCGGGGTTCTTTTCACCTTTCCCTCACGGTACTATTCGCTATCGGTCACATGGTCGTATTTAGCCTTATGGGATGGTCCCCACACATTCCGTCAGAATTCCTCGTGTTCCGACGTACTCTTTGTATCCAACTCAAAACGTTTTCGCCTACAAGCCTGTCACTTTCTTCGGAACGGCTTTCCAACCGTCTTCGGCTAACATTTCTTCGTCTTTTGATACCAGAGGGGAATTACTTCCCCTCCTTCGGGCTGCTCCGTTTTCGCTCGCCACTACTCGCGGAATCGTTCTTACTTTCTTTTCCTCCGGGTACTAAGATGTTTCAGTTCCCCGGGTTCCCCTCCATACACTATGTATTCATGTATGCATAACTTACCTCTCGGTAAGCTGAGTTCCCTCATTCGGATATCTGCGGATCTCTAGATATTTGCTCCTCCCCGCAGCTTTTCGCAGCTTGTCACGTCCTTCTTCGGCGCCATGTACCTAGGCATCCTCCGTATGCTCTTTGTAGCTTGATCTTTTCTCTCAAAACAGCATATTTCGCTATTTCTCGTCTACTTAATCCTTCTAAAACAAAAATTCTACGCTCTTAACTCGACTAATCTTTCATACAGTTCAAAGACTTGCAAAATCGCACTTCCTTTTTCTCGTATTAACCAATTAATCTTTAAATTGCCTTTTTGTACTTTATATCTTTTCTTTCTCTTCTATGCAGTTGTCAAGCTTCATTTTTACCGAAAAAAGTCGGCAGTTTTTCAAAAGAAAAACATTGCTGTCTAAACTGACAGCCTAACTATATTAACAAAGTAAAAATATAATGTCAAGCGATTTTTTAAAATTATTTAATAAATTTTTTTAATTTTATCGTCTTACGCGCGCACAAAAAACGCTAAGAAAAAAACGCGCCGTATCCCCTTCCCGAATACCGCGCGCATATTACATTATATATAATATCACTTTATTTTGTAAATAAGCTCGTTTGCCAAGTCAAGCGCCCGCTTTATTTCTTCGGTTCCGCAATGGCCCCCCGCATCGATTATAACCGCTCCGTCAAAGCCCGTATCTTTAAGACATTTGAAAAGCTCCGCATTATCCGTTAAATCTTCAACCGTAAGGTTAACCTGCGAAATTGCCCCCGCCATATCCTTTAAATACATAGTATACGGATATCCCGACCTGCGCGCCTGAGCCAAATTCAAAACCGCTGAAAGCTGAGGACAGCGACGTTTCAGTTCCGCAAAAACAGACGGGCGGTTGTACAGTGCGCAATGCGCGTTTTCAAGGCATAAACCAACGCCATAACGCGCGCAAAACTCGATTACCCCCCACATATACCACGACAAAGCGTCAAAATCATCGCAATTTTGCGTATTGCGTGAAAAACCGCGGAAGGTATAATTATGTACGCCCAAAAGCCGAGCCGAGCGCATAATCTGGTCAAGCCAGTAAAAACCGTCGCCGCGTATTCTGCGCGAAGCGGAAAAAAGCTGACCTTCGAAATTTTCCCAAGAAGCGCGCGCCGAATGAACGTTAACCCCGCATATATCGGGGGCAACGGCTTTTGCAAACTCGGGGCGGTACTCGTAAAACGTGCGCAAAAAAACTTCCGCGCAATCGGCGCCGAGAGAATTGATTGACTTTAAAGCGGTTTCCGTTTCCTGCTCGGGATAAAAACACGCGGTGGATATTCCGACTTTCATACGTTAATTGTAACATAACACCGCCCGAATTTCAATACCCGAATTTGCGCTATATTAAAGAATACGCCGAAATCAGATATTTTTAAGACGTATAATCACCTCGCGCAGTTTGCGTTTTTTGAAACCGTCGAGCATGGGCGAAAGCGCGTTATAAAAATTATCCAAATCGGTATTCGTAAGCGTGCCCTCGCGCTTACCGCGTTCGGCTTCCGCAATAATCGTCTGCAAAATCTGCGCCTCGTTTTTACCGCTCATAGCCTTTGTCAGAATTTTCGCCATTTCAACGGTATTGTTGACCTCGGGGGGAGTTGCGCCGTTCGCATTGCCCGAAGTATTTTGAGAGTTGTTCGGCTGTTCGTTTGAATAACTTTTAAAATCTTTCATTTAAATCTCCGCATATAATGATATTATCAAAATATGCAGAGGAGTTTTTTTATGCAACTTCTTATTATTCTCGCGCTGTTGCTTTACAGCGGAAAAAGCGGAGCGCAGAACTTGCTTACGGAAGTAAAACCCGTGCTTGAAAGCATCGGCGGTGACGAAATACGCGAAGCTTTAAAGAGCGCGGAAGAAATTTCTAACGTGCTTTCGGCTGTAAGCGGGCTTACGGGCGCGGGCAACGGCGGAGGGTTGGGCGGTTTAAGCAGTTTTTTCGGCGGAACCGGCAACGGCAACACTGCAAATTTTGCGGACAGCGAAACGTCCTCCGCCTTTACGCAGAACAGCGCAAAAACCGAGGACGGTGCGATAGCTTTTCCGTTAAAGCCAATCAGCAGCATAGCCGACAGAGATATAACCTACTCGCTTTCACAGTACATAATGCAGAATTAATTTCCGCACATACGCGCCGCCGCATCGAGGAACGCCTGACATTCGTTCAGCGTATTGAAAGCCGACAGCGAAACGCGGATAAGTCCGTCGCTTGACAGCGCTTTGTGCATTAACGGCGCGCAGTGAAGCCCCCCGCGCACGCATATTCCGTATTCCTCCGACAGCGTGTAAGCGGCAAATTCCGACTGGTTATTTATAAAATTAAGCGTGACAATTCCAAACGGGTTTGGTTTGGAATACAGCTTTACGCCCTGAATTTTTTGTAAATTTTCGCACAGAAAGTCCGTCATGGAAATAATTTTCTGCGCGTCGGACAGCATATTTTCCTTTAAATAAACGGCCCCCTCGCCCAAAGCAACGATAGCGGGATAGTTAAGCGTACCGCTTTCAAGTCTGTCGGGGTAAAAATCGGGCATATTAAGGTTGTTGCTTTCACTGCCCGTGCCGCCGTAAAGCACGGGCGCGGGGTTGAACCTTTCGGAAAAAACCAGTGCGCCGCTGCCCTGTATTCCCAGCATGCCCTTATGCCCCGCAACCGCAAGCGCGTCAATGCCAAGCGTTTTCATATCAATACTAACGTGCCCGCAAGCCTGCGCGCCGTCGCAGATTAAAAGACAGCTTTCGGGCAGAAGCTCCTTTATTTTTGCAACATCGGGAGCCGTTCCCGTCACGTTTGAAGCCAGCGTTACAACCGCCGCGCGCGTTTTGCGGGTAACAAGCCTGCCCAGCGCCGTAACGTCAACCTCACCGTCCGCGTTCAAGGGCGCATAGGAAACTTTCACGCCCTTATTTTTCAAAAATTCCAAAGGGCGCAGAACTGAATTATGCTCGGCAACGGTTGTCACAACCTCGTCGCCCTCTTTCAGCGTGCCCAAAATCGCAATATTCAGCGCTTCGGTGCAGTTTTTTGTGAAAATAACCCTGTCGTAGCTGTACCCGCCGAAGAACTCGCACAACACCTTGCGCACCGCGTAAACGCGTTCAAGACACGCAATGGAAAGCTTGTGACCGCTTCTGCCGGGGTTTGCGCTTACTTTAAGAGCGGCGGACGCCGCCGAAATTACGCTGTCGGGTCTGGCTCCGCCCGTTGCCGCATTATCGAAATAAACCATATATACTCCGTTCACGAATTTCTCGCTTAGCGGAAAGCTACGAAATTTCGTGATTTTAAGGGTGCTTCTCAACAGCCGTAAGGTATTTTCGACTGTTTCGGTCACCGCTCGCGCGGTGATATGCGCTCACTCACCTCAAACGGCAAAACAGCGCACTGTGCTGTTTTGAGAATTCCGTTTTCGGCCCGCTGAGGCGCAGGTTTGCGCAAATCGGGTTGTGCTGCGCAAAAGCGTGGTTTTGCTTGCACCATTAATTAATCTTATATCACTTTTCATTAATTTAACATAAAATGGTATATAAAACGCAAGCAGTACCATTCGCGCTTTATATATGTTTATTACCAGAGGACAAAAATATGACTGAAATACTTGCCGTTTTTCGCTCGCGTTCGCAGGCGGCAGACTGCAATAACAGACTGAAAAATTTCGGAATTTCCGCAAGCCTTGTCAATACCCCCAAAGAGGCAAACGTGGGTTGCGGGCTTTCCGTTAAAATTCCGCAAAATTTATTACCGCGCGCACGCACCATAATTTTATCGGCGCGCTATTCTGCGTTTTACGGCTTTTACACTATGCAAAACCTGTACGGACGAATTTATATTGTGCGTATGTGAACCGCACTTTTTCCGCCCTGACGGACATACTTTCAAAACGGTGAAACGCGTTATGCTGACGCTTGCGGAAGCATCTCAAAGTGGTTTACGACGCTTGTTAAGGCATTTCCGCACAAAACAACCGCTTGATTTTTTACGAACGATATGCTAAAATCAGGCTATGAAACAGGATATACAAAAGCTTTTGAACGAATTTGAAACGCTTTACCCCGACGCAAAGCCCGCGCTGATTTACCGCACGCCTTACGAGTTGCTGGTTGCGGTAATTTTGTCGGCGCAGTGCACGGACGAGCGCGTAAACAAAGTTACGAAAGTGCTTTTTGAAGAACATAACACGCCGCAGACAATGCTTTGTCTTACGCGTGAACAGCTTGAAAAATATATATTTTCATGCGGGTTTTACCGCAACAAGTCCGCGCATATACTTTCGGCTTCGGCGGATATACTTGCAAAATACGGCGGTGAAGTGCCTTCCACCCTCGAAGAACTTAAAACCCTTGCGGGAGTTGGTCAAAAAACCGCAAACGTTGTGTATGCTGTGGCTTTCGGCGGAGATGCAATAGCTGTCGATACGCATGTTTTCCGCGTTTCCAACCGTCTGGGAATTGCCGAGGGTAAAACGCCCGCAAAGGTTGAAGAAGGGCTTCGCGCGGTTATTCCCCAAAATATGTGGTCTAAGGCGCACCATTTTTTGATTTGGCACGGAAGAAAGGTTTGCCACTCGCAAAAACCCGACTGCTTAAACTGCACTTTGAAAGAATACTGCAAATATTTTGAAAATTTGTAATTTTGAACGCAGTGAAGAATCTGCCTGTAAATGATATTGAATAAAAAAACAGCCGCCCGCGCTTTTTTTAAAAAGCGCGGGCGGCTTTAAAATTTGTTACATATTTATTGAAACGTGTCATGCTGACGCTTGCGGAAGCATCTGATTGTGACTTATAACGTAAGCATCATTTTCGTCATTTCGACCGAGCGAAGCGAGCGGAGAAATCCCAAACTTTTATGCGCTTACACGTGGGGATTTCTCGACTGCGCTCGAAATGACCTGTAAAAGGGGGGGTGACCGCACAGGACAATCAGATTCTTCGCTGACGCTCAGAATGACACTAAGTTAAGGACAATCAGATTCTGACGCGATTGACGCTACGCGTAACAATCGCTATTCCGTCGCTTCGCTCCTTACGCTGTCGCTCAGAATGACAGCAGTAAAAGCAAACGATATATTGCTTTATAAACTTATAACCGCACATAAAAATGCAACCCGCACAAGATATAACCTTGCGCGGGCTTTTTGCTTCGAATTAATTTAATTTTTACGCCTTAATCAGCGTTATAAACTATAATCTGATTCCTCGGCAAGCCTCGGAATGACTATTTTTAAATTAGAGAACCTTAACGATAGTACCGGAACCAACCGTTCTGCCGCCTTCGCGGATAGCGAAACGCAGTTTTTCTTCAACTGCAACGGGCTTGATAAGCTCAACGGTAATTTCTACGTTATCGCCGGGCATAACCATTTCTACGCCTGCGGGAAGCTCGATAGAACCCGTAACGTCAGTCGTTCTGATGAAGAACTGAGGACGGTAGTGGTTGAAGAACGGCGTATGGCGGCCGCCTTCGTCTGCTTTAAGAACGTAAACCTGAGCGGTGAACTTAGTAGCGGTTTTAACGGTGCCGGGTTTAGCAAGAACCTGTCCTTTTTCAATACCCTTTCTGTCGATACCACGAAGAAGCGCGCCTACGTTGAAGCCTGCGATAGCTTCGTCAACGCTCTTGTGGAACATTTCAAGACCGGTAATAGTCGTGGAAACGGGCTTTTCGATAAGTCCTACGATTTCAGCGGGGTCGCCTACGTGCGCGGTTCCTCTCTCTACTCTGCCGGTTGCAACGGTGCCGCGGCCGGAAATGGTGAATACGTCTTCCACGGGAAGAAGGAAGGGCTTAGCCGTATCTCTTTCAGGGGTGGGAATGAAGCTGTCGATGGTGTCCATAAGCTGAAGAATGCACTGGCATTCGGGAGCTGCAAGAACTTCTGCGTCGGGGCAGCCCGAAGAAGCTTTTTCAAGCGCTTTCAAAGCCGAACCTCTGATAATGGGGCAATCTTTGAAGCCCTGTGCTTCAAGCGTATCGGTGATTTCCATTTCAACGAGCTCCAAAAGTTCGGGGTCGTCCATCTGGTCGCACTTGTTAAGGAATACTACAATGTAAGGAACGCCTACCTGACGGGAAAGCAGAATGTGCTCTCTGGTCTGGGGCATGGGACCGTCGGTTGCAGCAACTACGAGGATTGCGCCGTCCATCTGAGCAGCGCCCGTAATCATGTTTTTAACGTAGTCAGCGTGTCCCGGGCAGTCAACGTGTGCATAGTGACGTTTGTCCGTCTGATATTCAACGTGTGCCGTGTTAATTGTTATACCACGAGCCTTCTCTTCGGGAGCTTTATCAATCTCGTCGTATTTCATCTTTGCTGCCTGACCTTTGCACGCCATTACCATAGTGATAGCTGCGGTCAGAGTGGTCTTGCCGTGGTCAACGTGGCCGATTGTGCCAATGTTAACGTGGGGCTTGCTGTTGTCGTACTTAGCCTTTGCCATTTTTTGTTTCTCCTTTTAAATATAAAATATTAAAATGATAACTTCCGCCTTACGGCGTCGCAGCTATCTATCATTAACTTTGCTGCTTTTTACGCGCCTTTTCCGCGTCAACGATATTATATATTAAAATTATCGAAAACACAAATAAAAAAACGCAATTTTTGAAAAATTTTGGTAACGGCGGAATACTTCCCCCGCCGCTATATCCAAACGCATAGAAACGAGCAAGACAAGAAAAGCGCGGCTTTCCGAAGCGACGTGTACAATGACGTACACGAGCAAGGAAAACGTAAACTTGACGCCGTATTGCGAAGTTTATATGCGTTTAGCAATTATTAAGAGTTTCTCTTAGCTCTGTCGCCGATAACCTTGTCCGCAACGCTCTTGGGCACTTCCGCGTAGTGGTCGAACTGCATTGTGAACTGACCGCGGCCCTGCGTTCTGGAACGAAGGTCGGTTGCATAGCCGAACATCTCCGAAAGAGGAACTTCCGCGTCTACAACCTTTGCGCCCGCTCTGTCGTCCGTGGAAACGATAGTTCCGCGGCGTGCGGTTACGTTGCCCATAATATCGCCGAAATAGTCGTCGGGAGTGATAACTTCAACCTTCATAATGGGTTCGAGCAGAACGGCCTTTGCCTTAGCCATACCGTCCTTAAAGCCCATAGAGCCTGCAATCTGGAACGCCATTTCCGAAGAGTCGACTTCGTGATAGCTTCCGTCGTAAACCTGAATTTTAAAGTCTACAACTTCATAGCCCGCAAGGAAGCCGTTTTTAGCCGCACCGCGGATACCCTTGTCGATTGCGGGGATATATTCCTTGGGAATAGAACCGCCGACAGTCAAATCCTCGAATACGTAGCCCGAACCGGGTTCGCCGGGAATCATATGAAGCTTGCAGTGACCGTACTGACCTTTACCGCCCGACTGGCGCTTGTACATACCTTCGCAGTCAACCGCCTGACGGATAGTTTCGCGGTACGCAACCTGAGGAGCGCCGACGTTTGCTTCAACCTTGAATTCGCGCAGAAGTCTGTCAACGATAATGTCAAGGTGCAGCTCGCCCATACCCGCGATAATGGTCTGACCGGTTTCCTGGTCGGTGTAGGTTTTGAAAGTGGGGTCTTCTTCGGCAAGCTTGATAAGCGCCAAAGTCATTTTTTCCTGACCCGCCTTTGTTTTAGGCTCGATTGAAAGCTGGATAACGGGGTCGGAGAACGTCATCTGTTCAAGCACGATGGGGTGCTTCTCGTCGCAGAGCGTGTCGCCCGTGGTGGTATCTTTAAGACCTACAATCGCGCAGATATCGCCCGAGTAAATCTTGGGAATTTCCATACGCGAGTTTGCGTGCATCTGTACAAGACGTCCTACGCGCTCTTTCTTGCCTTTGGTGGAGTTGTAAACGTAGGAACCTGCGTCCAGAACGCCAGAGTATGCTCTGAAATACGCCAAACGGCCGACAAACGGGTCGGTTGCGATTTTGAAAGCAAGTCCCGCAAACGGTTCGTCGTCGGAAGTTTTTCTCTCTTCCGCTGCACCGTTATCGGGGTTAACGCCCTGAACGTGCGCAACGTCGACGGGCGAGGGCAAAAAGTCGATAACCGCGTCCAAAAGCATCTGAACGCCCTTGTTTTTATAGGAAGAACCGCACAAAACGGGCGTGCACTTCATTGCGATTGTCGCCTTGCGAAGTCCCGTACGGATTTCTTCGGGGGTGAGTTCCATAGTTTCAAGGAACTTTTCCATAAGTGCGTCGTCGCCCTCGGCAGCCGCTTCCATAACAGCCATATGAGCTTCTTCCGCTTCCGCCTGCATATCTGCGGGGATAGCGTCGGTGTGGTACTGCTTGCCGTCGTCGCTGTCGTAAATTTCGGCGTTCATTTCGATAAGGTCTACGATTCCGCGGAAGGTATCTTCCTTACCAATGGGCAGTTCGATAGGCACGGGGTTAGCCGAAAGCCTTTCTTTCATCATCTGTACCGCGCGGGGGAAATTCGCGCCGTTGATATCCATTTTGTTGACGTACGCAATGCGGGGAACCTTATACTTGTCCGCCTGACGCCAAACTGTTTCGGACTGGGGCTCTACGCCGCCCTTCGCGCAGAAGGTTGCGACCGCGCCGTCGAGTACGCGCAAAGAACGCTCGACTTCAACGGTGAAGTCAACGTGTCCCGGAGTATCGATAATGTTGATACGGCACTCGTCTTTCTTTGTCTGTCCCGTTCTTGTCCAGTGGCAGGTAGTTGCCGCGGAAGTAATGGTAATACCGCGCTCCTGCTCCTGAACCATCCAGTCCATAGTAGCGGAACCGTCATGGGTTTCGCCTATTTTATGGTTGATACCGGTATAGTAAAGGATACGCTCTGTCGTGGTGGTTTTACCCGCGTCGATGTGCGCCATAATACCGATATTTCTTGTATGCAATAAATCGTAATCTCTTGCCATAATTTTCCCTCAAATCTTAAAATCTGAAGTGAGCGAACGCCTTGTTGGCTTCTGCCATTCTGTGCGTATCTTCCTTCTTCTTTACCGCGCCGCCGGTGTTGTTGTAAGCGTCCATAAGCTCTGCCGCGAGTTTCTGCGCGGTTTCGCGTTCGCTTCTTTTGCGGGTTGCAATAACCAGCCAGCGGATAGCCAGCGTCTGACGTCTTTCGGGTCTGATTTCGATGGGCACCTGATAGTTTGCACCGCCTACTCTCCTTGCCTTAACTTCCAGAACGGGCATAATGTTGTTCATAGCCTGTTCGAAAATTTCCATAGCGTCTTTGCCGAGCTTGTTGCTCATAATATCAAAAGCGCCGTAAACTATATTCTGTGCAGTTCCGCGCTTGCCGTCGTACATAATCTGGTTGATAAGCTTTGTTACAACCTTGGAATTGTACACGGGGTCGGGTAATACGTCCCTCTTGGGAACGCCGCCTCTTCTGGGCATAAAATCCTCCTCTCTGTTTTGGAAATGCTGTCATTCTGAGGCTTGCCGAAGAATCTGATTATTCTAAGAACAAACCTTGCACTTCCATAACGAATTCTGTTTTTTAATTTTATTAAGTTGTTTTAAGGGGTTTACCTTAAATAAGCTATTGCTTGCTTCGCCGCCGCAAGGACTTAAAACGAAGTAGCAAACCTTCTCTGCAAGGCTGCGCCTTGCAAATACTGCCTACTTTTATCTCGGTAAGGGTTCAATACTCCGAAATCAAGTAGTGTGTTTTATTAAAATGTTAAGCTGTTGAAAAAAATTAAAAAGATGCAAGCAAGACAAGGAGCGCGAGCATTTTCAAGGGGAGTTTACTTTGCGTAAATGACCCGAAGAAAAGCGCAGCGCGACAAAGTATTGCGCAGTATATTTTTAATTTTTAGGCTTTTTAGCGCCGTAACGCGAACGTGCCTGCATACGTTTGGAAACGCCTGCGGTATCGAGCGCGCCGCGGATAATGTGATAACGAACGCCGGGCAAATCCTTGACACGTCCGCCCCTGATAAGAACGGAAGAGTGTTCCTGCAAGTTGTGACCTTCGCCGGGAATGTATACGGTACCTTCCTGCTTGTTGGTAAGGCGCACTCTTGCAATCTTTCTTATAGCCGAGTTAGGTTTTTTGGGCGTAGTTGTCGTAACCGAAAGGCATACGCCGCGCTTCTGAGGGCAGTTGTCCAGAATGGGCGACTTGCTCTTGTAAACCTGCTTTTCTCTGCCGT
>CAJULB010000012.1 GCA_910587005.1 uncultured Christensenellaceae bacterium | reverse complement strand
ATTTCCATAGGAGGATAAATTAAATGGAAAAGCAGGAAATTATCGCAAAATACGCTTTAAAGGAAGGCGACACCGGTTCGCCCGAAGTGCAGATTGCTCTTTTAACCGAGAGAATCAACCACCTCAACGAGCACCTTAAAGAGCACATTCACGATAATCATTCCCGCCGCGGACTTTTGAAAATGGTCGGCCGCAGACGCGGTCTTTTGGACTATTTGAAGAGCAAGGACATCGAAAGATACCGTGCCATAGTCGCTGCGCTGGGATTAAGAAAGTAATTGAAAATTGAGCGGGTAGTTTTTTCTCGCTCTTTTTTTCTTTTAAAAAGTAAAAATTTTAGTCTGTAACGGGCGTTACAGGCACAAGAACAGAAGGAGATTTGGATATATGAATTTCAAAAAATTTATACTCAAAGTCGGCGGCAAGGACGTTGTTATAGAGACGGGCAAGTACGCCGAACAGACCAACGGCTCGTGCGTGGTAAGATGTGGCGAAACCGCGGTTCTGGTTTCGGTTTGTATGTCGGCAGCACCCCGCGACGGTATGGACTTTTTCCCTTTGCAGGTTGACTACGACGAGAAAATGTACTCAATCGGTAAAATCCCCGGCGGCTTTAAAAAGCGCGAGGGCAGAGCAAGCGACAAGGCTATTTTAACTGCAAGACTTATCGACAGACCTCTCCGTCCGCTTTTCCCCAAGGGGCTTTTCAACGACGTAGTAGTTACCGCGCAGGCAATTTCGGTTGAGCCCGACGTTTCGCCCGAGCCTTTGGCAATGATAGGTTCGTCCGTTGCGCTTGCAATTTCCGATATTCCCTGGGCAGGTCCCACGGGTTCGGTTGTGGTCGGTATGGTGGACGGAAAATACGTTATCAACCCCGACCTCGCCCAGCGCGAAAAGAGCGATATTCATTTGAATTTGGCGGGCACGAAGGACGCTATTTTGATGATTGAAGCGGGCGCGAACGAAGTAACCAACGACGAAATGGTCGGCGCGATTATGTTCGGCCATGCGGAAATCAAAAAGATTTGCCAGTTTATCGAAGAGAAAATCGTTCCCGAAGTCGGCAAACCAAAGCTTGAAATCGAGCTTTACCACATTCCCGAAGAGCTTGACAAGGTCGTACGCGAATACGCAAGCGCGAAAATCGACTGGGCTATCGATACATTCGACAGACAGGAAAGAGAAAGACGCCAGAACGAAGCGGAAGCTGAAATTTTAGAACATTTTGCAACTATTTATCCCGACAACAAGCGCGAAATTAAGGACAGCCTTTACTATCTGACCAAGGAAAAGGTTCGCGCAAAAATATTTGACAAGGGTATCCGCCCCGACGGCAGAGGACTGAAAGACGTCCGCCCTATTTGGTGCGAAAGCGGAGTTCTTCCCCGCGTGCACGGCTCGGCGGTGTTCACGAGAGGACAAACCCAAACGCTTACAACCTGTACTTTGGGTATGCTTACCGAAGCGCAGAAGCTTGAAGGTCTTGACGAAGAAACTTCAAAAAGATATATGCATCAGTACAACTTCCCCGGCTACTGCACGGGCGAAGCTAAGGCGTTGCGTTCACCCGGCAGACGTGAAATCGGCCACGGCGCACTTGCAGAGCGCGCGCTCATTCCCGTGCTTCCCGATGAGGACAGCTTCCCCTATGCAATAAGAGTGGTTAACGACATTCTTTCGTCAAACGGTTCGTCCTCGATGGCATCCGTGTGCGGTTCGACAATGGCGCTTATGAACGCCGGCGTTCCCATCAAAGCGCCTGTTGCAGGCGTCGCTATGGGACTTATCAAAAATCAGGAAACGGGCGACTTCAAGGTGCTTACCGATATTCAGGGACTTGAAGACTTCCTCGGCGATATGGACTTCAAGGTTGCGGGTACCACAAAGGGTATTACCGCAATTCAGATGGATATTAAAATCAAGGGCATTTCCGAAGAGATTATGCACACCGCAATCAATCAGGCGAACGAGGGCAGACAGTTCATTCTTTCAAAAATGCTTGAAGTCGTTCCCGAGGTTGCGCCTCAGCTTTCCGTTTACGCTCCCAAGATTATCAACTTTGAAATCGACCCCGATAAAATCGGCGACGTTATCGGTAAGCAGGGCTGCGTAATCAAGAAGATTATGGAAGAAACGGGCACGGAAATCGAATTCAACAGCGACGACAGCGGCCGCGGATATATTTCCTGCGTAGGCCCCGCAGAGAACGCTGAAAAGGCAAAAGCGATAATTTTAAGCATTGCGCACGACCCCGAAGTCGGCGATATGTTCGTGGGCACGGTTGTAAGAATTATGAACTTCGGTGCGTTTGTAGAGTTCGCTCCCGGCAAGGACGGTATGATTCATATTTCCAAGCTTTCGGACAAGCGTGTGGAAAAGGTTGAGGACGTTGTAAAAATCGGCGACGTTGTCAAGGTAGAAATTATCAAAATCGGCGATAAAGGCATCGATTTGCGACTTCTTGAAAAGTTATCATAAATATAACAAAAATTTGTTAATGAGCGGTCAAAAACCGCTCATTATTTTTTTTGCGGATTTTATTTGAATTTTAAATAAAGCAGTAGTATAATGGGGTTACTTTAATTTTTACGAGGGGTATTTGGAATGTTTAATTTTTGCAATTTTCTGCTTGCGGGCAACTACGTTATTCCAGTTGCGGTAGGCGTTGCGGCTTTGGTTTTGCTTGTAGCTGTTATGGCTTTTATTGTGTTCAGCGTTCGCAAAAAAAATAAATCAGCAAATAAGGCCGACAGCGTTTCTGAAAATAAAGTACAAACCGAAAACACGGTAGAATCGCAAGAAGAACCGCATACTCCGGAAGCTTCCTCGCAGGCACAAAATGATAATTCCGCGGAGGTAAATGCGGAAACAGTTGAAACCGCTGAAAGGGCGGAAGAAAGCGCAAGCGTTACCCAAACGGCCGTAGCAGAGGTTACGATAGCCGACGACAATGAAGACGAAGACGTGGACGACGAAGAAACCGTTGAAGATATTGCAAACGAGGAAGAGTACGACGTTGCGCCCCAAAGGTCGGTTGCGCGTATCAACGGCGCGGTCAGATACATAATTATCAAATATAACAAAAGCTTTACGGCAAAGCTTATTCAGTCAGGCGAGGAAGTCAAAAACTATTATTCCGCGCTTAAAAACGAATTGTTATCATACAACGGCGTAAAAACGCGTATTAGCTGGAAGGGTGAATCTTTCTATTGCGGGCGCAAAACCTACGCAAAGCTTTGTATAAGGGGCAAAAGCGTTTGTCTGTTCCTTGCGCTTAACGCAAACGATTACGTTGAAACGAAGTACAAGGTTGACGATATGTCCGAAGTTGCGGCTTATGAAAAAATTCCCTGTCTTTATCGCATAAAAAACGAAAGAAGACTGAAATATGCGGCAGACTTGATTGCAACTGCAATGGACGGGCGCGAAAAGCTTGAAGATTATACCGAAACCGACTTTGCGAAGCAGTATCCTTATGAAGATATTGAACCGCTTATCGAGCGCAAGCTTGTAAAAGTTCTTACAGAAGAAGACGCAAAAAGCGGCGACGTTTTCAAACCGAGAGATATGGTCACTGTGAGCGAGGCGAACGAGCTTTTGCAGGACGAAATAGCCGTAGCGCTTATCGAGGAAACGGACGAAACCTCCGATAAAACAAAGTTTGACATAATAAATATCGATACGTTAAGCAAAAACTTTGCGGACGGTGAAACGGTCACGCTTGAAGAAATTAAAAAGCGCATTTCAAGCTTTTCAAAAAAGGCAACGGCGGTCAAAGTGCTTGCGCGCGGCAAGCTTGATAAAAAGCTTACCGTTATTGCGGACGCTTACTCCATTGAAGCCGCTAAAATGATTTTGCTTACGGGCGGAAACGCGGTAAAGAAGAAAAATTCATAACTTGTATATAAAAAACCGCCCAGATTAGTGGCGGTTTTAAATTATACAAAAATCAAAACAAAAGTTTATTTTTTAATAAAAACTCCGCTCAAACAGTTGTAAATATTTTAAAAAACGGTTATAATTTCAATAGATATGAAATTCGAGTTGCATTCAAAATTCAAACCTACGGGCGACCAGCCTCAGGCAATAGAAAGCCTTACGGAAGGCGTTCTGGACGGTATCCGCACGCAGGTGCTTGTCGGCGTTACGGGAAGCGGTAAAACGTTTACCATGGCTAACGTAATAAACAACGTAAACCGTCCCGCGCTTGTTATCGCGCACAATAAAACGCTTGCCGCCCAGCTTTGTAACGAGTTCAAAGAATTTTTCCCCAACAACCGCGTGGAGTATTTCGTGTCGTATTACGACTATTACCAGCCCGAAAGCTACATTCCCTCAACCGATACTTATATCGAAAAGGATATGAGCTTGAATGACGAAATCGATAAACTGCGCAACTCGGCAACAAGCTCTCTCGGGGAGCGCGAGGACGTTATAGTTGTGGCTTCGGTCAGCTGTATTTACGGCTTGGGCGCACCGGAGGAATATTTCCGTCTTGCAATTTCATTGCGCCCGGGAATGGAAATGGAGCGCGACGCGCTTTTGAGAAAGCTTGTGGAAATTCAGTACGCAAGGCGCGACATAGATTTTCAGCGTTCGTCTTTCCGCGTCCGCGGGGACACGGTTGAAATTTTCCCCGCAAGCAATTCCGAAATTGCTATACGCGTTGAGTTTTTCGGCGACGAAATAGACAGAATTTGCGAGGAGGACGCTTTGACGGGCAATATTCTGTCTGAATTAAAGCACGTTTTAATCTTTCCGGCAAGCCAGTACGCGGTCGGTTCGGATAAAATGCAGAGCGCTCTTTCAATGATTGAAAGGGATATGCACGACGAGGTGAAAGCCTTCCGCGACAGCGGTAAGCTGTTGGAAGCGCAAAGGCTTGAACAGCGCGTAACTTATGATTTGGAAATGATGCGCGAGATAGGTTATTGCAGCGGAGTTGAAAATTACAGCCGTTATTTTGACGGAAGAAGCGCGGGCGAACCGTCTTTTACGCTTTTGGACTATTTCCCCGCGGGCAAATTCCTTGTGTTTATCGACGAAAGCCATATGACCATTCCGCAGATACGCGCAATGTACCACGGCGACCGTTCCAGAAAGGAAAATCTTGTAAATTACGGTTTTCGGCTTAACGCGGCTTACGATAACCGCCCGCTTACGTTTGAGGAATTCGACGAACGCGTGCCCCAGCTTATCTGCGTTTCCGCAACGCCCGCGCCGTACGAAATGGAGCAGGCGGGCAACGTGGTTGAACAGCTTATCCGTCCCACGGGCTTAATTGACCCCGAGGTCGAAATCCGTCCCACGAAGACGCAGATTGACGATTTGCTCGGTGAAATAAAGGGTGTAATAGCTGTCGGCGGGCGCGTTCTCGTCACAACAATGACAAAACGCATGGCGGAAAGCCTTACCGATTATTTAAAAGAACACGGTCTTAAAGTGCGCTATATGCACAGCGATATCGACGCTTTGGAGCGTATAGACATTATAAACGGCTTGCGCGGCGGAGAGTTCGACGTTTTGTGCGGAATAAATCTTCTGCGCGAGGGGCTTGACTTGCCCGAAGTTAAGCTTGTTGCAATTCTGGACGCCGATAAAGAGGGCTTTTTGAGGAGCGAAACCTCGCTTGTGCAGACGATAGGCAGAGCGGCGCGAAATTCCGAGGGCAGAGTAATAATGTACGCCGACACGGTTACGGGCAGTATGAAACGCGCCATTGACGAAACAAACCGCCGCCGTAAAATTCAGTCGGAATATAACAAGGCGCACGGAATAATTCCCAAAACCATTATAAAGGAAGTCAAAAACACCATAGGCATAACGGGCAAAAAGCGCGTCGGCGACGATATTAAGCTTGCCGATATTCCCGCTGAAATAGAAAAGCTGAAAGCGCTTATGAAAGTTGCTTCCGCACAGCTCGATTTTGAAAAAGCGATAGAAATACGCGATACTATTTCCGAATTAAGAAAAAAACTGATTAAAAGTAAAAAATCCTGATATACATATGAAAGAAGAAATTTTTGTAAAAGGCGCAAGAGAGAACAATTTAAAAAACGTGGACGTGCATATTCCGCGCAACACGCTTACGGTATTTACGGGGCTTTCGGGAAGCGGTAAGTCCACGCTTGCATTCGATACTATTTTTGCCGAGGGTCAAAGGCGGTATATCGAAAGTCTTTCGTCCTATGCCCGCCAGTTTTTGGGGCAGATGGAAAAGCCTGACGTAGAGCTTATTGACGGACTTTCGCCCGCAATTTCAATAGACCAGAAGACGACCTCGCATAACCCGCGCTCGACCGTAGGCACCGTAACTGAGATTTACGACTATTTCCGTCTTTTGTTCGCGCGCGTGGGTATTCCGCACTGTCCTAAATGCGGCAGGGAAATCCGCAGACAGACCGTTGACGAAATCGCCGACAGAGTTGTCGCCATGCCCGAAGGCAGTAAAATTATGGTTGAAGCTCCCGTTTTCCGCGGAAAAAAAGGCGCGTTTGAAAAGGAGCTTGCATCCTATAAAAAAGGCGGCTATGCAAGGGTTAAAATAGACGGAATAATTTACGATTTGCAGGAAGAAATTCGCCTTGAAAAGAATATCCGTCACAATATTTCGGTAGTGGTTGACAGGCTTGTGATAAAAGAGGGCGTTTTAAAGCGCCTTACGGACAGTCTTGAAAACGCTTTGCACCTTGCGGACGGACTTGTGATTATCGATTGCGAGGGCAAGGAAGAGCTGTTTTCATCAAATTACGCCTGCCCCGACTGCGGAATTTCCATTGAAGAAATAGAACCGCGCTTATTCTCGTTCAATACGCCGTGGGGCGCCTGCCCCGAGTGCTCGGGGCTTGGCTTTAAACAGACGGTTGACCCCGATTTGATTTGTCCCGACAAATCCAAAACCTTGCGCGAGGGTGCGATAAAAATTAGCGGTTGGAACCTCGATTCTTCTACAATGACGCAAATGTATTTAAACGCGCTGTCAAAGGTATACGGTTTTTCGCTTGACGTGCCCGTAAGCGAGCTTCCCGAAGGCATATACGATATGCTTATGTTCGGAAACAACGGCGAAAAAATCGAAATGAGTTACAGCGCTTATCATTTCAGCGGCAGTTACGAAAAATCCTGGGAGGGTTTTGCGACGAATTTACAGCGCAGATACACTCAGACTACCTCGGAAAGCGTTAAATGGGATATAGAGCGGTATATGCGCACTTCCGACTGTAACGTCTGCCACGGAAAGCGCCTTAAAAAAGAAGCGCTTGCGGTAACTGTCGGCGGTAAAAACATTGCGGAAATTTGCGATATGCCGGTGGACGATTTGAAAACATTCAGCGATTTCAGCTTTTTCAATGCTACCGAGCATATGATTGCAGACAGCATAATCAAGGAAATAGACAGCAGAATCAGCTTTTTGCAGAACGTGGGGCTGGGCTATTTAACTCTGTCGCGAAGCGCGGCAACGCTTTCCGGCGGAGAAAGCCAGCGTATAAGGCTTGCAACGCAAATCGGCAGTGCATTAACTGGGGTGCTGTATATTCTTGACGAGCCGAGTATAGGTCTGCACCAGCGCGATAACGAAAAGCTTTTAAAATCGCTTTTGGGCTTGCGCGACTTGGGCAACACGCTTATCGTAGTCGAGCACGACGAGGATACAATGCGCGCGGCTGATTATATAGTTGACATAGGTCCAAAGGCGGGCGTGCACGGCGGCGAAGTGGTTGCAAGCGGTTCACTTGAAGATATTATGAACGAACCGCGCTCTATCACGGGTGATTTTCTTTCGGGAAGAAGAAAGATAGAAGTTCCGCAGGTAAGGCAAAAGCCAGATGGAAGATGGCTTAAAGTTTCCAAATGCTGTCAGAATAACCTTAAAAATATAGACGTGGACATACCTGTCGGACTTATAACTGCGGTTACGGGCGTTTCCGGCAGCGGGAAATCGAGCTTTGTTAACGAAATTGTGTATCCCTATCTTGCAAACAAGCTTAACAATGCGCGCAAGCTTAACGGTAAGTGCGGCGGCTTTGAAGGCGTGGAATACTTCGACAAAGTCATATCCATCGACCAACAGCCCATAGGAAGAACGCCGAGAAGCAACCCCGCAACATATACCGGCGTATTTACAATGATAAGAGATTTGTTTGCGGCAACGCCGGACGCAAAGGAAAGGGGATACAGGAGCGGCAGATTTTCATTCAATGTTGCGGGCGGCAGATGCGAGCACTGTCAGGGCGACGGAATAATTCAGATTGAAATGCATTTTTTGCCCGATATTTACGTGCCTTGCGAGGTTTGCGGAGGTAAGCGTTACAACCGCGAAACGCTGGAAGTTAAATATAAGGATAAATCTATTTCAGACGTTCTTGAAATGACGGTGGAGGAAGCCGCGGAATTTTTCAAGCCCGTTTCTTCCATACACAATAAAATGCAAACGCTGTGCGATGTCGGGCTGGGTTATATAAAGCTCGGTCAAAGCGCAACAACGCTTTCCGGCGGAGAGGCTCAGCGCGTTAAACTTGCAACCGAGCTTTCAAAACGCAGTACGGGTAAAACGTTCTATATTTTAGACGAACCGACAACAGGCTTGCACAGCTACGACGTTGAAAAATTGATAGATATTATTACAAGACTGAGAAGCGGAGGAAATACGGTGCTTGTAATCGAACACAATCTCGACGTTATAAAATGCGCCGACTGGATAGTTGACCTCGGACCCGAAGGCGGCGGCAAGGGCGGAACGATAGTTGCAACAGGCAGTCCGGAGGACGTTGCGCAGGTTGAAAACAGTTATACGGGGCAATTTCTTAAAAAGTGCTTAATTGAATTAAATAACGTTTTTTTGCAATAAAAGGCGGTTTTTGACCGCTTTTTATTATATTTTAACCGTTTACAAAGTACTATGTCACACATAAAAGCGTTTGTTTAGCTGGTTTTCACTAAAACGTAAGGTTAAATCATACCTTGTATTATGCCTAAACCTATACAAGTTGATTTACCTTATCCCACAACGGACGGAATATGCGCGGACGCGCTCAGTTTAAGAATAGTTTCACCCGCTTACGCCTCGCCCGAAAGCGAGCTTAACACAATCCTTCAATACATATACCATTCTTTTAATTTTTCAAAGCAGGGCTATAAGGACGTAGCGGAAACGCTTGTTGGTATAGCCGTTGCGGAAATGGGACACCTTGAAATTCTGGGCGGTCTTATTTTAGTGCTCGGCGCGCAACCTGTGTACGCGCAGTATCCCTCGTCCGGCTTTAATTTTTACTCCGCAAAATACGTGGCGTACTCGCGGTCGCTCAAAAATATGCTCGAAGACGATATTATCGCTGAAAAGCACGCAATTTCCGGCTATGAAAGAATGTTGAAGTGCTTAAAAAACGAGCAGGTCAAAGCCATAATTTCAAGAATTTTGCAGGACGAGAAGCTTCATTTGCAGGTGCTTGAAAGCATTTTAAATAAATTTAACAGTTGACACTTTTGCCGTAATAATATAAAATGGGCAAAAGGTCGTTTTATGAATTGTACAGACTTCGACGTTATAGTTGTCGGCGGAGGCGCGGCGGGGCTTGCGTGCGCCGTAAAAATGCTTAAAAGCGGAAAAAATTTAAAAATCTGTCTTGTAGACGCGGGCGAAAGGCTCGGTAAAAAGCTTGCCGCAACAGGTAACGGTCAGGGGAATATCTCTAATACGGATATGGCGCCGAGCCGTTATCACGGTGGAAACGCTTCGCTTGTTGAAAAAATCGCTTGCGCGGACGCTTACGCCGGGGCACGGCTTTTCGACTGTATTCTTTGTTCAGACGAAAAAGGCAGAATTTATCCCGCCGGCAGACAGGCTTCCGCACTTGTCGACAGTCTTATTTTTTCTTTGAAAACTCTCGGGTTAACGGCTTGCGTTTCGGGAGTTAAGGTTGACAAAATTACTCAATCAGACGGTATTTTTACCGTTTACGCTGATAACCGAATGGTGGGCAGAGCCGGATATTTAGCGCTTTGTACGGGCGGAAAGGCGCAAAAGCAGTTTAGAACGGACGGTTCTTCTTACACGCTTGCAACGGCTTTCGGGCATACGTTAACCGCGCTTTATCCGTCGCTTGTACAGCTTAAAACTGACACAAAGCATATCAAAGCTTTAAAGGGTATCCGCGCGGACTGCGCAGTTTCTGCAATTTGCAACGGCAATACGCTTGCCAAAACCCGAGGCGACGTCATTTTTACCGATTACGGAGTTTCGGGAAACGCGGTTTTTTCTATTTCTTCATACGTTACGGACAAGCAGAACGTTACGCTGTCGCTTGAATTTCTTCCCGACGTCAAAGCGGAGGATATCGAGGCAAGCATATCCGCAAGACAGCGCGGAGGCTGGGATACGGGCGAACTGCTTTCGGGTACGCTTCATAATCAGGTCGGCAGAGCGGTTATAAAACGTGCTGGTAATTCTTCGCCGAAGGAAATTATTAAAGTTTTGAAGAATTTTACGCTTGACGTAACAGGCACGCTCGGCTTCGATTACGCGCAGGTCACAAAGGGCGGCGTAAAAATGGGCGAGGTTACGGACGAGCTTGAAAGCAGACTTGTAAAAAATCTGTTTTTTGCGGGCGAAATTCTCGATGTTGACGGCGATTGCGGAGGATATAATCTGCAATGGGCTTTTACAAGCGGTATGGCGGTTGCCGATGCGGTTTTAAAGCGTTTATAAATTATGATTACACGGCTTGATAACGTAAAACTGAATATTACCGACAGTGAAAGCAAGCTTTTAGATATTGCCCGCAAAAACCTTAAAGCGGACGTAAAATATTTTAAAATACTCAAAAAATCGCTTGACGCGCGCGATAAAAACAATATCCGCTGGGTTTATTCCGTTGAGTTTTCCGCACACGGAGCGGAAGAACCTTGCCCGCAGCTTGAAAAATTGAAAACTCCGCCAAAGGTTGCCGTAATCGGCAGCGGACCGTCGGGTTTGTTTTGTGCGGTAAGGCTTATCGAACACGGTTTTGCGCCCGTAATTATAGAGCGCGGAGAACCTGTTGAAGCCCGCGCGAAAACAACGCAATCGTTTTTCTGCGGCGGCGCGCTGAACACAAATTCCAACGTTCAGTTCGGCGAGGGCGGAGCGGGCACTTTTTCGGATGGTAAGCTTAATACTCAAACGCATGACGGACTTAACCGCGACGTTTTGAAAATTTTTCAGCGTTTCGGCGCACCCGAAGAAATTTTATATTTAAATAAACCGCATATCGGAAGCGACAAGCTGTTTTCAGTGCTTCAAAATATAAGAAAATTCATAACCGATAACGGCGGAGGTTATCTTTTTAATACCATTTTTTGCGGTTTCACTAAAAAAGACGGTAAAATTGCTTCGGTTTTGCTTAAAAATGCAGTTAACGGCAAAGAAAGCGAAATGTCTGCCGACTGCGTTGTAGCCGCTTTGGGACATTCCTCGCGCGATACTTTCGAAATGCTTGCACAAAACGGTATAGCAATGGAACCGCGCGATTTTGCGGTCGGCGTGCGTATAGAGCATTTAGCCGAAAGCATAAGCCTTGCGCAGTACGGTAAAAATTTCAGGCTTTTGCCGACAGCCGATTACAAGCTTGTATCCCACGCTCACGAGCGCACTGTATTCACATTCTGTATGTGCCCCGGCGGAGTTGTAATTCCCGCGGCAAGCGAGGAGGGCGGAGTTGTCGTAAACGGTATGAGCTTGTACGCGCGTAACGGCAAAAATTCAAATTCCGCGCTTATGGTGCAGATGAAAAAGCAGGATTTCGGCGGGGGGTTGTTTGACGGAATGAATTTTCAGCGCGAAATCGAGCGCCGCGCATATGCTTACGGCGGTAAAAACTACAAAGCGCCCGTCCAGCTGTACGGTGATTTTGCAAATGACAGAATTTCTTCTGCTTTCGGTGAGGTTGAGCCGACTTACGCGGCGGGGACGGAGTTTGCGCCTTTATCCGAAGTTCTGCCGAAAATCGCAACCGACGCGTTAAAAGCCGCTATTCCGGATATGGACAAACGGCTGAAAGGCTTTGCTTCGCCTTACGCCGTTCTTACGGGAGTGGAAACACGGTTTTCTTCGCCCGTAAAAATTCTGCGGGGAGAAAGCGGCGAAAGTATTACGCTGAACGGCTTTTATCCGTGCGGTGAGGGCAGCGGTTATTCGGGCGGAATAACAAGCTCGGCGGCGGACGGGCTTGCGACTGCGGAAAAAATTTTTAAAAAGTTTAAAAATCATTAAATTTTCATATTTTCAACACATACGCAGATTATAATAAAACCATCAACAAACGGCATACACTCAACTTTTTTTCATATTCTCTCTGAGTCCCCCGCGCCAATTACGGCGCGGGGGACTTAATTTTTATTAAAAACGGCGGCGGCGCTTTATTATAAGCGCCGCCGCCGACATTATGTAGATATTTAATAATTAAACGGTTTCAACGTTTACAAGATTGCTGTTTCCGCTCTTGCCGTTAGGCGTTCCGCCGGTCAGCACGATTTTGTCGCCCTTGTTGACCATTCCGCTTTCGATAGCGGCGCGCTTTGCGTAATGGAAAAGTACGTCCACGGAATAGAATTCCTCGCTCATAACGGGAGTTACGCCCCAGCTTAAAGCCAACTTTCTGTACGCTCTTTCCTCGGTCGTCATTCCTATTATGTCAATCATCGGACGGAAACGCGAAACCGTTCTCGCCGTGCCGCCCGTTCTTGTGCAAACAACTATAACTTTCGCGCCTATGTCGTGCGCAAGGGTGCAGGCGGAGTGCGCAAGCGCTTCCGAAAGTTTTGTAATTTTATATTCCTTTTCGTCAATGTGCGCAATATAATTTGTATTCTCTTCGGCTTGCATTGCGATTTTAGACATCGCCTTAACTGCTTCTACGGGGTATGCGCCAGCCGCTGTTTCGCCCGAAAGCATAATCGCCGAAGAACCGTCGTAAACAGCGTTAGCTACGTCGGAAATTTCCGCTCTGGTGGGGCGGGGCTGTTTAATCATAGATTCCAGCATCTCGGTTGCAGTGATACTGCGCTTTCCGCAAATTCTGCAAGCGTTGATAATAGTTTTTTGGATGCTGGGCAGTTCCTCGAAAGGTACTTCAACGCCCAAATCACCGCGCGCAACCATAATACCGTCGCTTACCTTCAAAATGGTGTCAAGATTGTTAACGCCCGCGCGGCTTTCGATTTTTGCGATAATTTCTATTTCACCGTCGGGTGAACCGCATTCTCTGAGCCAGTTTCTTATATCTATAACATCCTGAGCTTTGGATACAAACGATGCGGCAACAAAATCAATCCCTTGTTCAACGCCGAATTTCAAATCGGCTTTGTCCTGCTCGGACAAATATTCCATTTCAAGCTGTTTATCGGGAAAGAACATAGACTTTCTGTTGGAAAGCTCTCCGCCGACAACGGTTTTGCATATAACGTTGGGCTTTTCGACCTTGACAACCTCGAAAATCATAAGTCCGTTATTTAAAAGTATTTTATCGCCGGGGAACATCTGCTCGCAAATGCCCTTGAACGAAACGGAAACGCGCGTTTTATCGCCCACGATTTCGTCGGTGGTAAAAGTAAAGGTATCGCCGTCCTTTAACGTGATTTTTCCTTTTTCAAAGGTTTTAATTCTAAATTCGGGGCCTTTGGTATCGAGAATGATAGGCAGTGGAACGTTTTTCTGCTCCCTCACTTTCTTTATTTTTGCAATTTTAACCGCATGCTCTTCATGCGTTCCGTGCGAAAAGTTAAGTCTTGCAACATTCATACCTGCGTCAACAAGTTCGGAAAGTATTTTTTCGCTGTCGCTTGCAGGCCCTAACGTGCAGATAATTTTCGTCTTTTTCATTTTAATGCTCCTTGCTGAATTTGCTGATAATCATTTTAAAATAAATCCCCGCAAAAATCAATCGCATAACGTAAATTACTTGCCTTAATTTGCATTTAAGTGTTAAAATATTTTTGATTTGAGTTAATCATACGGTCGCGGGCTGTGAAAACAGCGTGAGGAAAGTCCGAGCATCGCAGGGCAAGGGTGCCTGTTAACGGCAGGAGAAGGCGACTTCAAGGAAAGTGAACAGAAATATACCGCAGTTTTATACTGTAAGGTTGGAATGGCGAGGTAAGAGCTCACCGTCCCTTTGGTAACAAGGGGAGCCAATTAAACCCCACCCGATGCAAGATTGGGCTATCGGCTTGCTTAAATGCAAAAGACTGCCCGTCTGCCGACAGCCGTAAATATCGCTTAAACTTGCAGGCGACTGCAAGGTTAGATAGATGACCGTACAAGACAGAACTCGGCTTACGGTTAAACTCAGATTATTTTATAAGCGCCGCAGCGTAAATCCGCTGCGGCGCTTTCTACGGCAAATTTTTATTAAAAACGCTTGACTTTGCCGTATTATGCTGATGAAATAACAAACGTTATTAATAACTTATGTTATTTTTAAAACGGAGGGGATATTTTGCCGGCAAAAAAGCAAATAACAAAAGAAAAAATTTTAGACGGGGCATTGGAGGTAGTACGTCAAAGCGGAATATCCGCTTTGAACATGCGTTCGCTCGCGGACGCATGTAAATGTTCTACACAGCCGATTTATCATTCTTTTGCGGGTATGGACGATTTAAAAACAGCCGTTGCAAAAGCGATTTTGAATGTTTTTAACGGCTATATAGAAAATGAAATTGCAAAAAAAGAATTTCCCGAATATAAAGCCGCAGGAATGGGATATATACGTTTTGCAAAGGAAGAGAAACAGTTTTTCAAATATCTGCTTATGAACGACGGTATGGCTCAAACGGGAATGCAACGGGAAAGTTTTGATACTTCCGTATTTATGATTATGAAAAACTACGGCTTATATCAGGACGCCGCGGCGAAGCTTCATATGCAAATGTGGATATTCGTTCACGGAATAGCAAGTATGTTTGCAACCGACTATATAGACCTTGATTGGGAAACGGTAAGCGGGCTTGTTTCCGACGCATATTTTGGCTTTGTAAATAATTTAAAGGATAATAAAAATGATAATTGAAATTGAAAATCTTAAAAAATCATTTAAAGACGTAAAGGCGGTGGACGGTATTTCGTTCAGCGTGCGCGAGGGCGAGCTATTCGCCTTTCTCGGCGTGAACGGCGCGGGCAAGTCTACAACGATAAATATAATCAGCGGAATACTTGCAAAGGACGGTGGAACCGTTAAAATTTGCGGTTACAACGTTGAAACCGACGCCGATAAAATAAAAAGCGAAATAGGTATTGTTTTTCAAAGCTCGGTTCTGGATAAAAAAATGTCCGCATACGACAATCTGAAATCGCGCGCGGGGCTGTACGGAATATTCGGTAAAGAGTTCAAAAACCGACTTGCCGAAATTTCCGAACTGCTCGACTTAAAAGATATTTTAAAGCGTCCCGTAAACAAGCTTTCGGGCGGTCAAAAACGGCGCATCGATATTGCGCGCGCGTTGTTTTATAACCCCAAAGTGTTAATTTTAGACGAACCTACAACGGGCTTAGACCCTAAAACACGCATAACCGTGTGGAACGTGGTAGAGAAATTAAGAAAAGAACAGGGCTTAACCGTCTTTTTGACAACCCATTATATGGAGGAGGCGGCAAACGCGGATTACGTGGTTATACTCGAAAGCGGTAAAAAGGTTGCGGAAGGTACCCCGCACGACTTGAAAACCGCATATGCAAGCGATTTTATCAAATTTTACAAGTATATTGACGAAGCTGAAAAATATTTTGCCGAACTCGGACTGAATGTAAAGCGTGAACGCGACTTTGTTGAAATAGAACTTAACTCAACCGCGGAAGTCGGGCAGTTTTTTGCAATAAAACCCGAATTTTTTGAAGATTTCGAGGTTTAAAGGGAAATATGGATAACGTATTTCTTAAAGTTACGGGTAAAGATTTAAAGGAAGTGTGAAATGACAAAAATGAAGGAATGTAAAAAATTAATATCGCTTGTTTCGCGCAATACAAAATGCTATTTCAAAGACAAATTCACGTTTTTTATGTCATTGTTAACGCCGATTATCTTGTTTGTGCTGTTCGTTACGTTTTTAAGAAATATCTATATTGAAAGCTTAGAAAGCGCGTTTGTTAAAAATAATTTAACGGTAAGCCCGAGGATTATCAACGGGTGCGCGGGCGCGTGGCTTATGTCGTCGATACTAAGCGTAAGCGCGGTTACGGTTGCGTTTTGTTCAAATACAATTATGATTGACGATAAAATCAATTCGTCCGTCAACGATTTCCGCGTTTCTCCCGTAAAGGGAACGACTGTTTCGCTTGCGTATTTTATTTCGAATTTTTTAATAACGTTTACCGTGCTTATTACTGTTATGCTGATAGGACATATTTATCTTGCTTGCATAGGCTGGTATTTAACCGTTGCCGATACGTTTATGATAATCGTTGATATAATTTGCGGAATACTTTTCGGCACGCTTTTGGCGGGCGTTGTGGAAAGCTTTATTTCCACGCAAGGCGGACTTTCCGCGGTCGCAACTCTCGTTTCTTCAATGTACGGCTTCATTTGCGGGGCTTATATGCCGATTTCGTCCTTTTCAAAAGGGTTGCAGAACGTTTTATTGCTAATGCCGGGCATTTACAGCGTCGGGACAATGCGCAACCACTATCTCAACGGCTATATGCAGGCTTTTATTGAAGAAATGCGCGCAAATTCCGTTGACGAAAATATTATAAACGGTGTTATCAACGGCGTACGCGACAGCTTCGACGCTAATTTGTATTCGTTCGGAACAAAAATTCCGCTCGGCGCAATGTACGGCATACTTTTGGGCGCCTGCGCGGTATTGCTTGCCGCGTATATCGCAATAGTAATTATAAAAAACAAAAAGAAATGAAGAATAAACATTTTTCTTGCATAATCTTTTAAAAAGTTGTAAAATTAAGCAAAACTTTAATAAAGGATATAATTTATGCAAAAAGAAAGATTAAAAAAATACGCACAGCTTATAGTAAAGTGCGGGCTTAACGTGCAGAAAGGGCAGGAAGTAAACATAATGTGCGGACTTGACCAGCCCGAATTTGTGGCAATGGTGGTTGAGGAGTGTTATCTGGCGGGAGCCGAACGCGTAAACGTAGACTGGGCGTATATGCCTGTAACCAAGCTCAATTATCAGTACAGAAGTCTGGAAACGCTTTCCGAAGTGACCGAAATCGAAAAAGCAAAGCTTCAAAGGCGGGTTGATAAGCTTCCTTGCCGGCTTTGGCTCGATTCCGACGACCCAGACGGTCTTGACGGAACCGACAGCGAAAAAATATCCAAGGCGAATATGGCGCGCTTCCCGATAATCAAGCCTTACCGCGACGCGGTTGAAAATAAAGAGCAGTGGTGCATTGCCGCAGTCCCCGGTAAAGAGTGGGCGGTTAAGGTTTTTTCCGGGCTTGCGCCCGATAAAGCGGTTGAAAAGCTTTGGGAAGCTATTCTGGATACTTCCCGCGTGGACGGGGACCCGATTTCAGCATGGAAAAAGCATAACGAAAACCTCGCAAAACGCTGTAAATTTTTGAACGATTACAAGTTTGCAACCCTCGAATACAAGAGCGCGAACGGCACCGACTTTAAAGTGGGACTTAATCCAGCGGGTAAATTTTCGGGCGGGGGCGAGTACACGATAGGCAAAAACCGCGTTTACTTTAACCCGAATATCCCCAGCGAAGAAGTATTCACTTCGCCCGTGCGCGGAATAGCGGAAGGAAAGGTAGTTGCGACAAAACCGCTTTCCTATCAGGGCAAGCTTATTGAAAACTTCTGGCTGAGATTTGAAAAAGGAAAGGTTGTTGAGCTGTACGCTGAAAAAAATCAGGACTTGCTTGAAAAAATGGTTTCTATGGACGAGGGCGCCGCATACCTCGGCGAGTGCGCTTTGATTGCGTACGATTCGCCCATAAACAACACGGGCATACTTTTTTATAATACATTGTTTGACGAGAATGCAAGCTGTCACTTAGCGCTCGGCAGAGGCTTTAACGACTGTATTGAAAATTATGAAAATCTTACGGTAGAGGAGTGCGAAAAGCTCGGCGTGAACAGCTCTATGATACACGTAGATTTTATGATAGGCAGTAAAGATATGTCTATCGTCGGCGTTACTAAGGACGGAAAACGCGTACAAATCTTTAAAGACGGTAACTGGGCAATATAATTTAAAATAAATGCAAAACGCGCAAAAACACGGCTTAAAGCCGTGTTTTTGCGCGTTTATTAAGTACTATGTCAGACATAAATGGCTTAAATTACCTGTAAAACGATAAATTTTAAGTATTGAGTTTCGTCTGCGGAAAGCAGCGACGGGTGGTCGGGCGCCTGAGTTTTCGTTTCAACGCAGCGCACAATCCGTCCGCTTTCCTTCGCGGCTTCCATCAGCATTTTTTCGAATAAGTTCGCGGTCATATAGTGCGAGCAGGAGCAGGTTATCAAAAACCCTCCGCTTTTTACTATTTTCATTGCGGTCAAATTTATATCCTTGTATCCGCGGTAAGCGTCCTTAACCTCGTCCGCAGTTTTGCAGAAGGCGGGAGGGTCTAAAATTACCGTGTCGAACTGCCGTTTTTCTTTTCTGAAAGTTCTTAAAACCTCGAAAACGTCGCCTTGTAAGGTCTGAATATTTTTAAAGCCGTTAAGCTTCGCATTGTCGCGCACGTTCTGCAAGGCAAGCTCTGAAATATCGCACGCAATAACGCTTTCCGCGACCGTCGCCGCGTTCAGTGAAAAGCCTCCGCTGTTGCAAAAACAGTCCAAAACTTCGCCCTTTGCATATCTTCTTGCGGTAAATCTGTTTTCTTTCTGGTCAAGGAAATACCCCGTTTTCTGTCCGTTTTTTACGTCAACAAGCATTTTTACGCCGTTTTCTTCAATTTCGCAGTAGTCGGGCACTTCCCCGTAAAGCGTTTGCTTGATTTCGGCTAAACCCTCTTTTTTTCGGACGGAAACGTCGCTTCTCTCAAAAATTCCCTTGGGTGAAAACAGCTTTACAAGACAGTCGCATATAAGTTTTTTGCGTAAATCAATACCCAAAGACAGACACTGCATAACCAAAATATCGCCGTATTTGTCTATTATCAGCGCGGGAATATTGTCGCTTTCGGCAAAAACCATTCTGTAACAGTTTTTATAGCCTAATTTAAGGCGGTAATCGTTCGCCGCTTTCAGCCGTTCAAGATAAAATTCCTCGCTGTCCGTACCGTTATTGCGTATAAACACGCGCACAAGAATTTTGGAAGCGTGGTTTATGTAGCCCTTGCCTACAAACCTTCCGTCGTGCGCAAAAACCGAAGCCAAAGCGCCGTTTTTGTCCTTGCCATCGATTTTAGCAACCTCGTTTGCATACACCCAGCTGTGCCCCGCGATTATGCGTTTTTCCTCGCCCTTTTTAAGATAAACCTCGTAACCCATAAAAATCACCTTATTTAAGTGTATCAAAATTCAATAATAATTGCAATAAAAATTGATTTTTATTTGCTCAAATGTTATAATCTTATCCGTATGCGAAAATTGCTTAAATACCTTAAAAATTTCAAAGTGCAGGCGGTGCTTGCTCCACTGTTTAAACTTTTGGAAGCGTGTTTCGAGCTGTTTGTGCCTATGGTGGTTGCGGCTATCGTCGATAACGGCATAAAGGGCGGCGTGGGTACAGGCTATGTTGTTTACGCTTGTCTGATTTTGGTTGCGCTGGGCGTTGTCGGGCTGATAAGCGCCGTTTCCGCACAGTATTTTGCCGCAAAAGCCGCAGTAGGCTTTTCAAAAGAACTTCGTCACGACCTGTTTAAAAAAATGCAGTCGCTTTCATACAGCGATATAGACGGGCTGGGCACGGGCAAAATGATTACGCGGATGACAAGCGACGTCAATCAGGTGCAGAACGGCGTGAATATGGTTTTGCGCCTGTTTATGCGCTCGCCGTTTATAGTTTTCGGAGCAATGATTATGGCGTTTGTAATAAACGTCACTGCGGGCGGCGTTTTTGCCGCGTCAATTGCTGTTTTGTGCGCGGTTGTTTTCGGAATCATGCTCGTCAGCATACCTCTTTATAAAAAAGTACAGGGAAACCTCGATAAAGTAACCGTTTCCACACGCGAAACGCTTACCGGCGCAAGAGTTATACGCGCCTTTTGCAAGGAAGAGGACGAAATAACTCAGTACAACGCTAAGAACGCCGAGCTTACCAAATCGCAGTTATTCGTCGGAAGAATTTCCGCGCTTATGAACCCGCTTACATACGCTATTGTCAACGCTACAATAATATTGCTGTTGTATTTCGGCGCGGTAAAAATCAACGCGGGCAACGGCGAGCTTACGCAGGGACAGGTGCTTGCGCTTTACAATTATATGTCGCAGATACTTGTCGAGCTTATAAAGCTTGCAAACCTGATAATTACGGTCACTAAATCGTTTGCTTGCGCGGGCAGAATTAACGAAATTCTCGAAATGCAGCCCTCGCTTAAACACACTGCGGATGAAAACGCTGTTTTGACGGACAGCGCGGAACCTTTCATTAAATATGAAAACGTATGCGTAAACTACGGCAACGCAACGGTTGACGCGCTTGAAAATATCACTTTTTCGGTTGAGCGGGGCGAAACTGTCGGAATAATAGGCGGAACGGGCGCGGGCAAAACCACGCTTGTAAACCTGCTTCCGCATTTCTATGACGCGCGTTCGGGCGCGGTTTATATCGGCGGTAAAAACGTCAATACCTATAACGACGAGGAATTGCGCGGGATTTGCGGAATAGTCCCCCAGCGCGCCGTGCTTTTCGAGGGTACAATCCGCGAAAATATGCAGTGGGGCAAAAACGACGCTTCCGATGAAGAAATTTCTTCCGCGATAGCAACTGCGCAGGCGGCGGACGTTATAAAATCAAAGGAAAAAGGGCTTGACGAAATAGTGGAACAAGGCGGCAAAAACTTCTCCGGCGGGCAGAGGCAAAGACTGACTATCGCCCGCGCCCTTGTAAGAAAACCCAAAATTTTAATTTTAGACGACAGCGCTTCCGCGCTCGACTATGCGACAGACGCGGCGCTTCGGCAGTCGCTTAAAAAGCTTGATTATTCGCCTACGGTGTTCATAATTTCACAGCGAACTTCTTCAATAAAGCACGCCGATAAAATTATCGTGCTTGACGGCGGTAAAATGGTCGGCTTCGGCACTCATGACGAGCTTTTGAAAACCAACGAAATTTACAGCGAAATTCATTATTCGCAATTCAGGAAGGAGGGCGCGCAAGATGGCTGATACTTCTTCCAAAACTATCTTAAAGCGCATTTTAAAACAGCTTAAAGGCTATAAAATACTGCTTGCGGCTACAATTCTGTTTGCGCTTATTACCGTTGCGGGAACGCTTGCCGTACCCGTTTTCTTCGGTCAGGTTATCGATTTGCTTGACATAGAAAAATTCCCGCAGATAGATTTCAAGCAGATTTTCGATAAGTTTATAATTATCGGCGCGATAATCGGCGTAACGTGCGTCGCGCAGTGGCTTATGGGTGTTGTCAACAACCGCATAACGTTCCATATTGTAAAGGATATACGCGAAGAAGCGTTTGCTAACATCCAGCGCCTTCCGCTTAAATTTATCGACGCGCACTCTTACGGCGACATTGTCGGCAGAAACATTGCCGACGTTGACCAGTTTGCCGACGGTCTGCTGATGGGCTTTACACAGCTTTTTACGGGTGTTTTAACTATTTTGGGCACGCTTGTTATAATGTTCGTGCTTAACTGGATAATCGCGCTTATCGTTTTCGTGTTAACTCCGCTTTCGCTGTTTGTTGCAAAATTCATTGCTTCGCGCACCTATTCGATGTTCAAAAAAACCTCGGAAATAAGGGGCGAACAGACCGCGTTTATCGACGAGATGGTCGGCAATTTAAAGGTAGTGCAGGCGTTCGGCAGAGAGGACGAAAACCTTGAAAAATTCGACGAAGTGAACGAACGGCTTACCAAAGCCTCGCTTAAATCTATTTTCTTTTCCTCGCTTACTAATCCTTGCACGCGGTTTGTAAACGCAATAGTCTACGCTGCGGTTGCGCTCGCGGGCGCGCTGATTTTGATAATACCCTCGTGGAGCGCCGTTTTGCCCGTGGCATTTTCAGTCGGAACGCTTACAAGCCTTTTGTCCTACGCGAATCAGTACACAAAACCGTTCAATGAAATTTCGGGAGTTATTACCGAGTTGCAGAACGCAATCGCGTGCGCGGGCAGAATTTACGAAATTATAGACGAAACCCCGCAAACGCCCGACAGCCCGACAGCCGAAACGCTTGAAAACGTAAGCGGAGATATTAACTTCGAAAACGTGTATTTTTCGTATACCGCGGACAAAAAGCTGATTGAAAACCTAAATATCAGCGCAAAAGCGGGACAAAGAATAGCCATTGTCGGTCCGACAGGTTGCGGTAAAACCACGCTTATAAATCTTTTGATGCGATTTTACGACCCGACCGACGGTAAAATTTCGGTTGACGGTAAAAACGTTTTAAGCGTAACCCGCAAATCTCTTAGAAAAAATTACGGAATGGTTTTGCAGGATACCTGGCTTAAAAGCGGAACCGTGCGCGAAAATATTGCAATGGGCAAGCCCGAAGCTACCGAAGACGAGATAATAGCGGCGGCAAAGGCGGCGCACTCTCACAAATTTATAATGCAGCTTCCAAACGGCTACGATACCGTGCTGGCAGAGGACGGCGGAAACCTTTCCCAGGGACAAAAACAGCTTCTTTGCATAACCCGAATTATGCTCTGTCTTCCGCCTATGCTTATTTTGGACGAGGCTACTTCTTCAATAGATACCCGCACCGAACAGCGCATACAGCGCGCTTTTACAAAGCTTATGAACGGCAGAACAAGCTTTATCGTTGCGCACAGGCTTTCAACCATAAAGGAAGCGGACCTTATTTTGGTAATGAATAACGGCAATATTATCGAGCAGGGCACCCATAGCGAGCTTTTGGAAAAGGGCGGTTTTTACGCAAAGCTTTACAACAGCCAGTTTGCGGCTTAGCGTACGGCGGATATATTAAATAAGAAATAATTATTACGGAGAATATATGTTACAGGTAAACAACGTATCGCTTCAATACGGCAGTAAAAAGCTGTTTGAGGAGGTAAATCTCAAATTCACAAAAGGCAACTGTTACGGAATTATCGGCGCGAACGGCGCGGGCAAATCGACATTTTTAAAGGTTTTAAGCGGTGAAATAGAGCCGAACAAGGGCGACGTAACCCTTGACAAAACCGAAAGAATGTCCGTTTTACAGCAGAACCAGAACGCTTTTGATAACGTAACCGTTTTGCGCGCGGTAATGCTCGGACACAAGCGCCTTGTGGACATAATGGACGAAAAGGACGCGCTTTACGCAAAGGCGGACTTTACCGAGGCGGACGGCGTGCGCGCAAGCAACCTTGAAAGCGAGTTTGCCGAACTCGGCGGTTGGGAGGCGGAGTACGAGGCGCAGACCCTTTTAAGCGCTTTGGATATTCCCGAAGAATACCACGAAACGCTTATGGCGGATTTGGACGCAAAGCTTAAAATCAAGGTTTTGCTCGCACAGGCGCTTTTCGGCAACCCCGACGTGCTTTTGCTGGACGAGCCTACAAATAACCTTGATATAAAAACGGCGCGCTGGCTTGAAAACTACCTTATGGACTTTGAAAATACCATAATCATAGTTTCGCATAACCGCCATTTCTTAAATAAGGTATGCACGCACATATGCGACGTCGATTACGGTAAGATAAATATGATGCTCGGCAACTACGACTTTTGGTACGAAACCAGCCAGTTGCTCGCCCGCCAGCAACGCGACCAGAATAAAAAGAACGAACAGCGCGCAAAGGAATTGCAGGAATTTATAGCGCGTTTCGCGGCAAACGCTTCAAAGTCGAGGCAGGCAACTTCGCGTAAAAAGGAGCTTGAAAAGCTCACCATTTCCGACTTCAAGCCCTCGCTGAGAAAATACCCCTATATCGACTTCAAATTCGAAAAGGAAATCGGCAACGATATATTAATGGTAGAGGGGCTGACTAAGGAAGGGTATTTCGAGGACGTTTCTTTCACCGTTCAGCGCGATGAAAAAATAGGCATAGTTTCCGATAAAAGCACCACGCTTTCAATGCTCTACGACGTGCTTACGGGCAAGGTTCAGCCCGACGCAGGCACTATCAGATGGGGCAAGACAATAACCGTTTCATACTTCCCCGAAAACAACAACGAATATTTTCAGGGTTGCCCGCTGTCTTTGGTGGACTGGTTAAGCCAGTATTCCAAAGACCATTACGAGGAATATCTGCGCGGCTGGCTCGGCAGAATGCTATTTTCGGGCGAGGAAGCGTTGAAACAGGCAAAGGTTTTGTCGGGCGGTGAAAAGGTTCGCTGTATGCTTGCAAAAATGATGCTTGAAGGGAGTAACTTCCTTATTTTCGACGAGCCGACAAACCACCTCGATTTGGAATCTATAACGGCATTGAACAACGGAATGAAAAATTTCAAGGGCTGTATGCTTTTCACTTCCCACGACCAGGAGCTTATGAATACCGTTGCAAACAGGATTATAGAAATCAACGGCACCAAAAAGTTCGATAAGGGCGTTACGTACGACGAATATATTGATATAATAACCCAATAAATTTAGGCGTTCGACAAAATAAAACATAATATTGTAAAATAATACAGAATATATTAAAATATTTTTACCATTATTTTACAAAATTACTTTACATTTGCAAAAATGTGTATTATAATTCCTTTTGTTAGCAAAAGCAGGAGGAGTTATATGAAAATTACAAAAATTGCCGTATTTGAAAATAACGAGGAACTTGTAGCAGAAATAAAAGACAGAATATCCGCGGTCGAAGGGTTTGAAGTTTGTGCGGAATCGACCAACGGCAACGCCGCGCTCGAAATGATTATGTCGGCTAAGCCGGACGTTGCCATAGTTGATTTGGTGCTTATCGGGCTTGACGGTTTCGGTGTTCTCGATTTTATCAAGGAAAACCGTCCCGAATGTATGACAATCGCCATAGGCAGCTTTGTCGACGACAAAATAATCAACGAGGCAATCGAACACGGCGCGGTTTATTATCTTGCAAAGCCGGTCAAATCTGAAACTTTAATGGATAGAATTAGAGATTTATCCAGCAATAAAGCCATAGAGTATAAAATAACCGCTGATTTAAGGGATAAGCGCAAAGTTAGTTCTCTTGACGAAAAAATCAGCAATATCTTTATTACCATAGGTATTCCGCCCCATATAAAAGGTTTTGCATACTTGCGCGAGGGCATAAAAATGGCGGTGGACGACCCGTCTATTATCAATAAAGTTACAAAAGAACTTTATCCCAGCATAGGCGCAAAATTCAATACTACGGCAAGCAAGGTTGAAAGGGCTATACGCCATTCAATAGAGGTTGCGTGGAACCGCGGCAGAGCAGACGCAATCAGCTCTATTTTCGGGGCAAGGGTTTACATAGGCAACGAGCGCCCTACAAACAGCGAATTTATTGCGCTTGTAGCCGATAAGCTTATTTTGGAATCTTTTAAATAACATTGTGAAATATACCGTATCCTGAGTGAAATGTATTTAAAACCCCGCGCCGAACGGCATTGTTGCCGTTCGGCGCGGGGTTGTCTGTGCGGAAATTTTATAGCAATACAAAATTCAAAATGCTTTATAAATCGCTTGATTTTTGAACTGTGATATTGTATACTGTTTAAGCAATTTGCCGGTGTGGTGGAATTGGCAGACGCGCGGGACTCAAAATCCCGTGGTAGCGATACCGTGTGGGTTCGACCCCCACCACCGGCACCAAAGCAAAAACGCGGTTTAACGAGCAAAAAACGCTTGTACAACCGCGTTTTGTTATTTTTTCGACTTTTTGCTTTTACGGAAAATCTGCAATTTTTTTCGGAAATTTTTAAAAAACCCAATTAAACCCAATTTTTTATATGCCTGTCATTCATTAAAAAGCCCGCGGTTGCGGGCTTAAATTTTGCCGAAAACTGTTGACAGCGGCGGCGGGGGAGTGGTAA
>CAJULB010000011.1 GCA_910587005.1 uncultured Christensenellaceae bacterium | reverse complement strand
TAAAGCTTTTCGTTTTCAACGGTGAATTCCATATCCTGCATATCGCGGTAATGGTCTTCAAGAATTTCGCAAACCTTTAAAAACTGTTCGTAAACCTTGGGGAAAACTTCCGCCATTTTTGCAATGGGCATCGGGGTGCGGACGCCTGCAACGACGTCTTCGCCCTGCGCGTTGGTAAGGAATTCGCCCATAAGTCCCTTTTCGCCCGTTGCGGGATTACGCGTGAACGCAACGCCCGTGCCGCAGTTGTCGCCCATATTACCGAACGCCATCATCTGCACGTTAACCGCGGTACCCCAGCTGTAAGGAATGTCGTGGTCCATACGGTAGATATTTGCGCGGGGGTTGTCCCACGAACGGAATACGGCTTTAACCGCTTCGAAAAGCTGTTCTTTGGGGTCGTTGGGGAAGTCTTTGCCGAGCTGGTTTTTGTACTCTGCCTTGAACTGGTGAGCAAGCGTTTTTAAATCGTTTGCATCAAGCTCTACGTCCAGAGTTACGCCCTTTTCTTCCTTCATTTTGTCGATGAGTTTTTCAAAGTACTTTTTACCCACTTCCATAACTACGTCGGAGAACATCTGGATGAATCTTCTGTAACAGTCCCAAGCCCAGCGGGGATTGCCCGATTTAGCCGCAATGGTATTTACAACGTCTTCGTTAAGACCGAGGTTTAAAATGGTGTCCATCATGCCGGGCATGGAAGCGCGCGCACCCGAACGTACGGAAACGAGAAGGGGATTTTCTTTATCGCCGAACTTCTTTCCGCAGATTTTTTCCATTTTGTCGATATAGTCCATTATCTCTTGCTGAATATCGTCGTTAATTCTGCGGCCGTCCTCGTAATACTGTGTGCAGGCTTCGGTCGAAATCGTAAAGCCCTGAGGCACGGGCAAACCGATATTCGTCATTTCCGCAAGGTTTGCGCCTTTGCCGCCAAGCAGTTCTCTCATTTTTGCGTTACCTTCAGTAAAAAGGTAGCAATACTTTTTTGCCATTAAAAAACTCCTCCAAAAAAATTGTTATTTTTATACTTAATTAAGTTTAATACAAAACCCGCGATTAAGCAAGTAAATATTTGAATTTTTTCACGATTATTATAATTTGTAAGTTAATTGCATAAAAAGAAACCCGATACTGGTTTTTATTTAACCCGCGCCGTGCGAAAAATAAAAATGCGGTCCGAAATAATTCAAACCGCCGTTTTTTAAGTTAATCTTTCCCATTCTATACATTCGGGCAGTTCTCCGTCGTCGAAAAACCGCTTAACGCACTCTATCGCGTCTTCCAAAGATACGATGTCCTCTCCGTCGGTTAAGGAGGTTTTACTTCCGTCACCGCTCAAAAAGCTTACTTTACCGTTATGACCGCCCTTTGAAATCCACATTGAAAGCTCGGCGCCGAACCTGCCGTAACGCACCTGTTCCTCGTTATCGAAATAGCGCAGCGTTGCAAGTCTGCCGTTGACGGAAACGGAAAGCTCGGGATAATTTTCATAATCCCAGTTAAAATAAAGCAAGGCAAGCGGTTTTAAGGCGCACTCATTTAAAAGCTGTTCCGCCTCCTCGAACGTATAGCACTGAATTTTTTTACATCTTTTTCTTGTTCCGTCAAAAAGTGAAACTTCCATATCATTTTTTCCTTTAAATTTCGCTTAAATACCTATATAAATTTTTACCGAAACTATTTTCCATAAACTTAATTATAGTAAAACATCAAATAAAAACATCGATTGTAGAATATTCTACAAGGAAAAAGTTATCAGTTCAAATCTCTGTCAAAAATTCCGGGCAATAAAGCCCCGCTGGCGCAAAATTTTGCGCCAGTGGGGCGCTTTATTATAGTAAAATATTTCATTTCAAATCAGTCTTATATACTCCGAAAGGCTTTTGAACGCAATGTTCAATTTGTAGGAAAAATACTCTCTCAACAGCCTTAAAGCGCGTTTTTCACCGTCCGCGGTGATAAAATCCCGCTCGTACGGCTTGTCTTCGAGCTTGCGCAGAACGTTGTAGGTAACTCTGCTTGCGCCTATGCCGTTTCCGCAGTCGAAGCAGGTAAAAGCGCCCGCGTCCATATCGAACCGCAGTTTGTCCTCGGCGGTAAGCGGGCTTCCGCAAATTACGCAGTTTTCAGTTGAAATTCCGTAACCCGACTGCCTTAACGCAAGCGTTAAAAACCCGATTAAGGGCTGGGCTTCCGCCTCGGAGCACATAGCGGAAAGAGTTTTTATAAGCGCGTAGAAAATTTCCGAGCTTTCGTCGCCCTCGTAGGTTAAAGCCGACGCCGCTTCCACCGCCGCCGAAGCCGCGTAAAATTTGTTTATGTCCGTGCGCAAATCGTAAAAGCTTTCCGTTTCGGAAGCGTTGATAACCGTGTATTTATCGCCTTTTTTTGAAAGTATGTACTCGGCAAAACAAAAAGGCTGAGCGGCAAATTTGAGCTTTGCGCCCGCCTTTTTTACGCCCTTTATCCCCGCAGTGATTTTTCCGTTTTCCGCAGTTAAAAGGGTTAATATTTTATCGTTTTCGTTGTAATCCGCCGCTCTGAGCATAAGAGCGTTAACCTTTACTTCCATTATGAACCTTTGGTTTATGTCATTTGTGAATTACACAAACCGCCTTAACATACGTTGTAAACCATTTTGAGATGCTTCCGCAAGCGTCAGCATGACATATTTCATCATTACGCAAACATCAGGCATGATATATTTCAAAGTATGGTAAATGTCAGCATGACACGTTTCAGACAATTAATCCTTATGGTCCAACTGCTTATACAGCATATAATAACTTACGTTACCCGTCTTTTCAAACATTTTCCAAGCTAATTCCGCGGCGTCCCTGTCCCTTTTCATAAAGCACTCTCCTTGCAATTAGAGTGCGCCGTTTTTCGGAATTTATACAATGAATATATCTTTAACCAGACCGGGGCGGTTGCGCCAGTCCGTTTCAACGCGGACGTAAGTAGTTAAAAACACCTTTGCGCCGAGGAATTTTTCCATATCCTGACGTGCGAACGAGGAAACTTCCTTTATCGCTCTGCCCTGCTTACCGATTAAAATTGCTTTGTGGTTGGCTTTTTCGCAGATAATATCGAGGTTTATATCGTAAGTGCCGTTTTGCTTACGCGTGAACTCGTTGATTACGATTGCTATGCCGTGCGGAATTTCGTCGTCGAATTTAAGAAGAATTTTTTCGCGCATAATTTCGGCAACCATAAATTTTTCGCTCTTGTCCGAAACTATATCCTCTTCAATCGCTTTTCCGCCCTCGTGCATCTGCTCCGCAAGGTATTTTTCAAGCTTGCGCATATTAGTGTATTTGCGCGCCGAAACGGGGAAAACGTCGCAATGCACGCCGTTATCGTAAAGCTTTTTCACGTCCTCGGCAATGCGTTCTTTGGGCATGATGTCGATTTTTGTATATGCAAGCGCCATGGGAATTTTTCCGTCGGCGTACTTTTTTATCAGCGTTATGTCCTCGTCGGAAATTCCGCCGTGCCCGTCGTGAACAAACAGAATAAAATCGACGTCCTTTGCGGTATCGTCCGTGGCTTTCAGCATTAAATCCGTCAAATAATGACCGCTTTTATAAATGCCGGGGGTATCTACAAATACAAGCTGATAGTCTTCCTTTGTCAGCACTCCCATTATCGAATTTCTTGTAGTTTGCGGTTTCGGTGAAACAATTGCCACCTTTTCACCCACAAGCACGTTTACAAGCGTGCTTTTGCCCGCGTTCGCTCTGCCTATAACTCCTATAAAACCGCTTCTCATTCCCGCGTTATCCCCAATTTACTCAATATTTTTTCTTCTTTTGCACGCATTTCAAGCTTGTCCGTTTCCGTCATATGGTCGTAGCCGAGCAAATGCCAAAGCCCGTGCACTGCTAAATAATGAAGCTCGCGCAAATAGCTGTGCCCGAACTCCTCCGCCTGCTCTTTGGCGCGCTTTTCGCAGATTACTATACTGCCGAGGAAGATATTCCCGTCCTCGTCCGTTTCGTAAGGAAAATCCGCCTTTCTAAGCTCGGCTCCGCGGATACCGTCCAGCGAGGGAAAGCTTAAAACGTCCGTAACGCTGTCTATACCGCGCGTTTCCGCGTTCAAACTGCGTATTTCGCTTTCGTCGGTGATTACTATTTCCGCAGAAAGTCCGCAGTCGCTTACAACCTCGCCCTCGAACGCTTCCGCAAGGGGTGAAAAATCAAACTGTTCGCAAAAAATATTCAACATTTTCGGTTTTCTCCAACGGTGAAACACGATAAAAACGCAGAGATACGAGCAGAACAAGGCGCGCGAGGAAAACCCGAAGGAGTTTACTTAAACGTAAATGACTGAGGGTTGCCGCAGCGCAACACAGTTATGCGACGTATATATGCGTTTTAACTTTATTATCTTTTCTTCAACGTTAACTTAGGATAAGCCACGCGGGAATGATATACGCCCGTCAAGCCGTTGACGACCGTGCGCGCGATAATGGTAAGCTCGCGCATGGTTATATTGCAGTCCACAAACTGGTCCTGATTCATACGCTCCTCAACAAGGTTGTTTACAAGCTTTTCAACCTTTTCGGGCGAGCGGTCTGGCAAAGAGCGCGTTGCCGCCTCCGCCGCGTCCACTATCATAATTATAGCCGCTATTTTCGACGTGGGCGTGGGACCCGCATAAGAATAGTTTGCGATGTTCAGCTCGCCGTCGCTCATTTTAAGCGCTTTGGCGTAGAAATATTTTATGGGCAGAGTGCCGTGGTGCTGTACCGCCACGTCCGCGAAAAATTCGGGCAGGCGGTTCTTTTTAATCAGCTTTGCACCGTCGCGCGTATGCGAACGGATAATATCTACGGAAAGCTCGGGCGTGAGTTCCTTATGCAAGTCGTACTCGCTTTGGTTTTCCGCGAACATTTCGGGATTTTTCAGTTTGCCTACGTCGTGATAATAAGCGGCGGCGCGGGCAAGCTCGCTGTCCTCGCCTATGGCGGTAGCGCACATTTCCGCAAGCTGGGCTACGACTACGCAGTGGTTATAAGTGCCGGGGGCGTTGGTTTTAAGCTTTGAAATAAGCTTTGCGTGGTCGGAGGTAAGCTCGCGCAGGCGGAAGGGCGTAAGCTCGGAAAACAGCCCTTCGAAAACGGGCAGCAAGAACATAAACGCAAGCACAGACAAAACGCAGTCGAAAGCGCTGTACATAGCGATATAAAGCGCTTCGGTCAAATCCATATTCATGGGAATCTGAACGACCAGATTGATTAAAATAACCGGTCCCAGCAGAACAATCGCAAGCATAACGCAGCCTATACGCGTTTTAATGCGTTTTAAAATGATTATGCCTATAATTCCGCAACAGAAGCACGTAAGCATACTTGCAAAGCTTTCCACCATTTTTATGGAACCGACAGGCATATCCTGACCGAGGGTTACGTCCGCGCTGTTTAAAAATCTGTTAAAAATGAATATCATAAGCGCGAACACTATATTCATAAAAATAGCGTCCTTGCGCCTTAAAATCATTGCCGACATAAGCGCGAAAAACAGCAACGGACGCGCCGTTGAGTTAATGAATTTGCCGATTACGTTGCATAAAAGCAACGCAACGCACAGCAAAAGATATATTTCCACAATTTTGGAATACTGCGCAAGCAGGCTTTTATTTTCGAAAAACATATAGACGTAGACAATGCCCGTAAGCAAAGCCACTGCTACGGCAACGGTAATAACGTTTTTATACTGGGTTGTAATAAATTCGTTCAAGCCGATACCCGTATTGACGAGGTTTATCAGCACCATTAAAAACAATACCGCCATAACCACGCCGAACGAAACGCACGTCGTCAATATGCTTATAAATATTTCTTTTTTCGTAAGTTTGGTTTTCAAAATTTCCTCCGAAAGGTAAGTTAAACGTTTAAGCTTTATTTTCTCCGCCGTTTTTATCCTGTGCCGATTTGTTCAAATCAGCTTCGTACGCGCGGACAATGCTCATAACAAGCGGGTTGCGCACTACGTCTTTATCGGAAAGGTGAACTATGCCTATCCCCTCGACCTCTTTCAGAACGTGCGCCGCGTGTTCAAGTCCGCTCTTTTTTCCGTCGGGCAAATCTATTTGCGTTACGTCGCCCGTAATAACCATTTTGCTTCCGTCACCCAAACGCGTCAAAAACATTTTCATCTGTTCGCGCGTGGAATTCTGCGCCTCGTCCAAAATTATAAACGCGTTGGAAAGCGTTCTTCCGCGCATATACGCAAGCGGAGCAATCTCGATAGAACCGCGCTCCATAAGCTTTGTATAAGTTTCAAGCCCCAGCATTTCCTGCAAGGCGTCGTAAAGCGGTCTTAAATAGGGGTCTACCTTCGTCTGCAAATCGCCCGGCAAAAAGCCCAGCTTTTCGCCCGCTTCCACCGCGGGGCGGGTTAAAATTATTTTATCGACCTGTTTTTGCTTGTAAGCCTGAACCGCAAGACACACGGCAAGGTACGTTTTGCCCGTACCGGCGGGGCCTATGCCGAACACGACCGACTTTTTATTTATTTCGTCAACGTATTTGCGCTGACCTACCGTCTTGCATTTAATCGGCTTTCCGCGCGAGGTTATAGCCACCGTGCCGGAGGAAAGCTTTTTAATGTCGCTCGCCTTGCCCTCTTTGGCAAGCTCTATGCAGTACTGCGTTCTGCCCTTGTCAATACTTTCGCCGCCCGAGGCAAGCACCAACAGATTTTCTATTACGGAAGCGGCTTGCACGGCCTTATCCTCCGTTCCAGATACTACGATATTCAAACCGTCCACGCGGATTATAACCCCGAATTCCTGCATAAGCACGTTGATATTTTCGTCGAACGTGCCTAAAACTCTTTGAAGTTTGTCCGAATTTTCGGCGCTGATTTTTCTTATACTCTGACTGTTCATAAAAAATATAGGTTCACTTAGGATTGCCGCTTTGCGGAAACCGAAAACGCAGAGATACAAGCAGAACAAGGAGCGCGAGGAAAACCCGAACGAGTTTACTAAAACGTAAATGACTGAGGGTTGCCGCAGCGCAACACAGTTATGCGACGTATATATGCGTTTTTTAAGTCAAATTAATACTTATTTTGTGTATATAACTGAATTCTATTATATAAATTACGCCGCCGTCGCAGGGTTTTACGGAATGTCTGCGGGAAAGTATTTCCTCGTTTTCAAGCAAAACCGAAGCGTACGCTTTTTTCATATTTTCCTCGCTTTCCTCTTCGGCGAAAAACTCCGCCGTGCGCGCGCACTCTATTTCCGCATAGCCCGCGGCAATACAGCTTATATTTTCCTCGCCCGAAAGCATATGCGCGTAAATCAGCGTATCGCCCTTTTTAACGGTATCGCCGGCAGATACCGCCGCCGTTCCGCACACCGCAACGATATTGCGCACAACTCCGTTCACGTCGGATACAAGCGGTTGGGCATTCACCGTACCGAAATGCTCCTCATCGACCTGCACGTCTATTATCAGCACGCTTCCGCGCTGTCGGATATTGCAGAACGTGACTTGCGGAAGGGCTAAAATTCTGCCTGTTGCAACAGCTTTATTCAAAGAGGAAAACGGACGGAACACCTTTGCGCCCTCGTCGTAAACTATCCGGCGAACGTCGGATTCAAGATAACTTCCGCTTCCGCTGACCTCTATTTTCAAAACGTAAGTGTTGGCAAAAAGCGCAAGCGCAATAAAAGCCGCCGCGCCCGCAAACAGCCCCGCGCGCAATTTTGCAAAGGATAAAAACCGCCTTTTTACGCTGTTTTTTACTATGGTTATATTATAACACGGTTTATCGAAAATTGCAAAAACTTTTTCAATATCTTTGTCTTTTACGCGAAATATAAAGTATGCGCCCTGCTTTTTACAGGCGTAAGCGGCTATTTGCGCTTTTTTTAACTTTCTTAAAGCCGTTTCCGCAGTGGAAACAACCGAAATTTCCGTTAAATTACCTTTCAATTTTTATGCCCCTTATGTCGCCCTTGATTAAAATATCTTCTTCAAAATAACTGCCTATATCCATATTTTCACCTTCGAGAGTGAAAACGGCGTGCCTTTGCACAAGCACTATTTTTTCCGCGGAAAACTCTTTTACAGATTTTATACTGCGGAAGTAACCGCCAAACTGCGGAATTACCGTAAAAGATTTAAGCGTGTCTGCGCCGAGCTCGCCCAGAATTTGTTCCAAAAGTTTCATATTTTATATTATGCCCGCACAAAGTTATGTATACCGCCGCCAAATCAATCCGCCCGACAGCCGTAAAGGAAGCCACCCCCCCTATCCCCCCGCCAAAAGCAGGGGGTAACAATGCGGCAAAATATCCCCCGCTCGGGCGGGGGAATACAAGGGGGTGGGTCAAAACGCGCGCTTTTAAACTTAAAAATATATATTTTAACAAAAACAGACTTATTTTTTACGGAAAACGCGGATAAAATTGCGGTATGGCTGTAAAAATTTACGTTACGAGTTTTAAAGGCGGCACGGGCGTAACCTCATTTTGCATAGGTTTGGGGCTTGCGCTTGCCGAGCTGGGCGAAAGGACGCTGATTATCGACGGTGATAATTTAAGCGGCGGCGCGTTGCTTGCGGGCGGGCTTTCGAACATGCAGGTTTACACCCTTGCCGACTACGAAAAAGGCGCGTGCAGAGCAAAACAGACGTTAATTGCACACCCGCAGGCGCAAAACCTGTGTTTTATGCCGTCGCTCGGATTAAAGGACGTGGCGGTTACAAACCGCGCGGTTGCCGACGTTGACGGGCTTTTCGACTTTATTTTAGCCGACAAAACCGCAAAAGACAGCTGTGAAAAGGCAATTATCGTCACCGAGCCGTTTCTGCCCTCGGTAAAAAGCGCGGACTGTTGCCGCAGCGCGCTGGCGGACGGCGGTTTCAAGGACATAGGGCTTGTAGTAAACAAAATATGCGGAGGACAGGTGCTTAACGGCGAAATTATGACTGCGCAGGAAATAGCCTCCGTTCTGCATTTGCCGTTAACGGCGGTTATTCCCGAAGATTTGACGCTTTCGGCTGGAAAACGTCTGCCGAACACGGTAAAAGCGTTTAAAATCGCCGCCGCGGCGGTATCGGGCAGAAAAGACGGAACGTGCAACGTTCTCACCAAATACATAGGACTTAGCGGATATATCAAAAGAAAACTGAGGGAGAAGGTATGACCGGCGCAAACAGAATTTTGGCTTTGGACAGAGAGGATATGTCCGACTTTGAACGGAATTTATTTTTGAAGGACTTAAAAAAGGTTACGGAAGAATATTTTGAAACCAACGGCGACGCAACTTTGGAGGTTACGCGCGCAGACGGAGGCTTTCTGGTGTGCGTTATTTTTACCGCACGCAGAATAAAAACCCTTAAAAACCCCGTTTGATAATTTTCTATGTGTCATTCTGAGCAACAGCGTAAGGAGCGAAGCGACGGAATAGCGATTGTTACGCGTGTAGCGTCAATCGCGTCAGAATCTGATAGTCCTAAGCCAACCCCCTGCCTATGGCGGGGGAATTTAGGGGGTGGTTATCCAAAACCGCCTCAACGTACGTTGTAAAACCACAATCAGATGCTTCCGCAAGCGTCAGCATGACACGATTTTGTCCCTGACACTCATTAATGACTTTCATCAAAAGCCCGCGGCGGGGAAGCAAAATTTGCTTCCCCGCCGCGGGCTTTATTTATGATTATTCAATTTTCAAGCCCCAAAAGATAGTCGGCTGAAATTCCAAACACCTTGCATAGCGCGATTATGTATTGCGTATCGGGAATACGCTTACCCTTTTCCCATAAAGAAATACTGTCCTGCGTTACGCCTATCCGTTCGGCAAGCTGCGACTGAGTTAAATTTTTATGAATACGCTCCTCGCGGATAATTTCACCTATGCCGTTCATATTTTAAAAATATTACAATTTGTCGTAAAAATATTGACAAACGACAATTTGTCGTTTATAATTGTTGTTATGAAACATCAGACAAGGCAATGTAAAGATTGTAAACTGTTTAAAATTTTATATATAAAAAACGGACTTCGCTTTAAAAAAATGCATTTGGGGGTTTGCAAGTTTCATAACCATATTGGCGACAAAAACAACAGCTGTCCGTATTGGCGCGGAAAAAAAGACTGCTAAAAATATGCCGCGGGCGCAAATTATTTGCGCCCGCGGGTTTTTTACATTTTATATTTAAGTTAAATAGACGGAGCAGATTTTTTCAAGCTCGGTATCCCCTTTGGTTGCAGTCCATTCGGCTTCGGAAAGGCGGCAGCCGTCTTTCACCGTCAAACCGACGTCGTGTATGCATTTGCCGTTGGGCCAGTAAATCTGCGCGGTAGTAAGTTTAAGCGCCTCGCCCGTAAAACGCTTTACAAACGTGGTCTGCATAATTCCTTTACCGTAGCTTTGCGCCGTTTTTGCGCCCGCGCCCGCGAAGTTCAGATATTTTTCCGAAAAGTCGGAAAGAAAGATATTTTCGTATTTAAGCGCGCCGCAGCTTATAAGCACGCCTGTAAGAGCTTCCGAAGCGCTTGCAGTGCCCGAATTTGCAAGCACGTACACGTCAGTGCCCTTGGGAACAAGCTGTGCGCCGCTGTGTTTTACGCAGTTGGAAACTTCCTTTTTGCCGTTTTTGTATTGCGCGGTCATTGCAACGTAGGTTTTATCGGTTATTGCCGAAGTAAAATAACCCGCTATATCCTGCATAACCGAAACGTATCCCCCGCCATTGTTGCGCAAATCGAGAATAAGCGAGGTGCAGTTTTCCGCATTGAATTTTTCAATCAGCTTGCCGAATTCACCGCCCGCGTTGCCGAAAAACTGGTTTAAGCGGATATACGCGGCGCCTTCGGGCAGATATTCTATTTTATCTTCGGGAGCTTCGATAAAGGACGGTTGCTTGGAATTTTCCGCATACCTAACCTCCCACGCAGTTTTATTAGTTGCGTAAAAAGTATAGCTTGCGGTATAAAATTCCTTGGAAACTTCAAAATCTTCTTCTTGTTTACCGTTTTCAGCCTTTGCGGTCAGAATAAATTTTTCGCCCGTTTCCCGTCCGTCTATAAAGCCGGAAAAGCTTTGCGCGTCGGTAAAATTCACGCTCTTTTGCGTGCCGTTTTCGGTAAATTTACCGCCCGTAAGCGTATCGCCCGCGCGTATTCCGTTAAGGTATGCGGGGGAATTCCCCAAAACCGAAACTATCCTCGCCCCCTCGGACGGAATATAATTATAAGTGATGCCCAAACCGCTTTTTGCGCCCTCGTTTTCCCTGATTACCGCCTTGTACTCCTCTGCGGTGTAATATGCGGAATAGCGGTCTAACTTCGCGGCGATTTCTTTTATGGAAAGCCCTTCGCAGCCGTCTGCGTCAAAATCGTAATAATAATTTTTGTTTATGGTGTTTACAACCCACTCGTAGGCGGAAACGTACGAGGGCTGTGTAAGCTTGCGGGTATAAAAACCCGCAACAAACGCCAACACGGCAAGCACCGCCGCAACTGCTACCGCAATTATTTTTTTTGAAATACCTGACTTATCATTCATAATTAACCGCAATATATCCCCGCGTCAATTTATTTTTTTACTTTAAACAATATAGAATATGGAGCATACGGAAAGTAACCGCCATATCGAAATCGCGCAAATCCAGCCCCGTCTTTTTATAAATAAGTTTAAGGCGGTACATAAGCGTGTTCCTGTGCATGTACAGCTTTCTTGCGGCGGCGGAAACGTTCATTCCGCAAGAAATAAACGTATCGGCCGTTTCCATCATGCTTTCGTCCTCGAAAATTTTTGCGAATTTTTTAAGGTCGTAAACGGATAAAAGCTCTTCCCTGCGGGACTTGCCAAGCCCTTCCGCCACATCCGCAAGCGAAATTGCAGGCGAGCTCCCCCCCCCGCCGTTAACGCTTAAATCGGGCATATTACGCGTGCTATCGGCATTTTCGGCGGAAAACGGCGCGTTTTTGTCAAATTCGGTTACGTCTTTCATACTTTTTCCTTTTGCGCAACTATTTTAACAGAATTGCGCGGCAAAATCAATATATTTTACCATATACAGTGATTGTTTACCCTTATCGGTAATATTTATTCCGTTTTCGGGCAAACTTTGTGTAACGGTAAATGTAATTAACTTAAATATATGTGCGGTACAATTTTATGTAAACGTTAACCCAACCGCCAAAAAAACCGCATTTTAAGACAAAAATTTATATTTTATTCTTGACATATTACTTTGATTGTTATAAAATGTTCATTGTACAAGTTATATAATATGCCGCAAACGGCAAATATATATCCGCTATATCCGCCCGCAGTGGGCGCTTAAATATTTTAACTGGAGATTTATGATATGGGTAAAGACATTAAAAAGTCCTCAAAGCCTGCAAAGTGGGTTGCGTTAGCTACATACGCAATCGCTCTTTTGTGCTTGCTTGCAGGTTTGCTGGTTCCTCTTGCACCTGTTTCGCTCAGTCCGCTGAAAGAGGCTTTTAAAGTCGACAACATGCTTATTATGCAGGCTTTCGCGGCTTTGGGCGCATTCGGTGTTAAAATTCCGTTCGCACCCGATACTTTCGTTTATTCCTACGCAAAAGACGTAAAACTTTTCGGAGCTATCCCCGCGTTCGATTTAGGCGCGGTACTTGTTCTTCTGTACGTTCTGGTCTGCGTAGTCGCTATTGTCGGACTTATCCCCGTAATCGCAAGCAACAGATATAAACGCACCGCTTTGAGAACGGCTTCGTTCGTCGAAGGTCTGGGCGCGGTAGTTGCGGGCTTGTTTGTGCTTATTCAGCTTGGACAGTTCGCCGTCGGCGCAAATTATTGGAATAACTGGGCTTTCGCTCCCGTAATCGCTTTGGGCGGATGCGTGCTTATGCTCCTCGTTCAGAGCATAGCTTACAAAAAGGGCTCCGGCATAATCAAGTTTATTCTTCTTTTGCTTTCGGTTGTTGCGGTATTCAGCGCGCTGTTTGCAAGCGTTGCAAGCAACAAGCTCAGCGGAATTGTAGGTAAACTTCCCGCATTTATCAACGATTACAGCATCTACAACAACGGCGAAGCTGTATTCGGCGCTTCGGTATTAAGCGCACTGTTCACGGGCAACTTCGGCGCTGTTTTCAGCGGAGCTATTCTTGAAAAGGTTTTGGCAGGCGTAGTTATTGCGCTTTGCGTGCTTGTGTTTATCAACGCCGTTCTCGACCTTCTCGGCCTCGGCAAAACCACAAAGCTTTATATGCTTATCGCAAACATTATAAGATACGTTCTCGAACTTATTGCGATAATTCTGTTTGTGGTATTCACGTTCGTAATTAAGAACGTAACGCTCGGCTTCTTCGGCTATGTGCTTGCGGTTGCCGCGCTGTTGCAGTTCATTATAAATCTTATACGTCTGCTTGTGTTTATCCCCAAAAAGAAGAAAGCAGGCAAGAAGGCGGGCAAAACCACGGCAGTAGTTGCGGGAGCTTCGGGCAGTTCCGAAGAAGCAACCGAAGAAAAGGTTGACAAGAAAGCCGCTAAACGCGCCGCTAAGGAAGCAAAGAAAGCCGAAAAAGAAGCTAAAAAGAACGCGGCGCAAGTTGACGAAACGGAGGTTGAAGAAACCGAAACAGCAGCTGCGGAAGCAACGCCTATCGTTCAGAAAAATACCGACCCTTCGGTTTATGTGGTTGAACCCACTTACGACGGGCCTGTGGACGAATTCATTAAAACGCTTACCAACGCGGAAAGAATTGAATTTGCTTACTGCTTTATTGAAAAGAATCTTATTCTTCCCAACGTTCCCGAATACGTTGTCGGCGGAAACAACAAGAAGTTCTTCTCATCGGTATTCATTTACTGGGCAAGAATTTCCAGCCGTGTTTCGGACGGCCTTATGAATAAGCTTTACGAACAAGGCAATATAATGAATTAATCAAAAATTGTTAACCCCCGCTCCGCGAAACTGCGGAGCGGGGGTTTTTTTGTTTTTTTACGCGCGTTACCGTTTTTGGTAACGCGCGTAAAATATTACAGTCATTATTATATATGTCTTTTTATGCAGACGGTCAGACCTCCCTCCTCGGCGGGTTCAATCTCGCCGAAGCACCTTATTATATACAGCCCGCGCCCGCTTTCCGCAAACACGTCCGGCACCTCCGTGCGGATATTCACTCCGTCAAGCCCTTTGGCGACAACCGTTATTTGAATTCTGTCTGGGAACAGCTCGGCAAAAAACTCCGCCTCCTCTCCGCTGTGGCGGATAACGTTGGTTATCAGCTCGCACGAAACAAGCCTGCTTGCAAAAACGTCGTCGTCGCGGAACTGCTGACCGCGTAAAAACTCGGCAAAATCCGCCAGCGCAGAACTCATTTCGGTTAAATTGTCTACCTTGAACCCGACTTTCACGACAGCGCTTCCTTTAATTTTTCTACTATCTTTCTTTCCGCGCGGGAAACGAACATTTGGCTCACCCCTAAAATTTTGCCGACCTCCGTCTGCGACTTGCCCTGCAAAAATCTTAAATTTATAACCTGCTGTTCGGTGGGGTCAAGCTTTTTAATTTCCGTTTTAAGCGCTTCCGCATCAACAAAATTTTCAAATGTTTCACCGTCGTCCGCAATAACGTCGTACAGCGGAGCGTCCGTTTCACCGTCACTGCCGTTCACGCGCATATCCAGACTTACGGGCGTTTTGCACTCCAACGCTTCCATAATAACCTCCTGCGAAAGGTTTAACCGCTCGGCAAGCTGTTTTACCGTCGGCTTTGCGCCGTACAGCTTAAAATATTCCTCGCTTGCCTGCCTTACTTTGGAAGCTATTGCGTAAATTCTGCGCGGAAGCCTTACCGAGCGCGAATAATCGCGGAAATAATTTTTGATAATGCCGGTTATTGTGGGGGTTATGTACGTGGTAAAGCGGTTGCCCAAATCGGGGTCGAATTTTTCAACCCCGACAATCAGCGCTTCCGACGCGACCTGATACAGGTCGTCGTACTCCACCCCGCGCCCCGAAAACTTTTTGGCAAGTATTTCGGCTATATACAAATAGTTTGCAACAAGCTTGTTACGAATATTCTTATCGCCCGTTTTGCGGTATTCGCGGAACAGCTTGTCTGCCTCTTCCTGCCCCATCATAATTTAAGCGTAACTCTCTCTATTATTTCGCCGCGGCGCGACAGACTGCACTCCTTTACAAGCGCTGAAATAAGCGCAAGCGACAACTCGTTTTCGCCCGCGCAGGGCTTACCGCCCTCGCCGCTGACAGTACAGCAAACGTCCTTTTCACCGCCGAACGCAACGCAAACGCTATCAAAACCGCAGTTTTTAAGAATTATTATACTTTCGGTAACGCAGACCTTAAAGTCCTCCAACGCGTCCAAATCGACTTCGTGAACCGAACAGACCGCGCCCGTTACAAGCCTTACGGCAGTCATATACTCGCTGTCGGCAAGATTGAATTTCAAAACCAAATCTTTCACGGCCGTATCTCCATAATTGTGTTAAGCGCGCATATATCGAACAGTTTTTTGACGTTGGGACGCACCTTTTCAAGCGCCATATCGAAGCCGTCGGCGCGCAGTTTCTTTAAAATTTTGACGAACGTACCCAAAGTTGTGCTGTCTATAAATGTCAGCGCGGCGCAGTTGAATAAAACGTTCTTTTTATCGTGCTCGTAAGCGGCGCAGACCTGCGCGTAAAAGTCCTCGCTCGTGGCGGCGTCAATCTCGCCCGAAAGCGCGAATTTAAGACACTCGTCCGCTGAAATAAGTTTAACCTGCTGCATAAAAATCTCCTGTTTCGCAAAAATCTCATTCTTACGATTTTTGCGAGGTTGCTGTTGTCGAGAAAACGCTTAACGGTCGAAATAAATCCGACCTTGCGTTTTCCGAGCGTAAGTTTTTCCTTATATATATTTATAAACCGTTTTGTACTTCAAAAAACATTTTATAACGCTTTTAAATTATTGTCAACCCCCGGATTATTGTTCTGCTCCGCCACAGTTTAGTTTCAGTATAAATTTACAGCCCGCGCAAGCATATGCTTGCGCGGGCTTATTTTTACCATATTTTGACTTATTATTATCGCGTTTCGGGATTGAAACGGCTTTCAAATACTTTTCCGTTTAAGTAATTCAACTCTCCGTCAAGATTAAACTGCAATTTTTTTGCAACAAGACACTGCCTTGCAACCCTATACTTTTTATTTAAGTCCGTATCACCGTATTTATTATCGCCCAACACGGGACAGCCGATATACGCTGTATGCGCCCTTATCTGGTGAGTTTTGCCGGTGTGCAGTTTAATTTCGGCAAGCGCGATATCCCCTCTGCCTTCAACAACCGCGTATTCGGTTATAATTTTAACCGCGCCCTTGCGCTCGCCGCCGTACACCTTTACAAGCGAGTTTTTATCATCCTTTACAAGATAAGCCGTTAAAACCGCGCTTTTAGATTTGAAATTGTTTTTGCAGAGCGCAAGATAGGTTTTTTGAATTTTCCGCTCCTTAAAAGCCGACAAAAGCTCAGCTTCGGCTTGCGCGGTCTTTGCAAACACAATCAGCCCCTGCGTGTTACGGTCAAGCCTGTGCACGGCAAAACAGCTTCCGCTTGCGCAAAGCTCGGCTGTAAGCCCCTCGCTGGTCACTCCCGACAGCTTGTCCGCAATAAGGATATTATTATCCTCGTAAACGGTATAATGGCTCGGCTTTGCTTCCTGCGCGGGCGTGGTGTAAAAAATGACCGCGTCGCCCGCCTTTAAAGCAACGTTTTCGCCGACGCGGGCGCCGTTCACCTTAATATCGCGCTTTTTTAACAGCTGATTTAAGCAAAACGCGCCCTGCGGAAAATTAAAATCGGTAAATTCTTTTAGCATGCACGACTGTGCAACCGTGAAAATTTTCATAATTTAAAAGAGTGAAAACAATAAATGTATTGAATACGCGCCCAAAAACGCAGTAAATAACTGCGCGCCGACGCATTTAAGACTGAATTTAAGCCCTACCTCCTTGCACGATGCCGTGAAAGCAGAAACGCACGCGGGGCAAAGCAATATAAACGTACACATAGCAAGCGAGCTTGCTAAATCAAGCCCCAAACCCGCGGGCAGCAGCATTGCCACGGTTGCGGCAACGTTTTCCTTGGCAATGAAACCGCACAAAGCCGCATAAGCAAGCCGCCAGTCGGTTATGCCCATTGGCACGAACAACGGCAAAAGTCCGCGGCTGAACCCCGCAAGCATGCTTTTGTCTGCTTCGACATAGCGGAAAGTAAAAGAAAAGTGCGAAAAAAACCAGCTTGCAATGCAAAAAAGCATTACGATTCCCGTTACCTTAATTATAAACTCTTTCAGCTGAAAACACAACTTAATTGCAACGGCTTTGATTTGCGGAAGCACAATCGGCGTTACTTCCGAAAGCATACCCTCGCCCCCGCTCTTTATTAACAGCGAAGCAATCAGCGCAACCGCAAGCCCGGCAAAATAAAAGCAGGTTATTACGGGAAACGGATTTTTGAACAGCGGGGATAAAAAGGTTAAAAATACGGGAAGCTTTGCCCCGCACGGCACGAACGGCAGAATTGCAACCGTGCGTCTTTGCGCGCTCGGGGTGGAGTATCCGCGCGTTGTAAGTATTGCCGCCGCGGTACAGCCGAAGCCCGAAACAAGCGAAAACGCGGCTCTGCCCGATAAATGCGCTTTCTCAAAAAGTCCGTCAGTTGCAAACGCGAGCGCGGAGGTTATTCCGCTTTCGTCAAGCAAAATCAACGCTAAATACAAAATAAAAAGCTGGGGCAGAAAGGATATAACTCCGCCCGCGCCGCCTAAAATTCCTTCGGAAATTAAGGAAATTACCGCCTCGCTCTTTAAATTTACGCAGATTGCCGAGGCGAGTTTTTCGCATATTAAGCCTTCGAGCAAGTCTTTTAAAACCGCGCCGGCCATTTTTGGATGAAACGCAAGGAAAAACATAAGCGTTATCGACGCGATAAAGAAAAACAGCGCGAAATATCTGTTGCAAAACAGCTTATCCGCCTTGGAAACCTTTAAATTTCCGCCCGAATAGCCTTCGGTAAGACTTACAGATTTTTTTGTAACTGACGGAAAGTTTCCGCTTTCGATATATTTTTTAAGCTTTTTGGGCGGACAGTTTAAAACTGGACAGCCGAGGTGAGCGGAAAGCTTTTCACAGTCGATTTTACCGCCGCGCCTTTTCAAGCTTGCATATTTGGTGATATAAACAATTATTTTAACGCCTGTTGCAATCAGCGCGCGCGTTAAATTCAAACTGTTTTCAAGCGTGAGCGCGTCCACAACGTTTATTATAAGGTCGGCTGACTTCACCTCGTCGATAGCCGACTGCTCCTCCATAGAGTACGGCGTAAACGCGTACATACCCGGCACGTCCGCATAGGAAACGCCCTTTACGGTTTTGCGGGCGGGCGAGGTAGTTACGCCGTGAAAATTACCCGTGCGCAGACTGCTTTTTGTAAGCGCGTTGAATAGCGTGGTTTTTCCCGCGTTGGGGTTGCCTGCAAGCACAACCTTCATATTGACCGCGTCGTTTTTTGCGGAAGCTTTTGAAATTTTTAAGGCTTTTGCAAGTTTCATTTTGCGCGCACCTCTATCTTTTTTGCAAGGGCTTTGCGCACTCCCACGCGCACTGCCGCGCAGGATATTAAAACACTGCTTTTAAACAGCGAAAACGCGATAACTTCCACCTTTTCGCCGACCTTTATACCCAGCGCGTCAAGCCTTGACCGTGCGCCCCCTTCAATATCTATGCGGGAAATTTCGGCACATTCGCCCGCTTTTAAATCAAAAACGCTCATAGAATAACCTATGAGCGTTTTTTTAAATTAATGCTTTGCGCGTTTTATTTTTTAATAAGTGAAAGCGTTACCTTTTCGCCGTTGACGTTCTGCTCGCGCGTGAAAGCTTCGGCATTTTCCAAAAGCCCCTCGCTTACCTTTTCCGCAAGCACGTCGCCAGCAAAGTTGGCGGTCTGCAACACCTTTAAAGCCTTTCCGCTTGCTTCAAAGTACACTTCTATTCTGTCGGTAACTTCGTATCCCGCCTCTTTGCGCATATTCTGGATTTTTGAAACCAGCTCGCGCTCGATTCCCTCAAAAATCAGCTCCTCGGTAAGCTCGCTGTTCAGGGCAACGGTTATTCCCTTGTCCTCTGCGGCAACAAAGCCACCCGCGCTCTCGGAGAAAATCTGCAAGTCTTCCTGCTTCAAATAAATTTCCTCGCCTGCGATTTGATAAGTACCGCCGTTTTTAACCGCGTTGACAACCTCTTTCGCATTGCAGTTTGCAAGGAACGCGGAAATAACGCCCAGCTTTTTGCCGTACTTGGGCCCGAGCGTTTTAAGCTGAGGCTTTAATTTATAGCTGATATACTTTTCCGCGTCTTCCGCAACCTTGAAAGCTTTGACGTTAAGCTCGTCCAAAACAATAGACTTTTCCTCTGCGGAAAGCTCTACTTTTTTATCGGAAACTACAAACATTTCCGAAAGCGGCTGACGGTTTTTAAGGTTGCCCGCATTGCGCGCGGCTCTGCCGAGTATTACAATCTGCAAAACCTGCTCCATTCCATCTTCAAGCGTTTTGTCGATATATTTTTTGTCGCTTTCGGGGAAGGCGCACAAATGCACCGACTTGGGCGCTTTTTTATCGAACGCAGGCACTAAATTCTGATACATCATTTCGGCAATGAACGGCGTATACGGCGCGGTAAGCTTTGCAAGCGTAACCAAAACCGTATAAAGAGTGGTGTATGCCGCCGCCTTGTCGTCCGTCATATCCGCGCCCCAGTAGCGGTCGCGGCAACGGCGCACGTACCAGTTGGAAAGCACGTCCGCAAAGTCCTGCAACGCGCGCGAGCTTTCGAAAATTTCGTACTTTTGCAGACTTTCGTCAACAAATTTTACAAGCGAGTTAAGCTTGGAAAGTATCCACTTATCCATAAGCGAAAGCCTGCACTTTTTCAAACTGTATTCAGAGGGGTTAAACTTGTCGATTTCCGCGTACAGCGTAAAGAACGCGTAGGTGTTCCAAAGCGTGCCTATATACTTGCGCTGGGCTTCGGAAACGGTTTCCTCGGCAAATCTGGAAGGCAGCCACGGCGCCGACGAGGTATAGAAATACCAGCGCACCGCGTCCGCGCCCTGCTTATCGAGAACGCTCCACGGGTCTACTACGTTGCCCTTGTGTTTGGACATTTTTATGCCGTTTTTATCGTTGACGTGCCCTAAAACTATGCAGTTTTTAAAGGGCGCTTTACCGAAAAGTATGGTATTGATTACAAGCAGAGTATAGAACCAGCCGCGCGTCTGGTCAACCGCTTCGGAAATAAAGTCTGCGGGGAAAGTTTCCTCGAACAGATTTTTGTTTTCAAACGGGTAGTGATACTGCGCGAAGGGCATAGAACCGCTATCAAACCAGCAGTCAATAACCTCGGGCGTGCGCTTCATTTTTCCGCCGCACTTGGGGCATTTGCAGGTTAAATTGTCAAGGTACGGGCGGTGAAGCTCTATTTCGTCCGATGCTTTAAGCCCGCATTTTTCTTTAAGCTCTGCCTTGCTTCCGATAACTTCAATCTCTCCGCAGTCGGGGCAAACCCATACGGGAAGCGGGGTTCCCCAATAACGGTCGCGGGAAAGTCCCCAGTCTATAACGTTTTCAAGGAAGTTGCCCATTCTGCCCTCTTTTATGTTGTCGGGCATCCAGTTGACCGAGCGGTTTGCGGCGATTACGTCCTTTTTGACCTTTGTAACCTCTATAAACCAGCTCGATTTTGCATAGTACAACAGCGGGGTGTCGCACCGCCAGCAATGGGGATAGTCGTGCTCGAAGGGCAGAACTTTAAACAGCGTGCCCTCCTTTTCAAGTCTTTCAAGTATGGATTTATCGGCTTTTTTGGCAAAAACGCCGTTTAAGAAAGCAAATCTTTCGTCGAAGCACCCTCTTTCGTTGACAAGCTGGACTACGGGCAAGCCGTATTTTTTGCCGACCTTATAGTCGTCCTCGCCGAATGCGGGCGCAATGTGAACGACGCCCGTACCGTCGCCCATGGTAACGTAGGTATCGCACACGATATAGTGCGCCTTTAAAACCTTGCTTGCGGGGGAAACGCGCTTTATCTCTTCAACCGTTTCTTTGAAAAGCGGTTCGTATTCAAGCCCTTCCCATTCCTTGCCGTTCTTCTTTGCCAAAACGGTATAATCTTCAAAGAATTTCGGCGCGAGGGCTTCGGCTAAAATATATCTTTCACCGTCCTTTTCAAGCTCGATATAAGGCTCGTCGGGGTTGACGCAAAGCGCCACGTTCGAAGGCAAAGTCCACGGCGTAGTCGTCCACGCGAGAATATAGCGGTTATCTGCGCCCTTTACCTTAAAACGCGCAACTGCGGAATTTTCTTTGACGAGCTTATAGCCCTGCGCGACCTCGTGCGAGGAAAGCGCCGTTCCGCAACGCGGGCAATAGGGCACTATTTTATGCCCCTTGTACAAAAGCCCCTTTTGATGCATTTGCTTTAAAGCCCACCACTCGGACTCGATATAATTATCGTCGTATGTGACGTAAGGGTTGTCCATATCCGCCCAGTAGCCCACGCGGTCGGACATTCTTTCCCATTCGCCCTTGTACTTCCACACGGACTGCTTGCACTGCTTTATGAACGGCTCTATACCGTAGCTTTCAATCTGCGGTTTACCGTCCAGCCCGAGAATTTTTTCAACTTCGAGCTCGACGGGCAGACCGTGGGTATCCCAGCCCGCTTTTCTTAAAACGTGCTTGCCCTTCATTGTCTGATAGCGCGGAATAATGTCCTTCATAACGCGCGTTAAAATGTGCCCTACGTGCGGTTTGCCGTTAGCCGTGGGCGGGCCGTCGTAAAAGGAAAATTCTTCCCCTCCGACGTTTTTTTGAATACTTTCCTCAAAAACGCCGTTGTCTTTCCAGAATTTGATAACTTCTTTTTCTCTTTCGACAAAGTTTAAAGACGTGTCTACCTTCTTGTACACTTTTTTACCTCATTAAAAATATAAAAATCGGCGCCCGTGCTTCGGACGCCGAAAAAATGCGCTTATAAACCACCAAAACAAACTGACATTTGCCATATTTTATAACGGAATATGAACCCGTGCCCTCTTAATTGCGTGTTTTGCGCGCGTTCGGAAAGCAAGCTGAAAGGTGATATCCTGCAAGGGCGAATGTTTTCTTACACCGGCCGAAAACTCTCTTAAAAACGCTTACCTTACGGCGCTGTCCTTCGTCATAGCTTTTAAAATTAAATTTTATATTTAAATTATATCCGACCGCTTACAAAAAGTAAAGCGATTTTTTTATTTTAACGGAATATGCGCCTTTGCGTTCAGCGACATATCGGCAAAATTGCCAGAACTGTACTGAATAAGCCCCTCCGCCGCAATCATAGCCGCGTTGTCGGTGCAGTATTTTTTTTCGGGAAGAATAAGCTTTAAACCCGCTTTTTCGCACCCGGCTGAAAGCGTTTCGCGCAAGTATCCGTTGGCTATAACCCCGCCGCCCGCAGTGACCGTGCCCGCGCCGAGCTTTTTTGCGCTTTCCACCGTCTTTTTAACGAGCGGGTCAACCGCCGCGTGCTGAAACGAACAGGCAACGTCGCACGGATTGATTTTTTCGCCTTTCTGCTCTGCATTGTGGCAGTAATTTATTACCGCCGTTTTTAAACCGCTGTACGAAAACTGTAATTTTTCTGAATTTTTAACAAGCGACTGCGGGAAAACTATGATGTTTTTACCGTCCTTTGCAAGACGTTCAACGTTAACGCCGCCGGGATATTCAAGCCCCAGAACGCGCGCTACTTTGTCGAAAGCCTCGCCCGCCGCGTCGTCGCAGGTGCCGCCCAAAACCTCGAAGCCGGAATAACTTTGCGTATGCAGTACCGCCGTATGTCCTCCGCTTGCCAAAAGCGTTATAAAGGGCGGTTTAAGCGTTTCGTCCTGCAAGTACGCCGCCGCCATATGACCGCGGATATGATTGACCGCAATCAGCGGAATGTTCAAAGCATAGGCAAGCGATTTAGCGAACGAAAGCCCCACCAACAGCGCGCCCAAAAGCCCGGCGCCGTAGGTTACGGCAACCGCGTCAAGCTCGGTTATTTTTACGTTTGCCGAGTTCAATGCGCGGCGCACCACCTCGTCAACCGCGTCAGTATGCGCGCGGGAAGCGATTTCCGGTACTACTCCGCCGTATTTCGCCTGCTCGGTTGCCGATGAAATAATTTCGCTTGATAAAAGCTTTCTTCCGCATATTACCGCCGCCGCAGTTTCGTCGCAGCTGGATTCTATCCCCAAAATTATCGGGTTTTGTTTTATCGTCGTATTAGGATTGTACATTATTTAACGCCTTAATTTGCGCTGTAAACTACTTTGAGATGCTTCGCCAAACTCAGCATGACACGTTTCAACTGCCACCAACTTAATTCCCCGATATAGGCATAGGTAAGCGCAACACAGTATTGCGCCGCATATATGCGTTTTGTTTAAACGGTTTTCTTTAAATAGTCTATTATAAACCCTTGAATATCCCCGTCCATAACCGCCTGCACGTTGGTAATTTCAAAACCCGTGCGGTGGTCTTTGACAAGCGTATACGGGCAGAAAACGTAAGAGCGTATCTGACTGCCCCATTCTATTTTTTTGATTTCGCCCTTGATTTCGGCGTCGGCGGCTTCACGCTCGGCTATCTGCCTTTCAACAAGCTTTGCGCGCAGATATTCAAAAGCCATAGCCTTATTTTGCAACTGACTGCGTTCGTTCTGGCAAGTAACCACTATGCCCGTGGGAAAGTGGGTTATGCGGATAGCAGTTTCGGTTTTGTTTACCTTTTGCCCGCCCGCGCCGCTTGAACGGTAAACGTCTATTCTTATATCCTCGTCGCGGATTTCAACCTCGTTTTCGTCGTCGATTTCGGGCATAACTTCCAGAGAGGCAAACGAGGTATGTCTGCGCTTGTTGCTGTCGAACGGTGAAATGCGCACAAGGCGGTGAACGCCCTTTTCGGCCTTTAAAAAGCCGTAAGCATTTTCACCGTCAACCTTGAAGCTGACCGACTTCAAGCCCGCTTCGTCGCCGTCCTCGAAGTCAAGCTCCGTAACCTTAAAGCCCTGCTGTTCGCAGTAACGGCAGTACATTCTGTAAAGCATCTGCGTCCAGTCGCAGGCCTCGGTGCCGCCCGCGCCGGCGTGGAGGTTCAAAATAGCGTTATTCGCGTCATATTTGCCGCGCAACAGTGCGCGTATGCGCATATTTTCAATGTCGTCTTCCGCCGAGGAAATCATTGCTTCCAGCTCGGGGATAAGGCTTTCGTCGTCCGCTTCCTCTATTAAATCAATGAATGCGTTGGCGTCCGCAATAGCGTTTTCGCCTTTCTGATAGGAAGAAATTTTACCCTCTACCAAAGAAATTTCGCGCCCGATTTTTTTGGATTTTTCCAAATCCTGCCAAACCTCGGGGTTTTCCTGCTCGGTTTTGAGCGCGGAAAGCCTCGCGCCTAAATTGTCGATATCAAGCGCGTATTTTGCTTCCGCAAGGGTTGCTTCCAAAGCTTTAAGTTTTAATCTGTAATCGTCTGCTTTAAACATAAACGTGACGTTTAATCCTTGTATCCTGATAGCGTTACCGCATTAACAAGCCTAACGCTAATCAAACATAAATTTACTGATTTTCAACGGTTATACAAACTATGCCTAATTCGCTTAATTGATTATTTACCGCCGTAATAAACTTTTTACAGTTATCGGACATTTTGTATTTGAAATGAATTTCTATAACCACACTGTCAACTTCGTTATCGGGATAAATTTCTTTATACTGACCGTTCTCGATAAAACCGAGATAAGAATTGATTTTATCCTGCAAACAATTTAAATGACTGTATTCGTCTTTAAAATCAAGGTGGTCGCTTATAAGCAATCGCAGTTCATTGCCGTTAACCGCTACTCCGTCTACCTTATCTGTTTCAACTACCGACATAATTTCACCACTTATTAAATACTTTTTTTACTTATGGTCTTTCCAGTAGCAACAGTCTTTGTATTTCTTACCCGAACCGCAGGGGCAGGGGTCGTTTCTGCCGACCTTTGCAGACTTGGGCGCAACGCGGGGATTTTGCTTTCCGCCGATGTTTGTCATAAGTCCTGCGGGCGACTGCGGAGCCGCGCCTATAACGGGCGCGCCCGAATTTGACGGTCTTGTCTGCGCCGCGGAGGACGTTACCGCCGCCGAAGAAGTAAGTCCGTTGCCGGTTTGTTCCGTCTGCGCGGGCTGTGCGTTTCCGCCGTTTGCCGCCGCTTCCGCCGCGCGCTGTTCGGCTATCTGCTGTGCCCTTGCCGCAACCGAGGGGTTAATGGGACTGATTCCGCCGTTTGCGGGCGGATTATCCGTAGCGGAAGGCTGTTCTGCGGGCTGTGCGGGCATCTGACGCATAGGCTGGGGTGCGGGAACGCGCACTACTCTGCCCTTTAACAGTCTTGAAATGGTGGTCGTCTGAACGCGCTCTATCATTTCTTCGAACATTTCGTAACCTTCCTGCTTGTAGGCGATTACGGGGTCTTGCTGGGCGTATCCGCGCAGACCTATGCCCTTTCTCAGCTGGTCCATTGCGTCGATATGGTCAATCCAGTTTCTGTCTACCGAACGCAAAAGCTCGTTGCGCTCTATCTGGCGGTAGTCAACCTGACCTTCGGTCATTTCGAAGATGTTTTCAATCTTCTTTTCGTAAGCTTTTATAACTTCCTTTGAAATTTTGCCGATTGCGCGCTCGTAATCCCAGCGTTCGAGCATTTCGCGGGTTATAATAAACTCGCACTCGTCGGGATAGACCTTCTGTTGCAGCGCCGCGTTAAGCGCTTCCTCGTCCCATTTTTCGGGCATAGCGTCGGTATTAACCGTTTCCGCAACGATTTTTTCAACATAGTCGGGGATATATTTGAGCATCTGCTCGTGAACGTCCTCGCCCTTCAAAACCTTCAAACGCTCGCCGTAAATGGTTTTACGCTGTTCGTTCATAACCTCGTCGTACTGCAAGGTGTGCTTTCTTATGCCGAAGTTTCTGCCCTCGATTGCGCGCTGTGCGTTTTCGACGCTTCTTGTAAGCATTTTGCTTTGCAGACACTGGTCGTCGTCGATTTTGAAAACGTTGTAAAGCTTTTTCATGCTTTCGCCGCCGAAACGCTTTGCCAAATCGTCTTCAAGCGAAATGAAGAATATGGAATCGCCGGGGTCGCCCTGACGACCCGAACGTCCGCGGAGCTGGTTATCGATACGGCGCGATTCGTGGCGCTCGGTACCGAGTATGCAAAGCCCGCCCGCGGCGATAACTTCCTGCTTTTCCGCATCCGTTTCCTTTTTATAGTTTGCGTAAAGCTCGGCGTAGCGCGCGCGTGCAACCTGTTCTTCTTCCGTAAACTCTCTGTCGGCGTAAGAGATAGCAACTTCAACCATTTCGTGGTCGTAGCCCTCCTCGCGCATGCGTTTTTTTGCGAGATACTCGGGGTTGCCGCCCAAAAGAATATCCGTTCCGCGGCCCGCCATGTTGGTTGCGATTGTAACCGCGTTAAGTCTGCCCGCCTGCGCGACGATTTCAGCCTCGCGCTCGTGGTTTTTTGCGTTCAGTATATTGTGTTTTACGCCGTTTCTGCGCAATAAGCGCGAAATTTCTTCCGACTTTTCAACCGTAACGGTACCGATAAGAATAGGCTGTCCCTTTGCGTGCCGTTCTACAACTTCGTTGACGATTGCTTTCTTTTTGCCCTCTACGGTAGAATAAATCATATCCGCGTAGTCAACTCTCTGCACGGGGCGGTTGGTGGGAATGGGCACGACGTCAAGCGCGTAAATCGTTCTGAATTCGTCCTCTTCCGTCATTGCGGTACCCGTCATACCCGCAAGCTTTGAGTAAAGGCGGAAATAGTTCTGGAAAGTGACGGTAGCGTGGGTTTTGTTTTCTTCCTTGACCTTAACTTTTTCCTTAGCCTCGATAGCCTGATGAAGTCCGTCGGAATATCTTCTGCCGTTCAAAACACGGCCGGTAAATTCGTCTACAATCAGAATTTCGCCGTCGCCGGAAACGATATATTCCTCGCCGTTGTGGAACAGCTCGTGAGCTTTCAGCGCTTGCTGAATGTGGTGGTTAAGCTCTGCGTTTTCAATATCGCCGAGGTTTTTAATGCCGAAAAATCTTTCGGCTTTTTCCGCGCCGTTTTCTGTTATAGTTACCGACTTATCCTGTCTGTCGATAATATAGTCCCAGTTTTCCATTTCTTCCAGAATGGCGGTAAGCTTGTCCTGCGCGGCTTGCTCTTCTTCCGAAAGTTCTTTTTTTCTGCGAGAGGGCGCCTTCTTTTCAGCGTCCTTTTTGTCGTCGTCGAAGCCGCCCGAAAGCGTACGCACGAATTTATCCACTTCCTCGTACAGTTTGGAGCTTTCACCGCCCCTGCCCGAGATAATAAGCGGGGTTCTCGCCTCGTCGATTAAAATACTGTCAACCTCGTCGATAATGCAGTAATTCAGCTCGCGCTGAACCATTGCGGGGATAGAGGTTTTAAGGTTATCGCGCAGATAATCGAAGCCGAGCTCGTTATTTGTTGCGTAAATAATGTCGCTTTGATAAGCTTTCTTCTTGTCCTCGTCCTCCATACCGGGAACTACGACGCCAACGGTTAAGCCCATAAATTTATGAACCTTACCCATCCACTCGGCGTCGCGCTTTGCGAGATAATCATTGACGGTGACGATATGCACGCCCTTGCCCGTCAGCGCGTTGAGGTATGCGGGCAGGGTTGAAACAAGCGTTTTGCCTTCGCCCGTCTTCATTTCGGCAATTCTGCCCTGATGCAGACAGATACCGCCGACAATCTGGACGTGGAAGTGCTTCATTTTAAGAACGCGCCAGCTTGCCTCTCTCAAAGCGGCGAACGCGTCGAACATAATATCGTCAAGCGTTTCACCCTTTGAAAGCCTTTCCTTTAAAACGTTAGTCTGATTTTTAAGCTCCTCGTCGGGCATTTCGGCGTACTTAGGCTCTAACGCTTCAACCTTCAAAGCGAGCTTGTTTAATTTTTTAAGAGCGCTGCGGCTGTCCGAACCGAGAATAAATTTAATTAAACCCATATTTTAATCCTTATCCGCATTTATTGTCCGCACAAATACGGCGGTAAGCGGAATATATTATTTGCCATTTATAATTGTACTATATTTAACCGCATATGTAAAATTGTTTTTTGAATTATTTTGCAAAAAAATGGTAAAAAAGGTAAACGGCAAAGTTATAGCGGCGGCGGACTTTATTGTCCGCCGCCGCGTCAGTATTTTTTACACACGTTGTAAGCCACTTTGAGATGCTTCCGCAAAGCCTCAGCATGACAGATTATTCCTCGTTAATATCCGTAAACGCAAACTTTTCCACGTCGAAAAGCCCTGCGTCGGTAACTTTGAGTTTGGGAATTACGGCAAGCGATAAAAATGCGAGCGACATAAACGCCTCATACTCGCGCTTGACGCCCATAGCGTGCGCTTTTTCAATCAATGCACGGCTGTCGGCTTGCAGACTTTCAGCATCGCGCGAGGACATTAACCCCGCAATATCCAGCGTTAACGAGTAAATTTTATACTCGTAACGGGGAGATTTCTCGGCTTCGCCCGAAATGACAGCGCCGCGCTCGACAATTACCATACCGCCGCCAATCTCTTTAAGGCGGTTTGCGGCTTTCGCCATACTCTCGTTGTCGTCGCCCATAAGAATGATATTGTGCGAATCGTGCGCGATTGTTATGCCCAGCGCGCCGCCCTTGAAGCCGTAACCCTTAAACAGCGCCTTGCCGATATTCCCCGTGCATTTATGCCTTTCGACAACCGCAAGTTTAAGTAAATCGGTGCCCTCTACAACAACGTCGCCGTTTTTGCTTTCAACCTCGACAACCTCGCAGCCGGTGACTACTCCGCCGGGTTCTATTGTCATAGCCTTTGCCTTTTTACCCTTTAACGTAAGTATAAAATCGTCCGCGCGCATTTCACGCTTTAAATGAACGGTATTTAAAACGTTTTTCGGAAGGTATCTTTTAGAGGTATCGAACAGCGGTATTCCGTCCTTTGCGACCGTCTTACCGCTCTTTATAACGTATTTTGCGTTGAAGCTTTTAAGGTTGTCCACAACAACCAAATCCGCCAAATAGAACGGCGCGATTGCTCCCCGCCATTTAAGGTTGTAACATTCCGCGGCGTTTAAAGTGGCGCATATTACGGCGCGAATAGGGTCCAAACCGTTTGCGACAAGCTTTCTCAAAGCGTCGTCAAGGTGTCCCTTTTCCTTTAAATCGGCGGCGTGTCTGTCGTCGGTACAAAGCAGAAAACGGCGCATATTGCCGTCCGTAATGTATTTTGCGTTGCCGAGGTTCTGCGTTGACGAGCCGTGGCGGATATGCACGTACATTCCTTTGGAAATCTTTTCGTCAATCTCGGCTTTCGTAACGCACTCGTGGTCGGTGGAAATGCCCGCGCACAGGTAGCCGTTCAAATCGTAGCCGTAGACTGCGGGCGCGTGTCCGTCTATTATCTTGCCCGCCGCGTGCGCCGCCTCCGCCTTTTTAAGGGTGTCTGGGTCGCTGTATACAATGCCGGGGTAATTCATAAACTCACCCAGACCGAAAATGTATTCGTTTTTAATATTCTTCTCGACGTCCTTGCCCGCGAGAATTGCGCCGCTCGTTTCAAACGGAGTTGCAGGCACACACGAAGGAAGCTGAATTTTCACGTCGAGAGGCACGTTTTCAGAAGCTTTTGCAATATACTCGCACCCCGCCATTCCGCAGACGTTAGTGATTTCGTGCGGGTCGGCGATAATAGTTGTCGTGCCGCGCGGAACTATTAAAGAAGCAAACTCCTCGGGGGAAAGCTGGGAGCTTTCTATATGAACGTGACCGTCGATATAGCCGGGGACTACCGTTAAATTCGTGCAGTCGATTTCCGTTTCGCCCTCGTACTCGCCAGTGCCAACGATTTTTTCATCGGCGATTGCTATATCGCCCTTGCGCAAAACGCCCGTAAACACGTCTACAAACGTTGCGTTTTTAAGCACTAAATCGGCTTTTTTTCTGCGCGTTGCCGCGTCTATGTATTTTTCAAGCATATGTAAAAAACCTCTTTTTATTTGTTTGAAGCTATTATAACATAAAGCCGCCGCTTTTTCAAGCGGCGGCTTTATTAAACTTTTTTTATTAGTGGGTAAGAATGAACGTTGCAAGGAAGAAAATTGTTATTATCCACGTTACAACGGAAATTTCCTTTATCTTGCCCGTGCAGACCTTGATTATAAGGCTGGAAATCATACCTATGCCGATACCGTAGGAAATTTCGTAGCCGAAAGCCATAACCGCAATAGTAAGGAATGCGGGAAGCGCCTTAGCGGGGTCTGTCCACTCGATATTGGTAACGGACGACATCATAAGCACGCCTACCCAGATAAGCGCGGTAGCCGTAGCCGCCGAGGGAATAAGCTGTGCGATAGGCGAAAGGAACATTGCAACGATAAAGCAAAGTCCGGTAACAAGCGCGGTGAAACCCGTCTTACCGCCCGCCGCAACGCCGGCGGATGATTCAACGAACGTAGTAACCGTAGAAGTACCAGCAATTGCGCCTACCGTGGTTGCAACAGCGTCCGAAAGCATACACTTATTCATGTTGAGGGGGTTGCCTTCCTTATCCAAAAGTCCGCCCTTCTCGCACGCGCCGTAAAGCGTTCCGATAGTATCGAACATATCCAGCATACAAAGCGAAAGCGCGGAGGTTATAATCAACAGCACGAGCGAACCGACGTTGTGACCTTGAACGCCGAGATAACCGCTGAAATCGAAGCCCTCGTAGAACACCTTGCCCGCGGCGTCCTTACCCCACGCGGCAAACGCCGAGAACGGGTTGAACGTGAACTGGTTTGCGATTGCGCTGAAAATCTGCTTGCACGCAAGTCCGTTTGTATAGAAGTGCGAAACAACGACGTTTTGGGGAACTTCGCCGATAAGCGCCGTAAATTCCGCAAACGGCATATTCGTGATATTTACCACGTTTGCGCCCGATATAGGGTCAAACGCCGTGCTGATATAAGGCAAAAGATTTTCAGGCACGGTATAATTGAACTGGCTTTCCGCAAACGTAGCCGAAACAAGGTCTGCGCCGCCTGCAAGACAGCCGAAGCCCGCCATAATGAAGTACAGAGCGGTCGAGCCGAGTATACCCCAAAGTATTGCGCCCTTTACCTTCTTTTTGGAAAGTATTGCAATAAGCACTACACCGAGCATTGCAACGAGTGCGGGAAGAATTCCGCTGACCGAGCCTGCGCTGTAAGTTGCGAAGTTAGCGGACAAAACGTTGAAAGAAGCAAGCGAAACAAGCGTTGAGTTATCGTTTACTATCGCCGTAGCGTTCTGTAAGCCGATAAACGCGATAAACAAGCCAAGACCTACGTTTATAGCCTTTCTTACTTCGTCGGGAATTGCTTTGAAAATGTATTTTCTTAAACCCGTAGCCGAAAGAATAATGAAAATAACGCCGTCAAGAAGCGTAAACACCATTGCGTTGGGATAGGAAAGCCCGCTTGAAAGCACAAGCGTGTAAACCACAAACGCATTTACACCCATACCCGAGGCTTGCGCAAGGGGCATTTTTGCAAGGAACGCCATCAAAAGCGTACCGACTATCGCGCCGATTGCCGTTGCAATGTACGACGCGCCGAACGGATTGTCACTGATGATTACGTTCTGGAACATTCCGGGGTTTACCATAAGAATGTAAACCATCGCCATAAAGGTGGTTAAACCCGCAATAATTTCCGTCTTGTAGTTGGAACCGCTTTTGGTGATGCCGAACCACTTGTCGATTTTCCCGAAAAAGCCTTTGTGGGGCGTTTCCGCAACCGCCGCCGCGGAAGCCGTGCCGTTATCTTCGGGCTGAACTTCGGGCTGGGTTTCGGGAACGTTTTCTTCGTTCAATTCTTCGCTCATAAAATCCTCCGTAAAATAATTTTTTAAGTGTTTTGCGGTTTTTAAAAACCGCAAAAGCCCCTGCGGGGGCTTAATTTCACTTGTTTATCACAATTTTAACATAAGGCGGAAAATTCGGCAAGCGTTAGCGCGCACTTTGCCGAATTTTGTCAAAAATTTTTGGTGAATTGATTTCGGTAATACGGTGTATGGTGTAAAAAATATCCCCCCTCCCTAAATCCCCCCGAGAAAGCGCATATGACTTTGGGATTTCTCCGCTCGCTTTCGCTCGGTCGAAATGACGGTAATGGTAATACCCGCTCGGTCGAAATGACGGGATTGGTTTGCGCATATGACTATCAGATGCTTCCGCAAGCGTCAGCATGACACTTTCCAACATTTGGTTTTGTCATTCTAAGCGTTAGCGAAGAATCTGATTGTTTTAAGCTTACCCACCCCCTTACCCGAGCGGGGGATTTGTATTGATTGTTATATACCGTTAATAATTATAGTTTTAAGTTAACAAATTTAAAAAATCATGACTACGCGTAAAACGCGTAGTTTGTGGTAGCCCTATAAGGGCATAG
>CAJULB010000010.1 GCA_910587005.1 uncultured Christensenellaceae bacterium | reverse complement strand
CGCCCGCTTTGGCGGTGGTCTTAATGGGGTTAAACGCTTTGACTATGTCATAAGCCCCCTTAGCTCCGCACATTGTTTCAATAGGGCAACCGTTGTTATGTAAATTGCACGATATGCAAGTTGTTTGTGTATTGATTTCACAGGGGAGCAACTCGTTTTTTTTCATTACTGCACCCCGTCCGACGGTATGTCACCGTTTGCCAACAACTCGCACAATGCACAAAGCACGGCACCACTGCAAGCAATATTGCCAAGTTTTATTTGGTCAACCGCGCGTTTAAGCTCTTCGGCACTTATGCCATACTTTGCCAATAAATTTTGTTGTTTCATTTTTGCACCCCGTCAAACTCGTTGCAAGCTTCGTTGATTGCGTCCAACGTTTCGTCCGATAACCGATTAAACATTGCGTTAAATAATGCCTTTAACCGTATTTGTCTGATAACTGCGGGGAGTTCCTGCGGCTCAACCTTTTGCAAGGTCTTTGTTACTTCTGCCTTTATTTGTTCCTTTGTCATTTTTGCAAATCTCCTAAAAAATATATTTCAACGCCCTTGCGGGCTGTTGTTTCCCTTAATCTCAACCCCCGCGCCGTTTATGGCGGTGCAGGAGCCGAGATTTGCAAGCACCTTTACGGAGTTCCACCGCGCGGGTGCGTATTAGCGGGGTTTTTATTTTCGACGAACCCCGAAAACGTCAACAGGTTTGTTTTACGACGTACACCTTAAAACGTCCAAATTTCACACCCGCGGGGGCGTGTTAGCCGCGGGCAAGCCGCTTTGCCGCACAATAAAGCTTGATAGCGTTTGCCATGGGGCGCGCGCAGGCGCAAATCTGACCGTCGATAACGCCCGTATCGTTGCAAATGTCACAGTCTGATTGCTTTGTTAAAATCTTCAAGTCAACGCCCTTGTCGGTCAAAATCTTTTTAAGCTCGTCCTCGATTTCGGCAAGCTTCTTTTCCAGCTCGACAACCTTTGCCGCGTTCCCTTGCGAGCGGTAAAAGTCTAAATTGTCCAGGGCGGCGGCGCGGGCTTGCAGGTTCTTGTTCCATTCCGTGCCTTTAAGCTTCTGGTTTTCCGCCTTGTTCGCCTTGCTTAATTCCTTACGTTTCTTTGTGTAAAACTGTTGCACTTCGTCCAGCAGTAGCGGGAGTTCCTGCGGTTCGCCCGCCGCGGTTATGGTGCAAGGGTATTGCGAAAGCATTAAATCGACTTGCTGAACTGAAAAGCGCGCGGGCAATTCTGCGCCTGCGCTCTGTATGCGGTAGTATTCTTTTTTCGTGGTTTCGTCAAACTCGCAAACGGCTATCCGATAAACGAGCGGCGCAATTATTGGGGGTGTTACGGTATATTCCGCTCCCTGGTTGTATGTGAAATAAAGCTTGCCGTCTTCGCCTATACGATAGGCGGGTGTATTCACTGTTGCCATTTGCCGCTCCGGACGCGCCTGCGGGCGCGCAACTCATAATTTTTGATAATAGATTATCATATAAACGGAGTAAACGCAAGTGTTTTATCAAAAAAATGGAGTAACAATGCTAAAAAAAATTTTTTGTCAAATTTAATGATAGTATTTGCGTGGAGGCTTTGTTATGAGTTTTGCATTAAAGTTGAAAGAATTACGCGAAAATAAAGGTTTATCTCAAAGAGAACTTGCGCTTATTTTAAATATCGGTGTAAGTACTGTTGGTATGTGGGAAAGTACTAAACAAATGCCCCCTGCGGCGCGGTTGATACAGCTTGCAGATTATTTCGGTGTTACTGTCGATAGTCTGTTAGGGCGTGAAAATAATCTGTTGACATACAACAACCACGAGATTACAGACAAACAAACAGTTGATTTTATGAAGTTATACAAGGTTATGTCAGAAATTCAAAAAGCGCAGGTGTTTGGTTACGTCGTCGCGCTTTTGGAGAGTGCAGGGGTTAACGTCAAGGCGGTTTTGGGCTATTAGTTGGCGGTGGTATAATCTGCTTTATTTTTAAGGAGCTTATACCAATGACCGAAACACTCAACAATTTGATACATCGTATCGAGCACGACCTAAAAAATGCCTGCTTAGGCTTTGCAATGCTGAAAGGCTATCTTGATAGGCAAAATGAAGAACCGCCGCGGCAGAACTGCGGCGGCGTTAACAACGGCGATGCTTTGACCACTCCACAGGAGGGGCAAATGCTAATAGACATTGCGGGAGTTTCTATAAACTCGAAACCGCGCAAAGACGGTCGCTTTCAAGGTTATGCAGTAACCGAAGAGGGGCGACCGAAATATTTTTACGGCAAAAGCCGTGAAGAAGTAGCGCAAAAAATCAGCGATTTTTTAAAGGGGGTGCAGAAAACCAAACGAAAGACAGGCGGCAAAACCATTGTAACTTTTGGGGAGTTTTACGAAAAATGGCTTGAACTTTATAAAAAGCCGAACCTTAAACCGACTTCGATTACAAATATCGTTGACACGTTAAAGCCCGCGCTTGCTAAGTTTGCGGACGTCCCAATTACTAAAATAATGACAGACGATGTGCAGGCGTTGTTGCTTTCAATTAAATCGCCCAACACTCGCGGGAAATGTAAAGTAAATATTAATCAGATTTTCACGAGGGCGCACAAGAGCGGGCTTATTAAAATAAACCCGTGCGACAACCTGGAAATTAAAAAGCACCAGGATAGACACGTTGACGGTCTTACACCCGACCAGCAACAAACCTTTCTTGGCGCGACATCGAAAAGCAAATACTCTTTGCTGTTCCGCTTACTGCTCGCAGCTGGTGTGCGCGTTGGTGAAGCTCTTGCGCTTTACAAGTCCGACGTTGATTTTGATAAATGCACTTTATCGATAACGAAAGACGTTATTTTTATCAAGGGCAAGCGCATAGAACAGCCGCCAAAGACAAAAGCCGCCGTGCGAGTGCTGCCATTGCCGCAGGGATTATGCGAAGAACTGAAAACAGCGGAAGAGGGCTTGCTTTTTCCGTTTACTTATAATTTTGTACGCCTAACAATGCAAAGAATTGCGGAAAAACTCGGCTTTAACGTAACGGCGCACGTTTTGCGGCATACTTTTTGTGACCGTCTTCAAGAAGCTGGCGTTCCTGACAAGGTAATGCAATACTTAATGGGGCATTCCAAACTTGACACGACAAAAAACAAGTACACGGAAGCGCAGGCGCATTATATAAACGCCTTTTCGGATAGCGTTCGCGGCTGTTTTGACACTTTTTTTGACAGTAAAAAGCCTTAAAATTGGGCGACGGTGCGGGGAAATTCGCAAAAAACGGCAACAAAAAAGCCCGTATTTCGTTAAAATACAGGCTAAAATCGCGGTTTTGGTGGGAACAAATGGGCTCGAACCATCGACCTCTTGCATGTCAAGCAAGCGCTCTAACCAACTGAGCTATGCCCCCGAAAAGCTTTTTAATTATATCAATTTCCTTTCGGCATTGCAAGCGTTTGCGGGCTGTTTTTTGCGCTCGAAGGGCAAATTGATATAAAAACGCAAAAAATTACAATAAACAGCCTATACGTTAAAGCATAATTTATATTTTACGCAAGCCGCGCCTTTCAAAAAATGGAAAGCGCGGAGGTTTATTTTTTTATAATAAATAGCCGTAAAATTAAGTTTGCCCCCGCAATATCCCGCGTTTAAGCGCGTTTTCAGACGATTAATTTATGGAGGGGAAAGCTGTACCGCTGTTGACACGGCAGGGTAAAAGTGGTAAAATCCGTTATAGGAAAGCGCTTTTCAGAAAAATTCTTTTTAAAATAATCCTGATATTTTTTCAACCAAAGAAATAAAAATATTTTTTGTCTTTTTCAATTTTGCTTCTCCTATAATTTATTTTTAATTTAATATTGAATGGTAAACTTTTACGTTGCCAGGACGAAAAAGTCTATATTTACAGTTATCATATTCAAACAAAAGCTATCATTAGTATAATTGTTTACCAAATAACTAAATATCAGCTAATATTCATAATGAAATAAAGGGGGTGGCGCGTTATGCGCAAAAACGTTAAAATAGCATATATAGGCGGGGGAAGTAAGCTGTGGGCAAGAGTTTTTATGTCCGATTTGGCTTTGGCGGAGGACCTCGGTGGAGAGCTTGCGCTTTACGACATAGATAAAACCGCCGCCGAACGCAATTCAAAAATAGGCGGGTACATCAACGCCGATAAAAAAAACCAAATCAAAGTTTTTATATAAGGTTTACGACGACGCCGAAAGCGCGCTTAAAGGCGCCGACTTCGTGGTTTTGTCAATTCTGCCCGCAACGTTCAGGGAGATGCGCGCGGACGTGCATATCCCCGAAAAGTACGGCATATTCCAGTCCGTAGGCGATACCGCGGGGCCGGGCGGGGTTCTGCGCGCAATGCGTACCGTACCGATTTACGAGGACTACGCGCGCAAAATAAAAGCGGTTTGCCCTGACGCGTGGGTTATCAACTTTACAAACCCTATGAGCGCCTGCGTCAAAACGCTTTACGGCGTTTTCCCCGAAATCAAAGCCTTCGGGTGCTGTCACGAGGTTTTTCACGCGCAACAGTTTTTGTGCTGTGTTTTAAAGGAAACGCGGGGGATAGCGGAGCGCAATTTAAATAAAGTTTTCGCCGCGTTTATAAACCAGCCGTTGTGCGGAGCGCTTGACTTTGCGCAGGCGGAAGCGCTTTTCAAGGAAATGTGCTTTGCCACGCGCGGGTATTTGGAGCCGTACTTCGATTTGGACGGTTATTTTAAAAATTAATTTTTAAAGAGTATGAAAGAGAGAGAATAGTATGAAACTTTTATTTAAACAGCGGTTTTTTTCGTGGTTCGACAGCTACGATATTTACGGCGAGGACGGAAGCGTCGTTTACACCGTTAAAGGGCAGTTCAGCTGGGGGCACAAATTGCAGATTTACGACGCGCACGGCGTGAACGTCGGCACGGTTAAAGAAACGGTCTTGACCTTTATGCCTAAGTTCGAGCTGTACGAGAGGGACGCGCATATAGGCACGCTTAAAAAGCATTTTGCGTTTTTCCGACAGTCGTATTCACTTGAAGGCAAGGGCTGGACGGTTGACGGGAATATTATGGAATGGGATTATAATATTTACGGCGCGGGCGGCGGAACGGTCGCTACGGTAAGCAAGCAGATTTTCCGCTGGACGGATACTTACGTTATAGACGTTGTTAACCCTGCGGACGCGCTTTACGCGCTTATGTTTACACTTGCGGTGGACGCGGAAAAATGCTCGCGCAGTTGAATGGCGCGGACAATGCTTTACAGGTTTTGACGGGTTTTTGCGCAAAAGCAGAATTTTTTAAAGTATGATTTGCCGTGGGGGAGACAGGGTGAAAACAAAATATCCGATAATTCTTGCACACGGAATAATTTTAAAGGATTTCAAATACTTCAAAGCGTTCGGCAAAATCGAAAAAATTCTCAAATCCGAAGGTTGCAGCGTTTATACAAGCAAGACGGACGGTTTCGGAACGGTTGAAAACAACGCGGTTCAGCTTAAAGCGCAGATTATAAAGATTTTACAGGCGGAGAACGCTGAAAAGGTGAACATTATCGCGCACTCGAAGGGCGGACTTGACGCAAGATATATGATTGAAAGCCTTGGTATGGAGGACAAAGTCGCCTCGTTAACCACGCTTTGCACTCCGCATAAAGGCTCGCAGATTGCTACAAAAATTTTAAGCATGCCAAAGCCTTTAAAAAAGTTTACCTCGTTTTGGGTGAACTTCGTTTACCGCATTTTCGGGGATAAAAAGCCCGATTCCTTAACGGTGTGCGAACAGCTTAAAAGCTTGCCCGACGCCGGAACGGAGGTTATCGATTTTTCCGATAAGGTTTACTGCCAAAGCTATTCGGCGCAGATGAAGCGCAGCCGCGACGATTTTGTTATGGGTATCCCGCTGATGTTTTCAAAGAAGTACGAGCGCGGAGCAACTGACGGGGTTGTTTCGGAGGAAAGCTCTAAATTCGGCAGTTACCGCGGTGAGTGCGCGGAAGGCTCGGTATCGCACAGCGAAATAGTGGACTTTATGGTCAGGAAGAAAAAGAAGGAAAAAATTTACGCCTTTTATATTGGACTTTGCCGAGAACTCGCCGAAAAAGGGTTTTAAAACAGAAACTTTTAAGCAGAGCAAACCGCTTTGAAACATGCTTAACCGGCGCATATAGCGGGGGCAATTTTATAAATCGGCTTAAAATTTGCGCTTTTGCGTTTGATTTTTTCGGTCGTTGCCGTAAGCGCGCGCCCAAATACTTTACTGATTGACTGAAAACGTGTATTATTTTTACATACGGCGGAGGTTGTTCCGTCCGCTTTAAGCTTTTATATTTTGATTGCGGAATTATAAAACGATGAAGTATGATTATTTAATCGTCGGCGCGGGGCTGTTCGGTTCGGTATTCGCGCACGAGGCGGTAAAAAAAGGCAAAAAGTGCCTTGTAATAGAAAAGCGCCCGCATATAGGCGGTAACGTTTACACGGAAAACACGGTAGGCGTAACCGTGCACCGGTACGGCGCGCATATTTTTCACACTTCAAATAAGGCGGTGTGGGATTACGTCAACGGTTTTGCAGTGTTCAATAACTTTATAAACTCGCCCGTTGCAGTGTACCGCGGAGAAGTGTATAACCTGCCCTTCAATATGAATACGTTTGCAAAAATGTGGGGAATTTCTTCGCCCGCGCAGGCTAAGGAAATTATCGGCAGACAGGTGCGGGAGGCGGGGGTGTCCAACCCTAAAAATCTTGAAGAACAGGCTTTGAGTATGGTCGGCGCGGACATTTATCATAATCTTATCAAGGAATATACCGAAAAGCAGTGGGGCAGAGATTGCAAAGATTTGCCCGCATTTATCATTAAAAGATTGCCCCTTCGGTTCACTTATAATAACAATTATTTCAGCGACGCTTATCAGGGAATACCCGTCGGCGGGTACACGCAGATTATAGAAAAACTGCTTGCGGGCTGTGACGTTAAGCTGAATTGCGATTTTATCGAAAACAGGACAGAGCTGGAAAAGCTTGCTGATAAAATAGTTTATACGGGCGCGGCGGACAGGCTTTTCGGGTACGCTTGCGGAAAGCTGGAATACCGCACGCTGAGGTTTGAAACAGAGGTTCTGGACGTTGAAAATTTTCAGGGAAACGCGGTCGTTAACTATACCTCGCACGAGGTGCCGTTTACAAGGATAATCGAGCATAAGCATTTTGAGTTCGGTTCACAGCCAAAAACGGTTATAACGCGCGAATACCCCGACGAGTGGCGGGACGGGTGCGAGCCGTTCTATCCCGTTAACGACGAAAAAAATAACGCACTTGCGGCGGTGTATGCCGAAAAAGCGGTAAAAGCGGGGTATATTCTGGGCGGTAGGCTTGCCGACTATAAGTATTACGATATGGATAAGGTAATTTTGAACGCTTTGGAGCTTGCGGCGCGTCTGCTGTGATGTGAAAATTTGAGGCGCTGGGGCGCGGTGTAAATAACTGCGCATACAGGCGGTGTAAATGGCGCGCGTTGGGCGGCGCGATAATTATCGGGGTTAAAAATTATTGCAATAAATTGAAAAACCGTGAATTAATGTTTTGACAAAGCCGTAAAATTATGATATAGTGTGTAAGCTAAAATTACATAAAGGCAGTAAAAATTGTTATGAGCCAGGTTTTTATGCCGAGTATGCGGAAGTACCCAAGTGGCTCAAGGGGCTCCCCTGCTAAGGGAGTAGTACGGGAAACCGTAGCAAGGGTTCAAATCCCTTCTTCCGCGCCATAACCGCCCAAACGGAAAAATGCCGTTTGGGCGGGTTTATTTAGTATAAAATTAAAAAACTGCTTGTTTTTTTCTGATTTGCAATGTATAATATGTATTGAAACAAATCTAATACACTTTCATAATGTTTTGAAAGATGATTAATAAATCTTCTGTTATGCTGTTAAGAGGATTGCCCTTCGAGGTTCACAGCGTTAGGTTGCCCTAATTCGTTAATCAAAGTATTTGTTTCAATTTAAAAGGAGGTTACAAGTACAAATTATATAATTTTTGAAAAGGAGTTATATAATAAATGAAAAACGAAAAATTAATGGAACTTAACAGAGAAAATGCAATGTCTCTTTGGACAAAGCAGTTCGGCAATTGTCAGAAAGCTTTTGATTTTTCCGGAAGAGAAATGGCAAAAGCCGCTTACGGCGACCGCGGGAGTAAATTCGGTTGGAACTTAGACCACATTTATCCGCAATCGCTTGGCGGAAAAAATACGGAATCTAATCTGATTTGCTGTCATATTTTAACTAATGACGAAAAGGCGGATAAATTCCCATGTTTTACGGCTAACGAAAAGCGCTTTGAAATCCGTAAGGTTCAAAACCATTATGAAATATTCGAAATTTATGACGAAATTCATTTTTCGGACGCGAATCAGGGGATTAGCTTCTTTAAAAGATGCCTTGAAATGAAACCGGAAAATAAATATTTGGCTTATGCCAAAATTTTTGTCGATTTTACAAAGGACGACTATTATTCAAAAGGCAACGCCGACAATGCATACGCTATTTATCGGTTTATTTCGGAATTATTTCAAACCAACGCGATAATTGTAGACAAAGACGAGCATTATAACAGCGTTAGATATTGTTACACGATTATCAACTATGATATTGAGACAAAAGACGATACTCAAGAATTTTTGAATAATTGCGTAATACTTAATACCTACGGTCAGAATTATTTTATGCGCAAAAGAATTTGCGATAAAATGCTGATAGCTTGCGGAATGGATTGTCATAACACTCCGCTTGACGTGGATTCAAGAGAAATCAATCGCATATTACAAACCGATGCGGACAGCTCTTGTTATCTTATTATTTCGGAATTGATAAGATATAACACGGACGCGGCGGAAGAAGTAAGAAGAGAACAGTACAAAAATTGGTATAGATACAACTATACTTATACAAAGTTAAAAGAAATTTTAGCTAAAAAATAATATGTAATAATTTGTACAATAATCTCTCGGCGGTATAGGGCAACATATACCGCCGTTTTTCTTTATGATTTTTTAAAAAATAAAGGACTGTTTTCTTTTTGGACTATTGCAAACGGGGGACATGAGTGCTAAAATATAATAAGTAAAGGGAGAAAATGTTATGAAAATCGTGTTTTTCGGGGATTCTATAACCGATTGCGGGCGCGACCGCGCAGACGAAAAATCGCTTGGAATCGGCTATGTGAAAATTCTTGCGGACAAGCTCCGCCCCATATATCCCGATATGGATATAGAACTGATAAACAAAGGCGTATCCGGCGACGAGGTAAGCGATTTGCTTGCGCGCGTTGATACGGACGTAATTGCGCAAAAGCCGGACGCAGTCGTAATGATGATAGGCATAAACAACACAATCCACAAATTCAAAAACGGCAAGGAGCTGGATTTGGTTCAGTTCGAAAAAGATTTGACCGAGCTTTTAACCCGCCTTAAAAACGCGGGGATAGTAGTAATTTTTCTTGAACCGTTTTTACTTCCCGCGCCGGATAAACTCAGAATGCGCAAGCTGTTCAATAAGGAGCTTGAAATTATCAATAAAGTAACTTTAAAGCTTTGCGACGAGGTTGTGGCTTACGACGAAATGTTTGTGGGGCTTGCGCAAAGTATTCCTTATACCGAATACTCGCTCGACGGCGTGCACCCCACGCACCGCGGGTCGCGTTTAATTGCAGATACGGCTATAAAGGCTATCCGCAAGCATTTATTGTAATTTAGTAAATTTACGCCCGCGGTAAGGCAAAAACTTTTGCCTTACCGCGGGTTTATTTTTTTACGGCAAATTGTGAAATTTCTGTAAAATTGAAAATTTTTGCGTGTAAATTTTTCTCAAAGTCACAATTTTTTTGGCGTAAAATTTGTGAATGTGATAATTTTCCTTTTTATGAAAAAACTTTTCCCAAACATATTGACAAAATAAATTCAGTATTTTATTATTGACATAATCAATGTTAACGTTAACAGCCAATTAACGTGAATTTTTACCCGAGGGAGAGCGCTATGAGCGGTAAGCGTGTTACAATTAAAGACGTCGCGGCGGAAGCAAACGTAACTGCGCAGACTGTTTCGCGCGTGCTGAGAAATACCGGCTACGTTGCGGCGGATACTTATACCAAAGTTATAGAAGCGGTAAAGCGTTTGAATTACGTTCCCAACAGAATGGCGGCGTCACTCCGCGCGGGTAAAGCCAAAAGCATAGCGGTAGTTTTCGACAGCCTTAAAAACTTTTACTTTGCCATAATGGTAGACTACATTCAGCGCGAGGTACAAAGCCGAGGGTATACTCTGCAAACCATATTCGCAAACTCGCACACTATAACCGAAGATATTTACCGCAACGCGCTGTCTTTGGGCGTTTCTGCTGTAATCAGCTTTCTCGAAGCCGACGCCGAAGTGGTAAACCTTGTCAAAAGCTTCGACGTGCCGCTTATAATTTTCGGGCGCAGAACCGATTACGGTGAAATCGACTACGTTACCACCGACGACGTTCAGGGCGGTCGGCTTGCCGCCGAAAGATTTTTACAGCTCGGCTGTAAATCGTTTTTATACGCTTCCGAAGCGTTCGGGATGACTTTTGTTCACGACCGTATCGAAGGCTTTGTAGAGTTGCTTGCGGAAAACGGCTATAAAACCGGCGTTATCGATTGCAGTTACGACGCCGACGGGGCTTTTGACGAATACGTTGCAAAGAACGGTATGCCTTCCGCGATATTCTGTTTAAGCGATATGACCGCTTACGGAATTCTGAACATTTTAAAGCGTCACGGCGAAACGCAGACTATGGTCATCGGCTACGACGATATATCCTCCGACATAACTATGCCCGTAGACGTTACTTCGGTCGGAATTGATAAGTACGAGTACGTCAGCTACGTTATCTGTAAAATTATAGATAAGATAGAGGGCAGGTATAACGGCAGAATTGCCGAAAAAGCCGCCGTAAGACTTCACATAGGCGAAACCGCGTAAGCAGTAAAGTTGCCGTGCGGTCATATAATAGACAAAAAACAGCGCAGTTGTTAATTTATTGCAAATTCTGAAAATATTTTTCTTGAAGGTATTGACAAACACACTGCTAAGGTATAAAATCAGTTTGGATAGGTTAACGTTAACAAGCTGAGGCAAGTTTTTAATATATAAAACGGAAACATAATAATTGAAAAAAATCGCTCCTGAATTGTGCGGGAGCGAATAAGTTCAAATAGGTTAACGTTAACAATATAGAAAATACAAAAAATTAAAGAAAAAAACCGTAGAATTGCAAAAGATACGGTTACGGAGCGCTTTTTTATGATTAAACTTACTCCTCCGATGGGCTGGAACACATGGAACACGTTTGCGGAAAAGATTAATGAAGAGCTTATTCTGCGTTCGGCTGATATTCTGGCAAATTCCGAACTGAAAAAATGCGGTTACGAGTACATTGTCGTTGACGACTGCTGGGCAAAACGCGCCCGCGATGAAAACGGCAGGCTTGTCTGCGACGAAAAGAAGTTTCCGCACGGTATGAAATATGTTGCCGACTACGTTCATAAAAAGGGGCTTAAATTCGGAATGTATTCCAGCTGCGGGGTTATGACCTGTCAGGCGTATCCCGCAAGCTGTAATTACGAGTATATAGACGCGCAAACTTTTGCGGAGTGGGGAGTGGACTTTCTCAAATACGATTATTGCTACAAGCCAGAGGGTGTAAGCGGCAGGGATTTGTACAGAAGAATGGGACTTGCGCTTGCAAACTGCGGCAGAGATATTCTGTTCAGCGGTTGTAGCTGGGGCGCGGACAATACGCCCGAATGGATAGGCACCACGGGCGCGAATATGTGGCGTTCCACCCCCGATATTTTCGATACGTTCGATTCAATCAAATCGATAATCAAGGCGCAGTATAAAATTCTGCCTTACGGCGGGCTTGGCTGTTTCAACGATATGGATATGCTTGTCGTTGGAATGGGCGGAAAGGGCTTTGTCGGACTTAAAGGCTGTACCGAGGACGAGTATAAACTGCATTTTGCGGTTTGGTGTATGCTTGCTTCGCCCCTTATGATAGGCTGCGACATACGCGAAAAGAACGACGCGGCTATGGCTATTCTGACGAATAAAGAATTGATTGCGGTTAATCAGGACGTGCGCGGAAACAAGCCGTATATACGCCTGCACGACGGTAACGAGGATTTGCCCATAATAGTGCGCGCGCTGGATAACGGCGATTTGGCTGTCGCATTTGTGAATATGACGGACGGGCCAGCTTTCTTCTGGGTGCCGACGGACGATATAGGACTGCCCACCTTCGCGCACAAAAAGTTTTGCGGAAAAGAAATTTTCTCCGGCGACAAAACCGAGGATATAAACGGCACCGTTCAGCGCAGGGTGGAAGCGCACAGCGCGGCGGTGTTCCGTTTAAGCGTAGTCAATAAATAAAACGGTAAAATATGCACTGCAAGATTTGCGGAAAAAGCCTGACCTATAACGAAATAGGTCTGCATAAAAAACTGATAGGAAAAACGCAAAAAAGTTTTTTTTGCAAAAGCTGTCTTGCGGAATATCTCGGCGTAAGCGTTGCGCTTTTGGAAGAAAAACAAAGGCAGTACGCGCAGGCAGGCTGTACGCTGTTTGTTGAAGATAAAACAGTGTAGCACCCCGCCTTAATCACTCAACAGCCGGAAACGGCTTTAAAAATTAATAATCGCGGTCGATTGCCGCGGATATTTTTCATATCCGCGTTAGAGAACGGCGGGAGCCGTTCTCTAAAAAACTCTTAACTGCTTTTATAAAAAAATGGTTTTGGAGGAAACCCATGATGAAAAAAAGGCACACAAAAATAAGTTTGATTTTGTTGCTTTTGGCGGTAATGCTGATAGCTTCGCTGACGTGCGTTGCCTGTGCTTCAAGCGCGTACGCAATCAAACTTGACAGAACGTCAGTTACGCTTGAAAAGGGCGAATCTGCCGAGCTTGAGTATCAGCTGACCAAAAACGGCGAAGCCGATACCCAGACGGAGGTAGTTGTAAGCGTAAAGGGCGATTCCGTTACTTACAGCAAAGAAACCAACAAAATCACCGCCGTAAAAGCGGGCAAATCCGAGCTTACGCTTTCGGTAAAGGGCAACTCAAAAACGACTGCAAAGCTGAGCGTAAACGTGCCTTTGTACGAAATCGAAATCAAGGGCAATGCCGTGCAGAAAGCAGACCTCGGCGGCGAAGATATTATCGAATATACCGTACTTAAAGACGGAACCAAAGTAACCGATAAAAAAGTTGAGGTTACGGTTGAGGGCGACGCTTTAAGATACGAAAAAATCGGCAACCGCATTTATTTTGCGGAGGTCGGCACGGGCAAGGTTAAAGCCTCGCTTGCAGATGACTCCGCGGTGTATGCGGAAAAGACGTATAACGTTACAAAGTCTTTCTGGAACTCGGGCGACCATCAGGTCAACAAGGACGGAATGACCATAACCGATAACAGCGTGTATATCCCCGGCGGAAGCGGTTCGCAGTACTTCCTCGGCGTTCTCGAAGGCGGAACAAAGTACGTGTTCAGAACAAAGCTTACAATTCCTTCGCCCTCGGCGCTCGGCACGCAGACGGTAGGCGTTACCCACGACCTTGACAGAAACAACGCGGGTCTTTGGTTCGGCATTAACTCGCCCGACGGCGCAAACGGCGGAAAATACAGAATTTACATTAAAAACTTCTACGGCGGCTGGGCAGGTCAGGACTTCGTTAAATATACGAACGTTGAATTCTCGTCCGATACGGTAGACGTTATAACGGTGCGCGACGGAAGCGATTTCTGGTTCTCGATAGACGGATACTGCGGTACGTTTACTCTGCCTGCGGCGGGCGATAAGAACTATATTTCCGCGGATACGCAGACTTGGGCTGGCATCTTCTCGCAGGAGCGCAAGCTTACCGCAACCGACTTCTCGTACTCGACGGAAGAAGAAGCTATTGCAGAGGCAAAAACGCTTTGCGAAAGCCCCGTTGCAAAATTCGAAATTACCAACTCTGGCGTAAACAAGCTGGTTAAGGGAACTTCCTTCACTTACAGCGCAAAGGTTATAGCGTCAAACCCCGCTAACGTACCCGCGGTAGAGTGGTCGTTAGATAAAACCGCAATGACAAGCGGTGCGGACGGTACAACTATTGCAGACGGTACTTTAAGCCTTGCGGCTGACGCGGCGGGCGTTGTTACGGTTATCGCAAATTGCGGAGGAAAAGAGGTGCGCATTGACGTTACGGTGCTTTCCGAATCGATTGCGGACGAAAACGACGTAGTAAAAGTGGACGGAGGAGTTGTCCTCGGCGGCGACGGCTCGGTTACGTTCACCGAAGAATTCAATTACAACAACGCAAATCTCAACGATACCGATTTTACGGAAATCTATTATTCGGCCTCGCTTAAAAATAAGGTTAAGGGCGACTTCGAGTTTGCGTTCACCCTTACCGATATGAAGTCGGCGAGCTCGCCCGTATTCATGGTAAGCTTGGGCAATTCGCTGGGCAACTTCTTCTTTACGAATAACGGCGTAAGCGTAAAAACGCAGTACGTTGATTTGAACACTAAGGAGTATGCGGAAGGAACCGCAACGGCAACGTTCGCGGCGGCGGATACGCTTGAAGTTGTTATAAAGGTTGTCGGCGGACATTATAAAGTGACGGTAAACGGCGCGGAGCTTAACTTCGACGGTAAAGACCCCGTCCGCCGCATTGAAGACTACGGCGAAGAAAGAAGCGTTCTGTTCACAACGGGCGCGGGCACAAGCGTAAAGGTTTCCGATATTACTTTAACGGACAAAGCGGACGCGGACTATATCGTGCTCAATAACAACGCGCGTACTACCGAAAACGGTTTTGTTGCGGATATAGTAACGCTCGGCAACGGCTGGGACGCAAAGGATAAGGGCGTTAACAAAATTTTCTATGCTTACGCTCTTCCCGCGGGCGACTACACAATTTCGATGAACGTAACGTTCAATACCGCGCTTTCGGACGGTAAGCTGAGTATCAATATCGGCGGAAACGACTTCTACGTAAACAACAAGCTTGCGGACGGAGCGGTTATCGGTCAGTGGACTAATTTCAGCGGGGAAACGCGCACAAACATTACACAGCCCGGTAAATTCAAGGTTGAATTAAAGAAAATCGGCAACGATATGTACTTCTTTATCGGCAATACGCAGGTGGGCGATAAGTTCGGCGTTGCCGGCATAGGCACAACGCTCAGCTTCTGGGCGGCTAATTTCGCAGGCTCGTCCGACGGCGCGACAGCCGAAGTAAGCGACCTTACGGTAACTAACGGAGCAACGATAATAATGCTCGGCGGCGATAATACCGTGCAGGTAGGCGCAAGCGCGGTCTATTCGGTTACGGTGCTCGGCGGAAACGAGGACGATATCGTTTGGGCGCTTAATAAAGACGGTTTAACGGCGGGCAAAGACGGTACTGCTTTCGACGCGGCTACAAGAACGCTTACGTTTGCGAACGATGCGTCGGGTACGGTTGTCATAACCGCAACCATCGGCGGAGTTACGGCTGAAATTACCGTTGCGGCTTCAAGCCAGCCTGCAAATCAGAATACCGCGCTTGCGGAATCGGTAGGCGGAGTTAAGCAGGACGTTGCAAACGGCAAGCTTATATTTGACGACGCGGCGGCAAACGGCGTTGTTTCCGAGGACAGATATAACGAGAACAGCACTTACTACGCAATACTCAACACCGCAGAAAATACCCGCGCGACAATACAGGATAACTTCATTCTCGAATTCACGGTATCCGACTATGTAACTACCGCGCAGTATCCAAAGCTTATGATAAGCCTCGGCGGCATTAACGAACAATTCTATATTGTTTACAACCGCGAAGGACACGTTAACAGAATAGAAACGTACGCCAATTCGCTTTCCGCCGACAAAAACAATACTTTCGGCGGGCAGTGGGTAAGCAGTGCGGACTTTGCCGCAGGCTTCGATACGACGGATAGTCACAAATATAAAATTATTTGCCAAAACGGTTTTTATAAAGTTGAACTTGACGGCGTTGAATTAACCGAATGGAAAATGAATTCGGATGCTCGCATTTTGGTAAGAAGTCCCGAATCTATGGCGGAACCCTGCAACATTATGTTCTCTACCAACTCGGATACAACGGCAACCGTTTCGGGCGTTACGCTTACGCAACTTAGCGGCGACGTTACTACGCACGTAAGCAAGCACATCACTGTTGAAAAGGGCGCGGATGATAAGGAAACCGTAACTTTGGCGTTTGAAAAGACGGTGAATTGGGATAACTACACGATAGCCCCCCGTCTGTACACCTATGGCTCTTACGGTAAAAACAGCGTAATAACCTTCGACGTTAAATTCAACGCCAATATGGCAGACGCAAAACTTGCAATCAAACTTACCGACAGCAGTAGAGTAGTTACCCTTTGCACCGCTGGTGCTTTCGTACACAAATCGGAAATATGCGGTGAGTGGGGCGGCGTTGAAATAGGCGCGGCAAGGGACAGTGTTATTAAAGTAACGATAACGGTTGTCAACGGACAGGCGACGGTTGTATTCAACGACGCTTACACCGTGCCCGGAAGCGCAATAGATACAAACGGAAAGTTGTCGTTCTGCACGTTTACCGAAACTTCGGGCGATACGACGGGCGAAAATAAAACCGTAACAATTTCAAATATCGTTGTTACAAACTCATAACGGGTAATAAGTAATCCGGCGCTTTTGCGGAAGGGAGTAAAAGCCCTTCCGCAAAAGAAAAAACCGCTTTAAAAAATGCGTTAATCAAGGCATATACGGCGGTGTATTTTAAAAAAGCGGTAAAAAACCGCTTTCCTAAAAAACTTCAAATAACAGGAGAAAATAGATGAAAAAACCTTTAAGTATTCTTATTGCGCTGGTTATGGGTTGTTCGGTTGCCGTAATGGCGGCTTGTAACAATTCGGGCGGTAAAGAAGCCGCGGGGCTTATCCGCCTCCGCAGTGAACAAGACCAGAAGATGAACGTCGGCGATACTTACAAGCTTGTATACGACGCAAAATACAACGATAAAAACGTAAAGGACGAGGTACAGTTTAAATCCTCGGACGAAAACGTCGTAAAAGTGGACGAATACGGCAATATGGAAGCGGTCGGCGCGGGCAGCGCGGTAGTAACTCTTTCATTGAAACAGGACGAAACGATAAACGCAAAGGTTTTCTGCGAGGTAACAAAATCGTTCTTTATGACGAAAGCAGGCTATTCCAACGGCGACGTTGACCCCCTCACCGCGGACGTTGAGGGCTGGGTGCACATAAAAGCGGGCACGCAGACTCAGCTTCTCGTCAACGAATGTTCGGAAAACTGGTACTTTAAAACCAAAATAGAGCACACGGGCGATACGGGCGCGGACAGCTCCGGCAGATGGGGCATAGGCTCGTTCCTTGTGGATAAATCGCACGCGATAGGCGACGTTATGGCGTGGTTCGGCTTTCAGCCTACAAACCATTCCGAAAAGAAATATACACCGTACGTCGGCGGCTGGAAGGTTCAGACAGGCGGTATGGACGCGGAAATTCAGATAACCCAACAGCCCCTTGAAAACGCCGATTTTGCGGTTATGGAAATTATCCGTTTCGGCACCGAGCACTACTGCACGGTAACTGTCGGCAGTCAGGTTGCAAAATATGTTTATTCCTGCCCCGCATTCGACGGAGTTGCGACATATCCGGGGGTCTATTCGCAAAGACAAAGGCTTTACATCAGCGAATTCGAAGCGACTTCAAACCTTGAAGAAGTGGTTGCAAAGCTGAACAACTTCCAGAAAGCGGAAAGCGTGGTAATAAACGGCGTTTCAAGCGGACTGGAACAGGGCGAAACTTACAATCTTGTTGCAACCGTGCTTCCCGAAACTACTTTTGACAAGGGCGTTAAATTTACTTTGAAAGAGGCGGTTGAAGGCGTTTCGATTACCGAAAACGGCGCGCTTACAATCGGCGCGGAAGCAACGGGCGAGGTAACGGTTGTCGCAACGGCGACGTCCTCCGATGCGAACGTCGAAAGAACGTACTCAATCAAAGCAAAAGCGCAGTCGGCGCACGCGATTGTCGATACAAACAAGGCGGTGGGCGCAAGCGACAAGTACTCGCTTTCCGAAACGGCGGTAACGTACGAAGCAAACAGCGGAAAGGTATACCTGCCCTTGAACGCAACGGCTGAAAAGTGGGCGGTTTCCTACGAAACCAACTTAACCTCCGGCAGGTTCGGCTTGCTTGGCGCAACTAACGGTATGTGCGATTACGTTGCAATGGAAGTCGTCGCAAACAAGTTAATCTACGGCGCAATGACCGAAGTAAAGGACGAAATCGCGGTAAATACTTCGGCAACCAACACGGTAACGTTCGTACGCGACGGAAGCTTCTACTATACGGTTGTCAACGGCAGACTTGTCGAACGCTTCTACAACGCAATGAACGGCGCTACAACCCCCGTGCTTTATACGGACGGAGCGGTCGGCACGATAAACAACCTTACGCTTGTCACAGACGGTACTGCTGTTGACGGAATAATCGCGCAGTATCCGCACACAGTAGGCGCGTATGTAACCGACAACGGCGAAGGAAGCTACACAATAGCGAAAAAATCGTTCGGCGCTCAAAGCGATATTGATTGGCCGCCCGTAAACAATTACGAAAACGGCTTGAAATTCGCGCAGACGGTAACGGGCGACTTCACAATGGAATTCACCATGAGCGGTTTCGACCCCATGACGGTAAACGGCGAGATTGATGCAAAAGTACTTGTATATCTCCGCAGTGAAAGCAAAACGGCAAGCTTGCAGTTCTGCTTCAAGCAAAACGCGGGCGACAGCGCGGTAAGAATTACATTCTGCCCCAACCTTAACGACGCAACGTGGAACGAATACACGCACGACTGCCTTAACTCGTTCAACGAACCCGTAGCGGTAAAGGTTGTTAAGAAAGCGGACCGTGCAGAGCTTTATATCAACGGCGAACGCGTGTTTGCCGACATCAGCGGTATGAACAACAACGGCTTCTGGACGGAAAGCACGCCGTTCACCCCCGGTATAGGCACCTACCGTTGCGGAGTAACTCTTTCGAACGTGTCGCTTACAGTTGGTAACGAATAATGAAAAAAGCAGTTTTAAGCGCAGTTTTATGCGCAGCGGCAATATTTACCGCCGCGGCTTGCGGCTGCGGCGGTAACGCCAAAATCAAATATCAGAAGTACGATGCTTCAACCGTATCATTCAAGGACAACAGCGGAAAGGACTTAACCGACTACGATAAAAGCCTGTACTATCTCAACGAATGGAAGCAGGGTTACGAAACGGTCGGGCAGACGGGCGATTTCTTCCCCGATATGGCAGACCCCGTAATTGTGTACGACGACGGTTATTACTACGCCTTCGGAACAAGGCAATGCACCGTTTACCAGTGCTTCCGCTCGGCTGATTTGACGACGTGGGAGAGGCTTGACGACGCGTTTGTACCAGAATCGGGCAGTTGGGGCACTACTGGGCTTTACGCGCCCGATATTCAGAAAATCGGCGACAAATGGTATCTGTACTATACGGCAACCCAAACGTATTCCGACGAAAGAAACCGTTGCCAGCTCGGCGTAGCGGTGGCGGATAACGTATACGGCCCTTACGTACAGTTTACGGGCGTAAACGCAAACGGAGAGGATATATCCCTCGGCGAACCGTCTTTCCGCGGAATGGCTAAGCATCAGATTTTGGACGCTAACGTTTTGCAGGACGGCGATAAGCTGTATATGTATTTTTCTTACGATACAAAAACCCCGCAGTCTTACGAAAGCGATTATGCAAAGATGTCCAAAGACCAGTACGCGGCGGAAATATGGGGGGTAGAGCTTAAAGACCCCGTTACGTGGGACTTGTCCACGCTTACGCCCCTGCTTACGCCCGGCTATAAAACGTATGACGCGCCCAAACGCACAATCCCGTGGGAAACGTGGTCTAACGTGGAAGGCCCCGGCTACGGAATACTTGAAGGTCCGCAGATTTTCAAGAGGAACGGAAAGTATATTTTAACCTATTCTGCAAACCTGTACTCGCACGATTGCTACGCGGTGGGTTATGCCGTTTCCGACAGTCCGTTAAGCGGTTTTGAAAAGCCCGACGACGGCACGCACCTTAAAAATATGCTTTTGGGTGTTCCCTCGGCGCCGGGTACGGGACTTGCGAACTATTACAAGGGCTTTACGAAGGGCACGGGGCATGCGGGAATATTCCAGACGCCGAGCGGTGAGTATATGTTTTCCTATCACGCGCATTTCAACCGCGAAACGTGGGCGGAAACCCCTCCCGATAACTACCGCGCGCTTGCGCTGGACTACATTTATTTCGATAAGGACGGTATGCCTTATACCAACGGTCCGACCTATTCGTTACAGCTTAAACCCGAGCATATAAGCGGGTATAAGAACATTGCGGGCGAAGCGAAAATCCGCGCCGAGGGCGATAACGCGCAGTATCTGAACGATAACTACACCAACCGCACCTGCCGCGAAATTATGCTTGACCCTAAGGTGCAGTACGAGGAGATAAAGGAAGCGGAGTTTAAAGCGGGTACGCGCAGTATCGAAATTAAATTCGGCAAGCCCGTAACGGTTAAAGCCTTGAATATCTACAACTCCTGCGATTACAGCCTGTCCGTTCTGTCAATCGACCAGATTGATTTCGGCAACGGCAAAGGGATAGTGAACGCGCTTTTCAACCAAAGATATTTTTCTTCGGTTACGGAAGAATACATTTTCCCGCACGCCGCTTTTAATATCGAACTCGGCGAAGAAATAGTCACGGATAAAATCGTTATAACGATAACAAGCGACAAGGATTTTGCTTTGGGCGAAATCGAAGTCGCAGGCAAATTAAATTAAAGGTAATTTTTATGAAAAAGAAAATTATACCGCTTATTTCGGCGCTGGCGATAGGCGCAACGGTAATGATTGCGCCCGCCTGCACGGGCGGAAACAACCCCGCAGGCAAAACGCCGATAACTTACGAGGAATACACTTCTTCAACCCTATCCTTTCAGGATAACCGCGACGAGGCGCTAAGCAAATACAATTCCGATTTGTATTATCTGAACGAATGGAAGCTTGGCTATCAGACGCCCAACGCCGAAGCCGATTACTTCCCCGATATGGGCGACCCTATGATAGTGTACGACGACGGTTATTACTACGCCTTCGGCACGCGCGGGGCGGACTGCTTCCATTGCTTCCGTTCGGCGGATTTGACTACGTGGAAGCGCCTTGACGACGCGTTTGTTCCCGACGACAACAGCTGGGGCAGGACTAATCTGTGGGCGCCCGATATTCAGAAAATAAACGGCAAGTGGTATATGTACTATACCGCGGGTATGATAGGCGAGCCTATGTACAACAGCGATAAAAGGGAGCACTGCCAGATAGGCGTGGCGGTTTCCGACAACGTTTACGGCCCTTACGTTCAGTTTACGGGCACAAACGGCAACGGCGAAACGGTAACGCTTAAAGATACCCCCTTTAAAGGGCTTGAAGGGCACACTATCCTCGACCAAACCGTGTTTCAGGACGACGACGGCGAGCTGTATATGTACTTTTCGTACGATTCCAAAACAGGCTCGCCCGAGCATAGGGAAATGTCCAAAAACGGCAACACCTCGGAAATATGGATGGTGCGTATGAAGGACGCGGTAACGTGGGATTTGGATACGCTTAAGCCCCTTATGTCCGCCGGATATAAGAATTTTACCGACAGCAAGCGCACAATCGCGTGGGAAACGTGGTCGCCGAGCTTTACGGGCGGGACGCAGTGTTTGGAAGGCCCTTATATGATTAAGCAGAACGGCAAATACTTCCTTACTTACTGCGCAAACAGCTTTGTGGACGCGGAATATGCGGTGGGCTACGCCGTTTCGGATAAACCTACCGGCCCGTTTGAAAAGCCCGACGATTATTACTTGCAGAATATGCTTCTGGGCGTCCCCGGCGCACCCGGCACGTATATATCAAACCGCTATAAAGGCTTTACAAGGGGTACGGGACACGCGGCGATATTCAAGACTGGCGGCGGCGACGATTATATGTTTGCGTACCACGCGCATTTTAACCGCGAAACGTGGAGCGACGAAATTCCTTACGCAAACTGGCGCGCGCTTTCGGCGGACTATCTTTATTTCGACAAAGACGGAAACCCTTACACAAACGGTCCGACCTATTCGTTACAGCGCACGCCTTCCGACGTAAGCGGACTTAAAAACCTTGCGCCCGAAGCAAAAATCCGCGCCGAGGGCGATAACGCGCAGTATCTGAACGATAACTACACAAACCGCACTTGCAGGACTGTACTGCTTGATAAAACCAAAACGCACGAGCCTATAAAGGAAGCGGAGTTCAAAGAGGGTACGCGCAGTATAGAAATTAAGTTCGACAGCCCCGTAACGGTAAAAGCTTTGAACATATTCAACTCCTGCGACCTTGAATACGCCATTGACTATATCGACCAGATAGACTTCGGCAACGGCAACGGAATAGTTAACGCGATATTCAACAAGCGGTATATAAAGGACGACTATATCTTCCCCCACAGCGCGTTTAATATCGAGCTGGGTACGGAGGTAGTAACCGACAAAATAGTAATAACAATCACAGCCGACCACGATTTCGCGCTGGGCGAAATAGAGGTTATGTGCAAAAAATAAAGGAGAAACCGTTATGAAAATCAAAAAAATATTAGCATCGGCATTATGCCTTACAATGTGTCTTGCGGTTACGGCTTCGGCGGGATTTATTACGGGTTGCAAAAAACCCTCGCGCGAGCTTGTAAACGATATAGTATTCGATGAATTCGGCGACCCGATTTTTACGGACGAAAACGGCAAGGGCATCAGACTTAACATTCAGTCTGTAATCGGCTCTCCCGATAACGCCAAGTTAGAGCTTGTGAACACCGCGTTCAACGATTATTACCGCAGCAGCGGTTTGCAGGCGGAAATTTCTTCGGTAGAAAACGGAGTATTCTATCAGCAGATTGCAAACACCATAACCACAGACCCCAAAAATGCGCCCGACGTTATAATTTTCCACAGCGAGCGTTTAACTTATTTTGCTTCGCAGAAAATTTTAGTGCCTATGGACCAGACGTTTGAATTCCTCGGCGACAACAACACTTTCAGCACGGATAATTATCTTGAAAACGTAATAGCGGAGTGCTACGACAAATCAGGCACGCTTTACGGCGTTCCCCTCGACGTCCACAGCGGGGTGTGGTACGTCCGCAAGGACATTATAGAAAAGAACGGGCTTACAATGCCTTCCACTAAGGCGGAGTTCGAGGCGGTGTGCAAAGCGCTTATGGAAAAGAAAGCCGACGGAACGCTTTGGACGCGCGATATGACTGCGGTTAAATCGCAGATAGACGCTCTTTCCAACCCCAACGACGAGCAGGCAAAACAGAAGATACGCGAAAGCGCGTGGAAGCAGGTCGGCGCGGATACCGCGGCAAACTTCTTCCCCGTGGAAATGAGCGGAGCAGATAATATCGAGGCGGGCTGGATTCCCCAGTCGGCGGTATTGCAGAACGGCGGAAAGCTTACCAAGGACGACGGTACGCCCGCCTGGAACACAAGCACGGGACTTAAAAACACCCTTGAAATGATTGAAGGCTGGCAGGACAAATATATAGGCGCCAACCGCGATTCGCAGACGCTGTTTGCAAACCTCGGCAACGGAAACGCGGTATTCGGCTGCGAGGGGCCGTGGTGGCTTGAACAGCGCTTAAACGAATACGACGGATACCTCGGCGAGGGCGCACTGGGCATACTCAGTCTTTCGGGCTTGTACGCGGATAACCCCCAAAGCGGGGACGCGCACAAAATTTACGGCGTAGGACACGTTTTCAGCATAACCAACACCGCGGCAAATTCCAGCGCAACCCGCCGCGTCGCGGCAGCGCTGTACGCTAAATTTATGACGGAAAACGCAATAAAGTACACCGAGGGCGGACATCTTCCCGCATGCAAATCGGTGCTTGATAACCCCGAGTATAAAAATTCCACGGCTTATAACAGATATTTGAAGTTTATGGGACAGCCCGAAGATTACGTTATGCTCGGCAACACGCAGTATTTTTCGCCCGTGTACGAACAGCTTAAAACTGCTTATATCTGGACGCTTTCCAAAAACAAGTCGGGCACCGTCGAAGAGCATATAAAGGGCTGTTTTGACGAGGCTATGGCGCAGATTAAAGGCGCGGACGACCTGTAATTATAAAATATTGTTTCCGGGAAGTTATTTATGGAAAATCAGAAACTTACTACCGTAAGCGAATACGCGTTTAAGCAAAGCAAATTAAAGGACTTTTTCAAGCGTTACGGCATGGCTTTGATATTCATAGCCCCGCACCTTGTGTTTTTCCTTGCGTTTTGCATTTATCCGCTTATTTACGGCATTGTAATGTCGCTTTTTAAGTACAACATTGCCGACCCTTCGCAAAACGAGTGGCGCGGATTAGGCAACTTTATAACCCTGCTGTTTAAAGCGGACAACATTTACCATAAGGAATTTTGGTACGCAATGGGCAACACGGCGCTGTTTGCAATAGTAATAGTGCCGCTGTCTATAATAATTCCGCTGTTTATGGCTATCTGCATAAATGCAAAGCCAAAGGGATATAAGCTGTTCCGTTCGCTTATTTATCTTCCGTCCGTACTTCCCGTAAGTGCAAGCGGCGTAATTTTTACCGCGCTTTTCGGCTTTTTGTTCGGTTATATCAACCAGTGGTTCGGCGTTTCGGTAGACTGGCTGAACAGCAACCCAATGCTTGCGTGGCTGGTAATACTTCTGCTTTGCCTTTGGGGCGGCTGGGGCGGCAACTTCATAATTTTAAACGCGGGGCTTAAAAACGTAGATAAAAGTCTGTACGAGGCCGCGGCGGTGGACGGGTGCACGGGTATGCGGCGCGCGCTTGCCGTAACCCTTCCCGCAATAAAACAGCAGATGGTTTTGTGTATATTCAATACCATAATAGGCTACTTCGGGCTGTACGGACAGATTTACGTGCTTACCAATGCGGGGCCTATAACCGACAGCACAAACCATTCCACAATGTCGGTAATGTGGTATATCCAAAGCCTTATAAACAGCGGTAACTATTCCGTTTACGGTATGGTTTCGGCAATGGGGCTTATTTTGGGAATTATCATAGGCATAATAACGGCAATTCAGCTTATTATCACCCGCGAAAGAAAGAGCGGTACAAAGCGCAGTAACGAATTTGCGGAATACGTCAAAGCGAAGGGGGCGGCAAATGAATAATTTTTTAAAAGCTTCGCTTATTATCCTTGCGATAGTAATAATCGGCATGATTGCGCTGGACGCGGTTGTGCTTTCGCTTAAACGTCGCAGAAAGCTCCCCGCAAACAGGGTAGGCAGGTACTTTCAGCAGAATTTATTTAAATTCAATGCGTTCGTGTTCTTGCTGATATTCTGCATAATTTGGGTAATTCCGCTTGTGGTAGGCGTTCTGGGCAGTTTTACTTCACAGTACACGTTTGAGTACCGCCCCGGTCAGCTTATTCCCGAGGACGGGTTTACGGTTGACAACTACAAACACTTTTTCAACTACCGCAACAGCGCAAGCGGCGAACGCTATCCCGTAGAGCGCTGGATGCTTAACAGTTTTATCGTATCCGCTTCAAGCACGCTTTTATATCTGCTGTTTGCGGGACTGTCGGCTTACGCGCTGGTGTTTATGAAGTTCAAATTCCGCAACGTGCTTTTCACGTTTATGCTCTTCACAATGGTTATCCCCGGCGTTGCCACAATGACACCGCAAATCGCAAACATGGCGAACCTCGGCATATCGCGCTCCCTCCTGGCGCTGATATTGCCGGGGCTGGGCGGAGTAGGCGGGCTGTATTTAATACGTCAGTTCTTTTTGGGTATTCCCAAAGATTTGATAGAATCCGCCCGAATGGACGGCGCAAGCGACTTCCGCATTTTCCTTAAAGTGGTGCTTCCCGTAGGTAAATCTGTGTTCTTCGTACAGGGGCTGTTCTGCTTTATGGGCAGTTGGAACGATTTGCTTTGGCCGCAGATAATTCTCGGCACGTCCGACCCCAGCCTGTGGACATTGCAGGTAGGTATAGCCGCGCTGTCGCAGAGTAAAACGGCAAACACAATAGGACTGAACCTTGCAAGCGCAATGTTCAGCGCAATACCTATAATTCTACTTTATATATTCACGCAAAATCAGATAATCGAAGGCGTTGCGGCGTCGGGCGTTAAAGGATAATGGGAGTAAAGTGCCAATGGAAGAAAAAATAACTGTAAAAGAAGCAAAAAGGCAGTATCTTGAAAACAACAAGCGCGTGACAGACGAAAGCGTAAACGGCTTTGTGGTTTTAAAGGATATAAATAAAGTTTACGGCAACCGCGTGCAGGCGGTGTTCAACTTCAATCTTTCGGTTGACAAAAACGAGTTTATCGTTTTAGTAGGTCCTTCGGGCTGCGGCAAGTCCACAACGCTGAGAATGATAGCGGGGCTTGAAGAAATAACCGACGGAAAGCTTTATATCGACAATGTGCTTGCGAACTATCTTGAAAGTAAGGACAGAGATATTGCAATGGTATTCCAAAGTTATGCGCTCTATCCCAATATGTCCGTTTACGACAATATCGGCTTCGGGTTGCAGGTGCGCGGACTTCCCAAGGACGAAATAAAAAAGCGCGTATTCAAGGCGGCGGAAATTCTGGATTTAGGCGGATATCTTGACAGAAAGCCCAAGGAATTATCCGGCGGGCAGATGCAACGAGTTGCGCTGGGCAGAGCTATCGTGCGCGACGCTAAGCTGTTTTTGATGGACGAACCGCTCTCCAACCTCGACGCGAAGCTTCGCGTGCAGATGCGAAGCGAGATAGTAAAGCTTCACCGCAACATCGGCGCAACCACAATCTACGTCACCCACGACCAGACCGAAGCCATGACCATGGCGGACAGAATTGTAATAATGAACAAGGGGCTTGTTCAGCAGATAGGCTCGCCCATAGAGGTTTACAACAACCCCGCAAACGTATTCGTTGCAACGTTTATAGGCAATCCGCCGATGAATGTGTTCAAAGCCGATATATCGGACAACAGAGTTTACAGCGGAGAACAGTTTATCAAGCTTCCCGCGGGCGTTCTCGAAAGGTATCAGGCGCACATAACGGCGCGCCGCGTATTCTTTGCGGACTTGCTTGAAAAGGCGCGTCTTACCGAAGAAAAACAGCTTTTGCAGGATATATCTTTGCTTGTAAAAAGCGTTAAAAAAATGCTGTCCGAACAGGCTAAAACGGAATATATATCGATAGTAAACCGCGTTTTGGCAGTTGCGCAAGGCAAGGGCTTTATAAATTTCGGGCAGGAGCAGGCGCAAAGCTATTTAAATGACGCGGAAGCGGGCAATATTTCAGTTATACTTTCAAATCTTGCGGAAATCGAAAAGCTTATAAAAAATACCGACCTTGCGGTGGCGGGGCTTTTGAAGGAAGTGGATTCCTCTAATATGCGCGCCGTTAAAAAGGACGTTACTGTTGTAAAAAAGCAGAATATTTTCACAAAAATCAAAAGCCTGTTTACAAAAAAACAGGCGGAGGAAACGCTTGAAGAAGAAAACCTCCGCAAAATCAACGAATATCTTGCAAGCTATCAGGACGAAACGGTTATGACCAACGCGCTTGTCGGTATCCGTCCCGAGGACGTGTATTTCGAAGGCACGTTTAACGGCAACGGCAGCAACGCAATCACAACCCGTGCGGAGCTTGTGGAACTGCTCGGCAGTGAGTTCTGCATGCACGTAAATATGTTCGGCGTAAACGTTATTGTAAAGCGTAGCGTGCGCGACGTGGTTTCCTCAGGGGAACAGGTTAAGCTGTGTCTGGATATGGACAAAATCAAAATTTTCGACCCCGTAAGCGGTAAAACCGTTTAACGGCATAGCGTGGGAAAGGAGTAATTTATGAAAAAGTTTAAACTTTTAACTGTTGCGGTGGCGGCGGCAATTGCCGTTCAGGTTGGCGCAATGTGCCTGTTTGCGGGCTGTAAAGGCGGAAACGGGGAAGAAAAGCCGTCGCTTACTTTCGAAATAGCGGACGTAACCGCATGGATTGATTATCCCGCTTCTGAAATTTCGCCCGTATTCAACCTTGAAGGCGAGCATACCGTTACTTATACCACCAACAGCGACAAAATAAGAATAGATGGCAACAAGGTTACCGCCCTTGCCGAGGGCGAGGCGATTGTGTTTGCGGAAGCGGAGGGTTATGAAACCGACTTTAACGTAATTTGCAAAACCGTAAACCCGGGCGACAGTAAATATTATATGCGGGGCGAGGGCTGGGACTGGGCTAATAAGGCAATTTCCGGCAGAGCCAAATATGACAGAGAGGGCACGGACGGTAAAACTACGGTATTTATAGGCGATTCGTTCAACGATATAGACTTCTTTTCAAGCTTCTATTCCTTCTACCGCGATAAAGACGCGCTTTGTTTGGGCATAGGCGGAACAACCTCCAACACGTGGGAAATGTTCCTTGACGAGCGTTTCGGTTACGGCGCGGTGTATGAGGGAATACAGCCTAAAAACGTAGTAGTCCAGCTTGGAAACAACAACATATATAACGACCAAAGCTCGTATACGGAAGCGGTTGAAGATTTACAGCGCTGTTTAACTCTTATGCACGCAAAAATGCCGGATACCAAAATTTATTACTTCGGCGTAACCCCGCGCATATATATCGAAAGCATGGCTACGCTTACAAAGCGTATCAACAAGGCGATGGGTAAGTTCTGTGAAAATAAGGACTGGGTAACGTTCCTCGACTGCAACGATACGGTAACGCCCGAAGATATCAGGGACAATATTCATCTTTATCCCGCAAGCTACCAAATTTTTGTGGACGCTTTAAACGAGGCAGGTATGGTTGTCGAAGATAAATAAATGTGTTGCTAATTTAAAAAGCCCGCCCGAAGGCAATTTTGCCTTCGGGCGGGCGTGTTTTATCGTTAATTCAAGCATATTGCGGGGGTAAATGCGGTAAATTACAGCTCGTCGCCGCCGTGTTCCTTATAACCCTCGCCGTAAATTTCCTGCGCGGAGGTGACAATCGTAAAAGCGTTTGCGTCTGCGTCTTTGATAACGTCGCGCAGCTTGGGGAATAAGTAGTTTTTAACAGCGCACATAATTACGGTGCGCTCGTTGCCCGTATACGCGCCTTTTCCGTCTATAATCGTTGCGCTTATGTCAAGCTCCTGCAAAATTCCGTTGCAGATAAGCTCGCTTTTGTCCGCCGTGGTTACAATGTAAACAAGCTTTGCCGTGTTTCCGCCGTACAGCACGAAATCGAAAGAAATAACAAACAGTATCAGCGAGATAACCGTGTAAAAGGTTTGCTCTATATTTCTGAAAATAATTCCCGCAACGCCGACTATAACCACGTCAATCATCATAGAAATAATCCCCGTCTTCATATATCGGAATTTTTTGCGTAAAATCTTGACTATTATGTCCGTGCCGCCCGTGGTTCCGCCCATTCTGAAAATAAGCCCAAGTCCCGCGCCGTACAGCGCGCCGCCTACCGTCGCGGGTATAAGCATATTCGTTATTTCGGGCATATGCGGCAGGATAAGCCAGTTCCACAGCTCGATAAGTCCCGAAGAAAACAGCGTTGCGTACAGCGTAGGCAATATAAATTTTTTGCCAAGAAATATTACGCCCAGCACAAACAGAGGCACGTTCAAAATAATAATCAGCCAGCCCGTGCCTATTTTTCCGCCCGCAATAAAGCTTATTATTATCGCAATGCCCGTCACTCCGCCCGCCGCAAGCTCGTTCGCGTCCAGAAACAGCGCAACGCCTAAGGAATATATTATACAGCCCAGTGTCATAACCGAGTATTTTTTAAAGAATTTCAAAACCGACGCTTTATTTTTCATACTTAATTATATTATAGCCGATTTTAAAAAACTGTCAACACGGGGAGGGAAATAGGTTGTATGGTTGTGTATTGACAAATCAAAAAGGCGGTGCTAAAATATTTTTCGTCAGAGAAGGACGTCCTTCTCGTGCGTTATTTAATAACGCACGTAAAATAATTATTATGAGTTATTAGGAAAAAAATGATGAAAAAGAAATTTTTTACTCCGCTTATTGCGCTTGCAGTAAGCATGGCTACGGTCTTTGCGTGCTTCGGCACAACAGCCTGTAAAAAAGACCCCCCGCCCGAACCCCAGCCGCTTTCAGCACCCGTAATCACGCTTACGGATAACGTAATAAGCTGGAACGCGGTGCCTAACGCTACGGGCTATACCGTAAAGGAAGGGGATACCGCGGTTTCGGAAAACCAACAGCAGACCTCTTACACAATCACTAAAACCGAGGCGGGCAGTTATACATATACCGTTACCGCGCTCAGCACGGATAAAAATTATACCGCAAGCCCCGCTTCGAATGCGGTGACTTATACGGTGGCGAATACGGACGTTGACACGTCCGTCAAGCTTACCGGTAAAGTTTACGTGGTCGGCGATTCCACGGTTTGCGATTATACCGTGAAGCCTCAAAGCGGATTAGACAATCAGTATCTTTCGCGCTACGGTTACGGAACACAGCTTTATAATTATCTGAACTGTGAGCCTGAACAGATTGTCAATCTTGCGGCGTCCGGCAAAAGCTCGTTGGACTACAAAACGCTGGCGCACTATACCACTATAAAAAACAGCATAGGCGCAGGCGATTATCTTATAATAGGCTTTGGTCATAACGATGAAAAGGATGACGATGCTACGCGTTATACAAATCCGAACAAATCTTATACCGACAGCAGTACTGAAGGCGGTGTTTCGTTCCAGTACAACCTGTATGAAAATTATATAAAAATGGCGACAGATGCGGGCGCTACGCCTATCCTCTGCACGCCTATCGTAAGATTTGACAGTGCAGGCGGTTATTCCGGCAGCGCCGTTCATATAACAAGTAAAGGCGATTATGCGCAGGCAATCAGAACACTCGGCGAAGCTACTTCAACCACGGTAATAGATTTAACGGCGATAACAAAAGAAATTTACCTTGCAGATAACGAAGCGGCAAGATATTACCATGCGCACAATTCGTATGAGGGCGAAAAAGAAGACGGTATACCTTCCGGCATAGACGGTACGCATATAAATATGTACGGCGCAAAAATGGTTTCGTACGAGCTTACGAAAGCTTTGTTGAAAACCGACTGCCCGCTTAAAAATAATGTAATCACAAACGCTGTTGCGCCCTCTAAGGAGGTGGACTTCTCTCTGGCGGTCAGAGCAGACTACATAAGACCGGAGTATAAACCGTTTACGCCTTCTATGCAGTCGACAAGATATAGTATAACGGCGGAAAATTGGTACGGTACGGCAATGGGAAACCTTGGCGGAAATTCTTTAAGTCCATTCAGAGTGTCTGAAACGGGCGGAGTATTTACCGTAAGCACAGACGATAAAAAGGGTAAAATTTTTGATAATAGCGACGGAACTTCGGGCGGTGACGGATTTGCGGCAGCGTTTACGCAAATCAGTTCGGCTAAAAACTTTACTGCCACCGCAAAGGCAAAAGTGACGGGCATTACCGCTAATGCGGGCAATCAGTCGGCGTTCGGTCTTATGGTCAGAGACGACATTTATATTGACACAAGAAACGATGCGCTCAATTCCACTTACCTTGCGGCGGGCATAATCGATAATAAAACCGCTATTTTCAGCCGTGAAAGCAAGTTGCTTCATAAGGAAAGCAATACTGTAAGCGTTGCGGTCAATGCGGAATATGATTTGAAGATAGAAAGGCAGGGGCAAAAGATTTATATCACCGTAGTAAGCGGTTCGCAAACGTTTACCAAAGATTATTCGGATTTGCAGATAGGACTTAAATCGGTGGATACCGAATATATGTATTTATGTTTGTTTGCAACAAGAGGTATGACGGTACAGTTTTCTAACGTATCCGTTCAGATAACCGGGGATGCGGGTACAGAGTAATAAATTTGTCGTAAAGGAAAGGGAGATTGCTTTTGCAATCTCCCTTTTAAATAAAAATAAAAAAAGCGCGTAAAAACGCTTGTATTTTTTTGACCGTTTATATATAATAATTAAGCAAAAAGCCGATAAAAGTTATTTTTGATAAGTCAGATAAGGTAATTTTAAACGGTTTTTAGTGAAAATTAAATAAAAATATTGGGGTGTCGCCAAGCGGTAAGGCAACGGACTCTGACTCCGTCATTCGTTGGTTCAAATCCAGCTACCCCAGCCAAAAACGCGGTTTTTCGTTCATTTTTAGCGAAATGTAAACGATTAACCGCGCTTTTTTTATGCCTTGCGGGGACTAACGCGGGGACTAAACAAGGGGGCTAAGGTTATATATAACCTTTTGCGCCTCTTTTTTCATAAACTCCGGCGAGAATCGCGTATATACTTTACTTGTCTGCGTGTTATCCGCGGCGTGCCCCGCCCATACGCTTACTACTTCTCGAGATACGCCGCACTCTTGACAGCGTGTAATAAACGTGTGCCGCAATTCGTGCAAGTGGTGTTCCGGCATTAACCGCTTCATTGCCTGCGTGAGCGCGTCCGGACGAACGGCGCGAAGCTCGTCGAGCTTAAAGCCGGGTAACCACGCCGCCAACATTGGAGTAACCGGGATAAAACGCGTTTTTTCCTTGAAGCCCTTGCGGGTTTTCGAGTTCCTGACTTCAACGCACCCGTCAACGATTTTTGCGCTTGCAAGTTCTGAACGTCGTATACCGGTGTAAAGTATGAAGATAAGCGCGGCTTTTATTGCCGGTGCGCATTTGCTCTCTTCGATACGCCGCAGTAGTTCGCGTTCCTCTTCCACCGTAAGCGCAACGCCGTTTTCTTCCTCGTATTTCGGAGCTTTTAATAGCCGCATTGGTGAACGTTCAAGCAATTCTTCACCTACGGCAAACTCGAATACGGCTTGCAACGTCTGAAAGATTTTTAACGCTGTCCTGTATTTCTCTTGCGCGACATAATCGTTAACAAGCTGTTGTACGTCTGACTGCTTAATTTCGGCAAGCTCGCGCCCGGATAAAACCGGGAAAATGTTCGCGCCGAATAGTTGCACGTAATATGCGTGAGTTGTCGGCTTAATCGTCGGGCGTTTAAGTTCAAGCCAACGCCCGGCAACCGTTTCAAATTTTGCCGCGCTCTGAACGGCAACGGCGGGCGCGGGCAGTTCCCGCGGGGAGCTGTTCCGCAAAGCTTCAATAAATTTCGCTTTAAGCTTGTTTTCGTCTTTGGAAGAAGCCGCAACGTTGTAACCGTGCGCACGGTATCGGACTTCAAAAACTCCGTTGGGCTTTTGCCGCACCGGGAACGTTAATTCAATTGTGATTTTGTCTTGTAATTCTTTCGGCAAGGTTTTAACCTCCTTTTTGGTTAATCTGATTGCCGAATTTTGCATAGTTGCTTTGTTGTTCTGTTCCTCCTCCAACGCGCCGGGAAAGTAAATAATTTTTCCGTGCGTGTTTTTTTTAAATCTTCGATAAATTTTTGTCGCGCCTGTTCGTCCATATCAACAAGCCGAAGCAGTTCAGCCGCAAGCCTGTACATTTGCTCGGCAAGCGGTTTAATCTCTTGTAAATCTTTACCCATACTAAAAAACTCCTTTGCGAAACGTCGCAGGGAGTATTTTAGTATTTAAGCCTTTTTGTGTAAACTATTGCCGGCATTGCCCGCCCAACCGCGCACAGTATCGAGTGTTAAGCCTTTAAGATAAGGCGAAAGCGTGCGGAAAAGCTCCAACAGTTCCCGCTCTTGGGCGGTGTTGGTGTCGCGCATCACGTTTCCCCCTGTCGCAGTTCTTGCGCCGAAATCGTCCTCAAGCCCGAGCAGATAGTCCGCTGAAACGTTGAAAAATTTTGCATACGCAATTAAAACTTCATACGGAGGTGTTGCAATACCGTTTTCATAATTCCATATGCTTTTGTCTGTACTATTCAATTTAGCCGCTAACTCTTTTTGAGTTAGTCCACTTTCAAGCCTTAACGCTCGCAGTTTTTCTCTCATAGAATCACCTTAACGCAATTATCTTACAATTTAAGAAAATTTTGTTGACAACCTTAAAACATAAGGTTATAATACTGTAAAAATCTTACATTCTAAGATTGTAAAGCTTTAATCTAAAATAATTAGATTCAAGTTTATGCACCCGCGCGGTGGAACTCCGCAAGGGTGCTTGCAAATCTCGGCTCCTGCACCGCCATAAACGGCGCGGGGGTTGAGATT
>CAJULB010000009.1 GCA_910587005.1 uncultured Christensenellaceae bacterium | reverse complement strand
TCCATAGCTTAAGCTTCTTATCCCCACGCTTAGCGTGGGGTTGTCTTTTAACAACGGCAAAGCCGATAGCGTTTTGTTACGCTATCGGCTTTTTTAATAACTGAAATATATTATTTAGAAAATGAGTGTTCCTTTATAAACATAAATATAGTCATAGTTTTCATTAGATCCAGACAATTTCGTATGTACAGAAACTTTTTTCAAATCATTCTTTATTAATTCATACTGACTCTTGGAAATAATACGAGGTATTATAGCCCCGTTCTCTCTTTTTTCTAATATACCCATCCCAGCCCAAAAATCAACCATTGAAGATGAGCTTGAGCCAATGTGAGGCCAAGCTTCGCCGCCAGGTCCAAGTCCAAACGAAAATAATAGTGGAATAGTACTTTCATCATCAAAAAAAGACTCACCTCGAACTTCATAATCAGCATCAAGAAAAGCTTCATTAAAAACACGTGACCATTTATATAGTTCATTAAGGGCATTTTCTGACAAATGGGTATAATCTTTTACACCATCTACTTTAAAATTTGTTTTTACTTTTGCTATTCTTCTTTTCTTGTCCTCTTCATCATACTTATCAAAACGAGCATAGTAATCTGGTATCATTTCATTTATGCGCGCTAAAAGCATATTCTTAGTAAATCCAACTTCTTCATATTGTTCGCGAGCTAAAACAAGCGATAAATCTACCTTATCACTTACAATTGCTTGAAATACACTTAAAACATTTCTAAAAGCAACAGTATATTCATCTAAGCCACTTTGTGGAATGTTATTTAGCTCTGCCAAAATGACTTCCTCAGATTCATATTCAATTGCAACTTTATTTTTTTTATATGAATTAAAGATTGGAGCTAAATATTCTAAAAGAAACTTTATGTTAAATACCTCGGCCCAGTCAGTTTTGGGATATGTTGGACTCCACCAATGCTTATAACCGCCAAAACTCGGCACAAACCTCATAGGCAATGATTTTGACACTAAATTAGTTAATCTTCCATTTACAAAATCTTTTACATCTTGTGTTGTCGCATATTTTCTGAATCGCCTCAGAAAAATACGAGCCAAAGATTTTTCAACAAAACACTCCTCTTCATAGATTTCATTAGAGAGTCCCTTTGTAGAAAGCAAATCATTGTTAAGAAATTCATTGATTTCCTTTTCAAGATTATTCATAAATAACTCCTTTTTAGTTTTTTTAATTGACAAAACAATATCAATGATATATAATATAAACATATTCATGCTGTTGTCGTCTAAAGTAGGACACTGGTATAGTTTTCCAGAAATGGTGGGTCACGTCCATCCTACAGCTCCACTAAGTCAGCCTTACGGTTGGCTTTTTCTTTTTACTGAATGGCGTAATGAACTCTTCGCAATATGCTCCACAGCCTTTTATTGTAAGTAAATCACCACATTTTATATTTTTAGGAAGTTTATATACTCCAATTATGTCTGATATATCCGAAGAGTCGCCACAAACAATACATTCCTCTGTTTCACAAGTGTTTCCTGCTACAATTTTATAATTAACCTTTTTTAATATGGCATCAAGTAAACCGTGATAAATACCACTATCAATAAATACCATTTTATTTCGATTTTTATATCTAACCTCCAAAACATTGACTTGCAAATCTATGGTTGGATTTAATAAATACTGACCTTGTTCTATTATAATTTTAGTTTTAGATCTGCTAATAAAACTTTGTAATTTTGATACTATCTTAGGAAGCATATCATCAGCTATGCCCCCACCAATATCCAGTATATCATAGTTACCCACATCAAACTCGGCGAATAATTTATCTATTACCAACTCAAAATTTTCGAAACTGCTTATTTCTTGAGGCAAATAAAAGCTAAATCCATTAATTTTGTGAATACTATCGTTTATGGATCTAATAATTTCGGAAATTTCATGAGAAGTAGCTCCCCATTTAACAATTAAATTCTGTACTTTTATGTATGAAGTAACATCAATGCGCACTATTAATTTCACAGGGGTTGAAGCAACATCTAAAATTTGCCTACATTCATTAATATCATCAATAACAAAATTTGAAATCCCCATATTAAGTGCTGATCGAATTTCTTTTCTGTTTTTTAACGGATAACTATATAAAATTCTGTCTGCTGAAACCTTATGTTTCCTTATAAGAGTTGATATATGATACAAAGAGTCTACTTCATATCCATCAACAAAATTATTTAAAAACGAAACTAAAGCAAAATTTGAATTTGCTTTTATTGGGTAGTACACGAGAAAATTCTTTTTTAGAATTTCTATTCTGCTCTTTAATTCGCTTGTTCTAACTTGAAACTGCATTGTTCACCCCATTATGCCCAAAAATTCAATGATACGAGACTTAGAGCCCACAAGAATTTTCTTTGCTGTACAATGTGCCATAATCAATGTTCTGAATGCGTTTTCCAAATCTACCAACAATTCGTCGCCTTTCTTAAAGTCTATCATAAAAAGATCATTATCGATTGCGTTATTATCACGACAATCGTTATTTCTATATGTAGTATACCAAGCGGCAGCGGGCTCTTCATTACTCAAAAATAATGTGAAGCTATAGCATAAAGTATAGGGTTGTCCCTCATTAAGCGTGCAAAAATGAATATTATTCGCCCATTCGTCCTTTTCAGCCTCTGTACAATTATCTTGGCCGCATTGTATTTCATTTTCTTTTGGTTCTAACCATTGACGAACAGGGGCGGATATCAGCTCATTAAACCTAACATTAGGGGCATTATCGTCCTTGTATTTAAATACATTAAAGAGATAGTCAATTTTTCCCTTGTCTATTTCATAATCGCTTCTAGTTTGCCAAATAGTAAGCTCTTTCATATCTAACAATAATTGAATTTTGTCGCAAAAATCCTTAATTAGGTTATCGCTCAATAGTTCTTTCTTATCTTTCATAGCTATTGTTAAAATCCCAATATTGTCAATAAAATCGTATATTTGCGTTTCGTCAGAAAAAATCGCTCCGGCTATCCAATCTAAAACTCTTTTTAACGATGCCAACCCAGGCATTTTATACTCAGAATTTTTACCGCATAGTGACTCTGTTTCTGAAATAATATCTCGAATTGTTTTTTCTTTATTTTTGATGTTACTTCCATTAATGATACTTTCAACTATGCTTAAAATTGAAGAACCACATAGCGAGCGCAAAAATTCATTATAATCAATTATGCTGCTTTTAGCTTGTCTTATCCAGCATATTACCTTTTGCCTTGCTTTCATGCCTTTACTATAATATCCCTTAATTCGTTCTTTCAGCCCTAACACATCTTTTTCTTGGTCACTTGTTCCGTAATAGTAATAGTGAATCCCTTTTTTAGTGTTAATCGCTATTGCTAAGGAAGATATTGGTGTAAAGTCATAATTCATGTATTCGTTTGTGAGGATATGCAACTCGTCACCATTCTCCATACGCGACATTTCGCCGGATTCAATAACATAGTGACCCACTGTTCTGCGATCAGTTTCCCTTTGAATGCATTTATTCATTATGCGCAAAAGAGCATCAGAATCCTGACGAGCCTGCAAAGTTGCTACTCGTTTTCTTAATTCTTCATTTTCTTCAGTTTCCGAATTATTTTCAGATGTATTTGTATTCGCAATATGATTTTTTAAATTCTTAATGCATGCCTCATCCGAATGATCGCATGTGGATTGAAAAGGACATTCTAATCCTTGACATAAAGGTTTAATGCCAATCATATTATTCCTCCAAAGTAAATTGATCAATTATCTCTAGAATATCTAATTCTTTATTTCTTCTAAAATAACTAAAAACTCTTTTTAAATCCTCAACCATATGCGGAACCGTCTCTATGAGAGCCTCATATAGAACATTTTTTCTCTTAATAAAATAAAAAGTACAATGATCTGGTGCATTTGAAAGGGGGCGATTGAACAGCGAAAAATTATATATGTAAGTATCTTCTTCAATCCAATAAATATGAAGAGTGTTTCTAATAATCCCTAGTGCTGATTCTTTGTTTTTTGATACCTTTTCTATCCTATGAAATAATGCGAGTATGAATTTTTGTAGGCATATAGACACTAGACTGTTTTTTTCAAGGTAATAATTATAGATTACGCCATTGCACAAACTGTTTGAAATCATATTCAAACTTCTATCATCCAAATCATACGTTAAAGTATTTGTCATAATTTCAAATGTATCGCCTTTCTTAAGATGCGATTCTTGTGCTAAAGCACTATCTTTATGCTTGTCAAATGTACGCTTTGAAAATTTCACATCGCTATTCTCGCTCAAAGCTATATTGGCAAGCTTAATCAGTATTTTATTTATATCGGCATTATTATTTATAACCGAATAAGTTTGTACAGGGATTATTCCTTCCATATTAATTCTTTTTTCTGCGTTTATTCTGCTTATTTAAAATTGTATTAATACCATCAATTACCATATCAATGGTGATTTTTTCATTATCAGGTGTTTTTGTTTCAAACGAAATTGTTCCTACCAATAATCCTTTTTGTTTTTCTATTTCATTATTAAGTTCACTATTATATCTCTTGGTAACATCAATATCGTCAAAATGATTGAAATAATAATTTGTCTTTATTTCGTACCAAGAATTTAATTCGTTAATCTTTTTGTAAACTGTAAATAGTTGTTTACGAGCATCGGCTTCCATTAAAGAAACCATTCCGGCATTTATAGCCTCATCCCATACAGGCGTCTTTAATGGATTCTTATCAAGACTATACTGATTTAACTTACTTAAGACTTTTTTTACATCTGCTAATTCTATTACAAGTCGTCCAAAAAGCTCCTTTACATCCTTATTGTGTTTTCGACTTTCTAATTTTGTTTCCAAGAAATACTCACCAATCAATGCCAAAATAAACCCAAAAAAGGTTGCTATCATAGACGGCCAAAACTGTGACCAATCTGTCCCGTTACAAGTGCTTGCTAAGAAATTATTCATTGATTTCCTCAATAAGTTTTTTCAACATTTTAATTATAACATATCTGCTATTAAATTTCAAGCATTTAAAAATATATGAAGATTGTACTTATAGGGTAAAAACAAATCCAAGCTAATCACGAATTACTATGATTGAATTTGAATTATACATTTAATACAGCTTAATAATTCGAATCACAAAGCCAAAACCTTTACCTACGGTTGTTATGGTGTTCGGATAATTAACGTTGGGGTCACCAGCAACAAGGCAGTAGCTAAGCTACTGCCTTTATTTTGTGCAACCTAACGAATGCGAGAATCCGCGCGGTTCGCGCGCGCGGCAACGCTTTGCGCGTATGCGCAAAGCGTCGCACAGAATTGTAAGCCGTGTGCTCGTTTATTCAAACACTTACCACGGTGCCGTTTTTCTTTTTTCGGTGTTATATGGTTGAATTATCGTATTGTTTTTGCTAAAATAAATTTACTCAAATTGTGCGATAAACAGTAATTTAGCGGAGAACTTTTAAAATGCTAATAGAGAAACCTCTTGTTTCTTCAAGAATAACTGTACGGAATTATCAAAAGTCAGACCTGCCATATCTTACCGCAATGTGGTTTGATAAGGAAAACGGCAAATATATGAGCGACCCGACGGCTGAATATGTTGATAGTGATTTTCAAAAAGCGCTTGACAGTCTTGAAGATAGCCCAAACGGATATTATTTGACAGTTGTTTTAAACAGTTCTGATGAGATAATAGGTTCTGCTTGCATTTTCCCTGACGAAAAAAAGGAAATATTTGATATAGGATATTGTGTTCATAAGGGCTATTGGGGGAAAAGATTTGGTTCTGAACTATTGGCTTTAATTGTTACTTTTATACGCAATAATGGTGGCATTGAGATAACTGCGGAAGTTGCGCAAGATAATATTGCATCGAATAGATTGCTTGCAAATAACGGCTTTAAGATAAAAAAGAAATCGCAATTTAAAAAATATAAAATGAATATCTGTTTTAATAGTTACATTTATACTTTTAGTTGCGCTAATCAAACTTGAATTAAATTTCAATTTATCGGGGCGTTTCGGTTTAGTTATTAGGTCGGGCACCGTAAAAACGAGCGATTTTGAGTAAAAATCGCTTGCTTTTTGCTTAAACAAACAAAGGGCAGCGACGAAAATTTCGGCGCTGCCCTTTGTTATATAATTTATTCCGAATTAAAAATTTATTCCTTACAGCCCCTTACCTTAAAACTCAATTTCAAGACCGTCGTAGGCAACTATAATATTGTGCTTTGCCGCCTCCGCAAGCATTTCCTCGTAAATCTGTCCGCCGTTATGCGAAAAATGGTTGACAACGATAACGGTTTTGTCGTCTATAAGCTTTTCCTCACGCATAAACTCAATCATTTCAAGGTTGGTTTTAAGGCTCATATGACCGTCGCGCCAGTCGCCGTTCTGTCCCAGACACCCCGTGCAATCAAGCGAAACCAAATTAAAATACCCCTCGCTTACAAGCCCCTCCCGCGCCTTTTGGGTGAAAACTCCGGTATCGTGGGCGTACAGCATACGCTTTTTACCGCAGGTTATCGAATAAATTACGGGCGAAGTATCCGCAGAATGGTTTGCTGGCAGCGGCAAAACGGAATATTTACCGGCTTTGAAGCGTTTCCCCGCGCAAATAAGCGTTGCACTTACCCCGCTTTCTATTTTTCCGGCAACGGCTTTGATTTTTTCGTAACCGCTTTCCGCCGCGTAAAAATTGATTGTACGGTGCTCGTGAGTGTACCACGGCGCGGCTATTTCTATATCTTCGGGGTACAAATGGTCGCAGTGCGAATGAGTGATTAAGCACCCGCAGATATTCTCCCAGTCAAAGCCGTATTGCTGATAATGGCGCACTGTATCCGCGTTAAAGTCAAGCAACAGCTCGCCGTTAACAAGCGCCTGACTGCGCGAACGGATATTTCTTCCGCCCAGCTTTTGCGAAAGCCTGCACACCCTGCAATTGCAAAACAGCGAAGGAACGCCCTCGTAAGCCGCTGTCCCAAGATATTTCAGCTTCATTTTACTTCCTCAATGTGCCAAATCCACGCGCCGCAATCGGGAAGTCTGGGGAACATAACCCCCGCGCCTTTAAGCGCTTTTCCGCTTGCAGTCAAACCAAGCTCGACTATTTTATAAACTTTATTTGAATCAAGCCCTTCCAGCTTTAAAACTCTGTCATGGTCGCAAGGGTCTCCGCGGAAGCGTTCGCCCACAACGTAAGCCTCGCTTTTATCCTTTGCCACAAGCATCTCGCAGAAATAGTTTGACGTGAACGGGTTGCACAAACGGTACAAGTCCCCGCGCAATACCAAACCGTCGGTTTTTTTATAATTTTCTATCTGCGCTTTTACTTTAAGCTTTTCCTCACCGCTCAGTTTTGACAAATCCAGCTCGTAACCGGTTGCGCCGAGCGAAGCTATCGCACCGCGGGTATCGAACGGAGTTATCCTCTGCGTCTGGTGGTTGGGGCAAGCAGAAACGTGACAGCTCATACTGCTTACGGGATAGCAAAAGGAAGTTCCCCACTGTATTTTGGTGCGTTCAAGTCCGTCGGTATCGTCGCTCGTCCACGTCTGGGGGAAATAATACATTGCCCCGCCGTCGAACCTTCCGCCGCCGCCCGCGCAGCCTTCGAAAAACACATTCGGAAAGCCGCTTGTAAGCCGTTCCGCCAAATCGTAAAAGCCGAGCGTATAGCGGTGCGCAAACTCGCCCTGTCTTTCGGCGGGCAGGTTTGCAGTAAAGTTTTCGGTTATATCTCTGTTTTTATCCCACTTGACGTAGGAAATTTCGTTTTCTTTCAAAATTTTGCTTACCGCGTTAAAGAGGTAATCCACCACCTCGCCGCGCGTCAAATCCAGAACAAGCTGGTTGCGCGAACGGCTGGGCGTTACGCCCTCTTTTTTTACAGCCCAGTCGGGATGGGCGCGGAATAAGTCGCTGTCCTCACAAACCATTTCCGGCTCGAACCACAGCCCGAATTTCAAGCCGTTTTTCTTACAGCGGTCAATAACCGTTTTTAACCCGCCTTTCAGCTTATTTTCGTTTACGAACCAGTCGCCCAGCCCCGATTTATCGTCGTCCCTTTTGCCGAACCAGCCGTCGTCCAAAACGAATGTATCTATACCCAGCTTAGGGGCTTCGTCAATAATTTTAAACAGCTTTTCGTTATCGAAGTCGAAGTAAGTCGCCTCCCAGTTGTTCACAACAATCGGTCTGCGCTTGTAAACGTAATCGGGATTGATAATATACCCGCGGAAAAAGTCCGCATACGCCCTTGACATACCGCCCAAGCCTTCCGCCGAGTAGCAAACAGCCGCCTGAGGGGTGACAAAGCTTTCGCCGCCGTTTAATTTCCAGCCGAACATATAATCGTTTATACCGCCCTGCACGCGCACGCTTTTGTTTGAAGAAACTTCCGCCGTTATTGCAAACGAACCGCTGTACAACAGGTTAAAACCGTAGCACTCGCCGTTATTTTCACCGCAGTCCTCGGCAAGCACCGCCAAAAACGGATTCATTGCATGCGAGGAATAGCCGTGCGCCGACTGAATTTTAAGCTCGCCCTCCGCAAGCGGGGTGGTGACGGGTTTTCTTTCGCTTGCCCACGCGCCCGCAAGCCTGAGCGCGGAATACGTTCCGCAGGTATCGGGCAGCTGAACGCAGAACGAATATGCTTTAACTATTTCCGCCGCGTCCTTTCCGCAGTTGCGAATAACCGTATTACGCACAAGCACGTCGGAATTTTCCGACGCCGTATAGCATAAATCGATTTGCGTATCCGAGCAATCGTCTTTAAGAGTTATTATAAGCGTTGCGTCCGCCTTTCTTACGCACGGCTGACCTGCAAGCTTTACTGCGCCCTTTACGGTTTTATGGCAAAGATATTTAAACGAGCTCATAGCCGAACCGTCGTTGCGCCTTACGATAACCGTTGCAGAGCGGAAATCGCCTTTGCCGAAGCTGCCAGCCTCCGCAGGCATAGCGTCTGTAAGCATATCCGCGTTAAAATCGCTCAAATCGGGCGCGCAGTTTTCACCGTGCGCGGAAATCAAAAACGGAACGTCCGTTTTGTCAATCCTTTTGCCGTAATACAGGTGTTGCAGGTATCCCGATTTGTTTACGTACATTGCATAAGAGTAGTTTTTTCCGCTTATTAAAAAGCTTTTTGAGGCGGTTTCAAAGTCTGTCATAAACCCGTTTTCCTTAAAAATTGAATTTAATTTCAAAATTTAATTATAACTAAAAACAGCGGTAAGTCAAGCGTTGTGGCTTACCGCTGTTTACTTAAACTCATTTATTTTATAAATAGGCTTTTACCGTCCGCGCAACGTTGATATAGTGGTCGGCAATTCTTTCCGCATTTGCCGAGAACGAAAGATACTGCGCGCCCACGTCCGCCGTGCATTCGCCCGCGCTAAGCCGTTCTATATGGTTTTGCATCATCTGCTCGGTAACCTTGTCAACCCTTTCTTCAACGGCGTAAGCTTTGTCCAGCGCCTTTTTATCGCCGTTTTTGTAAGCTTCGATAACCTCGGCGTACAGCTTTTCAATAAGCTCTTTTACCTCGTTTATTTCCTCTGCCGCTTTCTGCGAAAAGCTTCCGTTTACCTCTTTAAGCTTGTCGGCGTACTCAACTATATTTTCGGCGTAGTCGCCCACGCGCTCCAAATCGGTTATCGAACGTATCGCGGTGGTAAGGTAAATTCTGTCCTTTTCATTCAAGTCCTCTTTCAGCAGTCTTACTATAAACCGCACAAGCTCTTTGTTTAAAAAATTAAGCTGGTTTTCGCGTTGGCGGAAGGCTTCTATTTCGCCGTAATCGAGCGTACAGATAATTTCGCACGAGGTTTTGAAGTTGTTCAAAGCCGTTTCCGCCATCTTTATAATTTCGTTTTTAATCTGCAAAACCGCTAACGGAGGCGTGCGCAGCATATGCTCCTCTATAAAACTGAAACTCGGCCCGTCGGGGGCGGTCTGTTTTTCCTTTTTGTCGGGAACGATTTTTATAACAAGCTTTACAAGCAGATTTGTGAGCGGCAGAACTATTATTACCGTAACAAGATTGAACACGGTATGGAACATCGAAAGCTGTATCTGCGGAGCGTTGGGGAACATTTTTCCGAAAATATATCCGTAGTCTACTCCGCCAAAGCCCATAAACAGACCGATAAGCATAAACACGGCAACACCGCTTACGTTGAATATAAGGTGAATAAGCGCCGTGCGTTTTGCGTTTTTGGTGCTTGTAAGCCCCGCTATAAGCGCGGTGACGCAAGTGCCGATGTTAGAACCCATAGTTATATAAACGCCCTGATTGAGGGAAATAAGCCCCGTTACGACCATTGTTATAGCCATAGAGGTCATAACCGACGAGCTCTGCACAACCGCCGTAAACACCGCGCCGATAAGCACAAGCAAAAACGGATTTCTGAACAGGGCGAGAAAGCTTTTCACCTCTTCAAGCTCGGAAAAGTAGGACATAGCCCCGCTCATCATGGAAAGCCCGACGAAAAGCATACCGAAGCCCGCGGTTATTCCGCCTATTTTTGTAAGCTTATCTTTTTTGGAAAATGCGAGGATAAACGCGCCCACCCCCGCAAACGCGGCAAAAATCACCGACGTTGATACGGAATTTCCGCCGAACAAGCCAAGCGCTACAATCTGCCCCGTTATGGTAGTGCCGATATTCGCGCCGAAAATAACCGTTGCGGCTTGCGTAAGCGACATTATTCCCGCGTTTACAAAGCCGATAACCATAACGGAAGTAGCGCTGGAACTTTGTATTACCGCCGTAGTCGCCGCGCCCACACCCACGCCGAGAAGCTTGCTTTTGGAAGCCTTGGAAAACAGCGATTTAAGCCGTTTACTGCCCAGCGCTTCCAGATTGGAACTCATCATCGAGCAGGCTATAAGGAAAATTCCTACGCCGGCTATAAGCGTCAGCACCGATGTGATTATTGCAACCGTGTCCATTTGTGTTCTCCTTTATTTTTACCGCCGTTATAAATATTAACGGTTTTTAACGATTTTAAAGCCCGAAAAAAACAAAAAAGACCCCTACCGAACCCATAAAAATTCAGTAAAAGTCTCGAAATTTAAGCGTTACCGAGCGGACTTAAAGCCCGCTGTATTGACGGTTAGCGCACGTTTATCAAACGCTTTCTACTCCCCTTTAAGGAAAGCTGTTAAGTTTTACGTTTTGATTATATCAAACGGCTTAACGCCGTGTCAACCGTTGAAAGGCACAAAATAAGGCAGAGCCGTAAAAGCCCTGCCCGTTTTTGTTTTTAATTATGCTGACCGCAATTAACCCTGCGCGCGCTTTCTTTTAAGCACTACAACAATCGCGGTAACGCTTACTGCGATAACCGAAACAGCCGCCACGCACGCAACCAAAATTACCGCCGCGTTTGCACCCTTGGAGTTTCCGCCCTGAAAGCTTTCGTTAACTTCCGCCGAGGTTAAAACTATGGTGTCGGGACGCTTGATTTCAACGCCCTTCTGCTCGTAATTAGCCGCGGAGCTTTCCGTTACAAACGAAGCTTCGAGCGTGTTGCCCGCTTCAAGCTCTTCCTTTGTAAGCGTAATAGTACCGTTTGCGTATCTTTCCTTGCTTACGGCTTTGCCGTTGAGCATAATTCTGTCGATACGGTAGCCTGCTTCCGCCGTAATCGTATAGGTTATACTGTCGCCTGTAACCTCGCGTATACCGCTTGTTCCGTCCTCGGCTGTAATTGTACCGCCGTTGCCGGAAACGCTTGCGTAAACGTTTTTAGCGCCGTTATCGGTTACCGCGTCCTTTTTGACCTGCACAACCGTGAAGGGGCTGAAGCTTTGAACCTTTGCAATAAGTCCGTATTTTGTGACGATTACGGGAATTTCCTCAACGCCCGTTATATTGCCCTTATCGTCGTGCGTGTAGTGGTAAATTTTGAAGGTAGTTCCCTCGTCGTCGGGACTGAAACCTTCGGGGAAGCCGAACGCAACCTGCACGTAACTGCCGTTGGGTATTTTCTGCACTACGCCGCAAATCTGCAAGCTTATTTCATAGCTTGCCGTGGTAATAACGTCATCCTTTTCAATTCCTTCGTTTGTTTCGAGCATATCAAGCATTTGCCCGGTCTTTTTGTTGCCCGCCTTGTCGGCTACGAGAATAAGCTGACTTCTTTGGTTTTTTGCGTAATAGTTGCCGTTTTCGTCTTTAAAATCGTTAACGGCGAGGTCGGAAGTGTCCAGAATGTTGGGCGAACCATAAGCGTTTATATAAAGTCTGCCGTCGTTAAATATTTTGCTGCACACTACGTTTTTACCCGAAAAATAGTAAGTTACGGGGTTGGGAATTTTGTTGCTCTTTTTACCGACAAGGTTAGTCGGCGTAAAATAGTAAGTGATTCCGTTGTGTATAAACATTCTGCTGGGCTTGAACGTAAACGATATGGTTTTGTTACCGTCCCACTTGAAGTTAGTTATTTCAACGCTGTCGTTTATGGTATCGTTACCGCGCGCGGTTTCTATGTTAAGTCCTACGTCCGCGGCGGTTTTGCCCTCGGCAGGCACAAGCGTATCGGAGTAAACGAATGTCATCTCATACGTTGCGTCCACCTTCATTTTACCCGTGTTCGAGGGGGTTGCGTTTGCGGAGGGCGCGGGAATATAACTGCCGTAACCCTCGTTCTGATAGGGCGTGCTGGGCTGGCTTATATGTCCTTCCGTAAGATTTTCGTTTTTGTAAATATAATTGCAGGGTGTGCCCGCAAGGTCGCCGAATTCGGGTTTATCGGGATAAGTTGCACCGTCTGATTCGTCCGGAGCATAGTCGATAAGCGCGAACTGAATATAATCAATATTCGCGTACATATAAACGTAGCTTGCTTTATCATCGTATTTGAACGCGCCGGGGAACATAAAATCTGCCATTTTGACAAAGTTGCACCACACACCCCAAACCATAGAGCCGTCTTCCTGCCTGTCGCCCAAACGCGCTGCAAGATATTTACCCTGCTCTTCAAGTTTTTTAGCGCCCTTACCGTCGTATACTACCGTAAGCTTGCACAGCTGACCGTTACCGTCGGGATTATCGATGTAATCGCCTTTGATGTTCATACCGTTGTCGTCGGTATCGTTGCCGTAATTGTAAGGCTTTAACGCGGGATATCTAAGCTCGTAACCGGAGGACGAAATTACCGGGTCCTCAACATGGTCTTCGGATAAATCCTTCTGTCCCAAGAACAGCCAGTCGTTTTTGCCTGCGGTATCATTCCAAGTGGGGTCTACCGCATACCACTGTCCTTCAAGTTTCACCGCGTTCCACATATGCGCAACGTATGAGGAAGAAGCCGAAGAACAGCTATAACCCTGTATACAAACGCAAGGTATGTTAAGCCTGTCAAGAACGGCTTTGAACGCTTTTGCATATCCTCCGCAGATTGCCTTTCCGTTTACAAGCGCGCCGTATGCGGTATCCACATAATCGGCTTCGGGCAGATACCCGTCGGGAGTGGTGCAAAAATCGTATTCCACGTTATCGCTTATGTATTTGTTAACGTACTCTATCTGCGTTTTTACGTCTTTGCCGGCAGCTTTTGCACCGTCTACAACGATTTTAAGCTTTGCTTCGTATTCCTTAATCGCCTTGTCTATTTCTTCAACGGTGTTAATGTGTCCCGTGTACGGGTCGTCGGTACGGCTGGTATCGAGGAACGCCACATAATTTCCGCTCTGCGTGCCCGCGCTTAACGATACCGAGAAAACGTCCCAGTAAAATAAGTCGGGATTATCCATTAAATATGCGTCGCGTCCCGCGCCGAAAGCTACGGGGATTGTCGAAATACCGTCTTCAACATAACCTTTAACGTCGCCGGACACAACCGTCTTTTTGCTTATAAGATTGTAGTCAACGTTGCCGTTTTTAAAAGCGCCGTCCGATGCAAGATCTTCAAAAGCCTTATAAAACCTTTGCGCCCTTGCGTTGTATTGCAGACCGCTGTAAAAATAATTTAAACCCTCGTTGCTTGCCGCGTTGGCCGTTCTGCCTTTGAAAACAAGCCCCATGCCTGCAAACGCAGTAATTGCATATGCACCGATTGCAAGAAGCGCTCCGGCGCGTTTTGCATTTGAATTCATAAAACCTCCAAACTAATTTTATACCTGTTAAGGTGTTTTTTCTGTGCGGCGCACAGAAAAACGAGGAGCTCCTCGTTTTCAACCATTATACATACTAAAATTTTTTTTGCAACTTTTTGAACGTGAAAATATATGAAATTTTACTGCATCTTACGTCCGCCGCGCTTGTAAAACGCGTTAAATTATTGTATAATATATTATATTATAGAAATTCGGGGGATTATATGGAAGATAAAAAATTTGCCATACTCATCGACGGAGACAACACAAGTCCGCAGTACATAAAGACGATTATTGACGAAGTAACTAAGGAAGGCACAATTACTTTCAAGCGCGTTTACGGCGACTGGACCAGCACCAATTTAAACTGCTGGAAGCAGATTTTACTTGAATATTCGCTTAACCCAATGCAGCAGTACGCTTACACCACAGGCAAAAACGCGACCGACTCGGCAATGATAATAGACGCTATGGATATACTTTACACGGGCAAAGTAGACGGTTTTTGCCTTGTTTCGTCCGACAGCGACTTTACAAAGCTTGCGGCGCGCTTGCGCGAGGCGGGTATGACCGTTATAGGAATGGGCAAAAAGCAAACCCCCAAGCCCTTTGTCGCCGCGTGCAGTATGTTTAAATACGTTGATTTAATCAGCGCGGATTTAACCGCGGAAAAGCCCAGAAAGGGCGCTAAAAAGACCGTTGCCGCCGAAGCGGAAAAGTCCACGCAGACCGCGCTTAAAGACATTAAAACAGCAATCGACAATATGATTGAAGAAAACGCAAACCCCGACGGCTGGCTGCTTGCAAGCACAGTAGGCACGCTTTTGCAGAAACAGTTTACCGACTTCGATTGCAGAAACTTCGGTTGCAGAAAAATGATTGACCTGCTTAAAAAAATGAACTACGAAACCAAGCTTTCCGCAGACAAAACCACTTACTACGTAAGCAAAAAATAATTTGTTTCCGCCGTGCGCGGATTTATCGGCGCAAACGGCTTTTTTAACCAAAAACCGCCGATATATAACGTTAAACAATTAACTGTTGACAAATTTTTACATTTACATTATAATATAATTGTAAAATTATATTCGGAGGGTAACGAATATGAAGAAAAAAAGTATTTTAATAGCATTGTGCGCGGCGGTCGCGCTGTGCGCCGTACCGCTTGCTTTTGCGGGCTGCGCCAAAAACGAAGACGCCGACTTCGGCGAATGGATAACGGTTACCTCCCCCACCTGCGATGAAGCGGGCGTGGAAATAAGAACCTCTCTTTCCGACCCGAACGTAAAGCAAACGCGGGTTGTTCCCGCAACGGGGCACGACTGGAACGGTTGGGAAACCCAGACCGAAGCAACCTGTTTGCTTGCGGGCGTTGAAACGCGCACCTGCAACACTTGCGAAAACTCGGATAAGCGCGCTATTCCCGCGCTCGGTCACAGCTGGGGCGCGTGGGAAACCGCTTTGGAAGCGGACTGCGAAAACGAGGGCTCGCAGACGAGAGTTTGCCTGCGCGATGAAAATCATACAGAATTGAGAAGCGTTGCCAAGCTGGGGCACGATTTCGGCGACTGGGTAATAACCCTTTCGCCCACCTGCATGGTTGCGGGCGTTGAAACGCGGTATTGCCGCAACTGCAACAATCATACCCAAGTGCGCGCCGTTGAGCCTTACGGACACGAATGGAGCGCTTACGCAACCACAAAGGCGGCTACATGCACGGAGGACGGCGCAGAAACAAGCGTATGCGCCAACGACGCAACGCATATTAAAACGCATATACTAACGGCGCGCGGACACAAATTCGGCGACTGGGTTGTATCGGTACCCGCCACCGAAAGTCAATCGGGCGAGGACGTACGCGTGTGCATACGCGACGCTTCGCATACGGAAACGCGCGCGTCTTCCGCTTTGGGCAGCGACGGTTTGAGATTTTCACTTAACAGCGACGGCACTGAATACAGCGTACACGGCATTCTCCGTGATTTGCTTAAAGGAACGGTATATATTCCCGATACATACAAAGGCTTGCCCGTAACTGAAATCCGCAATAACGCTTTTTCCTCTTGCAACAATATTGAGCGCGTAGTATTCCTTGGAAATAACATTAAATCAGTTGGCTCTCTGGCGTTCAACCGCTGCAACAATCTGGAAAGCGTGGATTTTTCCGAGGGCGTTACTTCATTCGACCCCCATACTTTTGCATACTGCCCTAAGCTGAAAAGTATTTCCTTCCCCTCTACCGCAGTTTCTATCGGCAAAACGCGCGACGGAAGATTTATCAGCATTGCGCGCAACTGCCCCGCGCTTGAAAGCATTACCGTTGCGGAAGGCAACCCCGTTTACAGGGTTGAAAGCGGCTGTCTTATAGAGCGCGCTACAAACACCTTGTCTTTGGGAACAAAAAACGCAGTTATCCCGAGCTCGGTAACAAAAATTGCAAACAGCGCGTTTATCGGTTCCGGCATTGAAAGCGTAAGCATCCACGCAAATATCGAAAGTATCGGTCATTCTGCGTTTTCAGGTTGCAAAAACCTGACAGAGCTTACCTTTGAAAACGGCAAGCTTACCGTTATCGGTTTAAATATGTACACGATATTCGGCGGCTGCACAAGTCTTGAAAGAGTAGTTTTACCCGAAAATTTAACTGCGATACAAGGCCACGCATTCAGAGACTGCACTTCGCTTAAAGAGGTGGTTTTCGGCAACAATATGCAAATAATAAGCGGTTACGCTTTTGACAACTGCAACAACCTTACCGTTTGCAATATTCCCGCAAGCGTTACCTCTATCTCGCCAACGGCGTTCTCGGCGGCAACTATTGCGGCTATGACTATTGACGCGGATAACCCCGTATACTTCAAGGACAACAACTGCATTATCGAAAGAGAAACGAACAAGCTGATTGCGGGCGCGGATTACGCGGTTATTCCCGATTACGTTACGTTTATAGGCAATTACGCATTCGAAAACAGAAATTTTGAAAGCATTACCCTACCCGCTAACGTGACGGGCATAGGCGCCTACGCGTTCAGAGGCTGCGCTTCGCTTAAAACGGTAACGTTCGAAGGCGAAAGCAAGCTTGAAGCGATAGGCGAACACGCATTTGATAACTGCACCTCGCTGGCAAGTATTATGCTTCCTTTGGGCTTGCGTGCAATCGGAAGCTCCGCGTTTGACAATTGCTCTGCGTTGACTTCCGTAACCTTCGGCGAAAGAATGGGCGGTCTGATTTTGATTGACCCAACCGCTTCCTCCCTTGAAAGCATAGGCAACTTCGCCTTTTCATTTACTCAGCTTAAATCGTTTGTAATTCCCAAAACCGTGACGGAAATAGGTTATGGCGCGTTTGAAAACAAAAAACTTACTTCGCTTACGGTTGCGGAAGGCAACCCCTCTTACATAATGCAAAACGGCTGTCTTATAGAAATAGCCACGCAAAAGGTGCTTGTTGTGCTTAGCGGAGGAACCGTTCCCGATACGGCAAAAATAATCGCAAGCTATGCGTTTTATGCATGCACGGACGCAAGGATAGTAATTCCCGCAAGCGTGGAAGAAATGAACAGCTCTGCCCTTTTCGGTTTAACTTCCGCACAGACCGTGGTAATAAAAGGCTTTGCCTCGCAGGAGGAAGCCGACGCCGTATGGGGTAAGTGGTGGCATACCAATGTATCCGCGACGATAATTTACGAAGGATAAAAAATTTGTCCGTTAACGGACGCGGTTATTAATTAAAGCGAAATAAATGCTCTCGGAAATTTTATCCGGGAGCATTTTACTTTATATATTTTTAACCGTATTTATGCATACGATAGTTTTAGCAAAGCTTTGCTATGCTGCGCCGGCGTAATACATACGCTAAGAAAACGCGGTTTTAAGTCACGTCTGCTTTGTTCATTTTGCAGAAAAATATAGTTTTATCATAAAAACCAACAAAAAGCAATATTTTTTACATAACACTAAGCGCATAACTTTTTAAATGCGGATTTGATAGAATAGAAAAGACGGTTTTCGACAAATTTCGACAAATTCCGTCAAAGGTATTTTATCAATGAAAAAACTTCGGTTATTTGTTGTTTTATTACTTCTTTCCGTATGCGTTGCGGCGGTTGCCGCAGGGTGCGGAAGCTCTTCCGGTACGCTTATAGAAAAGCTTCCCATAGACAGCAATATGCCCACGCAGAACGGCGCTAACGGCTCGGGAAATTCCGGCTCAGACAGCGGTACAGATAATAATCCCTCCGCTCCGACCGAACCGACCGAGCCTCAGCCCGAAATTCCGCCTGTTGCACCCCCGCCCGAGGCTGTCGAAAATATAGTAATTTTCGTTGCGGAAAACTTTGAATTTGCCGTACCCTACTCTTTGGGAGATACTTCCGTTAAAGAGCCTGCCGTTCCCGCAAAGCACGGTTACAGCGGAAAATGGCGGACTTACGATTTGAGCGCGGGCGGAAAAATTACCGTAACCGCAGAATACTCGCTTATCGAATATACCGTAAAGTTTAATACGGACGAGGCGTCGGTTGTAAAAACGTATACCGTTTTTGACAGCGAAGTCACCGCTCCCGAAATTGCGCAAAAGAAAGGTTACACGGCGGTTTGGGAAGATTTTGAACTGACTTACGGCGCGCCCGTTACCGTCAACGCGGTTTATTCGCTTATTTACTATAAAATTTATTTCCCTGTCGGCGGTGAAAACGTTTTGCGCACCTACACCGTTGAAAACACGGCGATAGACGAACCCGCCGTTCCGCACAAAACGGGCTATACGGGCGAATGGCGCTACGGCGAACTTACTTTCGGCGCGGATATGTTTGCGCAAGCCGAATACTCCGCCCTCCCTGCCACTGCGGACGAAAATTTTGAATGGAAGCTCAACGAAAACGGCGACGGTTATATAATTACAGACTATGTCGGCAAGGACAGCGAGGTGGTTGTTCCGCCGCTTCACAACGGTTTGCCCGTTACCGAAATTGCGAAATCTTCATTCTCCAACGATTTTACGGAAAACGAACTTCACGGAATTATAATTTCCGAAAACGTGCAAAAAATAGGCAATTCCGCGTTTTTCAACTGCACAAAACTTATCAGCGTTGAACTGCCCTCCACCTTGCGTGAAATCGGCACGGCGGCGTTTTCGTATTCGGGCGTAACCGAAATAAATCTACCGCAGAATCTTACAGCTATCGGAAGTAAAGCGTTCAGCTTTTCCGCGCTGACAAGCGTTAATATTCCCGACAGCGTTGAAGATTTGGGCGAATTTGCATTTAAAAACTGCATTTCATTAAAGTCTGTCATTGTGGGAAACGGACTTGAAATCATTAAAGAAGAAACTTTTATAAACTGCACGGGGCTTAAAACAATAGTTATCGGCAAGGGCGTTAAAGAAATCCGTAAAGCCGCGTTTGATAACTGCACATCGCTTGAAAGCGCGGTTTTTCTTGATATATTTTACTGGAACCTGACTGCGGACGGTTGGCAGACTTCAACTCCGTTAAGCATAGAACAGATAAAAAATACGGCTTCGGCGGCGCATATACTGCTGGGCGCAACTAACACCGTACTGTTTAAAACAGATAACTGAAAAGTCAATTAAAATAGCCCCCTGCCGCGAAATAAACGCGGCAGGGGGCTTATATTAGCTTAGTTATTGCTCAAAGGATGCGTCGGTAACGGTTTCTTCCGTAACGGCAGGCGGTTCGGCGGAGGTTTCTTTTTGACGTCTGAATTTTTTAAAGCCGTTAACTATCATATATACGCCCATATATGCGGAAACCACGCAAACCGCCGTACCGACAAGCGCGGTAAGCCAAGTGAAATCAACTCCGTCAGAATACGCGGCAAGAAGGGCGGTTTGCAGTGCAAGCACCGATACAAGCGCGTCGGTAAAATTGATATTGCGCACCGCGCGCACCGCATAATCGGTAATTCCGCGCACCCTTATAAGGTTGTGAACGGCAAAAGCGGTTTTATAGCAAGTGAAAGCCGCCGCCACGAAAATAAGCAGTCCTTCAAAGCGGAAGCCCATACTGGGATACTGAACCATAGTCCATAAAATTGCAATAAGCGCAACGGTTAAAATCAATAACAGCGTGCCCGTGGCGCGGTAAATTTTGATTTTTTGGGCGTTCTGCTGTAAAGGCGTAAGCTTTTCGCTTACGTTTACGTTGCGCGTACGGGCAATAATTACGGCGCGCGTTACGCTTAAAATTATATAATAGATTGCAACGGCGCAGTACCATATGCTTGTGGCAATAAGTCCGTAATGCGACGCTATGATAATTCCGTAAACCGCGTTGAACGTTGCATAGCCGACGTTTATAAACATTCCTACCGCGGCAAAAATCATTGTGCGGAAAGTCAAATCGCCCACAAATTTGCGTGCGAAACGGTGTTTTTCCGCCCACCCGTAAAAGCGCGGACGGACTTTAAGCCAGCCGTAAACCGCAACGTAAATGAAATACCCCAAAAACAGCGCGGAAACGCCGTAAAAAACGTAAGCAACGGCGTGCGGAGCCTCTAAAAAAATGCACGCAAAAACCCCGCCGACTGCAACAAGCAACAATATTGCTGAAACCGTCGCAACCGCCGCCGTAGGGTCTTTAAGTTTTTTTAATAGCGCTTTAAAAAATTTCACCTTTGGGTTTACCGCTCCGTTTTTGCCGTACATTTAAGGTTATGCGTTAATTATAACCTTTTTTAGAAAAACTGTAAATAGAATATGCAAAAATTTTATAAAAGCGCGCGGCAACTTACAAATTGCGCTATAAAATAAAAAAATCTGATACACTTAACGTATATTTTTACATAAAAAAATCTTTATATTTTATTGTGTAAATATGAAAACGATATCAAGCAAAAATCAACGTTAAAATTCTTCGGAGCGCGTCTGAAACAACTTCGTCTGCAAAATGGCTTAACACAGCGTGAAGTTGCCGAAAAACTCAGCATTTTTCAATCGGCATATTCTAAAAAAGAAAAAGGCATATACAACAGCACCTGCAAACAATTATTTAATATTTGCAAACTGTTTGACGTGTCCGCCGATTACTTATTAGGTTTAACCGAATATTAAAATAACCGCGCCGAAGTGCTTAAAGCCCTTCGGCGCGGTCTGCTTTATATCAAATTATTTCTTTCTCGGGTTCTTAATATTCGCCTGTACGAGTGTGTATTCGGGGGTCTCCCACTTTTTATTATAAGAAACCGTTTACATCAATAAACACCACTTCTAATTCCCATCCCAATCCTATTTCTCTATGCGGCTTTCTTTTTTGATTTAAGTTCGGGGATTTTTCATTTGTTCAACAGGTAACAATATTTTATCAACGAACGGAACCACCTTCGATTCGTCCGTGACTTCTTTATTGTAATCGGGATAAGCAAACGAACTATCTCCCGCTTGCAACGTGATGCTGTCGCTTCCCAACATGCAAATCAGATTTACGGTTATACCGTTAATGTCTTCCGTTTTATCCACTGCTATCTCCCGCCAGGAGGAAGACCAAAAATACGGGATATCCGCGGGATTATTTCCCTGTCCGATACGGCACCGGTTTTTGCATTGCCAGCCTCTGTTCAACAATTCGCAGATAATTTCGTTCCTGTATCCCCATACGAAAATCCAGTCGTAAAAGCTGTTAGGTCTTGAAATATAGTTATCCTTGTATCTTGTGGCGTTATTTTCCTGCATCCAGTTTATTAAATCCGTACGTTTATATAACGCCTCGTGCAACTTTTTATCAAAATCGTTATCGATTACCGGAATCGGAGAATCTTTTGCGACTTCCTCTTTAAGTTTAGCCATTATATCGCTTTCTTCGGGAAGACTGAACCATTCCCGAACCGCTAAGCGGACTACGTTATCGGAAGAGAGCATTTTCTTTAATCCGTGCTCCTTTTCGTCCGTATCCGCAATGTGATATTTGATATCGGACAACGCCTGATAGCGACTGATTAACGCACGGAGAAAAATATGTCCGTCATCACGGTACTTAGGCGCAATGCCGTTGGAATCGAAGATTGCTTCCGCCGTTTCGATATTGTGTTCGAAGCCTTTAACGCTTTCGTCGTCGGGAATCAAAAAGCTGACGCTGCCCTTAAAGAAAGGGTGGGCTTCCGCCCTGCGGAAAAGAGGCAGCCAAGCCGGATCCCTTAAAATAAGCCCCGCCTTTTGCCTTTCCTCGGCGACTGCGACGGATTGCAGTCCGGCAGTTAACGTATCGTCTGCAAGAGCTTTATATATATCGTCCGAATAATTGGATAACTTAAAAAACGTTTGCATAACGCCTGCGGCAACAGCCCAGCTGTCAATATCCGAATTTTCCGCAATATTCCACACGACGCGCATCCACTGCGAGAATGCCTGCCTATCGAAATCCTTTTTAACAAGATACAGAACGGCGGCGCAAAATACCGCACGGTCCTTCAACTCCAAATCTCTCGTAAGAAAATCGAACCTTTCACCGTACTTGAACCAAACGGGCTGACACCCCTCGGTTATTTCGTCGAAATACCCGCACAGCTTATTTAGCAAAACCACGAGATTTTCAACCGTCTCTTTGGTAAGACACTTTTCAAACAGCGAAAATCCGGTATACCCGCCTTTCTGCGACAGCCCCGCAAAATCTTCCTGTTTGTCAATATCGCGGTTATTGCCCCGATATCGAAGAACGTATTCGTTAAGCAAATATTTATAGAAAAAACTCAAAAAATGCGGATCGAAATTTTTGTTTTCGGAGTCCTTTACAATATTCCAGAAGATCTGAGACCACTCGTTGTCTATTTTGCCGATGAAGAATATATCGTACGGCAAATCTCTGCCCGCATAACGTTGTTTTCCGAGGTTCAGCTCCCGGGCGTGCTTTTTCATCCAATCCTGGAGGTCCGCCTTGAAATTTTCAAATTCGGTCAGTTGCTTACCGCGCGCGTTCATTTTTACGTATAAATCTTCCGTTAGGTTAAAATTACTGAGCGGCAAAACGTAAAACTTAAATCTTTCCAGCTTGCCGAAAACGTTTTTACAACCCCTTTCGAGATACAGCGCCTGTATTTCACCGAGCATATTCAGCATCGACACGATGGTCGGATCCAGTTTGTAAGCGTCGTGAAACCAGTGAAGGTCCTTGATTTGCGCGACGATATCGTCAGCGGACTCTATTCCGACGCCGTCATTTAAAACGGCTTCCGTTACGGGCAAATAATTCAGGTTATTGCGGTTAAGCTCGTTGACAAGCTGTTGACAAAAATCGGTGGAGCTTCTCCTTGTCAGGTAGACGAAATTCCGAAGAATTTCCGAAAGCTTCCCCCTTTTCTCCGGAGGAAGCTCCGCCCCTCCTATAAACCAGTACAGCAGAAACAAGGTGGTTAATCTCTGCTGACCGTCGAGAGGGCTGAACACATATTTTGCGGCAGAGCCGGCGCCTTTTTCCCGCGTGATAGAACCGTAGATAAAATCCAATTCAAGACGCCCGTCTTCCGAATCCGACGAAAGAACGGCAAATATTTCATTTATAAATTTCTTCCCCGCAGGATTCAATTTCGCACTGTCTTTCTTACCAGTACGGAGCTTTCTGCCCTGCGCGTAATCGCGCTGTATCATGGGAATGGAAATTTTATCTATCTTAATCTCCAGGTCGGTTCCGTCGTTGCTTATCAATTTTACGGGTTCGGTCAAAAATTGCCGAAAGCTGTACTTTTGCGCCATTACTCCTCTTCTCCCTGCCGGTCCGTTTTCAGAAACTTCTTTATAACCGCAACGATATCTTTTTGATATGCTTCCATATCTTCCTCGCTCCACGAGACGGGGGTATTCTTCGCGCCCGTAAAATTCTTTAAAAAAACGTTTTTGGTGCATAGAGGAATGAACCTCCCCTCCGCATCCTTTTTGATGATTTCTTTCTTTTTCGAAGGAAAAATTGCGTTTCCGTACCCGCGGTTAATATCTGCGTTCAAAAGGGTGAGATTGCCGATAGTATTTTTCATATCCTTTTTCACTTCCCCCGCAGACTCCCCCGCAAGCTTAGATACGATTGCCGTAATCTGTTCGAATTTCACTTCGCCCCCGCCGTGCCCGAGGAACCTTTTCAAGCTCTCTTTTTCCTGACTTGTAATTTTTTCGGTCGCGGTGTAATCGATGCCGAAATCCCGCAAATCCTGCAAAACCGTTGTAAGCCACTCGATCTGTTGGTCTTCCCTCGTAAGCGGATTTGTAGTATACGAATCCACGTGCTCGATATCCCATTTTTCCGATTTGAACAAATCAAAAGGGAATACCATATAACCCGCATCCAAGCCCTTGTTCTTCTGGATAATGTACTCTATATTATACAAAACCAACAGCTGCCTTAACTTTTCTTTTGTTTTATTGTCGTAAACGACCGGGTCGCCCGCGTCCGTCGTTATATCCGTAGCGTCGTCGGCAGAAACTTTTAATCTGACATTCAACGTTCCCCTGATTGCCTCCGCCAAGCTCTTTTCGAACTCCCTCTTGGATTTATCCCGATAGAGATAGTAGATTTCGAGAATCGGTTTCCCGCAGTAAATCAGAAAACCGATATAATGATACCACAACGGATTATGATACCACTCAAGAAAGGTTTCGTAATACTCACGAACCTTGCTCCAGTATTCATCGATCTTTTCCCTGTCTGCACGTTCGAACAACTCGCTGAAATAGCGGAACGAAGCAAATTCGTCCGTTCCGTAACGCTCTTTGAATTTCTCTTCGGCGCGCCGCAGCGTTTCTGCTTCCCGCCGCTTCTGTTCCCTTCGTGTACTCCTTTGATTCGCGCCGTACGCTTTATATTCCTTTTCGGCGATTTCGCTTTTTTTCTTTTCGCCTTCAACCTTGAATAATACGTCGAAAATATATTCGATACGCGCAGGCATTTCCGGCATATCCCTATTCAAAAACGCCCAAATGCGATCGCCTTGCAGAGTAGCTTCTATTTGATCCCACTCTTTGGCAATTTGAATTTGCTGAACTTCGGAAATTTTGTCATTATCTCTTTTTTGCAGAAAAAGCGCCTTAATCAGCTCTGCATTTTTAAGGGGTATCTTGCCGATATTCAAACGCGTAAAGGTTTTAATCGGGTCGTCCTCGTCGGTATCGTACCAGATTACCTGTACGTAGCCGTGCGCACCGCTCCCCCCTTTGGTGTTGGTCAACACGTCTAAAAACGCGGCTCTGACCGTCTTTATCTGCTGTATTCCCTTTGTTTCAGGAAGCGAAGTAAACCAGTTGCCAATATTTTTATAGCCTTGCGTAACGTAATACGCATTGGGTGAAGCGTTGCCCGGATTGTCCGGTCGGCTGATGCAGTTTCCGTCGTTATCACGCGTTTGATAAGAAACGCGGAATAAATTTTTACCGTAGTCTTCTTTCATATCAACGCGTTCGGTGTTTATAAGATATTTCAATAACAGGTAAACAGTCGTTAAACGCTGTTGTCCGTCGATGACTTCATACCAGATATTGTTATCCAATTCGCTCTGCAGGAAGTTCCCGGATACGGTTTCGGCATCGCATTTTTTTACCACGACGGGTTGAAGGCAGTAAAAAGACTCCTTCGGCTTATCTTCCATTGCAAACGTATACAGGTCCTCTAACAGATCCTGCACCTGCCTTTTACCCCAGCGGTAACCGCGTTGATAGCTTGGAATATAGTAGTTTTTATCAAGCAGATCATAAATACTTTTTAATCCGATTTCGCTCACTTTTTCCTTCTCCTCGATGATAAAATTAACCAACCTTCATATGTATAAAAGTATTTTTCTGCGATTGGCTGTATTATCCGCCTTTACCTAATTATTATAGCTAATTTTAAACTCAAAATCAAGTGTTCAACATAATCGAATATCCCTCGTAGATTTGGTTAAACTATTTCGCTTTTTGCCGGCAAGAAACCCTTACACCTTAACCTACACCTCTTTATCAAATTCTCTGAAACATAAAACCTTCCAGAGTGTTTTTTCTCTCCTCCCAATCCGGCATAAATACTGCAAGTAAATCGTAGAATTTTCGTGAATGATTTGGCTGTAAAAAATGAGTAAATTCATGTACGATTACATATTCAATACATTCCCTCGGAGTTTCAATCAGCCGCCTATTGAGCGTAATAGTATTTCTTTTAATTTGGCAACTACCCCAACGAGAGGTCATATTTCGGATTATAAGTGACGGCAAAGCTATATCATATTTTTGAAATAATTTGTTATATACATCTCTGATTATCGCAGGAAATAATGTACGACATTCCTTATCATACCAATTGCTTATTAGTTGTATTTTCATTTTTTTATCTGAGATATCATGCAATGTCATATATAAATAAACACCATCGGTGTCAACTTTTCCCTTGCCCACATTAACTTTCAGACGCAAATTTTTTCCTAAATAACGAAAACTTTCGCCGGCTACATAACTGTAATCTTCAGCAGAATATTTGGATATTTCCGAATATCTTTCTATCGCATTAAAAATCATCTCCGATTTTTTGATTATAAAATTTTCAATTTCTTCTTGCGAAATATTATTATTCGCAGATACGAATACTGAACCATCAGGTCTTATTCGAAGATTGATATGCTTAACCGGTTTGCGATGCAATTCATAATCTAAAACTCTTCCGCCAAGATTTATGGTCATTTAAACCTCCTCAGCGCAACTGTTTTAACATTTTCAATAATTTTATCAATTGCATCTAATGGAATTATAAAGCCATAGTTCTGTTCATAATCGTAAAATAAATCATCTATCTGTTGGGCGATTCGATTATGAATATCTGTATTATTTTGCCAGTCAATAGAGTTATTACTTTCTACAATAGCAGTAATAGCAAGCGTTAAATCTGATACTATTTCAATATTTGCATTCAAATCAATAACATCGTCTAAAATTGCACATATTACGCCATAAAATGCTTGTGCGTGGATATTTCCTTTAATCTTTTCCGGATATACTACAGTAGATGTTCCTTTTCGATAGTCCTCCAAGATACTCTTCATTTTAGAAAGATATTCCGCTTCGGTAATTACTCGATTTATAAATTCATCTAAAACGATTTTTATTCGCCTGGAAAAGCTATCATAGTATGCGGGATTTTCATCACGCCTATCGGAAATACTTTTTGTCATTGTAGAAGTAATAGCATCTGCTTTGGCTCTCAACGACCCTAACTCATGTAATTCTTTTTCCAATTCGTCACGATTCAAAATATCTACCGGATTGGTTATTTGCTTTAACCCTACAACGGACAAGTATCTATCCAATAAATTTTGCATCTGCGGTTCAAATTCAGCATTGTCAATTGCATCTGCATAACGTATTTTTACAGAACGCCGCATTTTTGAAAAGAAAATGAACGCGTCCTTATATTTTTTCACTTCTTCTTTTGATAACGCCTCAAATACCTTTTCCGAACTCAATGCCATTGAAAGAGCTTTACCGAAAGCAGATAATGCATCGTAAAATTCGGATCTGAGTTTATCATTTGACAACAAAACTTCTAATTCTTCGGAATCTCTGCTGTCTCTCAGATTACCAAACACATCTAATAGCCTTGAGTAAGTTTCCCTCAACGTTCCTACACATTTAATAACATCAACTACTGCACCCTTGATATCTCCACTTTCAAAATTCTCTAATCCCGCCCCGCTATACATTTCCATAGCGTCATCAAGAGGCTTCAGCAATCCCCGATAATCTACAATCAAACCGTAATCTTTACCCTCGTAAAGCCTATTGGCCCGTGCTATTGCTTGTAATAATCCATGTTCTTTAAGTTCTTTATCAATATAGATAACTTGTGTAAGCGGAGCATCAAACCCTGTTAAAAGCTTGCCACACACAATCAAAATATCAATTTCACCATCCAAAAATTTATTCTTTATTGTCTCTTCATATCGCTCAACATCACCGTAACGATTTATCATCTTGTCCCAAAAACGTCTTACAAGATCATCCGGTTCATCATCAATTTCCTCGTAACCTTCTCGCATATCCGGTGGAGAAATAATAACAGCAGTCGTTAAATCTCCCATATCCTCGAAACATTGTAAATAACGTACCGCATCTCGTTTATAAGTACAAGCAAGCATTGCCTTAAATCCCGAATTTTTAAAGCCTTCTAAAAAATGTGTATTGATATCAAGCGAAATAAATCTTATTCTCTCCTCAGTACTTGTAATCCGCTTTAACTGTGCCCACTTCGCCTTTAAATCTTCGGTTTGCTTTTCAGAAAGACGCTTTGTAATTTGAGCAAACCATCTGTCAATATTGTTTTCATCAACATTTTGCTCAACAAATCTTCCTTCATAAATCAATGGCACAATCGCTTTATCATTTACACCGTCACGAATTGTGTATCGGTGAATTAACTTATTGCCAAACTTCGCCATTGTGCTTTTTTCCTTACGCAGAAGCGGCGTACCTGTAAAGCCGATATAACAAGCATTCGGGAACACAAGTCTCATTTTGGCAGCAAGGTTACCGTATTGCGTGCGATGGCTTTCATCAACCAATATAAAAACATCACGACTTAATATCTTTAACCCGCTGTTTTCCACTGTATTGAATTTATTTATAAGTGCGGTAACGATTTCTACGTTATTCTTTTCAATCAAATCAATTAGATTCTTCCCGCTTGTCGCTCTCGCAGGCTTTAATCGAGTATGACTGAATGTTTGCTCTATCTGTCTATCAAGCTCTGTACGATCTGTTACTAAAACAACTTTACTGCCCTTGATATTTTCTAAAATATACTTCGCCAGCATAACCATAGTTAACGATTTACCGCTTCCTTGCGTATGCCAAACAACGCCACTTTGCCTATTCCCTGAAACAACATCATTTGTCTCTATGGTATTAATAATTTGCTCGACGGCAAAAAACTGCTGATACCGAGCAATCTTTTTTACATTCGCATCATATAGAGTAAAGTAGCAAGCAATTTTCAACAAACGCTCGGGAGGATAAAGAGAAATTAATGCCCTATCCTGCTCTGTCGGCTTGCGTCCAACTACGCACTGCATTAACTGTTCGTTAAGCCATTCCCTGTTTTCTTCTTTCCATATTGTCCAATATTTTTTACCTGTGCCGACAGTTGCATACTTAACAGAATTTTTGTTTGTAGCAACAAGAATTTGCGCAAATTTGTATAGCTGCGAAATACAACCTTTATATTCTTTATTTTGATTACGAATATGTTGGATTACCGCAAAATCTTCATCTATATCCGGTGCTTTACATTCAATGATTCCAAGCGGGATACCGTTTACAAATAAAACTATATCCGGACGCGACCCGTCATCTCCGGCTTCGTTTGACACATAATACTCACGTGCAACATGGTAAACATTGTTTTCAGGATGATGCCAGTCTATAAAATGCAAATTAAATGATAATATTCGTTTCTCCGCACCACTACCTACTGTTTCGGGCAAATCTCGTCCGAGAAGAAGAGCATCATATATTTTCTCACTCGTCTTTAAGAGCCCATCTGAAAGTGATGCATCCAACTCATCAATCGCCCGCTCGATATTTGCGGGAGAAAAGCGATACATAATTCCGCCATACTCAAAGGTATTCATCTCGCGCAAGCGAGTGCGTAAAATGTCTTTCAGTAGAACGTTATATTTACCACCGCGTTCTTTATTGCACTCTTCGTTTGATAAAAGAGTATAACCGAGTTTAACTAACACTTCAACAGCTTGTCTTTGAAACTCTTTTTCCAAATATGCTTCGTACATGCTTCTCCTCCTTATACACGAATTTTTCCCGTCAATAATTGCTGCATTAGGTATTGCTTAAGACTTTTTTGCGACTCTAAATCCTTTGCAAGCAATTCTATCTCTTTATCTGCTACGGATAATTGTTGAGCAATCTTTTGTTGCGATTCAACCGGAGGAAACGGTATTCCCATCAAAAAAAAATCGTCAATTGCTATATTTAGTAATCCATGATTCCTAGCACCTTCCTGCGAAATAGCTTTGATTTCCCTATCAAGTAATAACGATTCAAAATAATGCATATAAAATTCAGGGCATTTATTACTAAATGTGGGAGTAAAACATATATAAAGTGGAGAAACAACTCCCATTTCATATTTATCTAACCGTTTAATAGCCCCGTATGGGTAATTTTCAGAATAACTTTTATTATAAGCAAAATCCCCCTTATACAATAAAAAATAGTTAGATAAATCACTACTAGCTATGCTTTTTTTAAAGTAACTTTCTTGACTAATTAAACCATGATTAGCAGAAATAGTTAGAACATTTCCGTTGCCGACAACGTTTTTACGTAAAAGTCTATTAAACAACTCCTCTAATTTAACTTTTTGCCAATTCTGGTTCATTAAAAATTTCTGCATTAACCACTTTTTTTGTTTCTTCTTTGCTTCAAGAAGTTTTTCTTTTAATGCAATAACTTTATCTTGCGTCATAAGAATTTCTACAATTTTTTGTTGTTCCGTTACATCATTGGGCAATAATATACAGTTATGCAGAAAAACCTGATTACTAACTAAAATCGTATTTTTGGCACCTTTATTTACAATCTTTTTTAAATAATTATTAGCATTAATATGCGATTGAAAATAATAGTCTAAAAACAACCCAAGATAAAAATTCCCCGGTTTATAAACTCCATACAGAGGAGATACCGCTACATCTTGTTTGACATGACTTTGTTTTACAATACCATATGGAAAATCCCCAGTTGGACTTTTAGTATAAACTATATCACCAAACGAAACCAAATTGTAATTTGATGTATCTTCTGCTGCGTAACTACGTCCTAAATGCTCCACTTGGTTCACTACGCCCTTATTTACAGCAACAGAATAAATTTTCACATCTGTTTTACCTTTTCGTTCTGTCCGTTCAACTAATACTTTTGATAACGGAGTCAGTTCCCACCCTATAGGAACTTTTTTTGTTTTAACCATTTTACACACCAAGTTCTTTCAGTATTTTTGCCATTCGTGCCTGTACTTCTGCAAGTTCTTGCTCTGTTGCAGCAATTTGCGCTTTGACTTCATCAATATCCACAGGCGGTTCCTCCTCGAAAGTATCAACATAACGAGGAATATTGAGATTAAATTCATTTTCCGTAACCATTTCATAGGACGCATCAAAACTGTATTTATCTATAACCGCACGCTTTTTATAAGTGTCTACAATTTTATCAATGTCACATGGACGAAGAATATTTTGATTTTTTCCTTTCTCATAGTTTCCCTCTCCGCTCGCATCAATGAAGAAAATATTACGAGTAGGACGATTTTTCTTAAAAATTAGCACGCACGCAGGAATTCCCGCGCCAAAAAATAAGTTTGCGGGTAAACCAATAACTGCATCAAGCAAGTTGAAATTTTCAATGATGGTTCGACGAATTTTTCCTTCCTGCGCCCCCCTGAACAGAACACCGTGCGGAAGCACAACTCCCATGCGACCGCTCGTATCATCCAAGCAATTTAACATGTGCATAACAAAAGCGTAATCGCCCTTTGACGTAGGAGGAATGCCCCAAGAAAACCGTTTCCAAGGGTCAAGACTCTCGCTCATTTTTGCTTTTTGGACCCCTTCGGGGAGGAAGCCTGCATCCCATTTATCCAAACTAAAAGGAGGGTTGGCGACAATTACTTGAAACTTCATAAGTTTATCGTCTTGTATATTCTGCGGATTAGCAAGCGTGTCGCCCTGCCAAATCGTTGCATCTGCGATGTTATGCAAGAACATATTCATCTTGCAAAGCGCCCACGTTTGTGCATTGCGTTCTTGACCATAAATTGCGACTTTACGTGTTTTGGCTTCCTTGTATGCCTTTAACAGCAGTCCGCCGCTACCACAAGTAGGGTCGTATATTCTATCATTCTCTTTCGGTTCCACTAATTTTGCAACTAATTCGCTGACACGACTAGGCGTAAAGAATTCTCCGCCTTTTTTGCCTGCATCGGATGCGAAATTTGCAATCATATATTCATAAGCATCGCCGATAATATCCGCGCTATCCAATTGGCTTGGCGACAAATCCAAACCATGAAAATCTTCAAGTAAATTTTTTAATATGGCGTTTTTCTCGCGCGGCTCACCCAAATCGACGGTAGAGTTAAAATCTATCGCACGAAAAACATTGCGTAGCTTAGCACCATTACGTTCTTCTATTGCAGACAGTGCTACGTTGATTTTTTGTCCGATTTTGGCATCTGTCCTATTTTTATACAAAAAATCGAAATTAGATTCGTTATCGATTACAAACGGCTCACGACTCATAGCACGTTCAACGCGCACTTCATCGCCATTATACTGCTTAAAGTACTCCTCTCGTTTTTCTTTATTTACATCCGACAGATACTTCAAGAAAAGCATAGACAAGATATAATCTTTATATCTACTACTGTCAATTTTTCCACGAAAGCTATCGCAAGCCTTCCAAAGCGCATTTTCAATATTTTTACGTGTAGTCATTTTTCATTCTCCTTTTCTTTATTGCACTTTAACTACAAATGGTTCACTGACTCCAACACATTGATTGCCGTGCTGAATAATAAAACACTGTACATAATGCGTTCCGGTATAAGCTGTAGTTTCTCTTTTGCCCGTTATTTGTCCGCCGTAACCATTTAGTTGACTATTTTCAAACTCATTTCCACGTAAACAACCAGCTCTACGCGCATCTTCTCCTGTATTCGTAATCTGCCATTTTACCGAATACGGCGGTTTTATGCTATGTATTGGGAAGAATTGAAGACTTACTCCTTTGGTCAATGGCATGCCACTGGTAAACGTTTTATAATTCACCCCATCATAGCTAACTTTCCCTTGAATTTGAACGCGATAACCATGAGGTAATTTCCAAGGTGGTGTTATTCTGTGAGGTATTTTTTCAATAAGTGCAACTAATGGAGACTTCTCAACCATTGCGGTCGTTGCAACTACTTCCCTTTCTTGTTGAAGCTGGTTTCTGTAAGATTCCATTAATCTATCAACCGGCTTTTGAGCAAATAATCGTTTTAATTCCTTTTCAAAACCACTATAAGTTGTTATTTGAGAAAGATTTTCAAAATCTTCGGTCGCTTGGTTTGCCCAATTAAAAAACGCTTTTGCCTTGTTAGGCTTTTCCGCCCACTTATCGGCAAAGTTTTCCAATGGCATTACAGGATTTTTAATAACATATTTCCCTGCATCATCACGTTCTATAAAAGATGACATTTGATTTAATGCTTTGCAAATAAAGTCATATATTTCAGTTTCACCATTATAACATTTTGCAATAAGAGTAGTTATAATCATAGATATGGGCTTTAAATCTTCATCTTGGTCCTGAAAAAACACATCTCTATGACGTTTTAAAAGCTGAATAGACTTTTGTAAAACCGTCTTATAAGGATATTCTGGTAATCGCTCAACGCTCTCACAAACTCTCTTTGTTCTGTTAAAATGAATTCTTGATCTAAACCATTCCGCATATCCCCTTGGATTAGTTGGAATAAAACTATACTCTTGCGTTACTTTATTTTTATCCGTAGCCAACAAAGCAAGTTCCCTTGCAGTATTCATACTTTCATATATTGCATTAAATCTAGCATCTGAACGATATTCCTCATTAAAAGGAATAGCAGGCAAAATATCCATGTGAAAATTAAGGCTATCACTGTATTGCAATGTCCAACATCTTCTTCCCTCTTTTTCAAGAAGTCTCCTATACGTCAGATTTTCATTTAATCGCTCACCCACACTCTTCTTAACATAAGCAGGACTAAGACCACATGTCCCTTTTGTAAACTTGCATACTAAGTCTACATCATAATCATCCTCTTCTATTGGTTTTATTGCTGTTCCGTACATCATACTTCCTTGTGGAAAAATATCTATATCGTGCTTTGCAATTTTTGTGTTTTGTTGATTTAACCAATCTGCTACGCTGTTATAAGCGTGTTTAATAGCCCCATGTTGGCTATCTGTTATGTCAATTTCGTCTGCAAGTTGATTAAGCAGTTTATTGATTATTTTAGTCATTATTTTCTCCTATTGTAATAGCTCTTTCATATACACCTTGCTTATAATTGTAAATTATAAACGATAAATCAAACGCAGGATTCCTATGTCTACCTATTTCAACTGCAACAGACACCGGAACAGCTGCAACTATATGAACGAACACATTAGAATTTATCGAATTGCGAAGTTCTTCTTTTAACTTCTGATAACAGCAAACAAATTTATCCAACTGCCGTTTATTACGCAAATAATCGTCCGATGGACTATGATTTGTTCTTATTTCTACTACAGTAGCGTTATCCCATTCAACTGCTTTGCGCACTTCCTCATGGCGTATAATTCCACTCAAAGACAAAATAAGAATTATCTTGTCGGGATTTTTGCTCTGTTGAATATAAGAGACATCATATTCAGTATCACCATCCGTTGTTTCCCACTCCCAAGACGAAACCGGGGATTTTTTCAGTTGATATACATCCACACTGTGCTTATTCGACAACAAAACACCAAGCTTTACAAGAAGCGGAATTGGGCCTACAGCAAAAACCGATAAATTGGGCGTACCCTTCTTATAATTTTCAATATAAGGTATAACTTGTTGGTTAAATCTGCGCTCTAAGTTTTTTTCTTCAATTTTCCAAAAATTAGAATCACCGACGTAAAATTCTGAGTCTTTAAGCGTCAAGTCAATCTCACTTTCGATATACTTTTCTGGAAATAACGCTTTCAATATTCCTGTTACTTGCCATTTTCTGTTATGTAAATTCGGTGAATACAGTAAAGCAAGAGTTGGCACTATACGCTTAATATTTGTTGCTTTAAGTATAAATTCTTCAAAATCTGCTTTGAGCATTTTTAATATCTCGGGTGGATAATTCTCTGGACGAATTTCATCAACTTCCTTATGGCAATCATAACACAATAACAGCAGGTTGCCGACATCATCTATATTCAAAGATGGGTCAATTTGTTTGTATTCTCGTTTATATTCTATACGAGCACCATCACCCACAGGCAGATTGTGCGCAATTTGCGCAAAATTTCCTATTACGCCACTAAGGGGATGTTTATAAATTAAACGACCACATTTTTCACAACGCCCTGCCGACATTGCCCATAAAAGTCGTTCTGTATTTTTAGATATCTTTTTTCTCTCAGCCATATTTTGCCTCACAATCATAGTACTATTGTCTTAACAGCGGAATTGACAAGTTTATTTCTCAGCTCAATTAGTTTTATTACAAGTTCTCTTTCTCGTCTTGATGTCTGTATTAACTCCGCAATTTTCTTTTGTTGATCAAATGGGATAACTTTTATCGGTATTTCCGCTATTACATTTGAACTAATTGTCCCCAATAAAACACTGCCACTTGCTTCCTTATAAAACAAATCTCTATTTTGCTTTAACCACCAAAATAAATACCACGGATTGATACTTTCTTTACAGCGTATTATTGCATAATGGGATGATACCACCGCACCGGCACACTCTTCTGATATAACCGTCGCCGTATATGGAGCTGTTAACCTGATAAGCACATCGCCTACTTGGGCAAAATAATCATCTTTCGCTTTCACATCAACCACTACGGTTTCAAAAGAATTACAATCCAAACACCCATCTGCATCAAGTGCCTTCAATGTTATTGCACGAACTTCTTTACCGCTTCCATTTAATCGCGATAGAACAGCCCCTGTTCGAATACTTGAGATTTCTTTTAATTTCATAACGCACCTTGCATTTTATCACAAATGATTGTGATTTTTTTGATAAAAGCTTGCCCAATCAATTGCTTACATATATCTTATCACAACTTTATGCTTATGTCAAGTGTTTTTACAAAAATTTTTTTGTTCGGTATTTTTGTGATTTATAGTTATTTAAAAAATTATTGTATTCACCTTGGTATCCAACTTTTAAGTGCTTGGAGTTTTTCACTTTATGTCATTCGCTCAGGATTTTCAAGTAAATCTTCAATAGTGCATCCAAGCACTCTGGATAACTTATACAGCGTATGAGCTTGCGCTTTATCTATATCGTTTACTTTCTGCTCGAAGAGCTGAATGGAGCGAAGCTTGACTCCGGAAATCTTCGACAATTCTCTTTGGGAAAGCCCTCTTGCTTCACGTAAAGAGCGGAGCTTTGTTTCAACTTCCACTTCGTTATAACGTTTTTCCATCGATTCCGCAAACTCAGTAACATCCATTTCGTGAAAAACTTTATACATCAGAATTATCTGCGAAAGCGGTATCCTAGCAAAAATATCCTTAAAGCGTTTTGCGCTATACCACTGATAATATGCAAGCGCCCAGCCCGCCCAATATTCAGGACTTCTCTCCTGATTGAATTGCGGCTCCGGAAAACCTTCAACAATATTGACCTTACTTAAAATAGCCTTGACTAACTCTACCCCAGATTTACCGGAGATAACGGCAGGATCGCCGCATTCGAATTTTTTCACATAATCGGAACGTGAAAAAATTCCCGCAAAATCATCCGATAAAAGATTACAGGTGTTTATTGCATAATCGAATGCATTTGCTAAATTTGTTTGAGCATCATTCAAGTATAATTCGTTGAATGCGCGGATCGTCATTTTTGATTTCCTCCCTAAGAATATCCATTACAAAAATATCGTCCTTATAAGGTTTCTTCTTTTTTATATCTTCTCTGAAAGATCTTCTTGCTTCTGTATCTCTTGACAAAAATTTAGGATAATATTCCTCTTTAGACACCGGAATAGCATCTACAAACGTAACTCTCTCAAAAGCTTTTTCAGACACCAAAACAGTTTGTTCTCCCAGTTTTCCAAGTTGCAGAGCACGAGACAAACTTCTCATCGGAAGCGCATTACTAACAAAGGACTGCGCAAACGAAAAATAAGAATCATCAGCTCTATATCCTATTATTACATCATAGTCTAATGTGTCGATGGCAAAATTGTTTATTATATATTCTCTAGCATCTCTTGCAATTTCATCTTGAATCGTAAAAGTACGGTGCAAAAGCAATAATGCTATCCAATTGAGAACAGTATGCCTACCATCTAACAAATTCAAATATTTTAAATCATCGTCATCAAGAAGATAACGATTCATAAACCCATCGTGATTATCCTTACACGCCCACTCCTTTGCCATTTCGGGCAATAATGTACAATAAAAGCCTTGCCCGTAGTCATTCGTAGTCTTCCCTAGTTTAAGTTCGGGCTTCTTAATTATATACTCTGAACCATGTAAAATTTCTTTCTTCATGCAAACCTCCAAAGTATCGTCACAACGATATCTCGATTAAGAGTATATCATTGCAACGATACAATGTCAAGCGTTTAGGAGGAAAAATAGGGTAAAAAGTTCTCCTGTATTTGTAATTATAAAATGCTACATAGTCGAGTTTATATAAATTTTAACTTTCAAATCTTCATATTGGTTTTTTCTCAGTATTTCGTTTCGAGCGGTGCGAAATTTTTGAGCGCTTCTGAATGGAATCGTGAATTCTAGTTCTTGGCTACATTCGCTGCCGAAGTCCACTACCCAAAGAAATTCATTATCGCTTACAACTTTAATATTTTTAACAAGGATATCAATTAAATCGTCGTCGATTTTGATTGTTTTATCATTCAAAATGCTTGAAAGATATTTTGAGATTTCTTCTTTTGAATAAGGTTTCTTTGCATCATCTTCTCTTTCGTAAACCAATAATTCCTGTTTGGTCTGCTGAATATTTGCTTCGGTCTCACTTTTCATCAGCATATATTTATCCTTATCAAGTTCGCCATCGGCACGCATTTCAAGCAAGCGTTCAAGCTTTTCGCTAAGCCTTTTGAGTTTGTCCTCATATTCGCTTATTTTTGTTCTTTTATCATTTTTATCAACGAACATACGTCCCGACAGTATTTTAGCCGCACGGTCAAATATCTCTTTTATCCTAAATAACCTTCTGAGCACAAAAAGTGCCATTAACTCTAACTTCCAACCGCAAATTGATTTCATATTACAAAATCCTGTGCGATTGACTTCTGCTATTTTGTCAACACCACAGTTGAGTTGATTATAGCATTTGTAACCGGTCGGTCTCACGCCGTCTTTTCTTTTATGCCATTTATTCATACGCATTGATGAACCGCACCGACAACGCAACTTATTCGTCCACACGTTTTTTGTAGCACGCGAAGTCATTTTAACCAATTTGGTTTCTTCTCCCGAATTGACCGCCCTTACTACGACACGGCTCTCTCGGATATGTCTACAATGTTCCCACTGTTCTTCCGAAATAATAGGCTCGAAATCACCTTTTACATAAATGTGTTTGCTTTCATCACGATTGACCACAATCTTTTGTTCAAGATAATTGTTGCGGTAGGTTTTGTTGTAACCGATTACTCCTTTATATATCGTGTTCTTCAAACAGCGCGATATTCTTGTGGTATCCCATTCAACGTTCCCTTTTGCGTTTTTTCTTCCGAGACGAATTAGCTCATTGTGAATAGTCTGCATTCCCAGTCCTGACTCGTATAAATTAAAAATCAGGCGAACTGTCTCCGCCTGTTCAAAATTTATTACATAAGTTTTCCCGACTTTATCATAACCAAGCAGCGTGCCGCTTCCGTAGATAACTCCGTTTTTACGGCTGATAGCTTGCCCCGCCTTTATACGTTCAGACATCTTGCGGCTCTCTTCTTGCGCCACCATTGCTCGAATTGTAAGGTTTAATTCACCCTCGCTCTCCATTGTCCATATTCCCTCTTGAACAAAAAAGACTTCCACACCGATATTCTTTAACTTTCTCGTAATCTCCAAGCAATCAATTGTGTTGCGGGCAAAACGGGATACCTCTCTTGTAACGATTAGGTCAAACTTGCCTTTTCTCGCGTCATCAATCATTCGCAAAAGCGCCGGACGTTTCTTTGTTTGTGTACCGGTAATCCCGTCATCGGTAAAACGATCTACAATATACCAATTGGGAAAATATCGGCACAACTCCTCATACCATTGCATCTGATTTTTGAGAGCATACATCTGCTCCTCGTGCTCCGTAGATACCTTGCCGTAAAAAACTACTCGTCTTACGCGGTTTGCCTGCTGCTTGTTGTTGATAAACATTATACTCCTCCTGAAATTTAATATAATTACTATATCAAATCCAAGAGGAAAACACTAACGTCCAGCGATTGCCCGTCTATCATTGCCATGCCCGAAAAAGCACTGCGATAGCGCTGAAAATGTCAATTTTTTATTGCTTTTTTTGATAGTAACACTCCCTAATAGTAATGTTAGTCATGCGATGATTTTGTCGAAAATATAGAAAAACAGCCCGTTTTCGTGTCGAAAACGGGCTGTTTGTGGGTTTTTATAGATTATTTTTTACGTTCGTGTCGAATATTTGCTTGTGCTGCTGCAAGACGTGCGATAGGCACGCGGTAGGGCGAGCAGGAAACATAGTTCAAGCCGATTTTATGGCAGAACTCGATTGACGAGGGGTCGCCGCCGTGTTCGCCGCAAATGCCGACGTGAAGCTTTTTGTTGCCCTTTTTACCGAGCTTAACAGCCGTTTCCATAAGCTTGCCTACGCCGATTGTATCAAGGCGCGAGAACGGGTCGCTTTCGTAAATCTTGTTTGCGTAGTAAGCGGGAAGGAATTTGCCTGCGTCGTCGCGCGAGAAGCCGAACGTCATCTGCGTCAAATCGTTGGTGCCGAAGCAGAAGAAATCAGCGTTCTTTGCAATATCGTCTGCGGTAAGCGCCGCGCGGGGAATTTCAATCATGGTGCCGACTTCGTATTTAAGCTTAACGCCCGAAGCCTTGATAACTTCGTCCGCGGTCTTAACGACTACGTCTTTAACGAAAGCAAGCTCCTTTACTTCGCCTACGAGGGGAATCATAATTTCGGGAACGACCTTCCACTTCTTGTGCTTTTTCTGCACGTTGATAGCCGCTTTGATAACGGCTTTCGTCTGCATAACCGCGATTTCGGGATAGGTTACGGTCAAACGGCAGCCGCGGTGGCCCATCATGGGGTTGAATTCGTGCAAGTCGCTTATAATCTGCTTAATCTGCGCAACGGTTTTACCCTGAGTTGCCGCAAGCGCTTTAATATCCTCCTCGTCCGTGGGAACGAACTCGTGAAGGGGCGGGTCAAGGAAACGGATTGTAACGGGCTGTCCTTCCAAAGCTTCCATAAGTCCTTCGAAATCCGCCTGCTGCATAGGCTCGATTTTAGCGAGCGCCGCTTCTCTCTCCTCAACCGTGTCGGAGCAAATCATTTCTCTGAAAGCGCCGATACGAGCGGGGTCGAAGAACATATGCTCGGTACGGCAAAGGCCGATACCCTGAGCGCCGAACGCCGCCGCCTGTTTTGCGTCCTTGGGGGTGTCTGCGTTGGTTCTTACGCCCAGCGCCTTGTATTTATCGGCAAGCTCCATAATTCTGCCGAAGTAACCGCTGTTGGGGTCTGCGGGAACGGTGGGAATAAGGCAATCGTATATATTACCCGTCGAACCGTCAAGAGAAATACCGTCGCCCTCGTGATAAACCTTACCCGCAAGCGTAAAGCACTTGTTTTCTTCGTCCATTTTAATGTCGCCGCAACCGGAAACACAGCACGTTCCCATACCGCGCGCAACAACCGCCGCGTGAGAAGTCTGGCCGCCGCGTACGGTCAGAATACCCTGCGCAAACTTCATACCTTCGATATCCTCGGGAGAGGTTTCAAGGCGTACCAAAACTACCTTCTTGCCCTGCTTGCCTTCGATAACGGCGTCTTCCGCGGTAAATACAATCTGTCCCGCAGCCGCGCCGGGCGAAGCCGCAATACCCTTGCCGACAACGTTGTTTTTGTCAGCTTCTTTCAAAGCTTTGGGGTCAAACTGAGGGTGCAGAAGCATATCCAGCGACTTAGCGTCAATCTGCATAAGCGCTTCCTGCTCGGTAATCATACCCTCGTCAATAAGGTCGCAGGCAATTTTGATAGCCGCCGCCGCGGTACGTTTGCCGTTACGCGTCTGCAACATGTAAAGCTTTTCGTTTTCAACGGTGAATTCCATATCCTGCATATCGCGGTAATGGT
>CAJULB010000008.1 GCA_910587005.1 uncultured Christensenellaceae bacterium | reverse complement strand
GTCCATAGCTTAAGCTTCTTATCCCCACGCTTAGCGTGGGGTTGTCTTTTAACAAATCAAGCCCGCGGAGCTTAACAAAGCTACGCGGGCTATTGCTTTAAAAACACATTATTTAATTAAAGATACGCGCATTGCGTTAAGCACCGCAAGAAGCATTACGCCGACGTCCGCCACAACGGAAATTATAAGCGGAAAGGTTGGTATTGCTATGCTGAGCGCCATTATTGCAAGCTTGACTATAAGCGAGCCGATTATATTTTCGTAGACAATTCTGCGCGTGCCTTTGGCTATTTTTCTACCCTTTGGCAAAAGCGCGATATTATCGGAAACAAGCACGATATCGCTTGCTTCGATTGCCGCGTCGGAGCCGACGTTACCCATTGATACGGCGCAGTCCGCGCAGGTCATAACGGGCGCGTCGTTTATTCCGTCGCCGACGTATATAAGCTTGCCTTTTTGTTTAAGCTCCTCGGCGCGGGCAAGCTTTTCATCGGGCATAAGCGCGGCTTTATACCCGTCCAGCCCTGCCTCCTCCGCAACAATCGCGGCGCGGGCGGGCAAGTCGCCCGTAAGCATTTCCGTATACAAAACGCCCTGCGCTTTTAACCAAACAACCGTTTCTTTAACGCCCGCTTTTACGCTGTCGTCAATTTCCACCACCCCGACGTATTCGCCGTTAAACGCAACATATACAAGGGTTGACAGACTGTTTACGCGTTCGAAATTAACTCCGTTTTCTTCAAGCAGAGCCGCGTTTCCGCACAGTAAAACCTTTCCGTCCGCAAGGCATTTTACGCCCTTGCCCGCAACCTCTTCCGCATTTTCGGCGGTATAGCTTGTTTCAACCCCTTCAAAAGCCAAAGCTATCGGGTGGGAAGAAAATTTCTCTGCCGCGGCGGCAAGCTGTAACGTTTCATTATCGGTATAATTTTTTATACTGAACGAGCCTTCCGTAAGCGTGCCGGTCTTATCGAAGGCGGCGATTTTTGCAAGCGCAAGCTCGTCAAGGCAGGTTGAGCCTTTAACAAGAATACCGAATTTGGCGCATCTGCCTATCCCGCCGAAGTATGAAAGCGGTACGGAAATTACCAGCGCGCACGGACAGGAAATAACGAGGAAGTTAAGCGCTTTGTATATCCATTCCTTATAAATTGCCCACGCGAATGGCGGTTGAACGGCGCATATTACGGTAGGAACGAGCGCGGCGACTATGATTGCCGCTATACATACAACCGGCGTATAGTATTTTGCAAACTTTGAAATGAATTTTTCCGACTGTGCTTTTTTCGCCGTGGAATTTTCCACAAGCTCCAAAATTTTCGCAACGGCGGAGTTTTTGTATTCCCTTATAACCTCTGCTTCGATTACTTTTGTAAGGTTTATACTGCCCGACAAAATTTCGTCGCCCGCCTTTACGTCGCGCGGGAGGGGTTCGCCGTTAAGACTTTTCATATCCAGCGAGGTTTCACCGCTGACTATGCGGCAGTCTACGGGAATTTTTTCGCCCGCCTTTATTAAAATTCTGTCGCCCGAACGCAATTCGTCTGGGGATATGGTGCGTTGAACGCCGTTCTCTATCAAAGTTGCGGTGTCGCTTTTAAGCTCCATAAGCTTTGAAATGGAGTTGCGCGACGAACCGACCGCAACGCCCTGCAAAAGCTCGCCTATCTGATACAAAAGCATTACGGCAACGCCTTCCGCAAAGCCGTCGCCGGCGAATATACCGAGGGCAATCGCGCCGACGGACGCAACCGTCATTAAAAAGTTTTCGTCGAAAATTTTGCCTTTTGCGATATTTTTAACCGTGTTTATAAGCACGGGATGCCCGACAGCTATATAAGCCGTTCCGTAAAAAATATAAGCTATTATTTTTGCCGCGATGGTGCTTTGCGTAAGCTTGGTCAAGTCCATTACGAACGCGGGAATAAACAGCGCCGCCGCAACTATTATGCAGATTATATCTTTTAAATGAGTTTTGAAAACGCTCTTTTTTTCGTTTTCCTTTACGATTTTAACGTCTTCGAAATGCGTTATCGCGTAAACGGCTTTCTGCCTTGCTTCCGCGCTGTCCGCATTTAAAATGACGCGCATATTCATAAAATCGACCGTTGCGGAAACGCCCTCGATTTTGTTTAAATCTTCTTCAAGCTCTCTGGCGCAGTTGGCGCAGCAAAGATTTGCTATTTTGATTTTTTCACCGAAAACGCGGTCGGCGGAGGGCGCTTTTGAACCGCTTTGCATAACCGTTTCTTCCGAAATAACCTTTACGTCCTCGAAATGGCTGCAGCAGAAAATAATTTTTTCAAGCGCGTCTTCCGCGCAGTCCGCTATAACCTTCTGCGCCATAAAATCAACGGTTACGCTTTTTACGCCCTGAATTTTTTCTAATTCTTCTTCCAGCTCTCTGGCGCAGTTGGCGCAGTCAAGCCCCTCTATTTTTATTACACTATTCATTGCAGTTCAAATGCTCCTTTGCAAGCTCTATCATCATCATAATATGACCGTCCGAAACGGAATATAAGACCTTTTTACCCTCGCGGCGGCACTTGACTATTTTGTTGTCTTTAAGCGTTTTAAGCTGGTGCGAAACGGCGCTTTGGTTGCCCCCCACCGCTTCCACAATATGGTCTACGCACAATTCGCCCACGGACAGCGCCAAAAGTATTTTAAGGCGGGAAGGCTCGCTTATGGTTTTGAACCTTGCGCCCATTTCCGCAATTTTACCGTCGGAAGGCATTGCCGAAAGCGCGGCTTTTATTCTTGCCGAGTGCAGTTCTTCTTCGTCGCAGATATGATTCATAGCTTGCTCCTTAGTTTGTATTAAATATGAATACTTATTCATATGATAATAATATAATAATATGTGACATCACATATGTCAAGCATTTTAAAAAGTTTTTTTAAAAATTTCCGCAACGAAAAAGCCCCGCCGTGCGTTTACGCACGGCGGGGCCTCATTTTAAAACTTATTTGTTTTGTTTTTTAGCTTTTTTGGACTTTGCGGAAGTTTTTTCGAACACTTCGTCAATATCGTCCTTGTTTTTGGGTTTGATAACAAGCAGAAGTATAATTCCCACAAGCGAAGCGCCCGCAATGCTTAAAAGTATAACCGAGGTAAGGTTATCTTTAAACCAGGTGTTTTCGCCCTTAATTGAAGTTACTTTGGGCGACGCGCTTATGCCCATATAAGCCGTTTCCGTACGGCCCGCGTTTTCCGAGCTTGTTACAACACATTCGATAAGATAGAACGAGTTAGCGTCCTGCGGGGTGAACTTCAACGAAGAATCGTCCCATCCGTAGGGGCTGAAAATTTCGTAGTCCTCGTCTTCTTCGTTCATTTTGTTTAACGGCTTGATTGTTTCAAACCAGTCTCGGTGCTCTGCTTTAAGCGTGTTTTTCTGCTTCATAAACTCGTCGTACGTCATAGCGTAGCCGTTTTCGGCATAGAACTTTTCGCCCATAAAGCGGTAAAGCGTATATTTGGTATTGTAGGAACCGCCGTTTATATCAAACGAGCTTACGCTGTATTCCGCGCCGACGTAAGCGGTATCCTGCTCCTCGGGGTCCTCGATGCTGAGTTCGGAAGCATCAACGTTAAATCTGAACCAAGGCAGATAATCCTTTAATTCTTCGTCCTCGTACATACTTTGCACGTTTGACGAGGTAGCCTCGATTTCAACGATTTTATCATTGCCGTTTTCGTCTTTGACGGGATTGCCTTCGCTGTCCCTTTCAATATAGTACATTTTGTTGCCGGCCGCGTCCGAAACAAGCACCGTATATATATATGTCGCGCGTTTGGTGAGGTTTATCGAAAGCGCGTTTGCGGCTTTGCCCGTGTTCGACTGGAAGGTTTTACCGTCCGTTGTATAGAAAATAGCAAAAGTCAAATCGGCATAATCCGTTACATTGTCGGAAAGCAGGTCTTCAACCGAAGGCAGATAGAAATAGTTTTTGCTACCCGCCTTTAAATCGGTTGCGGTTTCGTCTACTTTGGTCTGATAGTTTTCTACTATTTCGTTCCAGTTTTTCGCGCTGTCCTCATATGCGAACGCCGCGCCGGACTTATCCTTTGCAACGGCGATATAGCTGTTTTGCGTGCCGTTGTTGTTGATATTTACCAAATAATCGTCGTTTACGTACCAGTCGAGAAGAATTTCCGTCTTTTCGCCGCCCGTTGACGTTGTATCAAGCAGTTCCAGATATACTTTAACCGCGGCTGTAACCTTGAAGTTTTCTTCGTCGTACACGTCCGCCGTAAGGTCGCTTGCCTTGGGAACGTAGTGGTTGACGTGTGGAATCATAAGCTGTGCTTCATCCGACTTGACTTTTCTGAAAGGGCTGCCCTCGGAATAATCGTTTGCGTTGAAGCTTTGATTGACGTCTGCGTTTTTATCCGTCAGCATGAAGTAGTATGTCGTGGTGCTGGGCGAGGACGCAAGCACGTCTATAACAGTATAATTAAAGGTGATTTCTTCACCTTCCTCTATGAATGAAAGCCCCTTGTCCAGACAGAGCACGGGAGGAGTATCATCCTTGACCGTTCCGCTGACATAGTGTCCGCTCTCTTCCGAAGGGTTGGCGGTAAGCTTGAAGCTTTGTCCGTTAAGGCTGTATAAAACCATTCTTGCATAGGAAGAAGCTTCTATACCGCTATCTTCCGCATCGTCCGCGGGTTCGGGATATTTTGCGGTAAACGAAAGCGGGGTTACGGGCGTTGCCGTTGACGAGGAGTATCTTGCGTAGGTGTTTCCGATATTTTCGAAAGCGCCCTTAACTTCCGCACTGCCCGACTTAACGGTAAGCGAGTACTTGTCCCTATCTCTTCCGTCGAATTTAATGGAAATGCGGTCAACGTCAAGCGCGGTGTTATCTGTTACTTCCCAGTGCTCCTGCTCGCTGTCGCTTGTAATTATTACGTTAACGTGTTTTTTGTCCGCCGTGGGCACAAACACGATATAGTTTGCGGTTTTGTTGTCCTTCGTCTGAGAATACTGCTGGCTCTCGAAGGTTATAATGAATTTCTCGAAGTCGAGAGTTTCGTTTTCGCCGAGCTCGAAGCCGATTTCGGTATTAAACCAGCCCTCTCCCTTTTTGAAAGTGGAAACGGTTTCTTCATTATCGTCACCGTCCTCCGAGGCATCGGGTTTGGGGCTGTCGTTAAAATACCACTTGTAAGCGAGGTTTTTTCTGTAATTTACCGCGCCGTCGGTCTGCTTTACGACAAGCATTGTGTAGTATTCGTCCTCTTCCTCGGTTGCGCCGGCAATTTTATGCGACCAGACTTCGGCTTCGTCCAAAGACGATACGGTAAATATGTTGGTTGAACCTACCGTAACCGTTCTGTCCGCGCTTGCCTTGCGGAAACCCGTGCCGAAAAACGCGCCGAGCGCCGCGGCAAACACAATAAAAAGCGCTATAACGGAACTTAATCTCAGTTTAAATGACTTCATACTTATCTCGCGTCAGCGTCCTTTTTTATTTGGGCGCCTTGAAATTTAATGTTTTTTATATTTGCGGAACAGCAATTTGCGGAAGAAAATTTGATACATCACGTCCGCAAAAACCGCATTTACAACTTGTACTAAGCCATTTTACTATAATAAAATTACCTTGTCAATAAATTTTAATCGCGGTTTTTTAAAAATGACTGTAAAGCGGGCTAAAAACTCTTTACAATAAAACGTCGGTGTGATATTATTTTTATGCATTCAGAGGAGCGGACGGGCATTATTAGCCGAAAGCCGAGGAATTTTAAGGGAATTCCGTTTTTAAGGCTTCGGGGAAAGGGCGCCTCCGCCGAGGTGCGGTTTACCTTAAAACCGCGCCGGGCGCACGGGTTAATACCTTTGCGACTGTCACGAACAGCCTGACAAAACTTATCGGGTTAGTGATGCGCTAATGCTGTTTTGAAATTTTTCGGGCAGTACGGCGCGTACTGCCTTATTTTATTACAGGAGATTATTATGAAAAAGTATTCGGTCGGCGTTATCGGCGCAACGGGAATGGTAGGACAAAGATTTTTGCTGCTTTTGGAAAATCACCCCTGGTTCGAGGTGAAGGCTCTGGCGGCTTCCGCCTCGTCTGCGGGCAAAAAATACCGCGACGCGTTAAAACGCTGGCATATGAGCGCGCCCGTCCCCGAAAAATTTGCGGATATGATTGTTATGGACGCTTCCGCCGATAAAGAAAAGATTGCTTCCGCGGTTGATTTTTGTTTTTGCGCGGTGAATATGGGCAAGAACGAAATACGCGAGCTGGAATACGCGTACGCAAAGCTGGAATGTCCGATAGTTTCCAACAACTCGGCGCACCGCTTTACAGACGACGTGCCTATGGTTATACCCGAAGTCAATCCCGAGCATTTACAGGTGATTGCGGAGCAGAAAAAACGGCTTGGCACAAAGCGCGGGTTTATCGCGGTTAAAAGCAACTGCTCGTTGCAGTCCTACGTTCCGCTTTTGCACCCTTTGAAAAAGTTCGGCATTAAATCGGCGGCGGTTTGCACCTATCAGGCGATTTCCGGCGCGGGAAAAACCTTTGAAACCATGCCCGAAATTTGCGACAACGTAATTCCCTATATCGGCGGCGAGGAAGAAAAGAGCGAAAACGAGCCGTTAAAGATTTGGGGCGAGGTTAAAAACGGAAAAATTATCCCCGCTTCCTCCCCCGTCATTACGGCGCAGTGCGTGCGCGTGCCCGTTTCAGACGGACACACCGCGGCGTGCTTTGTTAAGTTCGAAAATAAGCCTGAACTCAATGATATATTGGGGGCTTGGGCTGAATTTGCGGGAGAACCGCAGAAGCTGAACCTGCCCTCCGCTCCCAAAAAATTCATTCATTATTTTGAGGAAGACAACCGCCCCCAGCCGGCTTTGGACAGAAACACCGAAAACGGAATGGCTGTCTGCGCGGGAAGACTGAGAGAGGACAATTTGTTTGACTATAAGTTTATAGGTTTTTCGCACAACACCTTGCGCGGAGCGGCGGGCGGCGCAGTACTGCTTGCCGAACTTCTTGCGGCAAAAGGGTATTTTAATTAGTTCTAAACGCTTTGAAACGTGTCGTGCTGAGGTTTACGGCATGTTAGAACAGTGTCATGCTGACGCTTGCGGAAGCATCTGATTGTGGTTTATAACGTATGTTAAGGCTATTTATGTTAGCGCATATGACAATCAGATTCCTCACTGCGTTCAGAATGACAGCACACAAAAGGCTCAGAATGACATTAATCCAAAACATTCGGCGTTAAAAATCAGTTAATCACATTTTTTGCTTCAACACACTAAGATAATTAGAGGAACATTTTTTATGACAGGTTTTTGCAACGGAATTTTAACTGCTATGATTACACCGTTCACCGATAACGGCGTTAATTTCGAAGAATTCGGCAAAATGATTGAATATCAGATTGAAGGCGGCACCGACGCGCTTGTCGTGCTCGGCACAACGGGCGAGCCCGCCACCATGACCGAGGACGAAAAGACCGAAACGATTAAATTCGCCGTTAAAAAAGCGGCGGGCAGAATTAAAATAATCGTCGGCACGGGTAGCAACAATACCGCAAAGGCGGTTGCGGCTTCGGTTCAGGCGGAAAAGCTCGGCGCGGACGGAGTTCTCGCCGTTACCCCCTACTACAACAAATGCACGCAGAAGGGGCTTTTTGATTATTATAAGGCGATTTGCGACGCGGTGAAAATTCCCGTAATCGCTTACAACGTGCCCTCGCGCACGGCGGTGAATATCCTGCCCGAAACTGCGGAAAAGCTGGCTTCACTGCCGAATATGGCGGGAATAAAAGAGGCGAGCGGAAATATGGCGCAGGTTTGCGAAACAATGCGGCGCATACGCGGAAAAATGGATTTGTACTCCGGCGAGGACTTTTTGAATTTGCCCATGCTTGCCATAGGCGGGGCGGGACTGATTTCGGTTACTTCGAACATTGCACCCGCGCTTGTGAAAAAGATGTACACGCTCGTAAAGCAGAATAAGCTTGACGAGGCGAACGCCGTACAGGACTTTTTACTGCCCTTGGAGGACGCGTGCTTTTTGGAGGTGAACCCCATTCCCGTCAAAGCCGCGTACAATATGTTAGGCTTTAAAGCCGGCGTGCCGCGCGCGCCGTTGACCGAGCTTGAAGACTGCAACAAGGCTAAACTTTTGGAAGAAATTAAAAAGGCGGGTTTAAAAACGGTATGACAAACGTGCTTGTTTGCGGAATTAACGGAAAAATGGGCAAAAATATCGTTGAGCTGATTTCAGCGGAAAGCGGTATGCAGGTAGTTTGCGGAGTGGATATTCACGCTGAAAAGAGCAATTTGCCCCCCGTATATACCGCGTTTAACGAAGTTTGCGAAAAAGTTGACGTTGTGATAGACTTCTCTTCCCCCGCCGTTTTGAAAAGCGAGCTGGACTGGGCGGTCAAACATAACTGCCCCGTAGTGCTGGCTTCGACGGGCTACACCGAAAACGATTTGAAGCTGATTGAAAACACCGCAAAAAAAATAGCCGTTTTTAAAACGGCTAACTTTTCCTTGGGCGTGAATCTGCTTGTAAAGCTTGTAAGGCAAACCGCCCTTGCCCTCGGCGAAAGCTTTGATATAGAGATTATCGAAAAGCACCACAGCCAAAAGATTGACGCGCCCTCGGGCACGGCGGTTATGCTTGCGGAGAGCGCTAACTCGGCTTTCGGCAACGGCAAGGAGTATTTGCACGGACGGAGCGGAATTGTCGGCAAGCGCGGAAAAGAGATAGGAATACACGCGGTGCGCGGGGGAACTATTGTCGGCGAGCACGACGTTATATTTGCCGGCGAGGACGAAATTATCACCCTTTCGCACTCGGCGCGCTCCAAAAAGGTTTTTGCCGCGGGAGCCGTAAAAGCGGCGAAATGGCTTGCGGGCAAGCCCGCAGGCTTGTACGATATGACAAACGTGCTTGAAAATTTGTAATTTGAATTTATAGAGAACCCGCCCCGCGGACGTAAAGTCCGCGGGGCGGGTTATTTTTAATCACTATGTAAAAACCGCTCTATTTTACGCAGATTTTCAGCCGTTTCAATCAATACTTTTTCAATATCACAGTCTTTATCGGCAATATCGTTATATTCCCAAAAAGCGCAAAAGCCCATTGTTTTTATTGTTTTTGCTTTTTCGCTCTTTTTCATGAAATTATTAATGCAATGCCCGCACTCAATTTTGCGGAATTTATATTTAAGCTTTACATAATGCTGAATAAAATATTTACAATTAACACAAGTATTTTTTGAAACGTCGGACATTGACTGCACCTCTTAAACTTTTCTGAATTTATTTTATAATATTGCCTTTGATTTATGTTGCCGATTTCCATAAAGGGGACAAGCAAATAAACAATAACAAAAAAATTATTCAAAAACTATGATTTTAACAATTTGTGTAACCGCAGTAACATAGCGTCATTGATTACATGTCATTCTGAACATTTTGTGTACTGTCATTCTGAGCGTCAGCGAAGAATCTGATTATCCTATGCGCTAACATAAATAGCCTTAGCATACGTTGTAAACCACTACCAGATGCTTCGGCAAGCCTCAGCATGACATGTTTTAACGTACCGCAAGCCTCAACAAGACACGTTTCAAAGCATTTTAAGGTAAAAAACAGCGGGGCGGACATACAGTCCGCCCCTCCGAATTCAACTTAATTACTTAAACTTACTTACCGTAAGTTTTTTCGTAAATTTTAATACATTTTTTAATTATCTGCACAGCTTCGGGCGCGTGGCAGATTTCTTTTACAGTTGTGGTTTTGTGCTCTAAAACCTTATACACCTCAAAAAAGTGCATCATTTCCTCGAAAATATGCGGAGGAAGCTCGTGAATGTCAAAATAGTCCTTATAGCTTGGGTCGCGGACGGGCACGGCTATTATTTTTTCGTCAAGCGCGCCCCCGTCAATCATTGTAATAACGCCGATTGGCTTACAGGTGACAAGCGTCATCGGAAGTATCGCGTCGTTGCACAGCACCAGCACGTCAAGCGGGTCGCCGTCGTCGGCTAAGGTTCGGGGAATAAACCCGTAGTTTGCAGGATAGACGGTTGAAGTATACAAAATTCTGTCAAGGCGCAAAAGCCCCGTTTCTTTATCGAGCTCGTACTTGGCTTTGCCTCCCCGCGGAATTTCTATCAGCGCTTCGAAGCGCTCCGCCGTTATTCTTTCCTTTGAAATATCGTGCCAGATATTCATAAGCTTTCTCCTTTGGTTGGTCTTTTTGCCTGCGGGGTTCCTTGCCGCTGCCCATAAAACTATCAGATTCTTCGGCAAGCCTCAGAATGACAGATTATAAATCACGCGAGGGAAATTCTGTCGGATACCGAACGTATTAAAAGTCCGCGGCGCACGCCCTCGTCAATACACGAATACACAAGCGCAACAAGCTTATCGGACGAGCGCGGTACCTTAATTTCCTTTAAAACGGCGGGGATAAGCTCGTCCGCGTACATACTTACACGGATGAGCAACATTCCTTTGATAACCGATATTATATCGTAAGGCGTGTAGTCGGTATCGGTCGAGCGGAGGAAAGTGTTTTCCTCTACGCGGTATCTGTCAAACCCGCCGTACTTGTCGGACTTGAAATAATACACGTTGCCCAGCATTTCACAGCTTGCAAAATCGCATTTATCAATCAGCGAGCGCAGTTTGCTTTCAAGCTTGATTCCGTATTTGGATATGCCGAACAGCGAAAGCGTGCGCTTCATTAAAAACTGCGTTGAAATGGGCTCTTCAGCCGTGACGACCGCCTTTAACAAGCGGATAACCTCGGCGTCGTTTTCACCGCTTAAAATATATGCGGGGTCAACCTCTTTGGCTTCGGCTTTTACAGCGCGGTAAGGCTTTTTAAAGCTGATTTGCACTGGTTTTCCGCCCTCGGTAAGCTTATCGAGGTAGTCTTTAAGCTTTTTGATTTCCCGCTTGGGGTTGTTGAAGAAATTAATGGAATACAGGCGGTAAACGTTCCAGTTGTTGCGCTTCAACGTCTGCACCTGCATAACCGAGCGGTCTTTTACGGAGAACTGCCGAGTACCGTCGCAAAGCACTGCAAGTATAAAATTGTGCTTGTTTTTGGGGTCGGTTACGGCAACGTCTATCTTGAAGTCGGAAACGCCGACGTCGCAACGGCAGTCGTAGCCGTAGGTTGAAAGCTCCTCCGCAATAAATTTGCCTATGCCCTGACGGTTTATAATAATTTCATCGCTCCTGACGGAAATGTTCGCCCTGCCTTTTTCGGCAAATTCAAGAAAGGCTTTCAAGCCCGCAACTCCGCGCGAGGTTGTGCGCGAAAGGTCTATCATCGAATAGCGCATTGACGAGAATACAACCATTTCTTCCCTTGCGCGCGAAACCGCAACGTTAAGACGTCGCCAGCCGCCGAACTGGTTCAACGGCCCGAAGTTTAAGGAAATTTTGCCGAATTTATCGGGCCCGTAGCATACCGAAAAGAGGATAACGTCCCTTTCGTCGCCCTGAACGTTTTCAAGGTTCTTTATAAACAGCGGTTCTTCGCGCTCGTACGCGGCTTCTTCCAGACCGAGCTTGATTATTTGCTTGTTCAGCAGACGCTCGATATAAATTTGCTGTGGCGTACTGAAAGTTACTATACCTATGCTCGAACGGCGCAAGCGTTCGTCCTTCAAGCGTTTAATAACCTCCGCCACAAGCGCTTCCGCCTCCTCCCTGTTGCATTTGGAAGTTCCGCGCTCGTAAACGCCGTTCTCTATAAGGCGCAAAGTTACCTTACTGTCCATTGCGTCGGGCGAGGGGAACGTGCAAAGCTTGCTGGAATAATAGGTGATATTGGAAAAAGCTATAAGACTTTCGTGCTTTGAGCGGTAGTGCCATACAAGGTGCTTTTCGGGTATGCCCAAAGCAAGGCAGTCTTCAAGCACGCTTTCCAAATCCTCCGCTTCGGGGTGGTCTTCGTCCTGACCGGAGCCCGAGAAGAACATTGTGGGCGGCATCTGTTTGGGGTCGCCGACGATAATCGCGCTTTTTGCCCTTGCAAGCGAGGGAACGGCTTCGCACGTGGGCATCTGCGAGGCTTCGTCGAAAATTACCATATCGAAAAGCGCGCTGTCCGCGGGAAGATACTGGGAAACGGTTATAGGGCTCATAAGCATGCACGGAGCAACGGTTTTCATAAGCTCGGGCACTTCGGTGAACAGATTGCGGATATTGAAAGCGCGCATATTGCCCTTTATACTGCGCTGGAAGGTCATAAGCTCTAACGCGAGCGGGCCTTCCGTTTCCTTTGCGGGCAGTCTTGAAATCAATTCGGTGCGGATTTCTTCACGAGTTAACGCAGTAAATTCTTCAAGCTGACGCGAGAAGTTAGTTGCATTTTCGTCAAGAACGTTGCCAGAGAATGCGGAAAGACATTCGTCCGCGGGGATATTCGTCTGAATAAAGTTGCGGTAAACGTTTTTACGGAAGGACGACAAAATCTGTTTGCCGTTGATTTTTCCGCTTTCCATTGCATCGGTCATAAACGAAAGACCGCTGTCGTTCAGCTTTTTAGCCGTTTGCTTATACATACACCACGCAGGCAACATATCAATATTGTCGATAAGCGCGGTGCATTTTTGCGTGTAGCACTCGAAAACGTCCTCGTCAAGGAACGCCGATTTGTCGGCTTTTACCGTCTTTAAAAACTGCTCCGCGCTCTTTACAAAGCCCGTCGCGGCGGAAATAAGCCCTGAAATAAGCGGTTTAAGCGTACCGCCCTGCGACTGGACGCAAACGCTGTTGAAGGCGTCGGCGTTATAGTCCATAAACGTTTCGGCGCAGAGCGCGTGAAGCTCGTAAAACGGCTTTAAAAATTCCGTACGCTTTTTATCGTTTATTCCGCCGAAGCTTACAAAATTCTGATAAAGCTTTGTGTTTGTGAATATGCGGGTTTTCGCCTGCTCTATCTCGTACGCACGTTTTATCCATTCAAGCTCGTCCTTTTCGGGCACGGGCGTTTTTGCACAGCGGTTAATGCGCTTGATTACCGAAAGCAACGTGCGCGAGGAACGGTAATTTTCACCCCAGTTATCAATTTCCTTTTCAATTTCGCCCGCAAGACGGGAAATATCGGGCAGAGTTTTGAAGTTTTTAAGCCAGTGCTTTACCTCGCTGTCGTAACGCAAATTTGCATTGTAGAATTTGTACAGTTCTTCCTCATCGCAGCCGAAAAATTCGTCCAAAGAGCCTTCCTTCAAAACGGCGGCAACGGCAATTAAATTTTCAAGCTTTTTATAGGTGAATTTGCTGATTTTCTGGTTGAACGTATCAAGAAAAATTCCGAGGTAGTTTTTAAGGTGTTTAAGCTCGGCAAGCACTACTTCCGCCGCGCATAAAACCGCGGTTTTTGTCTTTGCGGTACATTCGGTAAGCCTTACCTCCGAGAACGGCGAACGGTAAACCCCGCCGCATTCCTTTGCCGCCGCCTGCGCCGTTAAAAGCATGGTTTCGCATTCTTCAAGCTTTTGCTTTGTAAGGCTGTCGTAAAAAGTGCTTTCTATATTCAACAGCTCGGGCGCGTTTTTGTTTTGAAGGTAGTAAACTATTCCCTCGTAAACGGAAACGCCCAGCCTGCGTTTTTTGTGGAGCGCGGCAAGCGGCGCACGGAGAGCCGAGCGCACTTCCGAAATCTGCGCGCCCGCGCTTAAAAACCGCTCGTTATCGCTTCTTTGGGTGAGCGAAAGAGTATTTTCTATACTGCGGATAATTTCAGACTTGTCCGCGGACTTGCCCGAATGAAGTTCAAGGCAGAATTCGCCTATGCCTATGTCCGAAAGACGCTTTTTAACTACTTGCAAAGCCGCCTGCTTTTCCGCAACGAAAAGCACGCGCTTTCCACTATGCAACGCGTTTGCGATAATATTCGTTATAGTCTGGCTTTTGCCCGTGCCGGGAGGACCGTGCAAAACAAAGGTTGTGCCCTTTGCGGATTCGGCAACCGCCGCGTACTGCGTGCTGTCGCAAGGAAGGGGCGTAAGCACCTCGCACGGGTCGCTGTCGTCCTCCGAAACGGCGCAAAGCTTGTTTTCCTGCAAGCGGTTGGTATTTGTTATAAGACTTTCTATAAGCGGATTTTTGGAATAGAGCTTGACGTTATTTTTTACGTCCGCCCACATTGCATATCTTGCGAACGTGAACTGTGAAAGGTACACGTCCTCATAGACCATCCACCCCGACATATTAGCCGTTTTAGAGCGGAATACCGCTATTATTTCATTGGGGGCAAGCCCCTTGCCGTCCACTCCGCGTATGTCTATGCCGAAGTCCTGCTTTAAAAATTCGAGGAGGGTTGTGTTCACCTCGTACCCGTCGCCCGCTTCCAAAAGCACGCCCTGAGTTTTAAGGCGCTTTAACGTAACGGGCAAAAGCACGATAGGCGCAAACCTGTCCTCCTTATCGTCCGTATGCCTCCACTTCAAAAAGCCGAGGGCAAGGTACAGCGTCTTTGCGCCCGCTTCCTCCTCCGCGGAACGCGCTTTTCTTATAAGCGTGCCGGAAGTTTCCTGTAAGTGCTCGGCAGAGCATATACAGCGCAGTTTGCCCGACTTCATTTCAATAGAAATAAGCTCCGCCATGCTTCTTACGCCCTTGCTGTCGCCGAAGTACACAGCGTCGTCTATCGCGGTTGCGTTGGGCAGAATGGTGAACTTGCCTTTTTCTTCCAGCATCTGACAGAACGCAGGCAAGTCCGCGCACAGAACGTGCAGACAGTCGCGCTTATAACGGAAATTCAAAAGGTTGTTTTTTTGCGACAAATCAAGAAGTCTGCGCTGCCAGTTTGTTTCCTTGCTGACGGTTTTATCGTATTCGAAACGCGAAGCGTCGAAAACTTCCTGAGGTTTTTCATCGTAGGAAAGCTGTCTGTCAGCCAAAAGCTCGTACCCGTGCGAGCTTTTAACCTTTAACGGCATAGATAAAATTCCGCCCACACGGCAACGTTTTATGTCGAGGCAGATTTCATAGTCGCCGCGCTGTAACCCCGCGCGGGCGTGCGCCTCGCTTGTGGTGTAGCTTGCGTTTTTGTGGACGAAAAAGTCTTCCGCGTCGAAAAGCGTAAGGTTGTTTACACCGTCGGACATATACTTTTCAATCAACTGCATATCGTCCTGCAAGGCAGAGGAAAAACAGCTTTCATAAAGCCATACTCCCACTGCAACGCGGTTTTTACCCAAAAGCAGAACGGGGTTTAATTTGGTCGCTTCAAGACAGCTTGCGGCAAACACCGCAAGTTCGAGCGTGGTCGCCGTTTTAAGCCGGATTATTTCCGAAGCGTCGCGCACCCTTGTCACCGCGGTTAAATCTTCACTGTCCGCGTGCTCTATATTAAGGCGGTGAATTGCGGTAAACACCGCCGCCGCCGCACCGCGCACGCCGTTTTTGTCCGTGCCGGCATAGCCCGCGAATTCGGTGGAATACCCCCACGTTTTAAGCTGTAACCCCGCTTCCGCCAAAATCTTCTGACAGTCTGCAATTTTGGGACGCACGAATGAAGAAAGCATTTCCGTATTGCCCGAAAGCCCGCTCCAACAGTCTATGGGCAGGGCGGTTACGTTTGCTTCCAGCTCGCACACAAGATTTTTACCGCAGGTCAGCTTTACGCTTACGGTGCAGACTTCGGGCTGTTCCAGCTCGGCAAGATATTTGGGATTTAAAAGATTTTGGGGAATTGCCTCTACACTGCTTTCGTGCGGAATTTCTTCAATATGCACTTCCGAAGGCAGTATAAGCGGCGTAGAACCGCCCACAGCCACGGTTATATCGTTTGCGTTTTCAACGTCGGTGTTAAAGATTTTAAAGGACGTGAAAAGCGGCAGTCGGCAATAAAACGCCGCGTAGGAAACGGTGTTTAAAATTTCGCCTTCAATTTCTAATGTTTCGATAGGTTTCTGAGCTTTACCAGCCATATATGCCCCTTTTATGCACGCTTGTACAAGTGCGTCGTTAATACGTTTAAATTGTACCACTTTTTCATAGTCAGGGCAAGCGCTACGGCTGATTTTTTTAGAGTATTCAACGGCTATTTTTCGCATAATGAAATTATTGACTTGCGCAAAAAAATAAAACCGCCTTAAAAGCGGTTTTTTAAATGTAAATTAAGTTAATGTTGAGCCGTTTAAATCTTAGAGAAACAAGCAAGACAAGGCGCGCGAGGAAAACCCGAAGGAGTTTACTTAAACGTAAATGACTGAGGGTTGCCGCAGCGCAACACAGTATTGCGATGTTTATATAAGATTTACCTTATCAGCGCAAGCTCTTTAAGGGCGCGGGTGTAGGCAATATACTTTTCGTTATCCGTCATATCACCGTCGTCAACGGCTACGGCGGTAAATTCAAGCCCCTTGCTTTCATAAACAGTCATAACGTTGATTTTGGTTTTTGAGATTTTGCCCGTTTCCCGCAGAATATTATAGCTTTTGCGCGAATAGCTTTCAAGCGATTGCTCGGCGCATATCACGGCTTTAAGCCCGTTTTTATCCGAAAGCCAGCTTGTTACCGAGCGTTTGGGAATTTCCGTCACCTCGCACCCGTCAAAGCCGATTGCGCTCATTTCAATGCCTAAGTTTTTTGAAACGTACTCCACAATCTGGTTGGTGTTGCGGTAGTTTAAATTCAGATTATAAGTCTTATAGCCGAGCGCAGACCAGTCTGTTATACCGCGCACGGGGGTTATATTTTGCTTTAAGTCCCCGAATATGTTGAAGATTGCCCTGTCGTTAACCGTTTTCAAAACCCCGTATTCAGCGGGAGAAATGTCCTGCGCTTCGTCTATGAACATAAACGAAAATTTGGGCGAAAGATTAAAGCCGAGCTTTGTCAAAATAAGGCACAGCGCGAAGGGGTCGCACCTGACCATAGGCTTTGCGGGCACGCCGTACTTGCTTTTGGCTTTTTTTATGATTTCTTTATTGAAAAACCGCAGAATATCAGACGTGCTATCGCACTTGCCGATTGCCACGAGATAGCTGTCGCCTCGGATAACGTCCGCAAAGTCGTAAAGCTTTGCAAACGCGCTTAAAATAGCTTCAACGCGGGATATTGCCGTATCAATTTCAGAAATCAGCTGTTCGCGCTTGTCAATTCCGTCGGCGTACGTCAAAACTTCCCTGTCGCCGACTTTCATTTTATAGCGCTTTAAATCGGTTATTTCCTTTTCAACCGAGGTCTTTAACTGCGTCAAATCCTCGACTGCGGAAAGGCAGATTTTGCGGGAATAGCGCCTTAAATATTTTATCGATTTATAGAATGAAAGCAGTTGTCTGTAAAAGTAAGCGTACTCCTTCATTCTCGTATCGGTTGAAACGATATTTAAAAATTCGCTTACGTCAAGCACGCAGTTGAACATATAGCGGAACTGCTTTGTGTAGTAAAGTCCGCCGTCGGGCTTTTCCTTTATTTCGCCCAAAATACAGCGCCGTATCCTCAAACTGGAATTTTTGATTTTTTCGTATTCTTCAATCTGAACGGCGCACGCGCCTTTTACCTCGTTTACGGTATCGAGGCAGTCCGCGGAAGCGAACAGCCCGTAAATTCCGTCGAAAATTTTCGAAAGCTTGCGCTCTACGTCCTTAGAATACGCGGAAGAATAGATATATTTTAAATAATCTTCGGGTACGGGCGCGTTGTAGTCAACCTTTTTGGAAATATCAACGTCCGCGCTCTTTAACAGATTTATAAAATAATCGCTCAACGTGCTTGTGCGCACCTTTTCCAGCTCTAACACGGCGGAAAGCTCGTCTATAAACGCATTGAACGAATTCGACGGAGTTATGACAAGCACGTCAGAGGGGCGCACGCTTTCGTTATTGTACATTATATACGAAAGGCGGTGCAGTAAAATCATAGTTTTGCCGCTGCCCGCAACGCCCTGCAACACGAACTCGTCGCCCTCGGGCAGGGTTATAATTTCAAACTGCTTTTCCTGAATGGTTTCGATAATGTCGCAGATTTCCTGCTTTTCCTTGCGGCTGCGCAGAATTTCCTTTAAAAACGGGTCGAATATCAGACTTTCGTCACGTCCGCCGATTTCTTCCTTTGTCAGAAAGTCGGACAGCGAAAGATACTCGTTTTTCATATCAAGCACTTTGCCCTTGCCCGTTCTGAGGGCGCGGCGCAAAATTAACTTATAATTATACTGGTTTATGGAAAAAGCGGTACGGCTTTTTTGGTAATATTTGCGTGCAAGCGGGGCGCGCCAGTCAACTATTTCCAGCCCCTCGTCCCCGCGCTTGCCTATATAATAGCTGTTGTAGCCTTCCGCCTCGTCCGTTAAATCCATGCGCGCAAAGTACGGCTCGTCGAAAAACGGCTTATATTCCGCGGTCTTTGCCTTTAACCGCGCTATTTCCGCATTAATTTCAAGCACGCGCTTATACTTTTCCGCAGTATATTCGCCTTCGTTCATAATTTGCTCTTTTTCGGCGCGGACGGCGAAAATTTTCGCCTTTAACCTGCCGATATACAGCACTTTAAGCATCTGCATTACGGCGGAAACGTGCTCCTGCTCGCAAGACCATTGTTTATCTGCGTCAAGCAAATCCAGAAAAAACTGCTTTGTCGGCTCCTTATGCGGGTCGATTGAATTTTTAAGTGATTTGAAATCAGCCATAAAAAAACCTTACAACAACTTAGTTTAGCACAGTAAGATAAAAAAATCAATACTTTTACCAAGATTTGTTTTTAAGGCTAATTTGCGCTTTAAAAAACAAAAACCCCGACATATATCGGGGTCAATCGCGGTTTTTCGGTTTATTGCTTTTCGGTTTTTCCAAGCTTTTTAAAGTACGCTACGGTGAGTACCCCGGCGGTTATCACTGCTGTTAAATCAGCCGCGGGCGCCGCCCAGAGTATACCCTCTATTCCGTAGAATTTAGCTGAAAATTTCAAAAAAGTCAAACATTTTAACATTGACGAAGCTTGTAAATCTTTCGCCTTTTTATATTGCATATTATTTTATTGCGCCTTTAATTTAACGCCTTTTACTTTACGCCACGCACCGCCAATGTGACCGAAACCGCCGTATCCCACTGTTTTTCGCCACTATCGTATTGCGCAAGCCGTGCGTCGTACTTTGCGTTGGCAAGGCGGGTCATTTCTTCGAATTCCTCCGCCGAAAAATATTGCGGTATTGCACGGCGCACCGCGGAAATTGCGTCCAGCGCGGAATATCGTTCAGCGTTAATCATCTCCCGCGCCATTTCTGCCGAATATTTGGGGTTATCGGGCGTTAAGTCGATTACGGCGTAGCCCGTGCTGATATCTTTAAAACCATACTTTTGCATTATGACAGGCAGTTGCGCCTCGTTCATGCGGTATTTCCCGACCGAATATTTTTCAATAGTGTTGTCGCGCTTTGCCGCTTTTTCCCAAAAACTGCGCTCAAAATTGCTGTCCGCAAGGCAGTCCGCCTCAACCTTTACGCCCTTGCTTGCCACAAGCACAAGACATATTCCGCCCTCTTTAAGCACGCGCAGTTGCTCGGAATAAAACATTGAAGGCTCGATATGCTCGGCGACGGTGTTGGATACTGTAACGTCAAAAGAACCGTCCTCAAACGGCAAAGCGGTTGCGTCGCACTCTATATATTTTGCGCCGCGGCTGTGCGTTGAAGCAAACTTTATAAACTCGCTGTCGCGGTCGATTGCCGTTATTTCCGCATTCGGGTACCAACGGCTGAGCGAGCTTGCAAGCGCGCCCGTACCGCAACCGATTTCAAGAATTTTCAATTTTTTTAAGGCGTCTAAATTAAACAGAGCTTTGTACTGCCCGAAAAAAATATCGTCAAAACGGAGCTTGCGGGAATAGTGCAACGTGTTTGCGCCCTGTACGTATTTAGACCACGCGTCATTCATTGTTTTTCTCCTTATAATGTCGGTTAAAATACAAAAACGGGGAATTGCCCCCGTTATATGTTTGAGTTATCATTGTTTTACTTAATCGCTTTTACTCCCACTCGATTGTTGCGGGGGGTTTGCTTGTTATATCGTAAACTATGCGGTTGATATGCTTAACCTCGTTTACAATGCGGTTTGAAATTATTTCCAAAACCTCGTAAGGAATACGCGAAAAGTCCGCGGTCATAAAATCGCTTGTGGAAACTCCGCGCAGTGCAAGCGTATAATCGTAAGTTCTGCCGTCGCCCATTACTCCGACCGAACGCATATTTGTAAGCACTGCAAAGTACTGATTTATACTGCGGTCAAGGTGCGCGTTGGCTATTTCCTCGCGGAATATTGCGTCCGCTTCCTGCAAAATTGCAACCTTTTCGGGCGTAATGTCGCCTATAATTCTTATGGCAAGACCGGGACCGGGGAACGGCTGGCGCCATACAAGCTTTTCGTCCAGCCCGAGCGCTATTCCCAGCGCCCTTACCTCGTCCTTGAACAACATTCTCAACGGCTCGATTATTTCCTTGAAATCAACGTAATCGGGCAGACCGCCGACGTTGTGGTGAGATTTTATCACCGCCGCGTCGCCCAAGCCCGACTCGATTACGTCGGGATATATAGTGCCCTGAACAAGGTAGTCCACCTTGCCAATCTTTTTAGCTTCTTCTTCGAATACGCGGATAAATTCCTCGCCGATTATCTTGCGCTTTGCCTCGGGTTCTGTTACGCCTTTCAATTTACCCAAAAATCTTTCGCCTGCGTTTACGCGCACAAAGTTAACACCGCTGTCGGCAAAAGCCGCCTCAACCTCGTTGCCCTCGTCCTTGCGCATAAGTCCGTGGTCAACAAAAATGCAGGTAAGCTGACCGCCTATCGCCTTTGCAAGCAGTTTGCACGCGACCGAGCTGTCTACCCCGCCCGAAAGCGCAAGCAAAGCCTTACCGCTTCCTACTTTTTTGCGGATATCGTTTATAGCGGTCTGCGCGTACTCTTCCATAGTCCAGTCGCCCGTGCAGCCGCAGACGTTATAGAGGAAATTTCCGAGCATATCAAAGCCCTGTTCGGTATGGTTTACTTCGGGGTGGAATTGCGTGCCGTAAAATTTCTTTTGCGGGTTTTCTATTGCTCCGTAAGGGCATTTATCGCTGTGACCTATTGCGCGGAAGCCCTCTGGCAGCGTTGCAATGTGGTCGTTATGGCTCATCCATACAACGGAATTCTTCTTTAAGCCTTTAAACAGCAACGATTTAGTATCGAACACGCAGTCCGTTCTGCCGAATTCCGCAACGGCTGTTTCGTTGGCTTTTTCGATTTTTCCGCCGAGCCCGTAAACAAGAAACTGCGCGCCGTAGCATATGCCGAGGATAGGCACGCCCAGCTCGAAAATCGCCTTATCCATTCTGGGGGAATTATCCAGGTAAACCGAGTTAGGTCCTCCCGTAAAAATTATTCCCTTCGGATTCATTGCGCGTATTTCCTCTACGGGGGTTTTATAAGATTTAACTTCGCAGTAAATCTTGTGCTCTCTGACTCTGCGCGCAATAAGCTGATTGTACTGTCCGCCGAAGTCTATAACTAAAACTTTTTCGTGTGTCATAAGCAATTCCTTTATATTATTGTAAAACTCAGTATATAAAAACCGCAGAGAAGCGAACTTATCGGCGGTTTAAAGAAATAAACCTTAGAGAAACAAGCAGAGCAAGGAGCGCGAGGCTTTTTGACGCGAAGTGTACACAGACGTACACGAGCTAAAAAAACGCAACGCGACACCGCTATGCGACGTTTATATAAGGTTAATTTTTAGGTGAATAGTTGGGCGCTTCCTTCGTGATTGAAATATCATGAGGGTGGCTTTCCGCCAAAGACGCCGCAGTCATTTTAACAAAACGGGCGTTCTTTCTCAATTCCTCAACGGTGCCGCAGCCCGTGTAGCCCATACCCGCGCGAAGTCCGCCGAGAAGCTGGAATATAATATCCGCAAGCGCGCCGCGATAGGGAACTCTGCCTTCGACGCCTTCGGGAACGAACTTCTTCGCATCCGCCTGGAAATAGCGTTCCTTTCCGCCCTTAGCCATTGCGGGAAGCGAGCCCATTCCGCGGTAGGACTTGAAGCTTCTGCCCTGATAAATTTCAAGCTCGCCGGGGCTTTCGGTAGTGCCCGCGAACAGCGAACCAATCATAACGGCGCTGCCGCCCGCCGCAAGAGCCTTGACAATATCGCCCGAATACTTGATACCACCGTCGGCGATAATACGCTTGCCCATTTTGTCGGCTTGCTCGGCGCAGTCCAAAACAGCGGTAAGCTGGGGCATACCTATGCCGGCTACAATACGCGTTGTGCAGATAGAGCCGGGGCCTACGCCGACTTTTACAACGTCCGCGCCCGCGTTCATCAAATCGCGCGTGGCTTCCGCCGTAACTACGTTGCCCGCAACAAGGGGTAAATCGGGGAAAGCGGCTTTGACCTTTTCAACCGCCTTGATAATGCCCATAGAATGTCCGTGCGCCGAATCCATAACCACCAAATCGACCTTTGATTTTACAAGCTCGGCAACTCTTTCAAGAACGTCCGCCGAAGCGCCTATTGCCGCGCCCGCCAGAAGTCTGCCGTTTTTGTCCCTTGCGCTGTTGGGGTACTGTATCGATTTTTCAATATCCTTGATTGTTATAAGCCCCTTTAAGTTACCTTTTTTATCGACAATGGGAAGTTTTTCAATTCTGTGTTTGCCAAGAATTTTCTGTGCCTCTTCCAAAGAGGTGCCCTCGGGCGCGGTGACAAGGTTGTCCTTCGTCATTACGTTTGCGATAGGCTGAGAGAAGTTGGTTTCAAAGCGCAAATCGCGGTTTGTAAGAATACCTACAAGCTTTCCGCCGCAAGTTATGGGCACACCGCTTATCTTGTATTTTGCCATAAGCTCGCAGGCGGCCGAAACGGGCTGTTCGGGCGACAAATGGAACGGGTCGGTGATAACGCCGTGCTCGCTGCGTTTTACCTTGTCAACCTGCATAGACTGTTCTTCTATGCTCATATTTTTATGAATAATGCCTATACCGCCCTCGCGCGCCATAGCTATTGCAAGCTTGCTTTCGGTTACGGTATCCATAGCCGCGCTTACAAGCGGAATATTTAAGTTTATACCCTTGCAAAGCGTGGTATGCAAATCTACCGTTGCGGGCAACACGCTTGAAGCCGCGGGAATAAGCAGTACGTCGTCAAACGTCAAAGCTTCCTTTACAATTTTGTTCATAAGTATCTTTCTCCTGTTAACATTGAAAGTTAATTATCTGTGTAATGCTTTGGGCTGAAATAATGCACAGATGCGCCGCATATATGCGTTATTTTTTAATATAAGAAAACTTCGGAATAACTCGCTACAAATTCTTCCAAAGTTCTATTTGCCGTCAATACGGGCTTGCGCCTCGTTAAGGCTGTCCGTTATGTACTGCGTATAATCGAACGGAACTTCCACCCCGTTGATTTTTATTATACCGCTTTTTTCCTCGCTGTACTTATCAAAATCTTTGTGTTTAAGCAGCTCTCCGCAGTATTTTACTATGTTTTTATCCTTTTTCGCAAAGATGCTGTCCTCGGCACAGCGCGCCAAATCTTCAACCTTGCCCGAATATTTATAGGCAAGCGAAGAATAGCCGACCGCCATGGAATAATTTCCGGTGTTTTCGCATATGTCCGCCATACCGCCGGGGAAAGCAAGACTTGCAATTCCGAAAGCAAGAATCAGCGCTATTATTACCGCAAGCAAAGTTTTTAAAGCGGTCTTTAAAACTACTTCCTTCAAACCGAACGCCACTCTTTGGAAAATTTTTATTATTTTATCACAGTCGGGACGAAAATGCAACTGTTTGAAATTAATTTATATTCATATAATCGCGGGAATTTAATATATTTGTTATATGAGAAAAAAGTTTTTTGCAATGTTGGTTTTTTGTATGTGCATATGCACCGCAATGTGCGCCCTTTCAGGCTGCTTTAAAAAGCTGAATTACCTTGATTATATTTCAGAAAAGCGTTCCAACATATTTTTGTACGAGGACGACAGTGTAAGCGTAAAGGTTGTCTGCTCGCAGAAAGAACAGCCCTACTGCGCGGACGGTATAAAGGGCGAAATGTGCGACGTTGCCGAAGTTTACGTCACTTTGCCGAAAACCTACGACGACGTTGAAGTGAGCGTGGAAAATTTCAACGGGGAAATGAACTGGCAAGCCGTTGACAAGCAGTATTATTTAAGCTTTTCCGCAAAGGAGTTTACCGTTGACAGCCTTGACGTTACGCTGACCTTTGGCGGAGAGAGCAAAACTTATTCCGCGCTGTCCGTCAAGCAGGAAGGCGTTATGGACTGCGAACAGGCGGTTAAGTGCGTTATCGAACACGACAAACAGCTGTTTGACAGCCTTACGCAGAACAGGCTTTTCAACGGTGAAATTTACGTGCGTCTTTTGTATGACGAGGGTTGCTATTATTACGTCGGAGTATGCGATAAAAACAAGCATATTACCGCATATCTGACCGACGGAGAACACGGCAAGGTTATTGCGACAAAGGAATTACAGGGATAAATTTGCGGTTATTGTAAATATAAATGCGGACGGTTTAAAACCGTCCGCCTATATCTTTTGTCTTAGCGTCTATATAAGCTTTTCAAACGCAATACGGGCTGAATCATCGCGTATTAGCGTAATTATACCGCACTCTGTAAACCCCTGCGAGGTTAAAAGCGAACGCATGGGGATATTCTTTTCATGCGTGTCCATACGCACGCTTTTACACTTGCGGACCTTTGCAATTTCGTTTGCGGCGCAGTTGACTATGAATTTAGCCGCGCCCTGCCCCCGGTATTTTTCGGCGGAAGCCACGCGGTGAACGGCAAGATATTTTCCGTCCGAAAGCCAGCCGCCTATAATATCGTCGTAATCTCTGTCGTACCCCACTGCAGAAAAAACCGCCGCTATTTCACCGTTCGGCGCGTTAACAACGTACAGTACGCCCCCTACTATACCGCATTTAACGTCGTTTTCGTCCGGAAAGCCTTTACCCCACTGCGGGTTTCCGTTCGCTTCCATAAACGCTTGCGCAGCTGTGTAAATGCGCATAAGTTCATTTAAATCTTCGGTTTTTGCCTTTCTGTATACAAATTTCATTTTTCAATCCTGTAAACGCAGGTATTCTACGATTATACTATTCTGGACAAACAGAAATTCGTCCTTTATTTTTATGAAATCGGGCAAAAATTCGACATATCCGCGGGTCTTTTGAATTGCCTGCGAATATTTTTTTATAAAATCACCGCCGAAAAGCGCAGTGTATTCCTTTAAATTCAAGCCCGCGGAAGTGCGCAAAGCAAGCATAATAAATTCCTCTTCCTGCCCTGCTTTATCAACCTCCTCGCTGTTAACCACGGCAAAATGATTTGACAAAATACATTTAAAATACTCGTCCAAATCGAAGGTGTTTGTCATTCTTACGTTGTTTATGCAGGACGACGCGGCAACGCCGAAGCCGATATAATCTCCGCGCTTCCAGTAATTTAAATTATGGCGGCTTTCTTTGCCCTTTTTGCAGAAGTTGGAAACCTCGTACCTTTCATACCCGAGCGAGCGCAGTTTTTCGGCTCCCGCAGCGTACATTTCCGCAACGGTATCGCCGTCGGGAAGCTCGCCGTTTAAATAGTCGGTATAAATCGGAGTACCGTCCTCGGGCGAAAGCGCGTACATCGAAATATGACCCGCGCCCGATTTTTCGGCAGTTTCTATGGTATATTCTATATCGGCGACGCTTTGGTTTTTAAGACCTATCATTACGTCCGCGCTGAAATTTTTGCCCTTTAAAAGCTTTGCGCACGCAAGAAAATCTTTAAGGTTATGAATCCTGCCGACGTCTTCAAGCTGGCTGTCGATTGCAGTCTGCAAGCCGACGGAATAGCGGTTTATACCGCATTTTTCGTAGAGCGCGATTTTCCCCGCGCTGACCGTACCTGGGTTCATTTCAATAGTAATTTCGGCGTTTTCTGCAAGGTTGAAATTCTTTTTCGCCGCCGCAACAAGCATTGCGATATATTTTTCATCGATAACGGAAGGCGTGCCTCCGCCTATGTAAAGCGTATCGAATGTGTAATTTTTCAGCTCGGGCGAGCGCATAGCCATTTCACGGTAAACGCAAGCCATATAGCTTTCCGCAAAGCAAAGCTTATCGGGATATGAAGCAAAGTCGCAATATGTGCATTTTGCTTTGCAAAACGGAATATGAACGTAAATTCCCGCCAACTCAGTCGCCCTCCCAACGGTATTTTTTTAAATCTATTTTGAAATCTTCGGAAACTTCCACGCCCTCGGCTTCAAGCATAGCCTTTTGCACTTCGGGACCGCCGAACGCAAACCCCGTGCAGACGCTTCCGCTTGAAAACACTATTCTGTGGCAAGGGATAACTACGGGTTTGGGGTTGCAGTGAAGCGCCCAGCCGACCTGTCTTGCACACCGCGGCGCGCCGACTGCGCGGGCTATATCGCCGTAGGTTGAAACCTTGCCCGCAGGCACTTTTTTAACAACCTCGTATACTCTTTCAAAAAAATTCTGTTCCATATAAATGTTTAAATCCGCATATGCACACGCGTTAAACGGCGCATATATCCGGGGGAATTATAATTTAACGCTTTAATAAGCGTTGTAAAAAACTTCGGGATGCTTCCGCAAGCGTCAGTATGACACGTTTCACAAATCGTAATTCCACAGCCAAAAAATGGCGTAGCCTTTGCACGTCAAAGCCTTAGAGAAACAAGCAAGACAAGGAAGGTGCGGCTTTTTGAAGCGACGTGTACTTAGACGTACACGAGCAAAAAAAACGTAAACCTGACACAGTATTGCGCGGTTTATATAAGGCTTTAATTAATCTTTATTTGTCTTTAAAATCTGCATAAACACTTCGGAAGGCACTTCCACACTGCCTATACTGCGCATACGTTTTTTACCCTCTTTCTGCTTTTCCAAAAGCTTCTTTTTTCGGGTAATGTCGCCGCCGTAGCATTTTGCAAGCACGTCCTTTCTTACGGCTTTAACCGTTTCGCGCGCGATAATTTTACCGCCGATTGCCGCCTGAACAGGCACTTCGAAAAGCTGGCGGGGAATTGCTTCCTTTAAATTTTCGCACAACATTCTGCCGCGCGCATACGCAGAATCCTCGTGCACAATCATTGAAAGCGCGTCGCAGATTTCGCCGTTAAGCATAATATCCAACTTTACAAGCTTGCTCCGCTCGTAGCCTATAAGCTCGTAATCGAAGCTTGCATAACCGCGGGTGCGCGATTTTATCTGGTCGAAAAAATCGAAAATTATTTCGTTGAGGGGCAAATTGTACTCCAACTGCACCCGACTTTTATCAAGATAAGTCATTCCGAGGAAGGTTCCGCGCTTTTCACGGCACAAATCCATTATCTGCCCAAGATAATCGGGCGGGGAATAAATGTCCGCTTTTACAATCGGTTCTTCCATATGCTCTATTTCCGAAGTCGGCGGCAGGTGCGACGGGTTATCAACGAAAATTTCTTCACCGTCGGTTTTTACTACCTTATAGCTTACGGAAGGCGCGGTTGTTATTATTTCAAGCCCGAACTCGCGCTCTATACGCTCCTGCATAATTTCCATATGCAAAAGCCCCAAAAACCCGCAACGGAAACCGAAGCCCAGCGCAACCGAGCTGTCGGGTTCGAAAATCAAAGACGCGTCGTTAAGCTGTAATTTCAAAATTGCGTCCTTTAAGTCGTTGAATTTACTTCCGTCAAGGGGGTAAATTCCGCAGAAAACCACGCTTTGCACTTTTTTGTAACCGGGGAGAGGTTCGGGCGCGGGGTTGTCCGCGTTCATAACCGTGTCGCCCACGGCAACGTCCTGTATCGACTTGATTGAGGCGGCAATATAGCCGACTTCGCCCGCAAAAAGTCCGCTTTTGGGTTGCAGATTAGGGCTGAAAACGCCCGTTTCAACCACCTCGTAAACCTTATCCGAGCGGAAAGTTTTGATTTTGTCGCCCGCTTTCACGGCTCCGTCCTTTATGCGGACGAACAGAATAACGCCCTTGTAATTATCGTAATAGCTGTCGAAAATCAGCGCTTTTAGCGGAGCTGTTTCATCGCCCTGCGGCGCGGGGAATGCGGTTACGATTGCTTCCAAAACGTCGTCTATGCCTATACCCTCTTTTGCGGAAACAAGGGGCGCGGAGGACGCGTCCAGCCCGATAACCTCCTCTATTTCCGTCTTAGCCTCGTCGGGGCGGGCGCTGGGCAGGTCTATTTTATTGATTACGGGCAAAATTTCAAGGTTGTTTTCAAGCGCAAGATAAACGTTTGCAAGCGTTTGCGCCTCTACCCCCTGCGATGCGTCCACTATCAGAATTGCGCCCTCGCACGCGGCGAGCGAGCGTGAAACTTCGTAAGTGAAGTCAACGTGCCCCGGGGTATCTATTAAGTTAAATTCATATTCCTCGCCGTTTTTCGCCTTGTAAAACATTCTTACGGGGGTGAGCTTGATTGTTATTCCGCGTTCGCGTTCTATGTCCATTGAATCAAGCAGCTGCGCTTCCATATCGCGTTCGGAAACCTGCCCCGTGCGTTCCATAAGTCTGTCCGCAAGGGTAGATTTGCCGTGGTCGATATGCGCGATAATGCAGAAGTTTCTTATATTTGACTTTTTGCCCATATACTTGCCTTGATATTTTTTATTTAATTATAGTAAAATACCGAAAAATAATCAACAAAAAGCGGAGCCAAAATTTCAGCTCCGCTCTATATTTAATACCGATTATCCTCGTTGCAGTTGAACAGCTTACACGTTTCGTTTGCTTTTTTGTAACCGCATTTCTCTTTATTTTTAAGATTAATACAGTGCCCGCAATATACTTCAACAAACTCTCCGTCTACTTTGGCATAATGCTGTATAAAATAAGTACAGTTTTTACATATGTTTTCTGTTTCCATACAACATTATTTTAAATTAACCACCAGTTAATGTCAATTAAAATACTAACCATTAGTTATAAAATTTTACATATGGAAGAAATATTTAGACAACGGCTTTTAGAAGAAATTAAAAACAGCAAATTAACAAACATTGAACTCGCAAAAAAGGTCGGTGTATCGCCGGAAATGATTACACAGTACTACACAACAAAAAAATTACCTAAACTTGATACGTTCACAAGATTGTGCGAGGCTTTAAATGTATCCGCCGATTATTTGCTGGGTTTGAAAGATTTTTAAATTAATTTATGGAAAAACTATCTGAAAAACTTAAAGAACTGCGTTTGGAAAAAGGACTTTCGCAAAAAGAAGTTTCTACTGCGCTCGGACTTACGCGAAACGCGTTTACTAATTACGAAAACGGTTACAGAGAACCTTCGCTTGAAACCTTAAAAAAGATTTGTCAGTTTTTTGACGTTTCAGCAGACTATTTGTTGGGTTTAAAAAATTATTAAGGCAGTTTTGCCACCCCCCTCCCCCCCCCCGCCAAAGGCAGGGGGTATTTTTATTCTTGAAAATACTGCGCTATAATTACCCATATATTTAAAATAGCGCATAGGACAATCAGATTCCTCGACTACGCTCGGAATGTCATATAGACCGTGCTCGGAATGTCATATAGACCGTACTATAACGTGTAAACAAAACGTTGAAACTTGTCATGCTGAGGCTTGCCGAAGCATCTGACTGTGGTTTACAACGTAATTAAAAAATAAAGCGGCGGCTTGTTTTGTAAAAACAAAACAAGCCGCCGCCGTTCTTTAACTAAAATTAATCTTCTACGGTTGCAAACTTATCCAAAAGAACTTCGCTTGCAAGTATGGTTCCGCCGCCTATGACCGAAGCAAGCTGAGGCTCTTCCGTCATATTTACGGGAATTTTCAGCTTTGCGCCGATATATTCGGAAAGTCCGTCCATTTTCAAAAGCCCGCCCGAAAGATATACTCCGCCGTGCATTATGCTTGACGCAACCTCGGCGGGAAGTTTGGAAATAACCAAAAGCGCGTACTCCAAAATTTTATCTATATAAGTTGTAATCACCTCGTAAATCTGCCCCGAATACACGGTTACGGACGAGGGCGCTCCGCTTGAAAGCTCTCTGCCGTCCACCTCCGCCATTTTATTATCGTCGTCCAAAAGACTTCCGACGGTGTTTTTAAGGCGCTCGGCGGTTTGTCCGCCGATTTTCAGATTATAATTTTCGGCAAGCTCGTCAATCAAATGCACGTCTATATTTCCGCCGCCGAGGTTAACGCTGAGCCCCGAAATTATTCCGTCCTGCGAAAATGCGGCTATATTTGTGATTGCGTGACCTATATCTATTGAAAACACGGGCGTGCTTTCGCCGATTTCCACGTTATGCCCCAAAACCGCGGCAAACGGCGTTTGCGTAAAGCACACCGAGCCCAACCCGCAGTTCTCCGCTAAACGCACGTATTTTTTGCGGACTTCGCCTTTAACCCCGCAGGGCAGGATAAAGATAGCTTCCGTTCGCTTTGCTTTTTTATAGGGAATTTCGATTTTTTCAAGAAAGTATTCCAAAAGCGTAGCGGCAAGCTGTTCATGAACAATATCGCCCTCGGCTACAGGGTTGACTATATGCGTGTTTAAGGCGGCCCTGCCCGAAAGCGCGCGGGCTTTGTCACCGCAGGCTTTTACGCCGACTTTCTTTTCTCCGCGCTCGGTATATTCCTCAACGGCTATGCAGGTTGATTCCATTAAAACCACCCCGCAACCGGGCATATAAATTTTTGTTACGCCCGAGCCGAAATCTATCGCTATTTTTTTCATATGTCGGAAATTACCTCTTTAATAAGTTTTTGCGCGAGTGTGACAGGCAAACCGACGACGTTTGTATAACTGCCGAAGTATTCTTTGACGATACCGCCGTCCTGTATGCCGTAACTGCCCGCTTTGTCCATAGGCGAACCGCTGTTCACGTAGTTTTGTATAAATTCGTCCGTAAGTATATTGAACTTTACTTCCGTTCTGTCAAAGTCAACAACCTTTTTAAATCTGTTCCGAACGCACACTCCGGTTATGACGTAGTGGGTTTTGCCCGAAAGCATTTTAAGGGTTTTAACCGCGTCCGTTTTGTCTTTGGGCTTACCCAGAACCTCTTTACCGAAAACTACGACGGTGTCGCAGCCGATTACCGTTGTGTTGGGGTGAAGGGCAAAAACCGCGTCGCACTTACTTTCCGCCAGCGCGCAAGCCATTTGCTCGGGGAAAAGAGAGATATTCACTTTTTCGTCCGCGCAGGAGGGAATTACTTCAAATTTGTTTAAAATCTGGGAAAGCAGTTCCTTTCTTCTCGGCGAGGCGCTTGCAAGAATGTATTCCATATAATTTTTGTTTTTAAGACTGTGAATTTTCGGTATCTGCCGCAACGGCTTGTTCCGCTGTTTGCTGTGCGTCAGGCAAAACCCCGCTTTGCGGATTTTTATAGCCGTAAATTTTAAGCGCTACGGCAATTACTATTGATATAATCGACAGCACAAACGCCGCAATGGGTACGCCGTATGAGAATTTGCCGATATTTTCGGAATCGCCTATTTCCGTTGCAATTCCCAAAAACATTTCGCCGCATACTATCATAAGCACCATTGTAATAAGCGTAAACACCGCAGTGCGTATACTTGCGCCGAGCAGCGATTTTTTACCGTTGCCGGATATGTTGTTTATTGCCTTAATTATGAATTCGCCACCGCATATCAAGGCGCCAACCTCTGTTAAAAACGCCAATGTACCCAAACTGAACACAACCCACGCTTTTGTCGCGATTTCATTGCCCTCGCCTTTAAAACTAAGCAATCCTAACGAATTAAGCAACTGCAAAATGCCGCATTTTACATCGGTAATACCCGCCTCGCTACTGTCGACAGCTATAGCAGGCAACGTAAGCAGACTTACCGTCACAACCGTGAACACGGTTGCCGCCAAAGCAAGACAGCATTTTACGATATTCACAGTTTGGAAAAATTGTTTTCCGCAAACGGCTATTTTACCGCAAAGCCATATAAACATAAAAACACAGCCTGATACTATACCGGCAACCGTTGTGGAATTCAGCTCATAATAAATTGTTTGAGGCAGATAGTCCGAAGAAAACTCCGTAGTCGAGTTTACCATAGCCAAAAGCGCCGCCGAGCAGAAAACAAATACCGCAAAAGCCGCAATTGCAAAAGCGTCACCGCTTTTTTCCCGCTTGCCGACAATGTACTGCACGTTGAACACCGTTGCGGCCACGACCAGTGCGCAAACGGCAATCAAAGACGACGCCGAAATGACAGTGCCGAAAATGCAAGGCAGAAAAGTAGCCGCTTTATAATAGTTTGAAGGCTGCGACAATTTAAGTATCTCCGCGCGCTCTTTATACGCTTTGCCGAAATAGTAAAATATATCCGCGCTTTCCGACTGCGTTTCCCCGTTAGATTCAAGAACGGCTTTGAACCCGGCAAAGAAGATAAAAATCAGCGCAAAAAGCGCGACAAGCATTGAAACGCACACAACCGCAATATTTAAAATGCGCGTCAGATTAACCGCCGTTTTCTTAACAGAGCCCGCCTCAGCAAGTGCGCCTACCGTAACCGCGTCCGCCCCGGTAGTTGCGCAAACCGTATAAGGCTGGGCAGCAACAGCCGTTTCGCCGACTGTCGGCGAAGTTAAGTCCGCTCCGCAAAACGAGCAGAAAGCGCTGTCGTCGTCGATATCTTTTTTGCATACGGGGCAGGTTTTAAAACCGTCCGTTCTTTTACCGCAGTGCTTACAGAAAACCGCTTCATCCGCAATTTCCTTACCGCAATGTTTACAAAGCATTTTTCACCTCGCAATAAGTTATATTTTTTCATATTCCGAACGCGTCCCCGGTTGCAAATTGACCGAGGACGCGATTTATTTTATAAAATTTCGAGATTTTTATGGAATGATTTGCGGAATTCGGTAGAAGCTGTCATTGCGTTGCGTATTTCCAGCGCGGCGTCTCCGTCCACTTCCGTTTTCATTATGACCGAATCGCCCAAAATATCGCAGTTGATACTTTTTATGGTGCCGGAGTGCGCTCTGTCAAGGCTTTCGGCTATTCTTAACATAACGCCGAGTTTTTTAACAACTTCCAAATCTTCCTCGGACACGATATCCTTATAGCGCGCCCAGTCCGCCATATTTATATCTTCCTTTTTATGACAGCACGCAGTGAACGCGGCAAGCACTATGTCGCGGTGGGTTACGCCGTAGAGGTTGGAGTTTAAAATCATATACCAGCTGTGGCGCTGATGGTTATAGTATTTGATACGCTCGCCGCAGTCGTGAAGCATAGCGGCAACCTTTAAGATTCTTAAATACTGGCGGGGGAATTTATGAAGCACGCGCAGCTGTTTGAAAAGCTGTATGCTTAAATTGACTACGTGCTCTACGTGCTTTTCGTCGCAGTCGTAGTATTTTACAAGCGTAGTAAGCGAATAGTTGAGGACGTCCGCAACGGGTTTTTCGACCGTCATAGGCAAGGCCTGATTGAACATTAACCCCTCGCGCAGTCCCGCGCCCGAGAAAGTGAAGCTTTCAACCCCAAGATAATTTATAAACGATTTGATAACCGCAAGCGCAGCGGGAAGAATATCCGCGCGTTCCGCCGAAAGCCCCTTTATCTTCTTCTTTTTGTCAAGGTCCAAAACCTTAATCATATCGTAGACGGGCAAAAAGTCCTCTACCTGCATTTTATAGTTGTGCACGGTATCCAGCGGATATTTATGCACCATTTTGCTGATTTTAAAGAGGTTGCGGAACGAACCGCCCACGCCCATCATCTGAACGTCGGGGTCAACGTCTTTAAGCCATTCCACCTGCTTTAACTGCTCGGTAAAAAATTCTTCTATCTTTTCCGCCTGCTGTTCGGGTTTTAAACCGTCGCCCGAAAAAAGCCCCGTAAGCGTTACCGCGCCGAACGGCAGAGTAACGTAGTTGAGCATATTTCTGCGGTTGTAGTATACTATTTTGGTGGAGCCTCCGCCGATTTCCAGAACTATGCCCTTAGGCACGTCCATAGTATTTATTACGCCGCGGTAAACGAGAACCGCCTCTTCCTCGGCGGAAAGCACGCGGATTTTTATGCCGCAGCTTGACTGAATTTCGTCAAGGAAACTGCGCTGGTTTTTTGCGCGGCGAACTGCTTCGGTTGCGACCGCGATAATGCGCGTAACTCCGCTTGCGTCGCACAGCTTGCGGAACATTTTTAAAGTTTTGATTGTTTCGGCAACGCGGGCGGGTTTCAGAAAACCGTCGCGCTCCATATCCTGTCCGAGGCGAACGCTTTCTTTAAGTTCGTCGATAACCATAAAATGACCGTCGGCAAACAGATTGACTATTACAAGTCTTGCGGAATTTGAGCCTAAATCAATAATACCGATTTTTTCCAAAATATATACTCCCAACGGACGCAATTTAAAGTGATTTTTTACCTTAATAGCCGTGCGTTAAATGAAACGTTTTTGTCACAAAACAATTTCTGCCGTTAGTGATTATAACATATTAATTGTTTTTTGTATATATTTTTTAAAAATTTTTGTGCAGTTTGCACATAAATTATTTTAACAAATCACGAATACGCTTTTTTTGAACGGGACAAACAAAATCGGGTGCGATTTCGTTAAGCGGACGCAAAACGAAGTTGCGCTTTAAATACTCGGGGTGGGGGATTATCAAATCCTCTTCGTAAATTTCGCGGCTGCCGAAAAATATTATATCTATATCCAGCGTTCTGTCCTCCCACCGCCTGTTGCGCGTGCGCCCGCACACGCTTTCTATGCGGTGAATTTCTTCTAAAAGCGCGCGCGGAGAGAGGAAGGTTTCAACCTTTACGGCGCAGTTTAAAAACTCGTTTTCCGCCACTCCGCCGTACGGCTCGGTCGTAATATAAGAGGAAACTTTTTCAACCTTAATCCCGCGGGTTTCACCGAGAAGCTTTACCGCTTTATCAAGATATTGCTTTTTGTCACCTATGCTCGAACCGAGGGAAAGCAACGCCGTTTCGCGGGAAAGCTCCACCGTCACCCCAACGTTGCCGAACTTGTGCTTTACGGGCGCGTCGGGCTTGTACACGGTAAGCTTTACGGCTTTTATTGCGGAAAAGCTTTCCAACAGCGCAAACGCGCACTCGTACGCGAGCTTTTCTATAAGGTTGAAGGTGTTGTTTTTTGCGGTTTCCGCAATCAGATTACACGCCGTGGAATAATTTACAGTGCCGTTCAAATCGTCGCGTATAACCGCGCCGTAAAAACCGGCGGACAAGTCCGCATCGAACAAAAAGCGCTGGGGCGACGTCTTTTCGTACCCGTGAACGCCGTGGCAGGCAGATATTTCAAGCCCGCGGATTAAAACCTTATCCATTTTTCACCCGTTTATTTTTGCGTATTCTTCTTTGATTGCCTCAACGTTTTCCTTAACGTCGTGAACCCGCACGAAAAGCACGCTCTTTCTTACGGCAAGGCGGGTGCTTTCAATTGTTTGAGGAAGCCGTTCTTCGGGCAGTCCGCCGAACATCGATTTACGGCTTGTACCCAAAAGTAAGGGATATCCGAGGGGCAACAGCCTTTCATAGCCGTTTAAAAGCTCGTGGTTCTGGTCCTTGTTTTTTGCAAAGCCTATACCTCCGTCAAGGCAGATTTTTTCCTTACTTATTCCGCTTTCCAGCGCAATTTTTACGGAGTTTTGCAAAAATTCAGTAATAGGGCGCCATATATTCCCCGACAAAGCGTTTTTTGCGTTGTGCATTATGCAGACGGAAGCGTTGAATTGCGCTATTATTTCCGCCATACCGCAATCGTGCGTAAGCCCCCATATATCGTTAATCATATCCGCGCCCGTTTCAAGCGCAATGCGCGCGCTTTTGGAAAAGTAAGTATCCACGGAAACGGGAACGTCGAAGTTTTGCTTTATAAGTTCAAGCGGTTTTTCAAAGCGGGAAATTTCCTCATCCGCGCTGACTTCGACATAATTCGGACGCGAGGACTGCGCGCCTATATCTATAACAGTAGCACCGTCTTTTACCGCTTTTTCAACGGCGAAAAGCACGTTGTCGCACGTTTTTCTGCTTTCTTTCCAGAAGCTGTCGGGCGTTAAGTTGATTATCGCCATAACATAAGTGTAGTTTTGAAAATTTTTGTTGCCTATTATCATTTATTAAACCCGTTAAAAAAATTCCAGTTGCCGTTTAACGTCCGAAATAAATCCGACCTTGCGTTTTTCAAAGGTCAATTATTTTTAATAAAGCTTTCAGCCTCTTTTAATATCGTGAACGTGCCGCATACGACGACCGTACCGTGCGCGCTTTCAAGCGCGGTTGAAACGCTTTCAAACAGCTCTGCGGGAACGCCGTGCTTTGCGCAGACTTCAAGCAACCTTTCCGCGGGCAATGCGCGCGGACTGTCGGGCGTTACCGCGTAAACTTTTTTAACGTGCGGTTTCAAAGCAAGCAGATTGCCGTTTATATCCTTATCTGCAAGACTGCCGAAAACTGCAACGTCCGCACCGCCGAAGCCCAGCAAAAAATCTGCAAGCGGTACAAAGCTTGCGGGATTGTGCGCACCGTCGAGTATGTAAGTATTGCCGTTTGCCCTTAAAACTTCTATCCTGCCGTTCAGCTTTGCGGCTTTCACCCCCGAATATATCGCGTTATCGCTTATTTTTAGTATATGCGCCGCCTCTATCGCGGCTGCCGCGTTATACGGCTGTGCAATTCCCGCCATTTGCGTTTCAAATTGCTTTCCGCCGTAAATAAAAGTCTGTCCGTTAACGTTGCTTTTTATAATTTCAAGCGGTTTATCGGCGATTTGCGCGCCCTTGCCCCGCATATATGTCAGAGTTTTGTCCGTTTGAAGGGCGCTTACAACCGCGGGACAGTTTTTTATTATCCCCGCCTTATGCCGGCAAATACATTCTATGCTGTCCCCTAATATTGCGGTATGCTCCAAAGATACTGATGTTATAACGGCTATTTCTTTATTTGAAATTGCGTTAGTAGCGTCATATAAGCCGCCTAATCCGCACTCAACAACCGCATATTCGCACCCGGCAAGCGCAAAAGCGTACAGCGCGCCCGCCGTTTCAACCTCGAAACGGGTTGCAGAGCCTGCGCTTTCCGCAACGGTTAAAGTTTTACCGAAGGCTTCCGCAAACAGGCTTTTTTTGATATTTTGTCCGTTAATGCGGAACTGTTCAAAATAATCGAACACGGCGGGCGAAGTAAAAGTGCCGACAGTTTTATCCGCGCAAAGCAAAATCTGCGTTAAATATTCCGCAACCGAGCCTTTGCCGTTGCTTCCAGCGATATGTATGATTTTTAGTTTTTTATCGGGCGCGCCCAACCCGTCCAGAAGCGCGCGGGTGCGTTCAAGTCCAAAGTCCATTCCACGGACGGACAGCGTTTCAAGCCCGTTTAATACCTGCGAATAATTCATAACAAAATTTATAGGAATTATAGCACACATATATATTTTTAGCAAGAATATTGAAAATTTTTTTGACAATACTGTTTGTATGGCGCTTATTTTCATTCGTACTGCAATTATATTTATTGTACTGCTGCTTGTTATGCGGCTTATGGGTAAAAGCCAGATTGGCGAAATGCAACCGTTTGAGTTTGTTATAAGCCTTGTAATTGCCGAGCTTGCGTGTATTCCCATGGCGGACACGTCCATTCCACTGTTTTACGGAATTATAGCAATATTTACTATTTTTATTCTGCACCAGATAGTATGGCTGTTGGAGCTGTGGTTCAAGCCCGTGAAAACGGTTGTCAGCGGAAAACCGTCCGTTGTTATAAATAAAGACGGAATAGACGAGTTTCAGTTAAAGAAAAACAACCTTGACGTAAGCGATTTGATAGAGAGTATGCGCGTTGCCGGATATTTCAATTTAGACGACGTTTACTACGGTCTGTACGAGGCGAACGGCTCTTTTTCCGCTTTGGAGAAGGAAGAAAAAGCTTCAAACTCGCTCCCCCTTACCCTTATCGACCGCGGCAAGGCGGACGAACAGAATTGCACGCGGTGCGGGTTCGACACAGACAGACTGAAAGATTTTTTAACCGAACAGAACGCTAAGCTGAAAGAAGTTGTAGTTATGACCGTGAACGGCGAGGGACGGGTCTATTTTCAAAAACGGGGCGAAAAATATAAAATTTTACAGGTTGAGGTGAACGGACAATGGTAAAGTCGATTGCGTACACCCTTACGGCGGTTGCGCTGTGCATAGGGCTGTTTGTTTTTACCGAAATTTACCTTAAAAAGCAGTTTGACGAATTCCACGGAGCGTTGGACGCGCTTTACGAAAAAATCGAGGACGAAACGGCAACGCGCAGCGACGGGCTGGCAGTTAAGGCAGTATGGGACGATAAAAAGAAAAAACTGCACATTTTAATACCGCACAACGATATTTCTTACGTTGATTACTGGCTGAACGAAACTTGCGGATTGCTGACCTACGGCAATTACGAGCTTGCTTTGGGCAAGATTGAGGTTTTAAAGGAAATAACCAAAAACCTGCCGGACGCGTACAGTCTTAAACTGGAAAATATATTTTAAATACGAACGGCGCCCCGCACAGCTTTCTGCGTGCGGGGCGCCGTTTTTGCATTTTATTCGTACTCGTCGTAGCTTCTGCGCTGAGGCGGGCGGGGCGGCGGGTTTCCTCCCTGATTGCCTCCGTGCCAGGGCGGGCAGTTATTCGGCGGACAGTCGGGCGGGAAATTTTGCGGAGGGCACTCGCTGCGGTGCGGCGGTTTATGCTCGGGCTTGCCCTCTTTACCAAGCTTGACCAAAACCGCGTCCTCGCCGATTTTGGTAACGGCGGATATGGGAATAAACATTTCCTGTTTTGAAAAGCGGAAGCCTTTACAGCCCGTAACGGTGAAACCGCACACGTTATTTTCGGGAAAAGTGAAAGTTATATCGCACACTCTGCCTAAATTTTTGCCGTCGGTTAAATTTATAACGTCCTTTTTTTTAAGGTCGGAAAAAGTTTGTTCCATATATTAAATAAATATATGCGGCGGGCAACGCAAAGTTGCCCGCCGCCGAACGGTTTTTTTATTGAATATCAGAATATCGCGCAAAGCGCCGCAAAAGACGTTTCCGGCTCGAAGTTAAAATGCTCTTTAATATAATCGCTTATGCCGGCAATGGGGTTATGCCTGTACAGCGCGCCGACAAACCCGCTATTTTCAAAGTACGCTTCCCACGAAGCCGCGGTATCGCCGCCTACCCAGGCAACTATCCACAAAATAAGCAAACCTATGAAAAATACTATTGCAAACGCAAACGCCGCGCCGAGCAGTCTGTTTACTACTTTTATGGGCTTAACGTCCGCTTCAAGTCCCTTTCGGATAATCTTGACAAGCAATACCCTTACTATCTGCACAAGCACGAACAGCACAATGTAGTAAACTATTACTTCAAGGTGAATTTTCGTAAGCAGAGAATATCCAAAACCGCCTTTATCCGACCACAGCGACGCAAATTTTGCAAGCAACTCCTGCACGAAGCCGAGTTGAAGTATTCCTCCGCCGATAAAATAGCAGATTATAATTGAAATTATAACGCCGAAAACTCCGCTCGTGAAAAATTTGAGCCATTTACCCAGACCGAGCAAAGCGCCGAGCCCAAGCGCGACAACCAAAACGGCAATGGCAATCCAGTCAGCCGTAACCATAAATTTATCTCCTTTTTAAAACCGAGGGGCGGCTGTGCCCTTGATTTGATTTCCTTTACATTAATTATAGCAGTTTTTTTATAAATTGTAAACTTAACGCTTTAAAAATTTTTAATGCGCAACTTTTAATTGCGTCACTTTTCCGCAAACACTATGCCCGCCGCCGCAACGCCGATATGTGTGCCGATAACGGGGCAGATATTCAGCTTTTCGGTATAAGGAATATTCAGCTTTGAAATAAGCGTTTCACTGTTTTTATCGTCTGCGGTGTAAATGAGGTATACGGGCTTTGTAAAGTCGATTTTTTCTTTATCAATCTTCTGCACAACGTAGCTTATGCCCTTATTTATGCCGAACTGTTTGGATATAACCTCCACCCTTCCGTCTACGGAAAAAGTTATAACGGGCTTTATTTTAAGCATTGTGCCTATAAACGCCGCCGCGCCCGAAAGCCTTCCGCCCTTTTTAAGGTTTTCCAAAGTGTCCAAAGCGGCGTAAATTTTAAGTTTGGGGCGAAGCCCGTCAAGCATCTTCATAACTTCGTTCGCGCTTTTGTCCGCGTTTTTCAACGCTTCCAAAATGAACAGTTTAAGCATAACCGTAGTGCAGTGCGTATCGTAAGCGTACACGTTTTCATACTTATCCGCAACGGCTTTGCAACGCTCGAAAGTGCCTGACAGTACCGAGGCAATCGGCATAATCAGCACCTCGTCCGCCTCTTTCAAAACCTCTTTTACGGCGCTTTCAATCTGCTCTTCCGTAAGCTGTGCGGTATGCGGAAAATCTTTGCTTTCCGCCATTTTTTTATAGAAAGCTTCGCAGTCCAAATTAATTCCGTCCTGATATTCTTCGCTTCCGAAAATTACCGTAAGAGGAATTACCTTCAAGCCGAGTTTTTCTGCCTCGTCCTGCGGAATATTCGCGGAAGAATCGGTTATAATCTTAATCATTTTATTCTCCTTTAATTTTGAGGGTTTGTCGTGGTGAGGGTTACTTTCGCACCGCAGTCGGCTGAGCTTGCAAGCTCTTTAATATCCGCATTTTGCGGAACTTCGAGGCGCAAAAGCTTTTTTACGGTGTTCAGCTCCGTTTGTGAAAGAGTTGTCTTATCTATCGGCAAAGCCGAACCGCCGCCTATATACCTTATAAGCAGGAACTGCCCTTTTTCCGCCGTTTTTGCTATTTTGGCATATTCCATTCTTGCAACTCCCGTTTCAACTCCGCCGTGAAGCTCGTGAACCATAACGCAGTCGGAATAAAACTCGTAAACGTTGGCGGCGTCCGCAAGCTTTTCGCCCTGTTTGAAAGTCGAACGAAAGCTTAAAACGAATACTATTCCTATACCCAGCGGTACGGCAAAGGCAAGCAACGCCTCGCTCCACGCGGGGGAGTATTCGTAAAGCGTTTCCCACACGGTAGAAACGATAATATAAGCAAGCACTCCGATAATTCCGACGACAAGCGAAACTATCGAGCAGATATATAACTTCTGCCAGAGAAACTTCTGCAATTTTTTAAAGTCCGAAAACTCGGTTTTTATTGTATTTTGTTCCGTAACCATTTTATTCACCCTTGCGCGTTTGCTGTTTTTTTAAAGGTTTTCCCCGCAATGGTTTTCGTGATACACGGCAACTTCCGCGGTTTTATATAACTTTGAGTAATCTGTTAACACTTCGGAAATCTTTACATCTTTATCATCAACCGAAGCGATTGCGCCGCTGTTATTAATCATTTTTGCCCTCTTTGTCTATATTCTAACATTTATTTTTGGTTTTGTATACGATTTTAACGACCGCAATGCGGGCAAAAGTTGACATTTTAAGATTTTTACATTAAAATAACATTTGTTTAACAATTTCAATAAAGAATATATGCGCTTGTTGCAACGGACAGAATTGTAACGGATAGGCGCAATTTATTAATATGCGGATATGGCGGAACGGCAGACGCGCTGGACTTAGAATCCAGTGAGAAATCGTGTAGGTTCAAATCCTATTATCCGCACCAATTCTTAATAGCTTGAACTTCTTTACCGTAAAAGGACGTTCGGGCTATTTTGTTATTTAGAGGAATTTGAACGATTTACATCTTGATAAGAATGTGCTATAATACAGTCATTAAACAAACGGAGTTCATAAAATGAAGCGTTGCATTGTCTTTGCCGGGATAGTCTTAAAAAAATAAATTTATAAGGAGATGACTAAAATGGCTATTCCGGATAGCACAAAAATATATCCTCGCAGTGAGGATAAACAAATTGTATATTTGAAAAATGTAATAACAAACCCGAATATCAAAGTCGGAGATTTTACGTTTTATAATGATTTCGTAAACAACCCGAAAGACTTTGAAAAAAACAATGTTTTGTATCATTACCCTATCAACCACGATAAACTTATCATAGGCAAATTTTGCTCTATTGCTTGTGGCGCAAAGTTTTTGTTTAATAGTGCAAATCATACGATGCGTTCACTTTCAACGTACCCGTTTCCTATTTTTTATGAAGAATGGGAACACGGAATATGGGCAGATAAAGCGTGGGACAATAAAGGTAACATTGTAATCGGTAATGATGTATGGATAGGTTATGAGGCGGTAATATTAGCGGGTGTAACGATTGGCGACGGTGCCATAATCGGTGCGCGTGCCGTTGTTACAAAAGATGTACCGCCATATACCATTGTGGGCGGTGTACCCGCAAAACCTATACGCAAGCGTTTTTCTGACGATACAATAAAT
>CAJULB010000007.1 GCA_910587005.1 uncultured Christensenellaceae bacterium | reverse complement strand
TTAAGCACGCCGCCAGCGTTCATCCTGAGCCAGAATCAAACTCTTAAGTTTAATTTGTATAAAACCGAACGTTTTCGCGTTCGTGGCTCTATCTCGACTATTTAGTCATTTATCTTTGCTGACTTTGCTTTTTGGTACTATTTGTACTTCAAAGTTAATTGACAGAAACTTTTTTAAAAAATTCGTTTCCTTCTATTCAATTTTTAAACTTCATTAGCCGACATAAACAGTCGGTGCTCACCAGCGAGCTTATCCATAATATCACAACAAAAACCCTTTGTCAATAGTTTTTCAAAAACTTTTTACAAAATTTTTAAATATTTTTTGACTTTTTTGTGCGGTTTTTGCGGCGGGGACAAGCCGTTCGCGCTGACAGCCGTTTTAAAATATCATAAGCAATATATATTGTCAAATGTTTTTTCAAAATTTTTCCAAAAAATTTGCGTCAAGTTCATTTTTGACATTTTTCGAAAATTTTATTCATTTATAAATAATTAATCTATGAACAGCCTGCAATTTTTTATGTGGGGACACTTCCTCCGCTTTTTCGGCGGAACCAGACTGTTCGCGCAATGTCCGCAGCCTATTGGCTCGAATTTGCCGTTTATTCTGGCATAGTGCCTTTCGAAATAAATACAGTTCTCGCAACACTTCTTTTGTTTCATAATGCCTCTTATGCGTTTTCTTTATTGTATTAGGAAATTTTCCTAATGTCAACAACAATTAGGTAAAATCCCTATTATTTATATTATGAAATTGTTTAGCGAAAGACTGAAAGATTTGCGAAAAATAAAAAATCTAACGCAAAAGCAACTTGCAGAAATTTTAAGAACTACCAACAGCAGTATTTGCGATTGGGAATGCGGACGAAGCCAACCCGATTTTGAAACATTGGTGTGCATAGCAGAGTTTTTTGAAGTATCGGCAGATTATCTGTTGGGTTTAGAGGACGAAAGCGGAGCTAAAACTAATGGCAACTCTTGAAACAATTCAGTCACGGCTTGCGGAAGCAATAACGCAAAGTGAATTTTCACAATCCGAAATAGCGCGCAAAGTAGGAATTAAGCAATCGCAGATTTCGTGCTATAAGCACGGCAGAAAAATGCCAGCGCTTGATACATTTGCAAGGCTTTGCGAAGTTCTCGAAGCCGACCCCGCTTACATATTAGGTATAGATAATTAACTATATGGATATTTTCGCTGTAAGGCTTAACAAATTAATAAATGAAAATAAAATTTCAAAATACAGGCTTGCGGTTGATTTAAAATGCAGCAAGCAAAGCGTTTGCAACTGGTGCGACGGCACAAGCGAGCCGAAGCTGACTTACATACGCTTACTTGCGCAATATTTTGAAGTATCAGCCGACTATCTTTTGGGTTTAGAGGACGAAAGCGGAGCTAAAACTTAATATGAATAAATAAGTAAGCCCGCGAAGCATTTAAACGCTCCGCGGGCTTTAAATATTATCAGATTGAAACGTGTCATGCTGAGCCTTGGCGAAGCATCTCTAAGTAGTTTACAACGTAAGTTAAGGTTTTTTGGTTTTCAGTATATGACAGTCAGATTCTTCGCTTACGTTCAGAATGACAATGAAGCCATTTCCGCAACAAAACCGCAACCGGCGATTACTTGACATAACCGCTTAAAATATATATTATATAATTATGTATAAGATTTTAAGGATAACTTTTTGCATACTTGCGGTTATATGCACCGCCGTAACCGTGTTCATATTCGCATATTTTAAATTTTGGGGTTTTATACCCTTGGGCGGAGCGGTAATTTTCGCCGCTTTAATGTTTATGTTTAAAAACAAGCAGGAAAAAGACGAAGCAAAATTAAACTCTCCCGCACCAAAAGGCGATTTCATAACGGGAAAAGTCAATTCCGATAACAACGGAGAAAATTTATGAACAAAAAATTAAGCGTTGTTACAGCGGTTTTAAATTTTTTCGTTGCATTGGCATTTATTGCGGCGGCGGCAGGCTTTTTATATCTGCTTATACTGCTCACCGTTAACTTCGACAGCCTCGGCTACGCCGCAATAGCGGGAATTTTGGCTTTCCCCTTTCTCGGTTTCGGCGTATTATTGTTTGCGGGCGGCGGAACAGCTTTTACCATAATAAATATAAAGGGTTTGCTTGCCGTTAAAAAGCGCGATACCGAAAAGCTTTAATTCTTTACACTGGTAAGCACGGTGCTTGCGGGCATAGTTTGCGGGCTTTGCGGTCTGGTTGTTGTTTCGTTTATGTTTGAAGCGCTTATCTCAACGGCGGGCGGCAATTACAGTTTGCTTTTATATACCCTTATACCCCTTACCCTTGCCGCGGCAAGCTTTGTTTTGAACCTTGTAACCTTAAAAAGCATAAAGCGCGGAACGGATAATTCCGCATTAACAAATGTCGGAAAAGAAAAAGCATGAACAATAAATTAGGATTTTCCGCAGGAGTTTTAAACGTTATTCTGGGCGCGGTGCTGTTTATTGACGCAGCTTTGATAGCGTTTATAGCTTTTTTCTGCCTGCTTATGTCGTTTTCGCTGTTTTTTATGGCGGCGATACCCGCGTTTTTGCTGACGGGCTTTTTGTTTTTGGTGGTACTCGGCACGGGAATCGCAAACACCGTTACGGGCGGCGGGGCTATTTTAACCTCGGTTAAAGGCGGAAAAATTTCAAAAATATTTTCCACCGTTTCACTTGCGGTTGACGCAGTTATTATCCCCGCGAATATTTTTGCGCTTGTATACGGCGTGTACGCGCTTTACAACGATGTCGGCGCGCTTTCGGTTTTGATATTTATAATTGCCGCTTCCGCGATTTTGCTTGCCGTTGCAAGCTTGATTTTGAATATAGTTTGTCTTACGCGCACAAAAAAGGCGGTTATTTCAGAACCGTCGGCAATTGACGTCTGATAGTTTTGTTTTGATAAAGAACGCGGGCGCGGACTTAAAAAGTCCGCGCCCGCTTTTAATTTTTACGTCATAATTTTAGAATATGCGCTGGCCCTGAATAAAGTAGCTCCACCTCGTTGCCGAAATCTGCTCGATTTTAGCATAGTCGGAGGCCGTGTGCAATATCCAGTTATCGCCGAGATACAGCGCAACGTGACCTACCCTTTCAACGCCCGTGTTGTTTTTGCGCGATTCGTTTGTGAAAAACATCAAATCTCCGCGCTTTAACTGCGATTTTGTTACGGTTTTGCCCTGATAAATCTGCGTACGCGTAGTTACCTGCAATTTTACGTGCGCGCCCATATAAAATATGTATTGCATCAGCGACGAGCAGTCAAACGCGCCCGTTGAGAAGTTCTTTAAAAAATGTCCTTCTCCGTCGTGGTAGCGCACCGCGCCCCAAACATAAGCCGTACCCAACAGCTTTGTACCCTCGGCAATAACCGCCTCGATACGCTCGTCCTCGCTTGCGGTCATTTCGACTGTTTTTCCGTATTTCGCCGAAAGATACGCCGTTCCGTTTTTATAACCCGTTTTATACCAACCGCCGGAAGCGCCGTTATTTGCGTAAAGCGTAGACTTTTCCGCCGTACCCTTTACCGCGAAATTAGTGCCCGCGCCCGAGCGCAGATTTACTCCGCTTGCCGTTGCCGTTATGTAAGAAACGGTTTTAACCTTTGGCGGAGCTTCGGGAACAGACGGAGTTACGGGAACAGTCGGCTCCCCGGTAACGGGCGGGGTTTCAATTTCGGGCGGAGCTTCAACGTTTCCGCCCTCGTTGCCCATATCGGGGAATTGTTCCGTAATATCAATTTCTTCGTTGTCGGGTTCTTTTTTTGCCGTAACCGCGCAACCGCCAAGCGTCGCAGTCATTGTCAGCGCCGCGGCTATTGCGGCAAGTTTTTTAAATTTCGATTTCATAGTTTAACGTATTAACCTCCTCGTTTAACCTACCCTAAGGCCATTATATCAGAAGTTATACGTCGGGGCAATGCAAAAAATTTTCCAGCGTATGCAAAGAATGGAAATTAAAAAGCTCCCGCCCGAACGCTTGACTGCGCGTTCGGGCGGGATATTTGTTTATATAATTTTTCAATAAAATTTATCGAAATCAGTCCTCAACGCCTTCGTTAAGCTTTTTCAAAAGCGCGTCCAAATCGTTGCCGTGAACGTAAACAGCCTGCTCTATCGTTTCGCCGTGAGCCATAGCGCAGCCGAGGCAGTGCATACCGACAGCCTGCAAAATTTCCGCGCTGTTGGGATTGATTTTAAGACAGTCCATTATTAAAGTATCCTTAGTTATTTTAGCCATAAATTACTCCTATTTATATATAAATTTTAAATTTTTTTGCAAACAGTAATGCTGACGCTTGCGTCAGCCTCTGATTGTGATTTACAACGTATGTTAAGGGGGTTGAGGTTGCGCATAGGACAATCAGATTCTTCGCTGCCGCTCAGAATGACAGGAAACCAGACGCTCGGAATGACAGTAAGACAAACCGCACAATGATATGTTAACAGTATACCACCGCACGCGCGTTTTTACAAACAATTTTTCATTTTTTATTTTTCTGTAAGTAATTTATTCGTAAATCTTACCCATATACAAAATTTTAGCAAAAGTTTTATAGTCAAATTTATCCCAGTCCCCAGTACTATCGACAGCGGAGTAATCCTCCACCCAGCTTGCAAGCTGGGTTAAATAGTCGGGAACAGTTGCGTTTGCCCATTCTTCGGGATTTTCCTTTGCGTTTTCGGCCAACCGCGCAACAAAATCCAAAAAATCTTCCTTGCCGTTTATATTGTTTATCTGTTCAATCGGATTTTTCAATCAAACACCTTTCAAAAATTATTTTTATCAAGTTCTGCAACAACGCCGGAAATTGCCTTTTTGACCGAGCCTTTTTCAAACGGGTTGGAAAGTCCGCCCAACTTTAACAGCTCGAAATAGCTTTTGCTTCCGCCCGCACAGCAAAGCGCATAATAATCCTTCCACGCGCCCGCCTTATCGCTTTTTGCACGGGTGAAGTACTCGAACGCGCCCATCTGCGCCAGCGCGTAATCGACGTAGTAGAACGGATACATAAATATATGCTGTTTCTGCATCCAGAAGCCGCCCTCATCCAAAAATTCGTTGCCGTCGTAATCGCGCCACGGCATATAAATTTTTTCAAGCCTGCGCCAGCACTTGCGCAAGCCCTTAGCGTCGAAGTCGTTTGCGAAAACTTCGTGCTGGAAATGGTCTACAAGGCACAAATATGGTATTGTTTTAAGCGCTTCGGACAGGTGCGCATAGCGGTATTTGTCCGCGTTTGCGCCGAAAAACAGCTCCATCCACGGATATGCGAAGTGCTCCATACTCATAGAATGAATTTCGCTGATTTCGCTCGTTGACCAAATCTGCGCGGAAACGGCTACGTTTTTCGCGGTGGAATAAGCCTGAAACGCGTGTCCCGCCTCGTGCGTTAAAACGTCCACGTCCGCAGACGTGCCGTTGAAGTTAGAGAAAATGAACGGCGCCTTGTAACCGTCTATAAACGTGCAATAACCGCCCATATGCTTGCCCGCTTTGGTTTCAAGGTCGAAAAGCTCGTGCCCGACCATAAAATCGAAAAACTCGCCCGTTTCCTTTGACAGCTCGCGGTACATTTTCTGCGCGCAGTCAACCATATAACGCATATCGCCCACGGGCGCGGCGTTGCCTTCGGGGAAAACCAGCTGCTCGTCGTAATAGTGCAGTTTGTCGATTTTAAGACGCTTTTTCTGCTGTTCGTACAGCTTTGAAACGGCGGGAACCACTTCCTCGGCTACCTGTTTTCTGAAAGCGGCAACCTCGTCCGCGCCGTAGTAATAGTGACCGTTTGCAAGGTAAGACATTTCCACATAATTTTTAAAGCCCAGCTTTTGCGCCATACCTCGGCGAATGTTGCAAAGTCTTATATATATGGCGTCCAATTTGTCGGATACGCTCTTATACAGGTCAGCCCACGCTTCGAAAGCGGCTTTTCTTATTTTGCGGTCGGGGGACTGCATATGCTTCAAAAGCCCGTAAAAATTACAGCTTTCGCCGTTGAACTCAACCGAGCACGCGGCGGTTATTTTTGAGTATTCCTGCGAGAGCTTGCTTTCCTCGGTTTGGTCGGCGGTTATGCTTTCGTCGGCAAGCTTTATGCCCGCCTCTATTCTCTTTATCATATCCGCGCCGAAATCCTTCTCAAAATCGGCTTTGAAGGGCGAGGCAATCAACGCTTCGCTCGCCTTTTTTGCCACAAGCTCGAATTTGGGAAGCTCCTCGTAGAAAAAGTTCATTTCGTCTTCATAAAATTTGTCGCGGGTGTCGATTGTGTTTCTTATCGAAGCCACGGTATACATTGCCGAAACGTCCTCGGTTGATTTGTCGTACCCGATAAACAGCCTGCGCGCCTCGGCGTAGGTTTCTGCTTTTTCAAGATTTTCTATAAAACCGTAAACCGCCTGCTCCGCCGACTTTAAATCGGGGCGCGCGTACTTTATTTCGCTGAACTTTGTAAACTTTAACATAAAAACTCCTTTTCAGTACGCATAGAATTATACCACCGTTTCAATAAATAAGCAACAAAACCGACATTATTTACCATTGACAAATTAATTAATAAACATTATAATATCACGCGATGAAAACACAAAAGTATATAAACATTACGCTGACTGTATTAACGGCGCTTATCCTTGCGGTTTCGCTTTTGCTGACCTTTACGGTGTCGGACTATTACATATTCAACAGAATATCCTTTCTGAACGGCGAGGACAGCTTTAATATATTTTTTGTTTTAAGCCAGTGGATAAAAAAAGCGGGGTTACTGCTGTTTCCGCTTGCGGTCTTTTATAAAAAAAGATGCTGTGCGGACATTGCAAAGTACGTTTTGCCCGTATTCGTTATAATTTCGTGCGCGACGTTCGGCGGATTTTTCGATATTACGATGCTGACGGAAAGCGCAACCCCCGCGCAGAAGGTTTTTGCAAGCATAAACGAATTTATGACCAAACCCGCGAATATGGCGCTGTTTTTTATAAATTCCGCGCTTTATCTTGCGGTGTGCGCCCTGCTGTTCGTCCGCGACGGCTGGAAGGTAAGCAAAAAATCGTTTATATGGCTGCCGTTTGCGCTGGTTGCGGTTATGCCGCTGAATATCTTTGAAAACTTTTTCGATATTTCAAACTTTTCACCCGCGCACCCGCTGTGGTTTAAAAACTTTACCGTATGGCACTTTCTTGCGCTTGCGGTACTTGCGGGCTTCACAATCGGCTGTTATTACTTTCTGAAAAATAAGGACAGAGTCACGCAAAACGAATTTTTGGCGGCGGGCGCGATTATTCTTTTGATACAGTACCACAGCAAGGACAGCATGCTTATGGGCGACGGTTACAACGTGTATTACACGGTTTTTGCCGCTCTGCCGCTGTTTATCTGCAACATAGGCGTGTACATAGCTTCGATTTCCGTTATCCTTAAAAAACGCGTTTTGTACGCTATTTCGTTCTTTGTGCACGCAGTCGGCGCGCTGACGGTGTTTGTATACTTCGGCAAGGACGAAATGAGCAACTACGGAATTTTTTGCAGTTATTCGATACTGTACTTCTGCTTAACGCACTGTCTGCTGTTTGCGCTGTCCGTACTACCGTCCGCGCTGGGGCACTATAAATTCAGAATTAAGCACTGTTTAATTCCCCTTGCCTACTACTGCGGAGTGATTATAGTCGCCGCGGTTGCAAGCGGACTTGTGCAGTCCTTCCTCACTACATACTCATACGACGGTTACACGCTTACCGTAGGCGAGGGCGCGGGCTTCGATATGTCGCCGCCCAACTACGCGTTTACGCAGGTATGCCCTCTGCCCGTAACGCTGCCCGTTGTGCCTTTGACGATTTGGAAATGTAAACTTAACTTGCTGTATTTATTGCTTTTGTACGTTGCGTACGTCTGCCTTTTCTGGGCGTTTACGGGCGCGTACTACGCGTTTCTTGCGATACGCAAGCCGGTGCTTGCAAAGCTTACCGCACGCGGAGGAAAAACGGAAGTCCCCGCAGTGCCCGTAACTTTCGGCGAGTCTGCGGAAGCAGAGGAAATTGAGCGGGAAACCGCCGCAACGGAAGAAGAAACCGCCGTTGCCGAAACAGACGAAACCGGCAAAAAAGAAAACGTTTAAATTGTTTTGTATTAAGCCGTGCCCGGCTTACCGTCGGGCACGGCTTTTATTTTACTTTAATTCTATTATGCGGGTTGCAACGTTTTTGATAAAAGCGGCATCGTGCTCAACAAACAACAGCGTTGCGCCCGACGAGATAACGGCTTGCTCTATCTGCTCGCGCGCAGATATATCAAGGTAATTCAACGGCTCGTCCCAGATATACATATTTGCCTTTTCGCAAATACTGCGCGCAAGCGCGCACTTCTTTTTCTGCCCTTGCGAGAATACTTTCATATCTCTGTCAAAGTCCTTTTCCGCAAACCCGAATTTGCTTAAAATCGCCTTTAAATACCACTCGTCCATGCCGTATTCCCGCGCGTAAGCCCCTATATATCCCTCGATTTTGCACATTTGCGGCACATATGATATTTTTAAACGCGGGGATACGGCGATTTCGCCCGAAATTTTAAATTGCTCCCCCAATATGCCGCAGATAAGCTTTAATAGCGTGCTTTTGCCCCGTCCGTTACCGCCGACTACAGCTATGCGCTCGCCCTCGGATATGTCCAGATTAAAGCCGTTCAGCAAGAGCTTTTTGTCCGTTCGCACGCATATATCCCTAAGTTCAGCGTATTGCGCGCGAAAAAACTTCTGCGGTTGCAGGCGCAGTGCTTCAACTTCCCCGTAACCTTTAAGTAAGTCCTTTATCCCTTCTTCCGCGCGGGAATATCTTTCCGCTATCACCTTTGCGCGCTTCTGCGTTTTTGCCGATTTCGCCGACAGAAAACCGCGGTCGATAACCGCGTGACTGTCCGAAAGCCTGCCGTTTTTATTGCTGATTGCGCTTTCCGCCGAAGCTCCCCATACGGCTGCGCGCGCCGCCGAACGGCGCAGTCTTGCCCGCTCGCTTTCCAGCTTTTCCTTTTTACTTTCCTCCGCCGCTTTGCGTTTTTCTCGCTCGGTATAATACACGGAATAGTTTCCGCGGGTTATAAGCGTTTCCGTCTTTTCAAACGCTAAAATACGGTTACAGCAACCGTCTAAAAAAGCGCGGTCGTGAGATATGACGATAAAGCCGTTTTTGCGGTTTAAATATTCCGCAAGATATTTGCGCCCGATTAAATCGAGGTGGTCGGTAGGCTCGTCTATGAGCGGAAAAGCCTCCTGCGCGAACGCCGCCGCAAGCAAAAACTTTGTCCTTTCCCCGCCCGAAAGAGTGTTGAACGGACGGTAAAGAATATCTTCTTCAAGATTTAAAAGCCCTATTTCTTTTTGAAGCCGCCATAACTCCGCTTCGGGCGCGATTTCGTAAAACAGCTCGTAAGCGGTTTTGCTTTCGTCGGAAATTTCACACGGGAAGCGCACAAAATTCATATTTGCGGTTATCCTGCCCCGCCCTTTCAGCTCTCCGCTCAAAAGCTTTAAAAACGTGGTTTTGCCCCGTCCGTTACCGCCGACTACGCCCAGCTTCCACCCGCTGTCAATCTGTAAATTCAGCCCCGAAAACACATCTTCCAGCCCGTCGGGGTAGCAAAAGCTTAAATTTTCTATATCTATTAACAAATTAAACTCCTTAAATAAAAAAATCCGCGCGGAAAACCACACGGAAACAAACGCTTAAAAAAGCGCCGTATTTAAGAATATCCGCATAAAATTTTCCGCAAAGCGCACGCAAAAACCGAGGGACAAAATTTGCATCCCCAAAAAGTTCAAAAAGCGTGCAGTTATAAAAGCAGAAAATTTAAATGCGCAACGGTCTGATACTCCTTATATTTTAATGGTGCGCGTAGCCCCTTACGGACTGCGCGATATTGTTCATATGGTCGCCTATGCGTTCCATATTGAGCGCTAATTGCAGGTACACCGCGCCCGCTTCGGCAGTGCAGTGCCCCTCTGTCATACGGCGCAGATGCGCGTCCTGCATCATTTTGCAAGCGTCGTCGGTTGCCTGTTCCTCCGCCTCAACCGAAGGCAGATACTTCATATCGATTTCGCCGAAGGTCTTTTCAACCCACATATACAGCTCGGTAACGTGCTTGTCCATTTCAAGAATTTCGGCTTTTGCGTGCTCGGAAAACTGCGCCTTGTCTATAATCATTCTTTCGGCGTACTCTACTATGTTCTCCGCGTAGTCGCCTATTCGCTCTATATCCGAAGCCACGTGATAGAATGAAGAAACCTTCTTTTCGTCCGTTTCGGCAAGCTCTTCAAGCGAAAGCTTTACCAAAAACGAGGAAATAAAGCTGTTATAATCGTTTATGCTCTTTTCGGTAGCTTCGAAGTCGGGTTTCTGCGAAATATCGCCCGAAATCAGCATATCCAGCGCGCGCTTGTAGTTTTCAAACGCCATACCGCCCATATGCAAAAGCTCTTTCCTTACCTGTCCGACGGCGATTGCGGGGGTTTTCAACAAACGTTTATCAAGCCGTTCGTACTCCTCCGCAGAAGCTTCCGCGCCCTTTTTGTCCTTTACGATAAGGCAGGCGAGTTTTACAAGATAGTTGACAAACGGCAACAGCAATGCCGTCGTCAGCAGGTTAAACACCATATGGAAAATGGCTATCTGCCACTGTGTGCTTTTTATTACGCTGTTTAAAAATTGCGCTATGTACTTGCCCGCAAAGGCTACCGGCCAAATAAAAATAAAACAGCCTACTATGTTGAATAACAAATGCACCATAGCGGCGCGTCTTGCATTCACGCTTGCGCCGACCGAAGAAATAAGCGAGGTTACGCATGTTCCGACGTTTGTACCCAAAATTATGCACATAGCCATTTGCAGTGAAATAAGCCCGCCGCCCGCAAGCGAAATAACAATTGCCGTAAGCGCACCCGACGACTGCATTGCCGCGGTAAGCGCCGCGCCGAGTAAAAACAGCACTATAATTTCCCAGGTCAGCGGTTTGTCGCCGTTTCCTAAGGCAATAAACATTTTTTTAACGCCTTCGCCGACGTTGCCCTCGGTAAGAGCTTTCACCGCTCCGCTCATTACGTCAAGCCCTACGAAAATAAGACCCAGACCGATAAAAATATAACCTATGCGCTTAATCTTATCCTTTTTTGCAACGAGCGTTATCACAAAACCGACGAACGCTACAAGCGCAAACACCGCCGCAACCGAAAACGCGCCGCCCGCCGTAGATAAAGCCATAATAAATGCGGAAATAGTCGTTCCTATATTCGCGCCCATTATAACCGAAACGGCTTGCGTAAGCGTCATAAGCCCCACGTTGACGAAGCCGACTATCATAACGGTCGTCGCGGACGAGCTGTTTACTATCGCCGTAACCGCCGCACCCGTACCAACGCCTATAAAGCGGTTTTTTGTTGCCTTGGTCATAAGCTTGCGCATAGACCTGCCCGCGGCGTTTTCAAGGTTGCTTCCCATCATATTCATTCCCACCATAAATACGGCAATGCCGCCGAGAATGAAAAACAGGCTGTTTATTACCGTAAGCACGTCGTCTGTTGACACGCTCAGCAATGATGAAACCATATATATTTTTATCTCCGTGTAAAAAAGCCTCAACCGCGCAACCGCGGTCTTGAACGACGCTATCATTTTAACAAGTTTGCGCAATGCTTGTCAAATGAAATTTTAACGTTGCCGCGCACCGTATTTTAAGTTGATTTTTAACAGACTTTAATATAAAATAAGCGTATTATGTTCAATATTGTTTTGGTTGAGCCCGAAATTCCGCAGAATACGGGCAATATTGTAAGAACGTGCGCCGCCACAGGCTGTAAACTGCACCTTGTGCGCCCCCTCGGATTCGAGGTTTCGGATAAGTATTTAAAACGCGCGGGGCTGGATTACTGGAACGACTGCGAGATATTTTATTACGATAGTTTTGCCGGGCTGAAAGAAAAATTTCCCGAAGCGACGTTTTATTACTTCACCACCAAAGGGCTTAAACGGCACTCTGACGCGGAGTTTAAAAAAGGCGATTTTATAGTGTTCGGCAAGGAAAGCAAAGGTTTGCCCGAGGAGCTTTTAATGCAGAATAAGCAGTTTTGTCTGCGCATACCCATGATAGGCGAAACGCGGAGCTTAAACCTTTCCAACTCGGTTGCGGTTGCCGTTTACGAGGGCTTGCGCCAGCTTGATTTCGGCGGATTTAAGACGGAAGGACAGCTTCATAACCACAAATGGTGACTAAGCTTTTACTTTTCGCGTTAAAATGTTACCGCTTGGGTTGACTTGCCCGCGAGGGTTATATTATAATAAAGTTATGAAACTTGATAAAATTGCGGTTGCCAGCGGCAACAAGGACAAAATAGCCGAAATAAAAGCTATATTCAAGGGTGTTGAAATTGTTTCTATGGAAGAGCTCGGCTTTACCGACGACATCGAGGAAACGGGTAATTCGTTCAAGGAAAACGCGAAAATCAAAGCCGAAACGATAGCAAAGCTTTACAATATGCCCGCGCTTTCGGACGATTCGGGACTGTGCGTAGACGCGCTTTACGGCGCACCCGGAATTTACTCCGCAAGGTTCTCGGGCGAAGGCCCCGCCGCCAACAGAAAGCTTCTGCTTAAACGTATGGAGCATGTTTCCGACCGCAGAGCGCACTTCGAAAGCGCGGTTTGTCTGTGCTTTCCAAACGGTAAAACGTACTTCGGCGAGGGTAGAACGTACGGCAAAATTTTGCAGGAAGAAATAGGTGCAAACGGCTTCGGCTACGACTGTCTGTTTTATTCCGACGATTTGAAAAAGTCTTTCGGGCTTGCGGAGGAAGACGAAAAGAACAGCGTTTCGCACCGCTTCCGCGCGCTGAACGATTTAATTAAAAAGTTATGAAAACCGTAACAGTGCTTTCGGACACTCACGGCAACCGCCGCGCTATGGAAAAGCTTGACACGGTGCTTGCGGAAAGCGATTATATTATTCACCTCGGCGATACGTCGGGTGACGGCGCGTATTTAAGACATATGTACGGGGCAAAGACGTTTATCGTCAACGGAAACTGCGATACGGCGAAGCTCGGCGAAAACGAGATTGTCACGCAGATTGAGGACGTGAAAATTTTTGCGACGCACGGGCACCTTTATTCGGCAAAGCAAACGCTTTTAAAGCTTGCGGACCGGGCGGAATCGCTCGGGTGCGCGGTTGCGCTTTACGGGCACACGCACTACGCCCGCGAGGACGCGATAGGCAACGTTACGCTTATTAACCCCGGCTGTATGACAAGGTATTCGGCAAACAGCTATTGCTACCTTGTAATAAACGGCGCACGCTTTACACATAAAATAGTTGACACCCAATGATATACAGGGGGCAATTTAAACGGAAATGAAATTTAAACACACCTTCAACGTATTTGTAGACAACTTTTCGGTGACGTATAAACAGCTTTTGTACAGGCTGGTTATTACGGCTGTTTCGGGGATAATTCTTTACTTCGGACTTTCACCGCTTATCCGCACCCTCCTGCCCGAGCTTAACTGGCTTCTGGAAAACGTTCGCGAATTTATTTTAAGTCTTTTAAACGGCAACCTTGAAAGCATGGCAGGCTTCCGCGAGGAAATAGTGAGCACATATCACGAACTTTTGCGTCTTTTCAGCGAAAAAACCACGCAGGTTGTTCTAAGCGGACTGTTGCTGTTGCTTGTATACGTTGTCGCCAACTGGTTTGCGGCTTTGGGCAACTATGCGGCGGCTTCGGTTATAAACGATAAAATGTCGCTCCGCTCAAACGCGCCGTTCTTCGGCACGCTTATCAAAAATTTAAAGTCCGCGTGCATTTACGCCGCCATATATGTGCCCCTGTCTATTTTATACGACATGATTATAGGCGCGGGAATGTTCTTTTTTATCTTCTTTCTGCTGAACAGCTTTCTTCCGTTTTTAGTGTGCATATTCTTGTTTGTGCTGATAATAATTATTTCCATTGCGGTCAAAATGACTTTCACCGCCGATTTTCTGCCCTCCGTTATCCGCGGAAAAGCGAAGTACGGCGCCGCGCTTAAATACACCTTTTCACGCAAAAACAAGGGCACATTCAGCGTGCTTTCAAACTTCCTTGTAATAGGGCTTATAATTATAGGACTGAACGTTGCGGCGTTCATATGCACGCTTGGCACGGGACTGCTTATCACCGTCCCCGCAAGCTATCTTATACTTATCAGCTTTGAGTTCGTAAACTACTACGACCGCGAGGAAATCAAATATTTTGTAGACAAAAACACGATTATAAAGCCCGCGAAAGAGCACGCGCTCACCCGCGAAGAATTTTTCCGCGGCGAGGACGATTGATTTTAAATATAACATTTACGGCGGACGTTATAAGGCTGTCCGCCGTTTTTTTCGCAATAAACGGCTGTTTTTGAAATATTTGAAAAATTAGTTGCGTTTTTTTAAAATTCACTCTTTACAACTGCATTTTTTTTATATATAATTATGTAAGGTATATTGACGTTAACCGCGATATATCATATAAAAAGGAGAAAATTATGGGATACCTTGAAACCTATAACACATGGACAAGCGACAAGCGTTTAAACGCGGAAGCCCGCGCCGAGCTTGAAAAAATAAAAGACAATAAAGAAGAAATAGAATACCGCTTCGGCGCAGAACTTGAATTCGGCACGGCGGGCATGCGCGGAATTATAGGCTACGGCACGAATATGATGAACGTATACACCGTTAAGCGCGCAACGCAGGGACTTGCGGAATTTATTAAAACACTGGGCGAGGGCGCAATGAAGCGCGGCGTGGTTATTTCCTACGATACCCGCCTTAAAAGCGAAGCATTCGCCGCGGCCGCCGCGGAGGTGCTTGCCGCAAACGACATAACCGCTTATGTTTTCGACGAGGTTCACCCCGTGCCCATGCTTTCATTTGCGGTGCGCTGTTTAAAGACTGTTGCGGGAATTATGATAACCGCCTCGCACAATCCCAAACAGTACAACGGCTATAAGGTATACGGCGAGGACGGCGCGCAGATGAGCCCCGAGGACACCGGCGTTGTGGTAGGCTTTATTCAGAAAATAGAGGACTTCTTAAACTCCCCCGCCCCCACTGCCGAACAGCGGAAAAAGTTTATCAAAGCCGTTCCCTCTAAGGTGGACAAAAAATATTACAAAGAATTAACCCGCCTTACGCTTTCCAAAAAAGCGGTTAAGCAATGCGGAAAAGATTTAAAGCTGGTTTACACGCCCGTGCACGGCTCGGGATACGTACCCGTAACAACCATCCTCAAAAAAATAGGCGTAAACGCGACCGTCGTCGAAGAACAGAAAATGCGCGACGTGGAATTTTCCACCGTTGAAGTACCCAACCCCGAGTTCAAGGAAACGTTATCCCTCGGCATAAAGTACGCGGAAAGAATAGGCGCGACGGTTGTTTTCGGAACCGACCCCGACAGCGACAGACTGGGCGTTGCCGTTAAAAACAAGGACGGCGAGTTCGAAGCGTTAAGCGGAAATCAGGTAGGCATACTGCTTTTAGACTATATTTTAACCAGACTTCACGAAGAAAACGCGCTTCCCGCAAACGCGGCGGTTGTAAAATCGTTCGTAACCACAGGAATGGCGAAAGCGATTTGCGATAAATTCGGCGTAACTTTATTCGAAGTGCCCGTAGGCTTTAAGTTTATCGGCGAAAAAATAAAAATCTGGGAAAAGACGCACGAGCACACTTACGTTTTCGGCTTTGAAGAGAGTTGCGGTTATCTTCGCGGAACGCACGCGCGCGACAAGGACGCGGTTGTTGCGTCTATGCTGACCGCCGAGATGGTTTGCTATTATACTTCTATCGGCAAAACGGTATTCCAGCGCCTGCAGGAAATTTACGATACATACGGATATGTTCTCGACTGCAATATTTCCATTCCTTTCAAGGGATTGAACGCTATGAAGGATATGAACGCGGTCGTGGACGGACTTAAAGTCAACCCCGTGACCAACTTCGATATTTACAACGTAACGGCGGTGCGCGATTATTCTAAAAACCTCAAAACCGACGTTGCCACGGGCAAGCAGAGCGAAATAGGCTCTCCCCTTACGAACTGCGTTTATTACGAGCTGGAAAACGGAAGCTTTATCTGCGTGCGCCCTTCGGGCACCGAGCCTAAGCTTAAAATTTACTTCTCGGTTAAATCGCGCAACAAGGCGGACGCCGAAAGCGCGCTTGAAAAAATGCAGACCGCCGTTAAAGAGATTATCAAATAAGTTGAAAATATATAAGACCGCCCCGATTGCGTAAAGCAATCGGGGCGGGCTTTTTGTGATTATAAGTTTACCGCATAAACAGTTTACAGTTTTTTAAGTTAGGGCACTTTCTCCGTTTTTTCGGCGGAACCAAACTGTTTACGCAATGCCCGCAACCTATCGCCTGAAATTTCCCGTCTATTTTCGCATAGTGCCTTTCAAAATAGATGCACTCCTCGCAAGAACTTTTCAGTTTCATAATTTTTTTCCTTATTCAGAATTATAATTCTATTTTATCAGAACTATAATTCTATGTCAACAAATTTTAGAAATAAAGTTCTATAATTTGAGTGTGTTTGGTGAGATAATTAAAACTTTATTAAAAGAAAAAAACTTGTCACAAGCCGAGCTTGCCGCTAAAATAGGCTACTCTCAACGCGCTGTTTCCAAATGGATAAACAATCAGGCTGAACCTACCGAAACGGCAATCAGAAAGTGTGCGGTATTTTTTGAAGTTTCTGCTGACTATCTGCTTGGGTTAGAGGACGAAAGCGGTTTCAAAACAAATATTGAAAATTGAATTATGTTAAAAAAGCAGCGGTTGCGTAACGCAACCGCTGCTTTTAATTTCTGTTAAATATTAATCGGCAACTCTCGTAATCAACACATAGTCGATATTAATCCAGTCGTCGTTGACCTTTTTAAATTCTATCGTCTGCAATTCGCCCGCGGTAAGCTCTGCGGTAAACCCTCCGTCAAGAATAACGTTATCCCAATCGCCTGCGCCCGTATAAGTTCTTACGGTTTCACTTCCGCCGTTGACGGAAACATTAAACTGCCTGCCTTCCGCGGGACCGCCGAAGCCTAACTGAATTTTATACGTTCCGCTTTCGGCAACCTTAAAGCTGACTTTAAACCAATCGCCGGTTTTCATATCGCCAAGCCCGTAGCCGAGCGAAAATTTGTCGCCCCAGAAAGCGGGACGTCTGTTATCAGCCCAATGCCACTGCGCGCACTCCGCTTCAAGCTTATAGCTGTTGCCTGACAAATCAAAGCCGGATAAATCGTACTGCTTACCGCTTCCTATAATTTTAATGTAGTCAATCTGCGCGTTTCCGCCGTATGCGGGAGTATCCGCGTCCGTACCGATTTTAACAAGATAAATTTCGTTCCATCCCTGCGTAAAGTTCAGAGTAACCGAAGCGGTTGCGCTTGTTTTGCTATCGCCGAACCAGCCCGTGTTCTCGCTGAAAACAACGTCCTTCTGATATGCGCCGTTAACATAAAACTTCATAAACGAGCCTGCGTTTGCAGTGGAATATCTTACCTCCACCGCCTTTTCCGCGGCTTCATATGCATAGTAACGGAAATACAAGCCCTGACCGCAATCGTCTATTGCAAGCGCGTACGCGCCGCCGTGCGCTACACCGTCATAAGAGATATGGTTTCTGTTGAGAGCGGCGTCCTCCGCTTCAAGAAGCACGTTACCGTCAACCGCAAGCACACTGAAAGCGAAAGTTGCTTTTTCCGACTTAACCGCTTTGTAATTTGCAACCGCAGTAAAGGTATATTCACCCGCCGCAAGATTGAGCGCGGTTATGTCGTATTCGGCAACAGCCGTGTTGCCGGTTTTAATTACCGTTTGCCCCTTTAAAATTTCAATATCATATGAGGTTGCGAATTTTACCGCGCCGAACGTGATTTTTCCGTCCGCGTACGCAAAGCCCGAGGGCGTTGCAAGCGAAGTCACCATATCCAGCGTATAACCGCAAAGGCAGGTTTTTTCGGTTTCGTCAGCTGAAAGCACCAACGTGTGTTCTGCGTAGTCTTTCGTCAGTTCGTGTCCGCAAGTTGCCGAGCGCCAGTGTCCGACGCTATCGTATTCCCAGTTTTCGGTATCGTATGTATGGTCGGAAGGCTCGCCGTCGGTAAAGGTTTCTTCGCCCTTAGCGCCGCAAACGGCGCACGAATAATAATATTCAGCGGCGGCGGAACACGTCGCCGCTGTTGCAAGATATTTATCTTGCACGATTTTTTCAGTAAAACCGTGCTGTCCCGTCGCGGAAATGACAATATCACTAAGCTCGCCGTAATCCGCGCCGAAATTCTTTCCGCAACCGTCGCAATGGTAATGCCCGAGCGTTCCCGCATCGGAACAGGTTGCGCCCGTTTCGTCTATCCACCCTCCGTAATTATGTACGTGAGCGGGCTTGCACGCGGCAGCGCCGCAAAGCATAAGTCCCGCAACGGTTACGGAAAGCAACAATTTTTTAGCTTTCATTTTTTAACCCCCGAATTGTATAAATTTTTTTTAAAAAACAGATTTAGTACTGATTTTATCGAACAAGTGCATTTTGTTTAAATCGAACACAAACTCAAAGTCCGTATTGTCCTGAATATGCCTTGCAACCTTGCACTTTGCAATAATTTCGTGACTGCCGAGACGCATATGAATGTGGTATTCGCTTCCCAAAAGCTCGGCCAAATTGACGTTAAGCGAAAGCTTTTCCGACTTTTTCACCGACGAAGAAATTTCCGCGTTTTCGCAAATATCCTCCGGACGGATACCGAAAGTTACCGTATGTTCGCCCGAAAGACATTTTTTGTATTCTTCCGAAAGCGCCTGCAATTCTTCCAGCTTGTCCTGCGGAGTCTTTATTTTTACGCTTTCTCGGTTTTTACCCAAAAGCTTTAAAATTAGCTTTTTAAAACTGAATTTTTCCTTATGAAGCGTTAAAAGAACGTTCATATCGGGCTTTTCATAGTCCTTGTCGGCAATAAGCTTTTCCGTTTCCGCAATGCGCGCCTTATAAAAATCGTCGTGCGCGGCAATCTGCCGTTTGTCCAAAGCTATTTCAAAGCCGTTTTCAAACACGAGCTTGCCGTTGCAGTAACGGCAGTCTATAAGGTTCATTGCTGGCGCGCCTATAAACGTTGCAACGAACGTATTCGCGGGATTTGTATACACCTCCTCGGGCGTGCCGATTTGCTGAACGTAACCCTTTTTCATTACGACTATTCTCGAAGCCATAGTCATAGCTTCCGTCTGGTCGTGAGTGACGTAAATAGTTGTTGCGTTGATTTTTTTGTGAAGATTAATAATTTCACTGCGCATTGAAACGCGCAACTTAGCATCGAGGTTGGAAAGCGGTTCGTCCATTAAAAAGACCTTTGCTTCCCTTACAATCGCCCTGCCGAGCGCAACCCTTTGCATCTGCCCGCCCGAAAGCTCCTTGGGGCGCCTTTGCAGGTATTCGGTTATCTGCAAAATTTCCGCCGCGCGTTTAACGCGTTCGTCAATTTCTTCCTTGCTGTACTTTCTCGTCTGCAAGCCGAACGCAAGATTTTCATATACGGTCATATGCGGATACAATGCGTAGTTCTGAAAAACCATCGCAATATCCCTTTCCTTTGCCGTTTTTTCGTTGCAGTATACCCCGTCGATATACAAATCGCCCGTGGTTATTTCCTCTAATCCCGCAATCATACGCAGGGTTGTGGATTTTCCGCAGCCCGAAGGTCCTACAAAAACAATCAGCTCGTGCTCCTGTATGTCAAGATTAAAATCGAAAACCGCCTGAACGTAATTTTCGTAAACCTTGTTAACGCCCTGCAAGGAAATATAAGCGTTTTCGGGCGCGTTTTTAGGTTGCTTGCGCCGATTATCCTCGTCAATCAGCATCTGATTATACTGCTCGCGTATAAGCTTCTGCTGACGCTTAATCTCCTCGTTTTGCGATTTTATAAGTTCTTTTTCTTCCTTAGATATGCCCATATGTTCCCCTTATCTGAACATATACTGCGTTTTACGGTAAACCGTAATTTCGCCGATATATATTCTGTAACCTTCGAATTTAAGCTGAATAGCGTCGGAATCCTTTTCGAATACGTACGGAATTTCAAGATACGCATACCCCGAAGCCGCGTTTTTGCTTGTGTTTGAAGCCATTACACCGCCGAATATGTTGGAGTTTCGGTAAATTGCGCAAGGAAACGAATTGCCCGCGTAGCTTCTGTACTGTACCGAAATTACAACCTCTTCGCCCGCCTTTACACCGTCGGGTTTTTTGATTGTTTTAAGATAGCCGTCGTTAGCAAGTTTAAGACTTTGGTCCGACGCTACGGATAAGACTTCCCTTTGCACTTCTTCAAGCATAAAATCGTCGAAAATAACGCTTTCGCCGTTGGTTGCCGAGGACGCGAATTTAAAACCTACGTCCATGCTCTTGTCGGTAGCCTCGAAAATAAATTCCTTGTTAATAAGCGAAATTACGTTTGCAAACGTAATTTCCTGAGTCTGGTCTTTTTTATCCCTTGCAAACAGCGAAACCTGCGTTCCCGCGCCCGTTTTAACGTAGACGGAAAGTCTGTACGTCCTGCCCTTTACAAGATTATCGAACGTGTGGTACGCTTCGCCCTCTTTGGTGTTGGTAAGCTTAAACGCGCCGTAGCCCGAGTGCGTGTTGCCGTTTTCGCTCTCTACAATGCACTCGAATTTGCCGTTTTTGCTTTTGAAAGAGGTAGTATCTCTGTTTTCGGCGTCGTAATTTTCAAACAGAAGCGACCTGTCACCGATAAGCTCGGTTGTCGGTATTAAATATTTACCGTCCTTTTTCTCTCCTCCGTTTTCAATAAGAATTTTTTCAAAGTTCTTTTTGAAAAGCGCAACTATATCGTCGATTTTCTGCGTTTCGGGGTAATTGTCGCCCTTTATGCGCGCCTGATACACCGCTCCGCTGTAACGCGAACCGTCGTCGTTGTAATAAGCGCCCTCGCCGTTGTAGTAGATAGTATCGTTAAGCGCCTGATATTCCTCGTTTTCCGGCTTAAAGCCCTTTAAAACGCCCATAACGCCTACGCAGATTGCCGCCGTACAGTCGCCGTCGTAGCCGATTATCGAAGAATACTTACAGGTATCCAGATAAGAATTTTTACCGTAAAGCCAGCTTAAAATTGCAAACCCGCCGTTAATATCCGGGTCTGTCTGAATATTGTCAAGTCTGTACAGCATTCTTCTGTACTCCGCAAGCGTCTGCGCCGCGGTCTTATAATCGTTCGGATACTGTTCGTACAGCTCGAACGCCTTATCGTAAATAACCTTCGGGTAAGAACCTTCGGGAAGCGTAGCCGAAGCCTTTTGCATAACCGTGACTATATCGTTTTCGAAGTATGCAATAGAATACATTGCCGCATAAAACTTAGCCCATACTACGGAATTGAAATATCCCACATTGGAAGCGAATGTATCCACAAGCGCAGTCGCCGTGTTGGGCATACCCGCCGCGTCCATTCCCAAAGTTTCGTTTTCTATATACGCTTCCGTACACCAGCCGTAGCGGTTGCCCGCTTCGATTGTTCCCGTATACGGCGCAAGCATATCCGCGGAATTGATAAGCCGCATAGCCTCGTCGCCTCCGCCCCAGTCGCCTACGTTGTACTTTTTCCACGCTTCCTTTACGGCGTAGCTCGAAGTGCCGAACTCGTCTATAATCAGCTGGTTGAATATGTCGATATGATAATCGTCGTCCGACCACACCTCGTTTAAGCCCGTCTGCTCGTTTATGCGCAGCCTGTCGTAACGGTAAGCGTCGGGCGGGGTAAAGTGTTCGAAATTTCCCGCATACGGGCCGTTTAAAAATTCAAACCAGCTTTCAGGCATTCCGATATACGGGTCGGGGCCGTACCATACAAACTCGTAACCGCTTAAAAAGCCCGCAAACTGCCCCAGAAGCCCGCCCAAGGTCTTGTTGACGTACTCCTCTTCGGAAAGCTCCTTCATTGTTACGGCGGGCTTGAAATTTACGCCTTTACCGTCGGGCTTGTCCGTATTTTTACAGCCCGCAAGCGTTGCGCCGCAGCAAACGGCAACGCAAAGCGCCGCAGGAATAACTCTTTTTAAAATTTTCATTAAAGCTTACCCGCCATACCCTTTTTCATGGTTTCGTCCATAAAGTCAACAAATGCCTTAGTCGTCATATCGCCGTTAATCCATGTTGCCATTTTCTGATTTATCTGCTGGTCGACAATGTTGTAATAAGTCGAATAGGGCACGCTGACCTTGTGCTCCATACCGCCCCTTATGACGTCAACCGAGCCGGCAAGCTTAGTGTTTTTAATAGAGCTTAAATAATTGTCAACGCAGTCCTCTCTTATGGGAAAACCGCCTATCTGCTTGGAGCTGAGCGCGGTAATCGCCTCAACCGACATCAGCGCTTTAAGCGCGATTTTGTCCTCTTTGGGGTGCTTTGAATTTCTCGCCGCCCAGAACCTGTCGGCAAAAGTTGTGCTGTAAGATACGTTGCCTTTTTCCGATACGGGTATTGCGGCAACGCCTATTTCATAGTCGCCCGTATATTTGCACACATCGTGAATCTGCCATACTCCGTCTATAATCATCGCTATGTTTCCGCCTAAAAATTTAGCCATTGCGTCAAGCGTCTGGGTATCGGCAGTGCTGGGCATTGACTTATCGGTTATAAGCATATCCTCGAACCAGCTGTAAACGTTATAGAAGGTATCGCTTGCAATAACGCACTCGCCCGCCTCGTTGAATATATTGTCGCCTCCGCTGTTTTTTGCGTACATTCCCGCATATGCAAGGAACGGTCCTGCCGAAAGTCCGAATTTTTTGCCCGCGCCCGAACCGCTTGTAAGCTTTTTGGCGGTTTCCTTTATTTCCGCAAAAGTTGAAGCGTTGTTCCAGTCGCCCGAGGGATAAGCTACGGGGTCGTTGGGGTGAGCCGTATTGTACTCGTCGAAAATAGTTTTATTGTAATACAGCACCATATGCTGGGTGCCCGAAGGCAATCCGTAGTACTTACCGTCCTTTACGGCAACGCCCTCGAACGCGTCCGCGGCATAATCGCCCGTTGCTACAAGCTCGTCCCTTATATCGGTAAGGTCGGCAATCTGGTTTTTGCTTACCATCTGCGGCATATGCGATTCAGCAATTCTGCCTATCGTTCCGCCTATCTTGCCCAGTATGTTTGAAGTAACCTTTGTATAATACTGGTCCCAGCTGTCGGTCATAATAATTTCGGCTTCTATTCTAACCTTTTCGTTGTTGCGTTCAAGCACTTCGTTTGCAGCGTCAATCATTGCAAGCCAGCCGGGGTTTTCGTTAGTGCTGTTCATAATAGACATCTGCACTATGACGTTACCGTCCTTATCGGTGCCACCGCCGCCTCCGCAGGCGGCAAGCGAACAGCACATAGCCGTTGCAAGCCCTAACATACAAAGTTTTTTTAAGACGTTTTTCATTATTTTTTCTCCTTATTTCATACCCGTAGTCGCAATACCCTGTACGAAGTATTTCTGACAAAACAGATAAATTATTGCTATGGGAACTATACTCAGCGTTGAAGCCGCCATAATTCTGCCCCACGCCGCACCCGTCATATGCGTTTCCTGCATACCAGCAATCAGCAAGGGAATAGTCGTCAGTTTGGGGTCGTTAAGATAAATCAGGTGCCCCATATAGTTGTTCCAGCTGCCTATAAAGCTGAAAAGCCCCAGCGTGATGAGCGCGGGTTTTATAAGCGGCAGAATAATTTTTAAATACTTTCTGAACCACCCGCAACCGTCCACCTCCGCCGCTTCGAGCAGTCCGCCCGGAATGGAAACGATAAACGAACGGAGCATAAACACGCCGTAGGTGTTTATCATAACCCCCGGCACTATCAGGGGCAGAAAGCTGTTTGTCCAGCCCATTTTTGCGAACATCATAAACAGCGGAAGCATAGTTACCTGTCCGGGCACCATAAGCGTGGCTATAAACAGTCCGTAAATGGGTTTGGAGCCTTTAAACCTTATTTTTGCGAACGCAAACGCCGCCAAAGACGAGGTGAAAAGCGTGCCTGCCGTCTGCACTATGGCGATTATAAACGAATTTAAATACGCTTTCCATATAAGTCCGTTGTTGTAAGAGAACACCGCCTTAAAGCTTTCCCACGTTAAATCGAACGTTATCAAATCGACCGTGCCCTGATTTATAAGGTCGGGATTTTTGAGCGAATTCAATATCATCCAGTAAAACGGAAATATGCACAACAGCGCCGCAATAAGCACTATCACCGTTATTACAATCGTCTGAATTAAGACGCGTTTGTTTACTTTTTTCAATCTTCTCATTCGTAAACCAGCCTCTTTTTGATTTTAAACTGAATAACGGTAACGATAGCCACAAGCGTAAACAGCACCCAGCTTGCAACCGCGGCTCTGCCCATATCGAACTGGCTGAACGCATAGAAATAAATATACATCGACAGCGTATAGGTGGAATAATCGGGGCCGCCCGAGGTCATAATAAACACCTCGTTGAACATATTGAAAACGTCGATAAACAGCATAACCGTCACGAAGAACATAACGGAAGAAAGCATAGGCACCGTAATTTTCCAAATCTTGCGCCAGGTTGAAGCTCCGTCAATATCCGCCGCCTCGTATAATTCTTTGGGAATGTTTTTAAGCCCCGCGTCGAAAATTATATAGTAATAACCGACTTTAAGCCATATGCTTACTATCGAAACGGCAAACCGCGCGAATTTGGAATCCTGCAACCAGTTGGGCGGGTTGGTTATTCCGAAAACGGCTAAAACCGAGTTTAAAACACCTCCGTCCGCCTGATAGATAAACGTCCAGACCATTGCGATAGCCACGGTTGAAGTTACCATAGGCAAAAAGAACGCCGCGCGGAAAAACTTCATTAAAGGGAGCTTTCTGTTTGTTAAAATTGCCAGCGAAAGCGAAGAAAACAGCGTAAGCGGTACCACTATCGCAATGTAAATGAAGGTATTGCCTATCGACTTCCAGAAAATTCTGTCCTGAAATATCGCCTTGAAGTTCATTAACCCGACAAATTCGGGCATATCAATCATATTCCACTGCGCAAAACACAGATAAAGCGAAAACACAAGCGGAAAGGCAACGAACAGCACAAAGCCGACAAGCTGCGGCGCGATAAAAATATATCCGATTATATTTTCTTTTTTCTGTCTTTTAGTGAACCTTTTTCGCATATAGGTACTCCGTCTGATAAATCTTAGACAGCTCCACAGCCTGCTTTACCTTGTCAAACGCCTTTTCCAGCGTATCCTCCACAAGCGCGATTGTGGGAATAATAGCCTTCCTCAGCGGTACGGTGGTGTCGGTGTTGGTGCCCAGCTCGTGCACGCCCGTTGAACCTCTCGATAAGTCGCCTATGCACAGATGCGCAAACTCGCGCGAAAATCTTGTAAACAGCTTTTCGGAAACTCTGTCGTGGTAATGGAGCTTTCCGTCGGTGTGTCCCGACTGGAACAAAGGCATTGCGCGGGAAAGCCCGTCGTAATAGCCTTCACCGCTGACAAGAAACTGAGGCTTTATAGTGCGCAGTCTGTCGCAGAACTCCACAACGCCCTCGTAAAGGCTGTTGTTTTTATCGTTGACGTAGCACGCCGCAATGTCTAAAAACGCTCCGTCGAAGCCGTATTCATCTGTTGCGCTTTTAATTTGCCCGAACAGACAGTCCTGCCACGTTTTTTCTGCAATATTAAGCTGGACAAGGTCGTTGAAATCGTAGTGGTGCGCGCCCTCCCAGTCAACCGAACCGTTATGAAATCTTGCTCCGCTCACCGACTGGAATTCGCTTATCTCTGCAAGGCGGGCAATCTGCGGAAGATTTTTATTAGCCATATTCATACCGTACATAGCCATAACCTTACAGCCGAGCGCCTGCATTTTTTCAACGGCTTCTTTCAGCTTTTCCGCTCCGCCCAGACGCGCGTCCGGGGTATAGTCGCCGTATTTGTAATAGTATCTGCCCTCCCAACCGGTAAGATACACAAGAATGTGCTTTCCGTCTATAAATCGGGTAAGCTTTTCAATATCTCGGTACGCGCTTTCGTAAGTGTGGAAAATATGCCCCGTAAACGTCTGCATATGCATTGTTACGACAAGCGAAATATCCCTGAACCAATCGGGAACTATACGGCAGTTTTCATATTCGTCAAGCTTGTAAACTTCCTTAATATAGTCGGAATGTCTGCTGTAAATTTCTTCCGCGCTTCGGGCAATTCCGCACTCCACTTCGGGTACGGAATACTTTCCGCTGAGTTCTGTACCGTTGCTGTCCTGAACTATATCAACGCGCATTCCGCCGTTTACCGCTTTTATGAAAAACCGCTTTTCGTTAACGGTTTTATCAAGACAGCGCAGATATAAATATCCGCCTTTATCTAAACGGAAAACCAACAGCGGGGTGCTTAAACTACGCCAGCCCTCGGGATATTTAAGGTGCATACCGTACCCGGTGACGGGCTTATCCTCGTCTGTAAGACTGATAAGCGTGCCCAAAGGCAGATTGTCAAACCGAAGCTTTACGCCCCTAAGCATACCGTCAAGCGCCGCGTCCGTTTTAAAGCGTTTCCCGCCAGAAACGTCGCTTACGCACAGCTTTACACTGCCCGTACGCCTTTCCGTGTTGCCCCATACAAGGCAGTCTGAAAAATATTCGCCGCCGTTCTGCACATATGTATTTTCGGCAACCGTATATACGTTTTCAAGGCTGAAAACCTCAACGGAAACGTCGTACGGCGCACCGATTGCACTGTCGTAAATTTTTATTTTCTGATTATTGAGTTTGTAACTTAAATCCTGCGTCTGCATAATAATTATTCCACTTCTTCTATAAACGTCAAATCAACGTAATCCAGCTGGAAAATTCCGCTGTTTGCACTGTCAAGCTTTAAACAGTAAATAAAGTTTTTGCCTTGTTCAAGAATTATATCCACATACCCGTCCGCAACGGTTACGTTGTTCCAGCCCGTGTAAGGCAGGTTTTCAAACGTAGCCTTTTGCATATCGTCGAAGTCCGCGTTTCTGAACATTGCCACCTGCTCCTGCGCAACGACAAAGCTGGGCGCGGCGGTTTTCGAGCCTTCAAACTCGCCCGAAGCGTATGCTATTTTCACTCTGTATTTTGCCTTGACGGGCGAATTGAAATGCCACTCCACTCCGTCGTAGTTGCTTTCTATATTCCCCAAAAGAAAATTGTTGGAATATGTGAATTCCCCTCCGCCGGCTATCGCGGGATTTTTACATTCGTAAAGATTATTTTCGGGATTTTTTCTTCTGGGCGAGCCCATTTCCGCTTCCAGCCTGTACGCCGAGGGTCTTACGCCGTACTGAACCAAATCGTCAGCGTTATATTTGTCGCCGTTGCCGTTGATTACAAAGTAGTCGAGCTCGGCAAATCCGCCCCAGTTATCGGAAGCGTCGCCGTTTTTCATAACGGAAATAGTGTTCCAACCCTTTTTCAAAGTGATTTCGGCAGTGGTTTTTGCGGCGTTGAATTTATCGCCGCCCCAACCGGTTAATTCGGTAAAATCGAGCCTCGTCTGATATTCGCCGTTCACCCACACGTCGTTGTGCGCCGTTTTAAAACCGCCGACCTCGTCCATACAGTAATAAGCGTCGAAGGCAAACGTTCCCGCAACGGGGCACAGATAGTTTATATAAACGCCTTGTCCCGCGTCGTCTATACCGCCGACGTACGCGCCCTTATGCGCAAGCGAGTTATTCCTGAAATTAGACTGGGTTTTGCCCGTGCCGAAGTTTGAAAGGTGGTCCTCCGCCTCTATAATCACGTTGCCGAAAGTGGATAACACGGTAAAATCGTAAGAAACCTCTGGACCGGTTTTTTTGCCGGTATAGGCGGAAATTTTCAAAGTCAGATTGCCTTCCAGCCCCAAGCTTTCCACGTCTATGGCGGTATCTTCGATTTTATCCTCGTACACCACTTCACCCGCGTGGATAAAAGAAACGTTATACCCCTCCGCGGCGGCAACCTCCGTATAGCTTATAACTCCGTCGGAATAGCCTATACCGCTCACTTCCGTAAGCTTTGCCGAAGAACCGCACGCAGTAAGCGCGGTCGCCATCAACGTTATTGACATTATCCCAACAACAATTTTCGGTTTCATTGATTTTTTCTCCTTTTAATCTTTTAAAAACGTTCCGCTTTCGGGCTTGCGGTTTTGCGTTCAAGCCATAGAAATTTATGCGCTAAATGTTCAAGTTGAACATATAACTTTCGTTTCTTACATTTATTTTAACTTTGCGCAGAATAAAAACACAATATATAAAATCACATTTTTCATTGAAAAAATCACAATAATATGTTATGATAGAAAAACGAGGTATCGCCCCATGGAAAAACTCAGCTTTGAAAAATTACCGCACTACTTTTTTTCGGCAAACAGACAGTTTGAAGAAAACGAGTGCCACATGGACAGAATTTACGAGCTAAGCGTGCTTTTGCTTATGCGAAAGGGCGTTTTGCGCTTTACCGAAAACGGCGTACCCGTAGAGGTTTCCGCCGGCGAGTACTACATTCAGCAGGCGGGAATGTATCAGCAGGGCGCGGTTCCCAGCGATTCGCCCAACTACTACTTTATACATTTCAGAGGTTATTTCAGCAAGGCGGGCGCACTTCCTATAAGGGGCAAATTCAACATAGACGTAATACAGCCGATAATATCGGAAATAGAAATGCTGGGCGACGCCGCAGAGAAGCTTGAATACGAGCGCTTGTTTTATAAGCTGTTAAGCGCGCTGAAAACCAACGTTAACACTACCACTGTTGCGGAAACTCTGCGTACTTATATTTTGGAGCATTATACCGAAAATCTTACGCTTGATAATTTTGCCAAATTTTCGCTTTTATCCAAAAACCAGACGATAAACGTTTTTAAAGACACTTACGGTATGACGCCCCATAAATTTTTGGTGGAATTCCGTTTAAAAAAAGCGGGCGAGCTTATTCTTGCAACCGACTACCCCATAAGCGAAATATGTTTTGCAGTAGGCTTTACCGAATACTCGGGTTTTTATAAAGCGTTTGCAAAAAAATATGGCAGTTCCCCGCAGGACTACCGCAACCGACATTCCGCAGGCGCTTTGCCCGAGGATATTTATTTCAACCCGTAAACAATTCAAAATAGCCGAACATATGAAAAAAACCCAAATCAAACTACCCATTTATTAGGTGTTCAATTTAGGTTTCTTTTGGCGCAGAGAGAGGGATTCGAACCCCCGGATAGTTGCCCATCAACGGTTTTCAAGACCGCCGCATTCGACCGCTCTGCCATCTCTGCAATAGTATTTTAAAATTGCAGTGCGGAGTTAATTCCGCAAACTGCTTTAACATTTTAACAAACCGAAGCGCCCTTGTCAATCAAATTTGCAAGCGGCGCTTTTAATAATGCTTTTTATAATTTTGCAAGTAAAAAATTACTGCCTTTTATCTTTTTTGTACTGTTCGCCGACAAGCTTATCAAACGAAAAGCTCCTTTTAATCGCGTCAATCTTGCCCGACGAAAAATAGCTGAAAACGTTACTGTCCGAAGCATATATACAGTGGTCGTACAGCGAAACGCCGTTTATACTGCACATAAGCTGGACTTCCATAGTAAACCTGTCGTCGTTTTCGGAAGGGAGCGAACTGCCGCTCAGGTGGTTGTGCGCAATAATAAGTCCGTACGGTTTAACGGCGGAAATAATTTTGGCAACTCTGTCCGCGTCCACCTGCACCTTGCTTTGCTCGTTTGAAGAAAACGAAGAAATCTTTTTCACCTTGCCGCTTTTGTCTAAACAATAAAGTTCAAGCGCTTCCGCCGTCTTCCCTCGCATGCGGGCGCATACGAAACGTCTGAAATCTTCATAATTTTTAAGGCACACCGCGCCCGGTTTTTCCGAAGAAACCGCCTTTTTGGTGCACTCGCCTATGCATTTAAGATACAGCGCCACGCTTTCGCCCACGCCTTCAATGGCGCAAAGCTCGTCCACTTCCGCATTTAAAACTCCCGCAATAGAACCGAACGCGTCCAGAAGCGCGTGCGCTATGGGATTTGTATTTTTGCGCTGAAAAGCATTGAACAGCAAAATTTCAAGCAGCTCGTGCTCGTAAAGACTGTCCCCGTTTTTCAGTTTTTCGTACATGCGTTTTCTGTGACCTTCGTGCATAACTTCCCCGAACGTAAAAAATTATTATTCGCCTTTGAATGTATTCATAGGCTTAAAACCGCTGTTTGCGCCGTTGCCCCCGCCGCTCTTTTTTGAACGCTTAACCAGCCATACGATAACTATAATTATTATAGCAAGCGGAACCATCACTGCCATTCCCAAAGCGATTATCAAGATTATTATTCCGATAACCGCAAAAACCGTGTAGCCGTAATTGACTTTATGTTCAGGATTTTCCACCGCGCACAAATCGAATTCAAGCTCGCCGTTCGGCAAACCGTCCTGCTTATAAACGTAACCGCCGTCGGTTTTTTCAAAGCTTAAACTTGAATTGATTAGGTAATATGGCGTGTTTAAGCGTATTTCAAGGCTTTTAAAACCGCTCCACTCACGCGCGGGCGAAAGCAGGTACCGATAGCTGTAAACGTACGGGTCGTAATTGTAATACCCGCCCGAAAACAACGGCGCGGAAACGGTGTTTTTTATGGTCTGTCCCGCCGAAAAATGCAAATCATACACCAGCCAGCGCAACAGATATGAAGATGAAGACCCCTGCAAAAACGCAAAATTTTCGGGAAGTATCGAAGATTTCGAATACCCGTCTATACAATCCAGCGCCGCGTTGTAAAAATCCTGTTTTTCCCTTTCGGAGGCCTCGTTGCCCCCCGAATATCCGTTAAATACGTATTCCTTAAAGGTAATTTGTTCTGCTGATTTCGGCTCGTACACGGCTTGCGCTTTAACTCTTTTAATATTCAGTCCGAAATAACCGCTTGTCTTGTAAAATTCCCAGCCGACAGCTTCGGCGTCAATCTCTCCGCCTATCGAATACAATTCGACTTCGTCGCCGTTTTTTACGGAATAAGTTATAACTTTGCCTTTTTCTACCGTTCCGTAGCTCCCCGCAAAGCGCAGATTTTCCGTATTTTTAAGCGTTGCTTCAGCATTAAAATAATCGGTTTCTTCCGAAACGAACCTGAAAACATATTTGTACACGGGCATATCGCGGTAAAAAAAGCTATGCTCTCTGTAACCGTCGCAAAGCTGTTTGCTTTCGCTTACAAAATCGAAATCGTTCCATTCGTGGAAGGTGTACCGCATTTCCGCGGCAACCGCCGCACCGTCCGCAAACACCTTGTACATTCCCTTGTCCGCAAGCGCGTCTTCGAGATAAATAAATTTGTCGTTATGCCCGCCTTCGCCGTTTTCCCAAAAACCCAAATCGCTATACTGTCCCAAAGGAAAGGCAAGCGTAGCGTTCACCGTGTTTTTCATGGGGTTTTTAAACGTGTATTCCGCAGAAAATATCGAACTGTATTCCAGCAACTCCTCTTTTTCCGCGCTGTGGTCAATCAACTGACGTATATCAAAAGTAAGAACCTCGCTTTCAACCTCTATCGGGCAGTTTTCACCCGAAATAAACGCGCCCGAGGCAGTAACCCCGTTCCAGCTTGAAGGACCTGAATTAGCGTTTGCACTCAAACCCGACTGCGCGAAGCCCGCAACCGCGGAAACGGACAGCAACGCCGCGGAAGCAAGCGCAACCGCACATAAATTTAATTTTTTTAACTTTTTCATATCTCACCTGTTTGACTTTTTCTTACGGTTAAAACAAAAAGCAACGGTAATTTGTCCAGCGTTTATGACATTTTTAATAAATTTCTGCGTTACTGCGGATTAAAAGCTTAATCGTACCCATTATAATACGGTATACGCAATTTGTCAATTCCGCCGAAAATAAATTGACTTGACAACGGGCTTTATATATAATTTTGGCTATGTACAGAGAGAAAACGAAAAAAACCGTAAATATTATTTTAACTTCGGTATTTTGCATATGCCTTGTGCTGTTTATGCTGACTTTTGCAATAGGTCTGCCCATTTACGGTCGCTTTTTTTACTACATTCAAATAAAATTGCTGGGTATGGAAGATGCGACGGGCTTATCTTACAACACCATTAAACAGGCTTACGACGAGGTTTTGAACTTCTGCACCCTGCCGTGGGTTAAGCAATTCAGCGCGGGAAGCCTTAAATTTTCCGCCGAGGGCGCGGCGCATTTTGCCGACTGCAAAGTGTTGTTCAACCTGAATTTCGGCGTGCTGGTTTCTTCCGCGGCAGTGCTTTTGATAACCGTTATCTTACACAAGCTGAAAGTAATCACCCTTTTAAAGGTGAAAGGGCATAAAGCGTACCTTATTTCCGCGGGGGTTGCGGTTGCTTTGCCAGTAATTATAATTATAATAATAGCCGCAGTCGGCTTTGACAGAGCGTTCGAGGGCTTCCACGCAATGTTTTTCCCCGGCAAGGACAACTGGATTTTCAATCCTTACGAGGACGAAATTATAACGGTTATGCCCGAAGAATTTTTTATGAACTGCGCAATAATAATCGCTTCGGGGCTAATCGGCTTTGCCGCGGCGCTTATAACGGCGGATTTGATACTTTACAAACGCAATTTTGGCAAAAGCGGAAAAAACGCGCCCGCTCCGTTTTATATTCTGATAGCTTTTATAGTGTTTGAAAGCGCAATTTATTGCGCTTTCAACGTAATTACGTTGGGCTTTGGCGAAAGCACCGATTTAATAAAATACGTTGCCATAATAGTTTGCTTTGCAGTCGCGCTTTTAAACTGCTTTTACGGCAGAAACAAGGACTGCATTTTTGTAGCCGCCTCTCTGTTCTTTACAGTGGTTGCCGACCTGTTTCTGCTTGTGCTGGACGATTATTACCCTGCGGGAATAGCCTCGTTCATTGTCGTACAGCTTATAACCTTTACCAGAATTTACGTGGAACGCAAAAAAATACCCGTAATTTCAGGCGCGGTAAGGCTTGGCATAGTTGCAATATTGCTGATAATTTTGGGCGTAAGCGGTTCGCTGACGGTTGTATCCGCAATTTCCGCAATATACTTCCCCCAGCTTGTTATCAACGCGGTTGACAGCGCGTTGCTCATAAAAAAATCAAAGCGTTATATACTGCTGTTTATAGGGCTTGTTTTGTTTATCGGGTGCGACGCGTGCGTGGGGCTGGACAACTTTACCGAGGTCGGAATTAATATCCCGGCGGAGGCTTTGGAAATAATTAACCCCGCAATATGGTTGTTTTACCTGCCTTCGCAGGTGCTTATAACCCTTTCCGCGGACGTTCCGTATAAAAACGCATTGCCCGTTGCAAACGCGGAAAAAAGCCCGATACCGCAAAACGTTTGACTTAAATTTTACAGCGGATTATAATTATATTATGAATTTTGAAAGACTGAAATTCAGAAAAATCAATAACGCCCGCGATTTGGGCGGACTGCCCGCAGAAGGCGGCAAACGCGTGAAGTACGGAAAGCTTATCCGCAGTTCGCGCCTTTACAAGCTGCCCAAAAGTACGGTTAAAAAGCTGAAAGACTACGGACTGACCACGGTTATAGACCTGCGCTCCGAAACCGAACAGCGCGAAAAGCCCCGCACGGAAATTGAGGGCGTAAAATATATAAATTTACCCATTTTAACCACCTCTACCGCGGGAATCACCGGCGACCAGAGTATGGCGCACGTAATTTTTGCGGAAAGCAGACATCTTAAAGACGAATACGGCGACGCGGACAGCTATATGCGCGCGATGTACGCGGACGTTTTGTTCAACAAAGATTCCATACCCAAGCTTAAAAAATTCTTCGATATTCTGCTTGAAGACGACGGTTGCGTGCTTTGGCTTTGCAATCAGGGCAAGGACAGAACGGGCATACTTGCAATGCTTGCAGAGGGCGCGCTGGGCGTTGACGAAGAAACGATTGTACTCGATTACGTTGCTTCGGGCAGGTTTTTAAGACACAAGCGCAGAATACAGAAAACGGGGATATTCATTGTGCCCTGCCCCTTGCGAATAAAGAAAATGCTGAACGCTTTAATTAACGTAAAACCGCAGTATATTAAGGGGGCAATTGAAATAATCAAGGAAAAATGCGGTTCTATTCCCGAATACTGCAAGCAGATTTTAGGCTTGACCGAGGACGAGCTTAAAGCTTTGAAAGACAAATATCTTGAATAATTTTTAAAATCAGACAACGTTAAAATTAACGGCGCCCGCGCTTATACTAAGCGCGGGCGCCTTATTTTTTAAACCGTTTCAATTGCCGTAAACCGAATCAACGTCTTCCGAACTGCAATAAATATACGCGTTTCGGCGGCACTTTCTTAAAAGGGCTTTGCCCTTTTCGCCGCGGGTATAAACCATATCGACTTTGCCGACCGATTTTCTTAAATTTTTCGCAAAAACCTCTGCATACTCGCGTTTCGTTCCGAAAGCTTCGGGACAGGCAAGCGCGCCGCGGAAGTTATAGCCGAACCTTTTGCGGGGCAGAATAACGTAACGCTGACCGTCTATGGCGGAATACAGCTCGCCCAGCGCGTTATTAAACAGCTTTTGCGAACGGCGGGAAGCGTTTACAAGCTCCACCGTAACGTAGCCGTGCCCGTCCGTTTCGGTTTTCAGAGTACATTCGGAAGGAATTAATTTCAAATCTTTAAAGGTCTGCAAAACGCTCTCGGAAATGTGCGTTACCGAATTTTCAGCCTTGATATGCTTGAAAATTCTGGTATCGAACATCAGACAAAACAGCGCCCAGCAAATAAAAATCGTTACGGCGCCGCTGACTATAAGCCCTTCCGCCAGCTTTTCGTCGTTTATATATCTGAACAAATTCAGCGCGGTCATTGCGCCCAAAACCAAAAGAACGGCTCCCGCCAAAACAAGCAGTACAAGCATCATTGACAGTCCCGCATCGTAAAGCGTAAACGCGGGAAACTGTCTGTCGGCGGGCACGTCCGTCTGTTGACGCACCTCATCTGAAATCAGCAACGAACCGTCCCAAGAATATTTAAGATTCTCTCTGTCGCTTGCGCGTCGGCACATATCTGCATTTATACGCTCTATCCCCGCTTTGCCGTACGGCGGCTGAACGTTGTCTATCCTCGCTATTCCGCTCTTTATTTTATCGTCCGAATAGCACGGCGCCACAAAACTGTCAAACCGCCTTTCAAGCGTCTGCCAGTCGGAAGAATCGGCTATATCCCCGCCCCTACGGCTACCGTTCAAATCGTTTAACTGCGGTATATCCGCAGGTTCAACCGTCGCAAGGTGCCATATATTCGCAGTTTTATCGGGGTTGTTTTTATCCACTCTTATAGCGCGTCCGCGCATCTGGTTTGAAAGCATAAAACTGCCGACAAAGCTTGCAAGCACAAGCGCGTTTACGCACGGTGAATCCCACCCCTCGCCCAACAGCGACTTTGTGCCTACAATAGCGTTTATTTCACCTTTTTCAAACAACGCGCCGACGAAATTAACCTTTGCGCGGTTCCCGCCGGAAAACACAAACTCGCAATAGCTTCCGTCCGCAAGCGGTTTGACGGTAAATTTAGCCCCCGCCTTTTTAAGAGTTTCCTCACACTCGGCGGGCAGAATTACAAGACTGCCCGAAACAGCGCCTATCGGCATACCGCAGTTTCTTCTAAGCGTTTCAAAAACGCTTATTATGCTTATTCCGTCGAATTTTTTGTCCGTGCCTATTGAGGGAAGCTCTTCCCGCCTGATAAAATCGGTAAGCACAAGCAGACGCAGTTTTTCGCCTAAGTTTGCGCTTTCGCACCCGGCTATCCGTGCAATGCTTTCAAGCTTGCCTACCGAAGCGGCAAGCGCGCGGGTAAGCTTTTCGCTCTTTTCCAGCGTAATTTTTCCGCGCTCCGTAAGCGAACGGCTTTTGAAAATTTCAAAAAGCTCCGCGCGTTCGTTTTCAAAAAGCAGTTTTTCTTCCGATACAAGAAAATTTACCGCTGTCTGTATTTTGCCGACGTTAAGCCCGTCGTATTTACTTATATTTACTTCCTTTAAAAGCTTTTTGTCCGCTGCCAGCCCGCAGCTTTTAAAAAGCTGTAAAACGCATAAAAGCTCTTCGTAATTATTGTCTATCCAGCCGTTCAAATCGGCGTATGTATAGGTTAAATTAGCGCACGCGCTCTTTAAAACGGCGCAGTCCTTCAACGCGCTTATCGCACCGTCTACGTCGGAATGAAATTCGTTTAACGCCTGCAACTCGTTTTCCGCGGGATAACTGAAATAAATATAGTCCTGGTGAGGGCACAGCGTACCGCTTTTGACAAGCTCGGGCACGAAAATTTCCTCGTCGATTTCGCCGCAAACGCTTGTATAGCGCTTCCATTCCGCGGGCGAAGCGTCGTACGGAGGGGTTGCCGTCAGCGAAATTATTTTACATTTGCCGCCCAGTTTGGCAATAAATTCTTCCAAAGCCTTCTGCCATTCGTTCTGCAAATGGTGTGCCTCGTCAAGGCACAGCGTGCCGATACCGCAGTTCTCCACAAAGCGGAAAATATCCACCGAGGAGTTGTCCACTTCCTCGTCGTCCGAACGGCACTTCACCTTCGCCGACGCCGAGTACAGCGCCTGATAGGTTACGGTGGTGATAGCTTTGGGGCATTTTAAATCGGTTGAAACAAGCCCCGCCATATCGCTTTCGCCTGCAAAACCGCTGATAAAACGCTCGCCCCACTGCTCGCGTATGGTTGTGGTAGGCGACAAAATAAGGCACGGCTTACCCAAACGGCGGATAAGCTCAAGCCCCAAAATAGTCTTACCGCTGCCGGGGGCGGCTACCACATTGATTTTTCCGTCCGAAAGATATTGCTCCGCACCGTCCAAAATTTTTTGCTGATAGGTGCGGAATGTTCCGTTAAAGTAAATATTTTCAAACATTTCAATAAATTCCGAGTTTTTTTCCTTCTTGATTTATGCACTTTATTATATCATACTTTATATCCGCAGTCAATATAATAGGGGCGGAACGGCTTTTCCGCCGTTCCGCCCCTTTAACGCAAGCTGAATTTATTCCACCGTAACGCTCTTTGCAAGATTGCGCGGTTTGTCGGGGTCGCGCCCTAAAATAACCGCCGTTTCATAGGCAAGCTTTTGCACGGCTATTGCGGAAACCAGCGGCGACAAAAATTTACCGCACGCGCACGTTTCCAAAACCAAAGCCCGCCCCGAAAGCGCTTTTTTAACGCTTTCAACGTTGGTTATTACCGCCGCCTTCCCCCCGCGCGAAAGCACCTGCTCGACCGCGCACACTGTTTTGCCCGCAAGCGTTTCATCAAAAATAAGCGCAACCGCCACGGCGTTTTCGTCAATCAACGCAAGCGTGCCGTGTTTCAGCTCGCCCGCGGGATAGCCCTCGCTGTGTATGTAAGAAACCTCTTTTAGTTTCAGACTGCCTTCAAGCGCCACCGCGTAATCTATATCTCTGCCGAGGAAATACACCCCGCTTGAAAGAGCGCACATATTTGCAAGTGAGTAAGTATTCACCTGCGCAAGCGTTTTTTTGCAGAGCTTCGGCATAGCTTCAAGCCCGTCGGCGAAGGCGCAATTTCCGTTTGAGCCGTTCTTTGCAAACCCGACTGCGCAAAGGTACAGCGCGGTAATCTGACCTATATAGCTTTTGGTTGCGGCAACGCAGATTTCGGGGCCGGCGGAAACGGGCACGGTAACGTCGGCAATTCTCGTCAGCGCGGAATTAAGCACGTTTGTAACGGCGATAACCTTTGCCCCGAGCCCGCGCGCAAGACGGGCGGCTTCTACGGTGTCCGCAGTTTCTCCGCTCTGACTTACCGCAAACACCGCAGTGCGCTCCGTTATCACGGGATTTTTATAGCGGAATTCCCCCGCAGTGTCGCACTCGGCAGGCACGCGGGCAAACTGCTCGAAATAGCGTTTACCCGCAAGCCCCGCGTGATAAGCGGTTCCGCACCCGACTAAAATAATTCTGTCAACGCCGTTTAAGGCGCTTTTAAGCTTTGCGGAAACGCCCTCAAAAGCCTTAGCCGTATTTTCAACCGCAACGGGTATTTCGTGCAGTTCTTTAAGCATATAATGGGGGTAACCGCCCAAATCAAGGCTTTGCTCCGCCCCGGTGTTCGGCTTTTTTTCGCGGATAATCCTCTGCAAATTTCCGTTGTAAATTTCAATTCCGTCCGGGGTTATGCAGGCTATATCGCCGTCGTCAAGCACGCATATTTCTTTGCATTTTCCTGCAAGGGCGGGCTCGTCGCTGGCGCAGAAATATTCGTTTTCGCCGTAGCCTAAAATAACCGAACTGCGGTATTTTGCAACCGCAATCGAATTATTGCCCTCGCATATCGCCATAAGCGCATATGAGCCTTTAAGCACTTTTACCGTTTCGGCAAGCGCGCAAATCAGGTCGCCTTTAAAATTTTTGCTTAAAAGCTTTGCAATAACCTCGCTGTCCGTTTCGGAAAGAAATGTTTCGCCGCAGGCTTCCAGCGCAGACTTCAATTCCGCGTAATTTTCTATAATTCCGTTATGAACCAAAGCTATACCGCCCGCAACGTGGGGGTGCGCGTTCGCGTCCGAAGGCTTGCCGTGCGTTGCCCAGCGGGTGTGCCCTATACCGGTTGCCCCCGCAATATCCTTTAAATACGGCTTTAAATTATCTACCCTGCCCTGTTTTTTGACAACGGAAATTTTTCCGTCCGCAGACAAAACCGCCGCGCCCGCGCTGTCATAACCGCGGTATTCCAGCCTTTGCAGTCCGCAAAACACCTCGTCGGCGGCGTTTTTTTTGCCAAGGTAACCGATTATTCCACACATACAAACCTCCTTGCAGTTCAACCGAAATCGCGCATAAAACCCTTTAAAATATGCTTAAACGGCGCATATTAGGCGGTTAATCGCAGTTTTCAAGTATTTTAGAGCTTAAAATTTTGCACGCAAGCGCGCAATTTTCCTCGCTTTCGCCCTCAGCCATAACCCGCACAACCCGCTCCGTCCCAGAAGGCCGCGCTATAATTTTCAAATGCAGCTCTTTTTCAAGCTTTTCGGCAAGCTTTTCAACCCCGTCCATTGCCGTGCGTTTATCGATTACCGGCACGCTAATCATTGTTTGGGGCAACGATTTATACCCGCGCAGCAAGCGGGAGAGGGCGCATTTTCTTTCCGCCAAAGCTTCCATAACCATTATTGCGGTCAGCAGTCCATCGCCCGTGGTTTCGTATTTGGAAAATATAATATGCCCGCTTCGCTCTCCGCCCAAAACCGCGCCCGTTTTGGTCATTGTATCGCACACGTTTTTGTCGCCCACGTCGCACAAAACACAGCATATGCCGAGGGCTTTTAAGCTTTTTATAAGTCCGCCGTTGCTTAATACGGTGCACACTATTTTATTATCGGTAAGCAGTCCGCGGCTGTTGAGATAGTCCGCGCAGATATACATTTCTTCGTCGCCCGTGACTACTTCTCCGCGCTCGTCAACGGCAATGCACCTGTCCGCGTCGCCGTCGAAAGCAAAGCCGACGTCCAGCGAGTTTTCCCTCACTAACTTTTGCAATGCTTCGGGTTTTGTGGAGCCGACGTTTTCATTCACGTTTTCGCCGTTCGGAGCGTCGCCTATAACGAATGTTTTTGCGCCGAGCGCGTCGAAAACGCTTCTTGCAATACTGAACGCGCTTCCGTTTGCTCCGTCAAGCCCCACGCGCAAACCCTTGTAAGAGCAGGTGGCAAGCGCAATCAGATGCCCGATATAGCGGTTTCTGCCTGAAACGTAGTCCACCGTCCGCCCGACAGCTTTTCCGCTTGCAAACGGAATGTCCTTACCGCCGGACAGCGAAAAATCACCGTCAAGGTAGCTTTCGACAATGCGGATAACAGCGTCCTCCATTTTTTCGCCCTGACCGTTTAAAAGCTTAATGCCGTTGTCGTAATACGGATTGTGGCTTGCGGAAACCATAATTCCGCAGTCGAAGCCGTCGCATCTGGTCACGAACGAAACCGATGGCGTTGTGGTAACGTGCATAATATACGCGTCCGCGCCCGAGGCGGTCAGCCCCGCCGCCAGAGAGTATTCCAGCATATAGGAGGAGAGGCGGGTATCCTTGCCGATAACCGCGCGGCACTTGCCTTTAAGCCGTTCGCCGAAATACCACCCGAGCACTCTGCCGACTTTAAAAGCCTGTTCAGCCGTAATGCTTACGCCCGCTTCGCCGCGGAATCCGTCCGTCCCGAAATATTTACCCGTAATTCAATCCCTCCCGCCAAAACTATTAAAATGCGTTCTACCGCGTAAAATATGCCGCCGTAAAACCAGTGCGGCACCGAAATATTTACCCGTAATTCAATCCCTCCCGCTACCTTAAATAAAATACGCGCCATTTAAACGCATATCAGCCGAAACGCATATAAAATTTCACGCAAGTGTTTTAAACCGCAAGTGTTTTTTCGCACAAATCAGTTTAAAAACATATGCTTTTGAAAAATTGCATAATAAAGCATATGCCTTTAAATAAAAATGTGTTAACGCGCATACTTTGGGATTTCTCCGCTCGCTTGCGCTCGGTCGAAATGACCGTAAGAATAGTATTTTTGTTTGCTGTCATTCTGAGCGACAGTGAAGAATCTGATTGTCCTAAACGTAACCCCGAAACGGTTTAATAAGCGTTGTAAACCATTTAGAGATGCTTCGGCAAGCCTCAGCATGACATATTTTAATCACTGCAAACCTCAAAACACTGCAAACGCCGAATTTCAACCCGTGCGAAAATTTATTGACAAGCAAATTGCGGTGTGCTAAAATTAACGCGTTTTAAACGTAAAAACGTTACGTTTTAAGGCAGATTTAAATGAAAAAAAAGTGCAGAATAAAACTTTCCGTGTGGCAGTTTTTAGCCCTCGGATATTTCATAGTTATTTTGGTGGGAAGCGCGTTGCTGGTTCTGCCGTTCGCAACTAAGGACGGCGCGTCAACAAGCTATCTTAACGCTTTGTTCGTAGCGGCCTCCGCAACCTGCGTAACGGGACTTTCACCCGTGGTTACGGGCGCGCACTGGTCGCTGTTCGGACAGATAGTCATACTTGTGCTTATACAGACGGGCGGACTGGGGTTTATGAGCTTCGTTTCCACAATATTTTTAATGTTCCGCCACAAAATGGGACTTTATGAGCGCAAAGCGCTTATGTCGGCGGCGGGCAGCAAAAAATATGAGGGACTGGTTCCGCTTTTAAAGCGGATTTTTATAGGCACAGCTATTTTCGAGGTTGCGGGCGCGGCATTGCTTTCGATACGCTTTTGTCAGGACTACGGCGGTATAGGCGTTTACTACGCGCTTTGGCACTCGGTTTCGGCGTTCTGCAATGCTGGCTTCGACCTTGTGGGAACAGACGGCTCATCACTCGCGGCTTATGCGACAGACCCGCTGGTTTCGCTTACTATTTGCGGACTTGTAATAATGGGCGGGCTCGGCTTCTGCGTTTGGGGCGACGTTATAGACGCAAAGTGCAACCCCAAAAAAATGCAGTTGAATACAAAGGTAATTCTGTTTGTAAGCACGCTTCTGCTTGTCATTTCAACCGCGCTGTTTTTACTGTTTGAATGGAACAACCCCTCTTACGCGGGCTATAACTTCGGACAAAAGCTTCTTTGCTCTATATTCAACGCGACTTCACCCAGAACTGCGGGCTTTTTCACCACCGACCCCGCAACGCTTTCCGACAGCGGGTATCTGCTTACGCTTATATTAATGTTTATAGGCGGAAGCTCCGGCTCGACCGCGGGCGGAATTAAAGTGGGCACCTTCGCCGTGATTATTATGGGTATGATAGGCGTTTTCCGCGGGCACCGCGACATTAACATAGGCAGTAAGCGCCGTATAGAATATTCGCTGTTATCGCAGGCGCTGGCTATTTTTGCGGCGTGCCTTATGATGGTTATGCTGGCGACTTTGACAATCTGCGCAATAGAACCGGACAAGGAAATTACAAAGTTTACCGACGTTTTGTTTGAGTGCGTTTCGGCAATGGGCACGGTAGGTTTGACGCGCGGACTTACGCCAAACCTTTCTGTTGCTTCCAAAATAATACTTATATTTTTGATGTACGCGGGCAGAGTTGGCATTTTAACGCTTGCACTCGCCCTCGGTGAAAAGCGCACGCCGTCGGGAGTAAGAAAACCCGTCGATTCGCTTTTGATAGGCTAAATTTATTAAAAACTCCCGTACATTCGGGGAGCAACGGAGATTATATTCGATGAAATCTGTTTTACTTATAGGGCTTGGAAACTTCGGGCAGGCGCTCGGCGAAAGGCTTAGAAATATGGGCGACGAGGTTATGATTGTGGACAAAAACGAAGATTTGGTTAACTCGCTTTCTTCAAAATACACAAGCGCCGCCATTGCGAACTGTATGAATACCGACAACCTTAAAACGCTTGACATTCCGTCGTTCGACGCTTGCGTGGTTGCGATAGGCGACGATTTTCAAAGCTCGCTGGAAATAACTTCCAATTTAAAAGATTTGGGCGCGAAATACGTCGTTTCCCGTGCGGATACCGAAATTCAGCGTAAATTTTTGTTGCGCGTCGGCGCGGACGAGGTGGTTTATCCCAACCGCGACATTGCCGAAAAGCTTGCGGTTAAGCTTAATTCCAAACGCGTGTACGATTACGTAGAGCTTGACGCCGAGCACGGTATTTTTGAAATTGCCGTTCCGCAGCGGTGGACAGGTAAAAACCTTGTAGACGTAAACCCCCGCGCAAAGTTCGGTCTTAACGTGCTTACCATAAAAAAGGGTAAGGACATAACCCCCCTCCCCGGGCCTACCTATATATTTCAGGAAGGCGACCATATGCTTGTTTTCGGCAAAACCGATACTATTTTAAAATTCACCAACAAAAATAAGTAATAAAAATTTTATAAGCCGCGCGGAGATTTGAAAATCAGCCCCGCGCGGCTTTGTGTTATCCGACAAGTAATTATTTTTATATGTTAAAAACAATTTGCAAAACCCTGCGGGATACCTTCTTCCCCTTAAACTTCACCTGCGACATTTGCGGAGCGGAAACCTTCGGCACAAATTTGTGCAAAGCCTGCGCCGAAACAGTCACCTTCAACAACAAAACAACCTGTCCCGTCTGCGGAAGAAAGACCGTCCGTCCCGAAATCTGCCTTGAATGTAAAAGCGCATTGCCGAAGTACAAGAAGGCGGTTTCCGCAATCGTTTACCAAAACGGCGGAGTTGCGCTGATTGCAAAATTCAAAAACGGGGGCGCCTATTTAAAGGAATTTTTTGCGGATTTGCTTGCGGAAAAGCTTAAAGAACTGCCCCGCCCCGACTGTATCGTATACGTTCCTTTAACAAGAAAATCGCTGAACCGCAGAGGCTACAACCAGACTAAACTGCTTGCAAAATCGCTTTCCGCGCGGACGGATATTCCCGTAATTTACGGAGCGCTTGAAAAGGTAAAAGCCACCGCCGAGCAAAAGGGACTTACCCGCAAAGAACGGCGCGAAAACCTTAAAGGCGCGTTTAAAGCGGTTAAAAGAGCCGAGCTTTCAGGCAAAACCGTGCTTGTTTTGGACGACGTGCTGACCACGGGCGCCACCGCCGACGAGGTTTGCTCCGCTGTACTGAAAGCGGGCGCGGCGAACGTTTATTTTGCCTCGGTTGCGTCGGTAGAATACAAAACCCTGCCTGATATTCAATAAAACAGCCCGCGCGCTTTTCTTTGCAAAAAAAGCGCGCGGGCTTATTAATAAAATCAACTTTACTTTTTATTCTTAGGCAGTTTTGGAACGCGTATTTTTGAAGCGAATTTTACGATTGCCCGCAATATATGTCCGTTTGAAAACTCTTTTACGCCCTCCGCCGCATTATACGGCAGCATCGGCGAGGACATGGACATTGACCGCAGACAGCCCGAGCTTAAAATCTTTTCAAGAAAGATTGCGCCCTTAATTCTGTTTTCACGCTCGACTCCGTCGGGCAGTTTTTTTGCCCTTTTAAGCTCGCGGCGGGGCACGCTCATAACCGCGGAGTATAAAATTTTACCGAAAAACGTATTTTTCAAATCGGAAAATCTGCTTTCCACGGTTATCGGCTTAACCGCAGGCAGTGCGGGCACCTTCACTCCGCTCATATTTTCAAACGTTTCCAAAGTAACTTTATCGAAATTGCACCCCGAATATACCTCGTTTACACACGTTTGATAGGGGAATTGCGCTTCCTTGCCATCAATAAATATCTGCTTTTCAAGCCTTACTGTACGGCAGTCGGAGCAAATCTGCAACGCGTAGCTTCCGCCCTCCGCAACAAAACGGTTTTCGGCAACGTTCCAGTACTTCAAATCGTTTTTATTGAACCGCATTTCCGCGCGGCCGCTTTCGCCCGCTTTAAGATAAATTTTTGTAAACGCGCGAAGCTCGCGCAAGGGCTTGAAAACTCCGCCGCACGGCGCCTGCGAATACAGCTGAACCACTTCCGCGCCGCTTCGCCCGCCCGTATTTGTGACCGTGCAGGAAACGCAAATATCCTCCCCGCGCCTGTCTACGGCAACGTCGGAATACTCGAAGCTTGTGTACGACAGCCCGAACCCGAACGGAAAGGCAACCTCTTTTTGCGCGGTAAGGTAATATCTGTACCCTACGAAAACGCTTTCCTTATAAACCTCGTTCGCCGTTTTTGAAAACTCGTTCCCAAACGGCACGTCGGCATAGCATTTAACCCAGCTTTCGGCAAGCTTTCCGCAAGGATTTTTATCGCCGAACAGCAGATTTGCAACCGCAGTGCCGCCGTTCTGCCCCGCAAGATACATATTCAGAATCGCGCTGACCTTATCGGCAAACGGAAGCTCGGCAACCGAACCGCCGAACAGCACGACAATAACCTTTTTACCTGCTGTAATAAGCGCGTCAATCAAGTCCAACTGATTTTGCGGTAAAGACAGATTCTCCCTGTCCCCGCCCTCGAATTCGATATAGTCGGTCAGCCCGGCAAACACTAAAACCTTATCGGCGCCGTCCGCAAGGCGTACCGCGATATCAAGCATTTCCCGGTCGGAAACGAGCTTATTTGAGGCATATCCCCGCGCAAATTTGTAATTTACTCCGCGTTCATCAAACGCGTCCTTTGGCGAAGTGATAAAGTACGGGTTAATCATAGAACTGCCCGCGCCCTGATAGCGCATTTTTTCGAATAGGTCCCCGGCTATAACAAGGTTTTCGCCGTTTGAAAGGGGCAAAGCTCCGTCGTTTTTCATAAGAACGGCGCAGTCCTCCGCAATTTCCGCCGACAAAGCGTGGTGCGCTGAAAAATCAACCTCCGTACGCCTTTCACCGCTTTCACCGCCTCGGCTTTTGGCGATTAATTCAAGCATATTCCGCACGCAACGGTCAAGCTCGTCAGTTGCAAGCGCGCCGTTTTTTACTCCGTCGATTATGCTTTTACGGCAATAGCGGGTATCCCCCGGCATCTCCAAATCAAGCCCCGCTTTAATTGCCGAAACCCTGTCACGCATGGCGCCCCAGTCGGTCATAACGGCTCCGTCAAAGCCCCACTCTCCGCGCAGTAAATCAGTCAGAAGCCACTTGTTTTCGGCGCACGGAACGCCGTTAATTTTGTTATAAGCGCACATTACGGTATACGGCTTGCCCTTTTTAACCGCACGTTCAAAGGCGCGCAGATACACCTCGCGCATAGCGCGCATATCGGCAAAGCTTCCGCCGGTAAAACGGAAGTTTTCCGCATTGTTAAGCGCAAAATGCTTCAAAGACGCGCCCGCGCCATTCGACTGCAAGCCCTCGATTTCCGCCCCCGCAAGCTCGCCCGCAAGACAGGGGTCTTCGGAATAATACTCGAAATTTCTTCCGCACAGCGGATTGCGCTTTATATTCACCCCCGGCCCGAGCAGAATATCCACGCCGTAAAATGCGCACTCCTCGGCGATAGCCGCGCCTATCTTTCTTGCGTTTTCCGTGTTCCAGCCGCACGCAACCGCCGCCGCTGTCGGAAACGCGGTAGAAGGCTCGCTCCCAGCCATTCCGTTATCCATACTGCCCGTCTGCTTACGCAAGCCGTGCGGGCCGTCGGCAGTGCAAAGCGCGGGGATATTCAGTCTGGGCACCGAATTCGTAAACATAAAATCCGTACCCGCAACTATCGCCGCCTTTTCTTCAAGCGTCATATTCTTTAAAAGTTCTTCGGTATTTAAACTGCGCTTCATATAAATAAGTTTACCACACCCGCGCGTTTTTTGCACGGCTTTGGGGAATTTTTCATAAAATGCATTATGAAAATATTTGAATACGACCGCACCTCCGCGTACGAATACGCAAAAAAATGGGCCTTCGGGCGGAATCCGGCTTTCTACGATTTTTCGCGCATAGGCGGTGACTGCACCAACTTCGCCTCGCAATGTATTTACGCGGGGGCGGGAATTATGAACTACACTCCTACCTTCGGCTGGTTTTACAAATCGGCAAACGACCGCACCCCAAGCTGGACGGGCGTGGAATACCTTTACAATTTTTTAGTGAACAACGAGGGCGCGGGGCCTTTTGCCGAGGAAGCTCCGCTTGACAAATTAGAGGTCGGCGATATCGTTCAGTTAGGACGCAGTACTGGCGATTTTTACCATTCACCCGTAGTTGTAAGCGTGCGGGGCGGAAGAATTCTCGTTGCCGCTCACTCCTACGACGCTTTTAACAAACCGCTGTCCTCTTACAGCTTTGCGCAAGCCCGCGGGATACATATCCTCGGCGTCCGCAAATAATCGTTTTTATAAATTACCCCCTGTATATACTCGTTTTTTGCATATTTAAACCCCTCGCCGAACGGCATAAAAGCCGTTCGGCGAGGGACGTTTAATTTATAACCTTATATTTATTTTGTTCCGAAAAGCCTGTCGCCTGCGTCGCCCAAACCGGGGAGGATATAGCCGTTTTCGTTCAGCTGTCTGTCAAGAGTGGAAACGTATACGGGCACGTCGGGGTGAGCCTTTGCAACCGTTTCAACGCCGACGGGCGCGGCGATAATAGCCATAAACTTAATCTTTTTACAGCCGCGTTTTTTAAGCGCGTCCAAAGCGTCGCACGCGGAACCGCCCGTCGCCAGCATAGGGTCTACCAAAAATACCGTTTTGTTTTCAATACCTTCGGGAAGCTTGCAATAGTATTCGCAGGGCTGCAAGGTTTCCTCGTTGCGGTACATTCCTATGTGTCCCACTCTCGCCGTAGGAAAAACCTTGTGCACGCCGTTCACCATTCCAAGCCCCGCGCGCAGAATGGGCACGATTGCAATGCTTTCGTCGGGCACTTTATACTGCGTAACCGTTTCAAGCGGGGTTTCCACCTGTACGGGCACAAGCTCTACGTCGCGCATGCTTTCGTACGTCATCATCGTCGTGATTTCTTCAACTAACTCGCGGAATTCTTTCATTCCCGTTTTTTTGTCGCGCAAAATAGCAACCTTATGCTTAATCAAGGGGTGGTCGAATATGAATACGTTTTTAAAATCTTTCATACTTATTCCTCCGTATGTGCTTCGGAAGCTTCCGCCGATGCGTTTTCTTCCGTTTCAACAGGCTGTACGTCAAGCGCGACGCTTTCCGCAACCTCTTCCATCACAAGCTGTTCGTCGCCGCTCTTCTTTTTGCCCTTAATGTTTACAAGCAGGTTTACAAGTATACCGAGGATAAGCGCGCACGCAACCGAAGTTATGTTTACCTTGCCGAACGTAAGCACCATACCGCCGACGCCTGCAATAAGGATAACCGAAACGGTGAACAGATTTCTGTTGTCGCCGAGGTCTGACTTCTGTATCATTTTAAGTCCCGAAACAGCGATAAAGCCGTAAAGCGCGATACATACGCCGCCCATTACGCACGAGGGAATTGTCGCAAGCAGTGTTATAAACGGAGCGAAGAACGAAACCGCGATAGCCATACAAGCCGTGACAAGTATTGTAATAACCGAAGCGTTGCCCGATATCGCTACGCAACCGACCGACTCGCCGTAGGTTGTATTGGGACAACCGCCGAATACCGCGCCCGCAATCGAGCCGACGCCGTCGCCGAGAAGCGTTCTCGAAAGTCCGGGGTCTTTCAAAAGGTCGGTTTCTATAATCGAAGAAATGTTTTTGTGGTCTGCAAGATGTTCCGCGAAAACGACGAACGCAACGGGAATATACGCAACAGCGATATTGCCGATATAAGCGCCGATATTTCCGAAATCGCCCGCGCCGTAGTCACTGCTGAACAAATGAACGAACGCGTAACTGTCCCAGAACTTCCAGTTCATAGATTTAAAGAGTTCGAAGTTAACCACTTTAAGCGCGTCGCATTTAGCCGCATAGCCTATTCCCGTGAATATAGCCGCAAGCGCATACCCCGCGCCGATACCGATAATGAAAGGTATCATTTTAAGCATTTTTTTGCCGTAAACCGAGCAGACAATCGTAACGGCAAGCGTTACAAGCCCGCATACAAGCGCAACATACGGCGAGCAAAGCATCTTCTGCGCGGTAGTTTCCACAACGACGGGAACGCCGTTCACCGCATTATCGAAGTCCAGCACATAGTCTTTAACGGTTTCCATTACGTTGCCTTTCATAAGGTCGCCTATTGCGTTGCCCGCAAGCGAAAGACCGATTATTGCAACCGTGGGGCCTATAACTATCGCAGGCATTATTTTGTCTATCCACTTTACACCCGCAAATTTGACGACTACGGCGATAATTACGTAGATAAGTCCCGCAAACACCGCGCCGAGAATAACGCCCATATAGCCCAGCGCCGCCGAAACCCCGCCCGAGAACGCCGCGAACATACTGCCAAGGAACGCAAACGAACTGCCGAGGAACACGGGGCTTTTGAATTTTGTGAAAAGCAGATACACCAAGGTACCTACGCCCGCGCCGAACAGAGCCGAGGACGTGTACATTGTGTATCCCGTCGTGTTTGAAACAACCACCGGCACCGCTATGGTCGCCGCAAGGATGGCAAGCAACTGTTGAAGTGCAAACAGTATCAGCCTTCCCGCCTTAGGTCTGTCTTTTACGCCGTAAATCATCTTCATTGTAAAATTTACCTCTTATGTATTTATTAAAAACGGTTTTTACCGCCTTTTCAAGGTTAAAAACTCCAAATTTTTTCCATTATAACACACAGTTTTCAAAATTGCAATATACGGCAAAACAATACCCTTCGTTTTTGTAAATATTTTGAACCTTTACCCCCATCCGCCCGCGTTAAACTCTGTCCGCGCCAACCCGCAAACCGTTGAAAACAATTTGTCGAATTTTGTCGAATATAATTGATTTTTATCTAAAAATTTAATATACTTACTTTAAAGACAACTCTTGGGAGCAAAAGTAAATGAATACCAGAATCGAATTATTGATATTAGAGGACGAACCCGACGAAAGGGACGCGCTCATAAAGCAGGTTGACGCACGCGGAGACGATTTCCACCTTGTAGCCGCAACGGGCAGCTCTACCGAAGCGTTTAATAAGGTTATGGATTACAGCCCAGACGCCGTTATACTCGATTTGGAGCTTCACAAGGGCGACGGCGACGGTTTCGACTTTTTAACCCAGTTACGCAGTGCAAACGTTCCGCGTCCGCCGTATATTCTCGTCACAACCTGGAATATCAGCCCCGCCACATACGCCGCCGCGCGCGAACTCGGCGCAGACTATATAATGAGCAAGGTGCGCCGCGGATATTCCGCGGAAGAACCGCTTAAATTTCTGCTTTCGATAAGGTCAACCATTATGAGCAGAAGCGTAAAGGACAATTTAAGCCGTACCGACGCATACGAGGTCGACCAAACGGAAAAGCGCCTTAAAAGACGTATTCAGAAGGAATTAAATCAGGTCGGCATTAACCCCAAATCGGTAGGATACGCATATCTTACCGACGCCATAGCTTACGTTGTTATGGAAAACAGACATAAAGTTTGCAACTTTGTCGCAAGAAAGTGGAACAAGGCCGAATGCAGTGTAGAGCGCGCAATGCAGAACGCAATCAACCGCGCGTGGAATACCGCCGATACGGGCGATTTGCTTAAATACTACACCGCCGTTATAAAATCAGACCGCGGAGTGCCCACCATTACCGAATTTATTTACTATTACGCACAGCAAATCCGCCCCGACTTTGAAAACCTTCTGTGATGAACGCACTGAAAAGCCCCGCCGCACGCAAAGCGCAGCCGGGGCTTTATTTTTTGTAATTTTCAATCAAAAAAACAAATTTCCGCCGTTGCAACGTACTGCGGACTTGTTTGCTTTTAATATTAAACTTTGCCGTATAACTAAAATCTATCTATACCGCGGGGGCGGTTGCTTTATTGCAACCGCCCCCCGCCCCCGCTTTTCTGTTTATTTCAAAACCCTCTGAAAAACACTTCCAAAGCCATAACTATAAAAAGTATTCCGCCTATAACCATAGCTTTGTCGGCAAATTTAGTGCCGAATTTTCTGCCTATAAAGAACCCCGCCGCGTACGCTATAAAGGTTATAACAGCTATAATCGCCGCGCCCGCAACCGCAGTCTGCCAGCTGTATTCGGCTATGGTAAAGCCCATCGAAAGCGCGTCAACCGAAGATACCGTTGCCCGCACCATCAGCGCGCCGAACCCGCTTTTAGGCTTTTGTTCCTCTTTTCCGTCCTTTTTTTTCAGGCCCTCCGCAAGCATTTTTATGCCTAAAAACAGCAATACGGCAAGGGCTATCGCCGAAAGACATTCGTTAAAAAACAAAAACCGCTCGGCAAGGGCGCGCACGCATATCCAGCCTATCATAGGCGCGATAAACTGAAACAACGCAAACACCAGTGCCGAAGCGAATATTTTTCCGCGCTTTGCGTTCGGCTCGTTCATGCCTCCCGCAAGCGATATTAAAAAAGCGTCCACAGCCAGCCCGAAACCGAACAGAACGCTGCTTATAATAAACGTTAACCCGCCGTTCATCTTTCCCCCAAGTGCACCGCACGGCGCCAACCGCGCCGCCTCCGCTTCGGTAAAAAAATTTTGTTAATCTGTTTATTATACGCCGCTTTTCATTTTTGCGTTACAGCCCGCCGCAAAAGCGGCGGGCTGTCTTTATTTATCCATTTTTCTGCGCTTTACGGAAACCTCGCCCGCCTTGAAATTGTAAACGGGCACAATCCGCTTTTCTATTTTTACGGTCGGCGTGACGTTTGCGGTTATATCCTCCAACCTTTTATAAGCCATAGGGCTTTCGTCCAGAGTTTCGGGCGTGACGGAAGTTGAGTATATCCCCGCCATTTCCCTTTCAAACTGCTCCATAGTCAGCGTTTTTAAGGCCTTACCGCGGCTCATAAGTCTGCCCGCGCCGTGCGGTGCGCTCTGGTTCCAGTCCTTGTTCCCCTTGCCCGTACAAATCAGCGAACCGTCCCGCATATTTATGGGTATAAGCAGTCTTTCGCCCTTTTTTGCAGAAACGGCGCCCTTGCGCAAAATCATCTCGTCCGTGTCGATATAGTTGTGTATAGTCGTAAAACTGTCCGCAACCGTAAGATTGAGCCCCTTGACTATCGTTTCAATCATAGCTTTTCTGTTAAGCACGGCAAATTGCTGAACTATTTTCATATCGTGAATATAATCGTCGAAAAGCCGACCGTGAACGTACGCCATTTCGCGCGGAATATCCGTCCGTCTTTCCTTCAATTTTTCCAATGCGGACTGAATTTCTGCGCTTTTGCCCTGCGCTTTAAGCTTTGCAATAACTTCCGCTATCTGCGCTTTTGAATTTCCGCAAAGCGTTTTGTAAGCCTCGCTCTGGTAATACTCGGCAACTTCCAGCCCCAAATGTCTGCTGCCCGAATGAACGACAAGGTATTTGTTGCCCTCGGCGTCGGTATCGACTTCGATAAAATGGTTGCCACCGCCTAATGTGCCTATGCTTTTGTACGCAAGGCTCGCGTTAATCTGCGAAAAACAGCGCAATTCTTCAAGATTTATTTGCTCCGCAAGCTTGTGCGGGGTAGTTCTGCAATTCATTCCCGAAGGGATATTTGCGCGAATCAAACCGTCCAGCGCTTCAAAATCTATATCCTTTTGTTTAAGCAAAGCAAGCTCCATACCGCAGCCGATGTCAACGCCCACCATATTAGGCGCTATTTTATCCTTTATGGTCATAGTTGTGCCTATGGTACAGCCCGCGCCTGCATGCACGTCCGGCATAATGCGTATTTTTAGACCCTTGAACGCGGCAAAATCACACATTGCCTGAATTTGCTCTATTGCAACGCTTTCGATAACGTCAGTGAATATTTTTGCAGTATTGTACTTTCCTTTGATAACCATAACCGCCCCTCCGTTAAATAAATTCGGCACGGATATAACCCGTTACTTCACCGTGCCCGCTTTACCGTTTCTACGGCAAAGCATAAGTTTTTGCACGAAAATTTTGTACTTTTATAGCTTATTCCGACAAGAAGCGTTTTAACCGTAAACTTTAAGATATTAAAACACAACCGAAAACTTTAACCTGCGCAATAAACCGCAACTTTAACATACCTTTCCAAGGCGTTTTAAAAAAATATTTGCGTCAAAATTTCCGTGCGGGAAAATTATTTAAACTTCTATATAATTAGTGAGGTTTGCGCGGTCTACGGCAACCTGCAATTTGCCTATTTTTGCGTGCAGGGCTTCCATATCGCGCACGACCTTCTCCGGCTCGTAAAGACATTCGGTGTATTCAAGCACGCCGTTCACCGTTATCCGTCTTGAAAGCTTGTTGTGCGCTCCCAGATTTTCCAACTGCTTATATTCGGCGTTCAGCTGGGCAAGATACACAAGCGCCTCGCCTATCGTTATGCCGAAATCGTCCACCACTGCGGTGCAGTTGCACACCGCAAGCGCGTGCTTTATTTTGCGAATTTTTCCGTCTATCTCCGCAATTACTTCGCGCGTTTCCGCATAAACGTATTTGGTCAATACCTTTTCTTCGTCCTCTTTATAGGAAATTCTGCTGCGGCAGTTTTCATTATAAAGCACGTTCTTTTTCTTTTCTTCAAGTTCTTTTATAAGCTTCATAGCTTCGCTGTTGCATATTTTCATTATAATTTTCTCCCGATTTGTTTTTTGTACCACGATTATATCACCGTTAAACTATTAATGTAAATACGCAGTTTTTGAAATATTTTCGCCCCCTTAAATCCGATAAAATTACCGCGGTTTTATGCGATTCTATTACAATATTTATTAAAAAACAATAAAATCATATATTGCGTTTGCCCCCTTTTTGTGGTACAATATGGAAACAGAGGAAAAATTTTTTATGGAAAAGCTGAAAATTTACGTAACGGAAAGAATTTCCGCCATTCTGGAAAAAGACGCGGAGGGCTTCGAGTTCTTCAAAAAAGACGGTCGCACAGTCAATAAAAACGCTTTGCTGACAAATCTGATAGTCAATTACTATAAAAATTTCACGCGACAGCAAAACGAGCTTTTAACATTTTTAAAAAATAAAATAAGCTCGTCAGTTTCCCTTGCGGAAAGAAACTTAAACGGGCTTTGTTTTGATTTATGCGAAAAGCTTAACGAAAGGAACGCCGCGCCGAACGGCGAAAAATTCGATAAGCTGGTTTCATTCAAACCTACGAAGGAATCCGAACCGGTCATAGATTATATTGAGCAGTATTGCCTTGCGGGGCGCACCCTTTCGGAATATTTCAGAAGTATGTTCGCTTCTTACGCCGCTCTTCCGCAGGATAAAAGAGAGCTTATAATTTTTAAACCGCAGTACGAAGCGGTTATGCAGGCAGTAAAAGCAAAAAAATGCGTTTTTATTACCACGCGCCGCGGAACGGGGCAAAAAATCGAGTGCGCGCCTTACGGCGTAGTTAATTCCAAAGAAGAACTGCACTGCTACGTGCTTACGGCAACGGCAGGCTGTAACCCTATTCGACTTTCGCGGATAGTCAGCGTTACACCTCTTTCCGCAGACGCTTTTTTCACCCAAACGCAGATTGAGATTTTCGAAAAAATGAAAGCGTACGGCCCGCAGTTTTTCTACGGTGCGAACGACGTCGAAGTGCTTGTTGCGCTTACGGATAAAGGCGTGGATAAATTTAAAAAATTTTATGTGCACCGCCCCGTGCCCGTCAAGGTTGACAATAATCTGTATTATTTCAACTGTTCGCACGCGCAAATCGTGCATTACTTTGTAAGGTTCGGCGAAGACGCAAAAATTATTTATCCCGAATTCGTCCGCAACAAGATTTATAATTTTCACCGCAGAGCTATGAGCGTATACGAAAAAGATAATTTATAACCTTTGATATTTGGGTTAGTCCGCGATTTCGTACCCGCGTCAGCCCGCTTGCATTAATTTCCACGCACCAGTCCCCGCATTAGCCCGCCCCCTTGTTTAGTCCCCGCGTTAGTCCCCGCAAGGCATAAAAAACCGCGGTAAATCGTTCAAAATACGCTAAAAATGAACGAAAAACCGCGTTTTTGGCTGGGGTAGCTGGATTTGAACCAACGAATGACGGAGTCAGAGGGCGACGGAACGCCCGAAAAAGTCCGTTTTTATATATATTTTCGCCGATTTTGCATAGTTTTTTATATACAGTCCCCCAAAGTCCCCGCGACTTCGGGGGCATTTCTTTAATTTAACCGCTTGACAAAAGTCGCGCGGGCGTGCTAAAATAAAAACACAGCAAGGGTGACCTTATAAACGGTTAGCCCGAGCCTACGATTAAATAACCGCCGACGGGGTCAAGCGTGGCGGTTATTTTTTTATGATTATGTAGATTTTGTCCTTGGTAACTCTGAACGAGCGAACCGCGCCGAGCTCCACCAAACGGCAGAGCAGGCGCAGGAAGTCAAATTCCATAAAATCACCCCCTCGCGAGAAAATTTTCATTTTCCCCCCTTGGGGCAAACCGCCTAAAAGGTTTAACTTGCTGTGGGTGGGCTACCACCATAACCGAATTATATCACGTTGTCGCCGTTAAGTCAATTAAAATGCGCCCGCGCTCGGGCTTCTGATAACTCAACGCTTAATAGC
>CAJULB010000006.1 GCA_910587005.1 uncultured Christensenellaceae bacterium | reverse complement strand
CTGCTTTAAGCTTTCCGTATATTGCCTGTCTACGAAATTTTGGAGCAAAAACTATGTTGGTGTAAAATTTAGGTGAACAAGCCAATACGGCTATTCACCAATGAAACTCAGAAGATGAGTGTGTGTTGGCTTGTTCAACACACACTTTTATTTTTTTAGAGAGTGTGTGGCTAAATAAGTGTGTGTGTTAGTCAATTAATATAATTGTTTCCGTATGGGTAATGTTGTCGTATTGGCTACATTACCCATTTTTGTTTGTACGTACATTTTGTACGGACAAACAGTATAGAAAACACAAAAAGAAGGTGCACAAAATGGCAGACGAAGTAGCAGAGCTTAGTCCTTTACAAGAGCCGGGCGAGATTACAGTTCCTGAAGCGGGCAGTAAGTATGAGAGTTACAAAGCGGACAGCGTTTATGAATATGCGTTGCTTCCGAACGGGCGGCGCCCGGACAAGTCTCGAGCGAAAATAACCTATAAATACGGCGACGTTTACGACGGAAGCCTTAAGAAAGGGAAATTTAATGGCGCTGGAAAATATACCTGGCAAGGCGGAGACGTCTTCGAGGGTAATTTTAAATCCGGTAAAATAACCGGTAAAGGCAAATTCTCTGCAACAAACGGTGATGTCTACGAAGGGAACTTCAAAGACAACAAATACGATGGTGATGGTAAATATACCTGGGCAGATGGCAGAATCTTTGAAGGAACGTTTAAAAACGGTCAAGTTTCAAGCGGACGGTATATAGATGCTCACGGCAATGTTTATTCTTGTAAATTCACCTATCACAGAAACGGTGAGCGCAAGAGTAGCACGATCCGGTTAGTACGCTTTGCGGAAAATAGTATAAATGGCAAGCCGGCAGAACAGAAGAAGGCGACGACGAAGAATAAACCCAAAACAGCGACGAATAAAGACGGATTATTGAGCAAAGACGTGAAACTCATTGCCGCCATTAAAAAATCAAAGCGTGGCGCTGAATTTAAAAATTTCTATTCCGGCGCTGCAGGAAAAACCGAGAAAGCAGAAAAAGGCTTGATAGCAATACTCAATTTCTTTTCCAACTCGGATGCAGAGCAGATAGCGAGGATTTTTAAATCATCGGCTATCTACGATAAGACAAAAGGAGATGAGCACGTAACAGATATGATAACCGGCGTAATAAAACGCAGTAGAGATTTTACGAGCAATATGAGATCCGCTCAAAAGCCTAAGCAAAAAGGAAATAGCGCTAACAAAGGCGCAGCCAAGTAAGAGGGCACGAAATGAAAAAAGTAACTAAAAAGCTTGCAAGAGCGTTTGCACAAGAGTTCTTTCATACGAAGAAATTTACCGAAACGTGGTCGGAAGATAACGTTTGCTATGGGTTAAGCATTGTGCAGTTGGAAATTTTCCCTATGTACGGTGACGGTACGGGGCAACCTTATCCGTATGGCCCCGTAACGTTAGGCGGCTCTCATACTGGAACTGTTAAATTTGTTGAAGGGAAAGTTGTCTATACTTCCCTTGCCGAAGAAGCCATCGATTTAATGCATCAGCTCTCTCAAACGCTTTTAAGAGCGGTTGACGAAAAAAATATAACCGAGTGCAACGGTGAAAAGTGCATCGCAAGTAATCTGATGCTTTATAAGGCTGTTGAGCTCGCTCAGAAAGCCGAGAAATTTTAAAAGGATAGTTTATGCGCGTACCTACTTTAATCAGACATCGAACACAAGAAAAAGAAATTCGGCTATCCGGCGAACTGGTAATGACAAAAGAAGCTTGGGAACAGCGTGGAGCCGTCTATCACGGCTCGTTAGGTCACGCCGCCAAAGAATGCTGGTACACAGTTAGAAACTGCGAAATTATGGGCGTTCCTGTTACCGATGAAGAATTACAAAGCTGTAAAGATTTTGCGATGTTCAAAGACTGTTATGCAGAGAATTTACTTGTCATAGACGGTAAGAATAGAGTTCCCTGTTTGCCTGTCTTTTATCGGGATAAAAAAGATATCTGGGTGTACATCAAGAGAAAGCGTGATGACGGTACTTGGGGTGAGTCATTCGAGTGTGGCCCGCTTGCTACTGCCGAATTAATGATGAAGGCAGAGCCGGGCAAATTTAAAATTGCAGGTTATGTAAAATAAAATGTCCGTACATTTTGTACGTACAAATAAAAAACAGAGGTGACTTATGCAAACGTTCAGCAAAAAGTTATTTCTACAAAAGATAAAAGAAGAATTACCGAGCTTATCAAAAGTAAAGCTTTACGACTGTAAGTACACGGTTTGCCGGTTCAGCGAATGGCTGGAGTTCGAATACGGAAATTATTATTACGTATTCTATCACGCTAAACGTTGGGGCGATGACAAGATTACATATCGGAAACGTTACTTCGATGCGTTCAAAGGTAAACAGTGCGGACCGATTATAATCGGCGATTTGTATTCGGGCGCAATCGAAGCAAGAGCAATTTAAAAAATGTCCGTACATTTTGTACGGACAACCATCCCGGCGCTGGAAGCTATGAGAGCGGTTCGATTCCGTTCGTTGGGAACACAACACACTATGTCTGGCGGAAGCTACGCGTTTTCGTCAGATTATGCCGGAACCAAAGGACTGCAGTCCGTTCGAGTCGGACTTTCGGCTTGAACCTTTCGGTTTCCGCACTGCCCGGAAAACGGTGCGGGAATTGGAAGGTAAGAATTAAACACTCTATCCGGGAGAGTTTAAAAAAATATATAGGAAGGTTTAAAGATGAAAGTAGCATTAAAAAAAGCGACGGTTAAAGCATATTTGACCGCTGCGGAAGAACGAAGCGAATTTGTCAATCGCCATCACGGAACGAACGCGCTCGAATTAGAGCCGTTCAGAAGTACATACGATGGTCTTTGCCAAAAAGAAGAAGAGAAAGCACTTGACCTTTACGCTGAAAGTGGAGAGAATATTTCGCATTTTACTTTTATGTCTTTGGCAAGTGTTTGTTATGACGTGTTAGGTCCGGTAGTTGAAATTGTAGAAAAGTATTGTAAAATACTTCAACTTCTCGGAATTGAGGTGACGGAATGAAAGTAATATCGCTCGTTAATCAGAAAGGCGGCGTTGCCAAAACAACGACGTCTGCAGCACTCGCAGATTATTTTGCCCGGAACGGCAAGAAAACTCTGCTCGTTGATTTCGATCCGCAAGGCAGCCTTACGACGTCATTCGGTCTTGCAGATGACACAGATAACCCGCAAGCGCTTAAATTCCTTAGCTTAGACAAAGGAATGTCTGAAGCTGAAATTCACAATCTTACAGGTATGCTCGATATTGTTACGGCGGATATCGGTCTTGAAAAGGCAAACAATGTACTCGCCGCTAAGTTTGGAAAAGAACGTTATCTGCGTAGAGCTATTGAAAAGATAGCACAAAAAGAAAATTACGACTATGTAATTTTAGACAGTAACCCGTCATTCTCACAACTTACAATCAACGTGCTTTATGCAAGTGATAAAGTGCTTGTGCCGTTCAAACCCGAATACAACTCGTTTAAGGGTATAATGCAGCTCTTCGAGAATATCGAGGAAATGAAAGAAATACAACCGAATTTGAGCGTTCTCGGCTTTGTCATAACTATGGCTCGGCGCACCAAATCAACCGAGGAAGCAATAACAGCGATTAAAAAGTTTGCTGAAGAACAAGGATGCAGAGTATTTTCACCGGCTATACGTCTTGCCGTGGATGCCGCGGATGCACCGTCTTACGGAAAGAGCTTACACGCTTACAAACCTAATTCCGACGTTGCAAAAGATTATGAACGTCTTTCGGCGGCAGTTCTTGAAGCTTTAGGGGGGTAGTAATGGGACTTGGTAATTTTGATATAGCAAGTTTCAAGCCTAAGCGCAGCGAGACTGCAGCAAGCCTTCTTACAGTTGCACCGCAACAAGACGCTAAGAAAACGGAACGTTTGGAGCTTAGAATTCGAAGTGACGTTCTAATGCTTTTTAAAGATATTTGCAAGGAACAGAATACGGATGCATCGAAGGCGCTCAGAGCTTATATCGACGATACCGTATCTTCCGGCACAATGACGAATAAGACGGCCTTTTCAGATTTGTCCGTACAAAGTGTACGGACAAATGAAAATGGGCCAGTGCAAAAACACTCTCAAGCTCTTGCCGCAAGCGGCGAGCTTAACCTTCGAAACAAGGAAGAACGTGAACGTTGGTTAAATGATTTCCGAAATTGGGGCGTCTGGCTCGACGTTCCGGAAGTAAATAAAACTTTTTACCGCTTTAATTTTAGGAATGGCTGCGCAATTATCGTGGAAGTCGGCGCCGAATACTGGGACGCTTACTCAACGGATCGTGGCAAAGCCCATGAACGAATTTCGTATTCGATTATTGATAACGAACACCAAAAATTCAATTCTCAGGGCGACAGCTTCACGATGGTGATTCAATGGCTAACGAAGAATTCGAAAGAACTTTAATGTCCGTACATTTTGTACGTACAGAAAAATTAACCAGGAGTGAAAATATGAACCAAGTAAACCTTATAGGCAATTTAACCCGCGATCCCGAACTTGCCGAAACATCCGGCAACGTTAAGGTATGCCGCTTTGCAATCGCTGTAAACCGCGATTATAAAGACAGTAACGGCGAACGCAAGACAGACTTTTTCAACTGCGTTGCGTGGCGCGGGTTAGGCGAAACCGTTGCAAAGTATATGAAGAAAGGCAACAAGATTAGAGTAACTGGCTCTATTGAAACATGCACGTACGAGGACAGCCAGGGCGTCAAGCGCACGGGCGTTGATATCGTAGCAAAGGATATAGAGTTTTTAACAGCCAAGACAGTGGCGGAAGATGATGCCGCAAGCAAGAAACTTCAACCTATAAACGATGACAGCGATATACCGTTCTAATTAAACCACAAACAAAAAATACTCGAAATGTCCGTACATTTTGTACGTACAAAAAATGTGTGTACATTGTGTACGGACAAAAAGAGAAGGTCTTATGTTTAAAATCGACGACAGCAAATTCTACACGGTGTTTTACTGGATGATTAAATATCTTAAGCTGAAAGGCGGCGAACTGACAATCTTTGCAATAATCTTTGGGTTCTCACAAGACGAAGCAAGTGAGTTTTTCGGTTCTCTTGGCTATCTGGAAGCATTTACTAGCTTAAGCCGACCAACAGTGGTTGCGGCGCTTGATAGCCTTGAGAAGAAAGGTTACATAAAACGTCGTGAGTTTCTGAAAGGCAAAATAAAGCGCGTGGCATATTCAACGAATACCGACAAAATCAATGAGCTTTTGAAGAATATGCCGGACGATATTCCGCCGATAGATGTGCAAGATAGTCAAAAAATTTAACCAGTCAAAAAATTTAACCAGTCAAAAAATTTAACTAGTTAAAAATCTTAATCAGTTAAAAAACTTAACCGATAGCGGTTAAAAAATTTAACTACTACCAGTTAAAAAATTTGCCCCTATATGATAAATAATAGGGAATTAATAATATAACCAGAGAAACCACAGAGAAAAGTGCAATTTATTCGCCCGCGCGCACGAGGCGGCGAGCGTGAAACAATTTTACAAATCAGAGCTTTACAATGAATATTTATACCTTTCAAGTGTATATCCAGCGCCAGCTTATTTTGATTTTTTTCTTGTGTTTTCTAAAAGCGGATAGGGGAAAAGAGCCGCGAGAAAAACGGTTAAGGGCGCAGCCCTTCGAGTTTGTCTCGCCCCTTCCGGCAAAGTACAGTTAAAGCTCGTCAGAGAGCGAAGGACAGAATTATGATAAATGAACTAGATAAAAGGAATTTACCGCTTGTAACTCTCAAAGTTCCAAACGGTGAACGTCCGGATACTCATCTTGAAGGTTACTTTGGTGCACTTTCAACACCTGCAGATGAAATGCCTTCAGATGTCGACGTTGAAGCAACCGTATTTATTGATTTTGAGTAAAGGGCAGTATGGATGAGAATCAAGATAAAATCGTAATCAACGAATTAAAGCCGTTTGATAAGCAGGTCGACGATGTTTTGAGCGGAACAGATATTACGAGCTCGCATCTGGAAGTGCTCAAGATAACACCCCCGATTCTTCGGATGGTGGGTGTTCCGAACTTGCCGATACTTATGACGGCTCGTCACGTTAGAACGATAACCCAAGAGGATGGTGCTGATTCCGCCAATTATCACGGTTTAGGAGTCGAGCTTGTAAAGCACCTTCCTGAACTGATATCAGACCCCGTAATGATTATGGATAGTATCTCGCCGGATGCAAAGGCGCAGAACAGCATAGTTATCGTTACGCAGATGGTTGATAATAAAAATCGCCCCGTAATCGGGGCAATAAAGCTGAATGGCTTTGGTAGGCAAAATTCCAAGATTATTAGCGCAAATATCTTGACGAGCGCCTATGGTAAGGACAATTTTCAGTCGTTTATTGAACGTAACATCAAACAAGGTTCCGTTCTTTACGTCGATAAAGAAAAAAGCCAAGCCTTGTCGGTGAACCCCGGGATCCAATTTCCCGACGTTATGGCAAGCCTTAGCTTCAATACTATTATACGCAAAACAAACGCTTTTGTCAATAGCGATAAGCAAAAAAGTAGTGAAAAAAGTAAACGTTCACCACTTTTGATTAACCTTTTTGCGGGACCGTCGGCAGGTAAAACAACGGCAGCGTTGGAGCTGACTGCGGCTCTGAAGAAAAAAGGCTTTAATGTTGAGTATGTTTCCGAGTACGCCAAGGAGCTTGTTTTAGAAAATAAAACCGAGCTTTTAAAAAACCAGGTGCACGTAACCGATGAGCAATTTCACCGTCTTGATCGCTTACGTAATTCAGGCGTAGAAATTATCGTTACAGATTCGCCGGTGTTGCTCGGTAAGGTTTACGGTGAAGGAAAAATAAGCCGGGAATACGGTAAAAAGCTTTTAACGTATCACAACAGCTTTGATAACTTTAATCTTTTTGTAAATCGAGGCAGCACTTTCCAAACGGAAGGGCGAGTACATAATCTTGAACAGTCGAAAGAACTCGATGCAAAAATTCTTGCTATGCTACAAGATAACAGAATTTTTTACGGTAACTACAACCACGATGAAATCGATAAAACCGTAGAACGTATAACTACATCGTTTTCACGTTTAAAAAAACTTGAAGAAACCACAGAAAAAAATGAGGGAAGTATGATAGCCGATACCAACAACGCAAACGCTCAATCAGCTCGGGAACGTGTACAACAGATACGTGACAGTATGGTTAAAACGCTCTTGGAGCATATCGAGAAGAACCCGACAGACTGGCAGTCTGGGTGGAATAATATTGCCGCTGGTGCGCCTTATAACGGCAAAACGAACACAGCTTATCGTGGACTTAACGCACTTTATCTTGCGTTTCTCGGCGCAGAGCGTGGCTATAAGGACACTCGCTGGGTAACGTTTAATCAAGCAAAGGAGCTTGGCGCAAGCGTTAAGAAAGGCGAAAAATCGGCGCCCGTAATCTTCTTCGAGTTCTATGACCGTAAAACCAAGAAAGCTTTTGACAACCGCACCGTCAAAGATATGACGGAAGAAGAGAAAACCGCATATTTAAAAGAGAACGTTTATGCAGTAATGAAATACTCGAGCGTATTTAACGCTGAGCAGTGCCATAACTTTCCAGAACGCAAAGAAATTGCAATGTCTGAAGAGGAGATGGCAAATCAGAACGCTAAAATTGAAACGATTATAGCGAACAGCGGAGCGCCCATCCGCTACGATGGCGGAAGCCGTGCTTACTATTCGCCAGGAACAGACTCAATTCATCTGCCGGCAATCCCAGCCTTCGATACGATGCAAGACTATTATGCGACTGCACTGCACGAAATTGCCCATTCTACCGGGCACGAGAGCCGCCTTAACCGCGACCTTGCGGGCAGTTTCGGCTCAGAGAGCTACGCAAAAGAAGAATTGAGAGCTGAGCTTGCTTGCGTTTTTATGCAGATGGAGCAAGGCATCCAGTTAAACGGCAAGCATATAACTAACCACGCTGCTTATCTGAATAGTTGGCTTCAAGCTGCCAAGAACGATACGTCCGTATTCTTCAAAGCTGCCGCAGATGCTCAAAGAATTGCCGATTACGTTGCAGACAATTATCTGCAAGCCGCCGCTGGCGCCGTAATCGAAGAGGAGAACGTTGCTCAAGAGCAGACCGAAGAACAGCCCGAGAGAAAACCCATGGCGGATTATCTGAGAGCAGCGCAGCTTGACAGTGCCGTAAGCGATGCGGGAGAACGTTCGTGGGAGCAAGAAAACATAAGAGACTGGTACACGTCGGCGTATCCGAACGATGAAGCCGGACTTGATATACATCCGAATGCAACGTTTAAAGACTTAAGAGACGAAGTGAATCGTCCAAACCCGATATCCGTGTACGGAATGCTTGGAGAAGATTCCGTCGTACGTGAGCGTGCGTTCACACGGCTTGCGGAGTTGTCCGGTTCGTCCTATGCGAGCATTTATTCAGCTTTTCTTGGCGAAACAGCGGCGCAGAAATTGGAAAACGCTCGAGCTTTGGCTAAGCGCCTTGCTATAGAGACTGGTGAGCCGTACGTAACGATAGAATGGTCTGAACATCAGGCTTTAAATTCGTATGATGTTATGTCGCTTTCTGAAGCCGATAAAAAGTTGGCTGCGCTCGATGCGCAGGAAGATAAAAACGAGGGCTACTACAAAACCAAACTACATATTGATTACGTCTTCGAAGGCGAACACGATGATTATGAATGCTGCCGCTTTGATATAGGCAGTGAGGGCGGCGGTTTGGTTCATCATATCGATGAATTCTTAAAATACGATACGTTCTTGGGTGCTGAGGAACGTCAGCAAGCCGAAAACGCACTCAAGTATTTTAAGGTGCATATGGATCTGTCTGCGATGGTAGATACGGCAATAGCAAGCAATTTGCCGTTGCAAAAGCAATTCGACGTGCAGAGTTATGTTTTGGCGGCGAGAGGTGCAGTCAATTCGGCAGTTCCTTTCTCTACATACAAACTTCCTGAGACGTCGGCGTTCGAGCAAGGCGATAATACCGAGCATTACGGCGTTGATATAGAGCAAAGCAATGTAGAGGGAGACCATAAAGAAAAAATAACACTTGAAGAAGCTCGAAACGCAATGCTTGATGCCCAAGAGCAACGGCAAAATCATTACGCAGTCCGTATTGAAAACGTGCCTTATACCGACCCCGAGGACGGCTATGAGAGCGAAGAACCAGCACAAGTGATTTATATGGTATCGCCAAACGGACGGATAGAGCCGTTAAGAACGATAACGATAGATGACGATGCGTTTTATTACTTGCCTTATACCGACTTTTTGAACTACGAGCCAGTTGAATACGAAGAGCTTGAAGAACTCGCTCAAAAAGTCCGTGAGCCGATACAAGCGTATAAAGACGTTTTAAGAGCTGAACTCGAAGCTGGCACGGAACGGCGCCGTTCTGAAGCGTATTACGACCAGCGTGTAGACGATATCTTAGACGAGCATTATCGCACGAAATACGGCTTATTTGAGCGTAATATCGAGAACCCTAAGTATTTAAGCGGAACGCTTTATGCGGAAGAAACGTTCAGAGGAGAAAGAGTAGTAAGCCTTACGCAAGACGAGAGCGGCAAGAACGTTGCCATAATAGCACGTGTGGGCGGAAGTTTTGCAGTTGCCGAAGATTATCATACCGATGACGGAAGGAACTGGGGCAAATATCATTCCTTTGAAAACCAAAAAGCGGCGGAAGAATTCAGAGCAAAGAATTTTCCGAGCGCCGCCGAACGTGCAAATCAATATCAAAGCTTAGCCACAGCAAAATCACTGTTGGTGCAGGACTATGCTCGAATTAAAGGCGAGAACGCTGACAGCATTGTGTTTTACCGTGTGGGCGATTTCTATGAAGTTTTAGGCGCCGATGCTGAACGCGCGGCGGAAAAGTTAAATCTCACGCTTACTGGCAGAGCGATAAATACAGATGAGCGCATTCCTATGTGCGGCGTTCCTTATCACGCAATAGACCAGTATGCGGACACGCTTGCAAAGAAGGGAGAGAACGTCGTCGTTGTTGACGGTACCGATTTCAAAGCTTATAAAGCGCAAATTGATTTAACCGAAAAGCGGTTAAGAGATTATGCAGATACTCTGCGTAGGAATGATTTGGAAGTCGGTAACGTTGCGCAGACGGACGAGTATTACTTAAACCAAGCTAGAGAGCAGATAGCCGCTTATGAGCGTTCAGACGAATATCAGCAAGCCTTACGAGAAGATTTCCCGAATGACTTTATTGACGATATTGACGATAGCCCCCAAGATATGGCTCAAATACCGCAAAATACGATAAACACGTTTTGTACTGATTTTGGCGGGGAATATACCTACTTTGTTGCTAATAACGGCTTGACTATCGACGATATTTGTACTGCATATGCAGAACGTCCTTATGACGGTTTCGGTTATCAGTTTGGAACACCGATAAAAGCAGAGATGTACGAGAAAATTCAAAACGAAGGGAAGGGCTTTAATATCGATTTTCTTGACGATATAAATGCCTTTTCAATAACGCAGGACGGAAAAGTAATTGACAGCGGTTATTTGTATGAGGACTTAGTTGTGAAGTATCAGGAACGTCAAAATAAGCCCGTAGAAGCGCAAGAGCGCAAACGTGAATGGTTGAGTATAGAACTGCCTAACGGCACCGTAGGCGGACAATACGGCAAAAATACGATGATTAAAATGCCGAAAGGCGAATTCTCGTATTACTCATTTTATGTACCTACAAGATTTCTCAAAGAAGCGGACGGTAAAACGCAGCTTCGAGTAGCTTCAGATTTTACGTTCCGCCTTAATAACGATGGACGTCAAGTTGAGCTCACCGGGCAAGAGCTGAAAGACAGCTTTGCCGGCAAGCATCTTGATAAGACGTACAAAAGAGTAGCGCCGAGCCGCAGATATGCGCAAGGGCTTGCCGACCTTGAAAAGAACGTTCCCGCCGAACTGAAAGCAATTCCGACCTGGTGTTGTTACAGAACGCGCTGGAACGAAGAGAAGGGCAAGAAAGATAAATTTATAATTTCCCCCATCGATGGCAAATGGACGAGTTCAAAAGAGCCGGGCAAATGGGTAACGTTCGATGCTGCGCTTAAATACGCTCGAGAGAACAACTGCGAAGGCTTATCCGTATTGCTTGATAAGCAACACGGTATCACGTGCATCGACCTTGACAAGTGCATTTTAAACGCCGAGACCGGGGAAATGAAACAACGTGCAACAAAGCTTGTGGAAGCCTTGAGCGGAACGTATATCGAACGTAGCACGTCGGGGAATGGCTTACATATCTTTGTTAAAGACGATATTTTAAAGAACGGCACCTATAACAGCCAGTCTATGGTTAGAGACGAGGATCCAAGAGGTGATTTGGAAGTCTTTGACGATAAACGCATTATGTCGCTCACCGGTGATATGTATTCAAAAGGCAACACGCTTACGCGAGCCTGCAGCGCCGCAACCGTCTATCTGAGACAAGAGCTCGGTGAACGGCGGCGCATCGCAAGCAACGGCACTAAACCGCAACCTACAGCAAGTCAGAGCTTGAGTGATAACGAGCTTATTCGTTGGATACGAGGAAGCAAGCAAGGCGCCAAGTTCGACGATTTGTACAGCGGGAGAGGAGTAAGCGGAGACAGGTCAAGCGATGATGGTAAGCTTGCGCATTTACTGCTTTATTTCAATGGTGGCGACAAAGAGCAAGCCTTCCGTATAATGCGGGAATCTGGCGCATATCGCCCGGATAAACCGGACTCATATTACAGACACACTATTGATAAAATGAACGACAAAATTGAGGTATACGCAAAGCGCCCAACCTTCTCTGCCGACGGTCACGGAAAGCCTAAGGGCAAAGGACCGGGGAACGGCAAAAAAGGTAGTCAAGCTTAGCAAATCAAACTCAAACCTTTGAAATTTTTTTCTGCGTGGTTTCTAGGCGGGGAAAGGGACGGGGGAAACCGAAAGACGGTTTCCCCAGCGCATTTCGGCGCTGCGTGGCACCGCCGCAGTGTCTGTACTAAACGTCCGTACAAAATGTACGTACAAACCCGTACAGACAACTGCGGAACAAACTTCGGCGCTTTGGCGCCGTGCGACCGCACAAACAGTTTGTCCGTACAAAGCGTCCGTACAAACCGCAAACGTGCATCCGCATCCGTAACGGTAGTACAGGGCACGTGGCAAGCAAGACCCACCACGAGCCTGGAACTACCTTAAACGGCCTTATTTAATTTGTCCGTACAAAATGTACGTACACTTTACCGCATCCGCACAAGCTGTTCTTTCAGACCGGAAACGTGCGGCGGCGCTAAAGGAAGTGGAAGTCACTGGCAACGACTGAACATGCACAGAGCCGTTTTTCAAACCGATCTTTGCAGGTAACAGTCTTATGCTGGGGCAGTCCGCAGCCACAATCGCTACCCGTTCTAACAAACGTGAGCAGTAGTGGAAGCAGACTGCAGGGAAAATCTCGGCGCTGTTAGTTTGAGCGAAGCCGTTCTTTCAGACCGGAACGCTGCGGAACCCCGGGCGCCGGAGAGAAAATATCGGCACTAAGTCGTGCCGCTCGGCAATTTCATTACCGAGTTGCGCACGATTTAAAAAATCGAGCTTAGGAAACCAAGCAGGATAAGGAAGGTGGCACACTTGACGGCTTTTTCAGCCTTTATTACAGAGTAATAACAAGTGGCACACTTCGGTTTTGCGGTTGTGCCACGGTGGCACACCACGCAATTCGACAAATCGGAGACCGATTTTCGAGTTTAGGAAAACACATATGGCAGAAAAAAAACACAAAAATTCATTCCACATCAGAATTTATGACGTAGAGCTTTTGAAAAGTCTGAATGAACTGTTTGAGACGGGTAAATACGAGTCGATGAACGAGTTGATAAACTGCGCTCTCGGTGTGGGTGTCGAAAAAATCTATCTTGAGTTCGGTAAACGTAAGCTGTTTACTCAAGCAAGAGAGATTCCTGAAGTTCCTGAAGGGAAAAGGCTCGATAAAATCGAGACCAGGCTAGAAAAACAGCGCATCATGCAAGAGGATATGTTCATTTTGATGAACTCTATCGAAGCTCTTGTCGCGTCGATTTTTAACGTCCAACGTGCGGAGATAAACGGCGAAGCCGTGAGCGGTGAGCTCATCGATAGCGGTATTATGGCTAAATTACCGCCTGCATATCTCGAGATTAAAGATAATCTTATTGCACGATTTAACAGAAAACTTGCAAAGGAGCAGAAATCTGAATGAAAGCGATATTCAACATCGGATATACAACAGCAACGCCGCCGGCGAGTTACACCGGGGAACGGCGCGCAGATTATATAGCCGAGAGAAATTTTTATAATCTTACGGCAGATTATAACTATTTCACGTACACCTTGAACGGGCAAAAGGTTTCAAAAAACGCTAATGCAGAGCATTACTTTACCCGTGAAGGTACGAATACTGGGCTTTTCAATATGGACGGTGCCATTGATGAAGAAAAGAAAAACGAGCTTAAAGCTCGCTTGAAAGACACGGAAAGCACAATTTGGCACGGGTTCATTTCCTTCGATGACGAAACTTCCCGCGGGTTCACCAATCAGGAGAACTGCGTTAAGTTTATGCGCCAGACGTTCGGCTCGTTCCTGGAACGTGCTGGGTTTAAAAAGTCGAATATCGAGCTGTACTGTTCTCTGCACGAAGACACAGAACACAGACACATACACTTTGCGTTCTTTGAAAGGGAGCCTTTGCGCCTTGATAAGAACGGTAATCTCGGTTTTACCCGTAGGGGTAAAATTTCGCCGGTGGCTATCGATAATTACCTTGTCTCTGCAAATATGCACTTATCAGAGCACGGCGCAGAGTACTATACGGCGCGTGACAAGGCTATTACCGAGCTGAATCGCCTTCGTGAGACTAGAGCTCGCACTGGGTTCATCGATAGCAGAGCAAGCACTGCATCGCTTATGCTTAACGTTGAGCTTAACAGGCTTATAGCGAAGCTTCCCAAAACCGGACGTTTACAGTACAACGCCCAGGGAATGGAGAAACTGCGCCCGGATATAGATAAAATCGCCGAATTGCTTATTCGTTCCGATGCTCGAGCTTTTGGAGCTCACGGTCAGATGCTGAAAGAGCTTGCCCGCGTTGAAAACGAAGTCAAGCAACTTTCAGCTGATGGTAGGCTCGGCTACATCAACGGTAAGAGGATGACGGCGGCGGACATTGCCGCGGCGATGGACGATGGTCCAATGCGCAACAAATCAATACCGCTGAGCCTTATAGATATGCGCAACGTTGACTATTTTGAGCGCTTACGTAACGATTACAAGGCGAGGCTCGGCAACGTCGTGCTGAGTATGTGCAAGGATATACGGCACTCTGAGATGCACGAAAACCGCCGTGTAATGCGCGTAAACGACATACACCGGAAAATAAGAGCAAAGCATCAGAGGAGATATCGGAAAGACTTGTTACACGAGACACAAAGCGCCATCGGCGCTATATGTCACCAGGAACGTGCGAACTTCCTTAAATCGGTTCAACAGCATGAACGCGATATCGAGTTCGAAAAATTGCAAGGGAACACGGCAGTATAAGGAGACCACAGAATGAAATTTATTGCAGTAGGTCGTAATAAGCGTTTTGATAACGAATATGCCAATGAGTTTATTCAGAGAGAGTGCGGCGGCAAGGCTAAATTAATTAGCAAAAAAATAATAAAAAGATTTATTCGCGCATTTTTCAAGACAACTCGCATTGAGATTTTATATTACGCTTTTCCACATGTTATTGATTGTCGCATAGGTGGGTTGCAGCTTGATATTTTTCAGTTGTACGGCGAAAATGCACCGCATAAACCATATGACACGGCAAATCCTTTCGGAGTAGTGTCATTCTGGAATGTAGGAGAAATTGCTTATGCCGAATTGCTCGAAAACGGAGAAATAAAGATAATTCCTTACGGAGAATTTGAATGAAAGGTAAAGATGTATTTAAGCGTTGGAAGAAACGCAGCTTAAAATTTAAAATTCTAACCGGCGTTGGCTTAGCCGTTGCGCTCATCGTTTTGCCGTTATTGCTTTTTGCTCTGCTTATAATGGTGTTTACGCACTCAAGCTTTGCATCCGTATGGAGCAACGGTCTTTTATACGGTTTATGGGCGATAGCGCTGGCGGCAATAACCGTTTTCGTTCTCTTCGAGATCCGAACTCTCGGCTCATGGCGAGTACTCAAGATAAATAAAGACCTTGAAGATTCGCATTTTATGAGCGAAAGAGAGATCGCTCGTAATGAGGGATTTACTGTCACGGAGTTTTCAAACTTGCAGAACGTAAAAGACGGACTGCTGATATTGGCTGAGCGGCAGCGCAACGATATGAACGTAGTTCTACTGAATCCCATTCACGCGGCTGTCATCGCTACAACGGGTACAGGTAAAACTACTACTTATATTGAACCGTCTATTGAGATATTGTCTCGCACGTCCACAAAGCCTTGTATGGTAATCACAGATCCTAAAGGCGAGTTGTACGGGAGACACGCAAATTCTCTAATGAAAAGCGGCTATAACGTTTACATTATCGATTTGACAGATACATATCATTCGACGCTTTGGAACCCGTTTAATGACGTCTGGAAAAAGACTGCACGTATTTCCGAAGAGATAACACAGGTAAAAAACAAATATATGTGGGGCGGACTGATTTATTCCACGTATGCAGAAGCTGAAAAAAGTAAAAGGGAATTTACCGTTCGGCTGAACGATGAAATTTATCAGGACTTGCTAGACCTTATTTATTGTATGTGTCCAGTTGAAGCGGCGCAGGACAAGTCGTGGCAACAAGGTGCGAGAGATTTACTTTTTGCGATGGCGCTCAGAATGTGGGAAGACGTCCGAGACGGCTATATGCCAAAGGAAAAGTTCAATCTCTACAACCTTTGGTGGAATCTCACTGAGTATGCCCGGGGAGAATGTGAAGTCCTGAAAGAGTACATTGATGAATGTGCGGACGAGACTTCACGTGCAAAAGGTATGGCAAGCACAGTGCTTGTAAGTGAGGACCGAACACTGTCTTCGTATCTCGGCTCGGTCAACCAATATCTGCACTGGATTGCGGATGGCGGCGTTGCACAGTTAACGAGCGGAAACGAAATCGAGTTCAGTGAGTGGGACGAACAGCCGAACGCTCTGTTTGTAAAAATACCCGATATGAAAGAGGGGAGACATGGGCTTGTATCTCTGATGCTGTTGCAGCTTTATAAAGCACTTGATGAAAAAGGTGAAAAGAACAGCGAACTAAGAGAAACGCCCGATAAACGTTTAAAACGTCATTGTTATTTCCTTATGGATGAATTCGGCTCACTGCCGCCCATAAAGAACTTTGATAACATAATTAAAATAGCTCGAAGTCTTGGGGTATTTATGATACCGGTATTACAAGACTATGCGCAGCTTAACAAGGTTTACGGAGAGCAACCTGCATCCACAATTAAAAATAACTGCAACGTTAAAATCTTTTTGGGTACCAACGATGAGAAAACCCGTGGGGAGATTTCCGAAGCTTGCGGAAAGCACAAAGTTAAGTCCGTGAGCTATAGCGAAAATAAAGATACGGGCGTTAATACGTCGGCGCAGAGCGTTCCGCTCATTTATCCGCACGAGCTTGCGAATTTGAATAATCCGGCTGACGGTGTATTCGGTAATGCGGTTGTCATCGCATCCGGTGTAAACCCCATTATGAGCCACACTACGCCGTGCTTTAAAGCGTTTGATATCTTCGGTATCGAAGGTGAAGCAAGACCGCCGGAGAAAGCGTTTATGATTTTTGACGAACAAACAAACCGCTACGACATCACAAAGCTTATATTCCTGCATCATAATCTTGAAGACGATAGCGGCGGCGAAGAAGAAGTATCAGACACTGAAAATCCTATAGAAATTCAGCCGAATGATACCGAGAAGGGCACGAAAAGAAAAACGGCGGCGGAACTGGCAGCGGAGCAAATTTCCGAGGAACTCGAGAAGCTGAAAGGCAAAATCAGCGAAGACGATTTTGTACGGCTTTGCGCAGCGGATATCAAGGAGAAGTTAAGAATACTGGATGAGCTTGCGGAAGCTGCAACGCTCGGCGGTAATATCTTCCTTGCAATGCAGATAGAGAAGATTATCAGCTTTATTAAACACAGTTCAAATAAATCTGTTAAGGAGTAATAATGTATATGAAAACAAGGAGAAAAAATTTTGCGATACTGATATTTTTATCGGTAATAGTTATGTCAATATTGATGTTGTTTAATATGCTCACAGCACAAACTACAATTGCTTTGGGCGATAACGCTACTCCAGATGTGTATAGTAATTTCTTGTATTATGCCGGCAAAGATAATTTTTATTATGCGGATATCTACTATAAAAAATTAATAGGTGCAAATGAATTGCCTTCAGCTCAGATAAAACTTAAACGAACAAGGTTGGAAGATGGACTTTGGAGCAGTATCAGTGTTAGTAGTGTAAAAATTTCACTTATTACTCCATCAGATACCTATGTGGCAACGATAAATAAAAATTCAGAAGAAATTATTTTATTTGACCGTACTCATATTTATGAAGAAGGGACATATACAGTCAAAGCTTCAGGAAATATAAGCGCAGGGGCATCAGTAGTACAAAGCGCTTCATTTACATTCGTGGTGGATAAAACACCGCCTACGGGAACACTAACAGGTGTTACAAACGGCGGTTATACGAACAGCAACGTATCTTTTAACTGGTCGGAGAATGGCTGCACGGCAACGTTAGATGGCTCAAGCTACACAGCGGGAAAGACTATTTCCGCCGAAGGTTCTCATACTATCGTGCTTACTGATAAAGCTGGGAACAGTACAACGTACACGTTTACCATAGATAAAACACCGCCTACGGGAACGCTAACAGGTGTTACAAACGGCGGTTATACAAACGGCAACGTATCTTTTAACTGGTCGGAGAATGGCTGCACGGCAACGTTAGATGGCTCAAGCTACACAGCGGGAAAGACTATTTCCGCCGAAGGTTCTCATACTATCGTGCTTACTGATAAAGCTGGGAACAGTACAATGTACACGTTTACAATTGATAAGACTGCGCCGATAATCGATGCGTACAATGCTTATACCAATAAATCATTCACTTTAACAGCCAAAGATAAATTTAACGGCGTTGAATATTGGGAATACCGCCTTAATTCAGGTGAAATACTGAGGTGTGACGGTGAAGCGTTAACGATTGGTGGGAGCATATCCGATAATGGCGTTTGGGAAGTGCGTGTTTTTGATTTCTGTGGGAACGGTTCGGCTTGGGAAATAGTCAATCACTTTTATAGGGAGACTTTTGGCAATTCAGATAATATTCGAAACTCTTATTTTGTTCCTTCTTATTTCGTTGTAACGTTATCTCAAAAATATTATACAAGCTGTTACGGCTCATATACATTTGCTGAATACTCATCGGCGTTTAGCTTTGCCATTCAAAAAGAATGGGAGTGCAGAGTAATAATTTTGGACGGCGGAAGTTCCTGGAACTATGTAACAGTAAACAATGAGAACACAAGACAAATATATACAGATATAAATGAGCTCAACTCTGTTATTGATAAATACGCGCGTAAAAATATCGGTGACAGAAAGGTAATGGGTAAGAACGGCGCGGTTTTGAATAACCCTACAGATGCCGAAGGTGTTACGCGTCCGGATGCTCTCACCGAGCAAATCGTCGAACTTCCGCAACTATTATCGGATTATTCAAGTTTGCGGTTTATGTTGGCGCCGTTCAGTTATAGCTTGTCTGTTCCAAGAAGTTATGTAGATGGTAATAATTCTTCTGCTTCGATAAAATTTATTTCTGATGGAATCTCTTTGCGTGAGGAAAGTGCAAGACCGCTTGAATATGGTTTGCAACTTAAGGAAATTGTTACCGAGCAAGGCTGGTATTTGATTACCGAAAACGACGTTTGCGGGAATATCGAGCAATATCTTATTTATCTCGATTTGCAACAGCCGGATTTTTATGCGGACGTCGCTTATGGGAACGGAGTCCGCGAAACCATCGAATTCAATCAGAATTTTATTGACAGTAATGCCGGCGCAATGCGTTATGTCGAATTTGCGGTGAATTCTCTTTCAGATAATATAGACTCTTTCGTTATGGTTTCAATTGAAGGTCGAAGTATTAGTGAAGCGTTTGTTTGGGGCGATGAGCTGCCCGTACTGAGTTATGAAAACGGTTATTACGGTGCATACACAATAACCGTTTACGATAGGTCAAACAATTCTTTGTCTTTCGTGGTTTACATTGCCGGCGAAGCGCCTTCGTTAAAGAATACGTCTTTAACGAGCGAAACCGCCTGTACGTTCACGGTGCAAATTAATGATAATTATAATGAAATAACTGACGTTAAATTTTTCAAGATACTTTTTGACGGAACAGAGGAAAGAATCTGGGCAGACTCGTTTGATGCCGAAGTATGCGCGCAAAATCTTATTTATAAAATGAACGTCGGCGGGAAATATGTTTTTGAGTTTACAGATTTATACGGACGGACTGTACGTACAAAACCGCTATTTTATATGAAAGGTTTGCCATCGGCGACATTACGCGGCGTTAAGGACGGCGGGCTAACTAAAAACGACGTAAGCATCCTATATGATACTGATGCAACGTTAGAGCTTTTTATATACCGTGACGGGCAATGGGTGAACGCAGAGCTTTTTGAATACTCTCAGGGAATTGCCGGTAATACTGTGAGTATAACGGCGGGTGCAGATACGACTGCAATATATAAAGCTTTACTTTACTTAACTGCAGATAGAAATCTCTTCACGGAATATACTTTTGAAATCGATGGCGTGTTACCTTTCGTAGAAATAAAGACAGAGAACGGCGACGTCACCGTTCCGGGAACGGTAACAACTCAAAGTTTCTATGTGACTTGGAGTGAAAGCGGTTATACGGCTTTTTACAGAAAGCAGGGTGCAGTTTCTGATATGAAATACGTTAAAGATATGTTTATAACCGCACCGGGAACGTACATTTTTACTTTCTACGATTCCGCGCGTAATGAACTGACCATATCAATGACGCTTGATAATGTTGTAAGTTATACGCTCGACGGGAATTATATTCTGCTTGATGACGGAAGTTACATAACGCGTAACAGTTTCACGTTTACTATGTCGGAGCCTTGGTCGGAATTTAACGTTGAAACGTCTAACGGCTTGACTGTGGCAAACGGACAAAAGCTCGATACGGACGGCGTATATCGCCTGAGCGTTAAGGATATGTACGGTAACGCTTTGGCGCTTACACTTATAGTCGATAAGATGCCGCCCGTTCCCGTAATAAAGACCGGCGATGGAGAAACGCTTTCCGCCGGAGCAAGAACGACAAAAAACTTTTACGTTATATGTGAGGAAGAAGGCGTTAATATTTCCTATGTTGCCGGGGCTGGTAATTATATTGCTTACGATGGCTCGCTGATAGATGAAGTCGGTACGTATTCGTTCCGGCTTACGGATATAGTAGGTAACGTTACGACTATCACGATAACTATTGACCGTGAAATTAAATACCGTGTGAACGGAACTTACGTTGTGCGTGACGATATTTATTACTCGAGGTTATGGCTTCAGGTTGTCGCTCTTGAAGAAACTTCTATCTTCGAAGTGGTTTCCGAAGATGGAACGTTAATCGATACCACAAAAAGAATAACGCTTGAAGGGTTGTATTACGTTGTAATTACTGATATCGCAGGGAACAGCGCCGAGCTTACACTTTTAATTGATAAAACTGCACCCACGGCAAGATTTGAAACGGCAAGCGGACAAGTACTTAATAACGGGGCAACAACGAATGAGCCGTTCAGAATTATTTGCGAAGAGCAAGACTCAAAAATAACTTACAGCTTTAATGGTGGAGCGGCAGTTAAATATACTGACGAATTGCTTTCAGAAAGCGGCACTTATGTATTTTCTGTTACCGATTTTCTCGGAACGGCGGCGGAATTACGTATTAGCGTTGATACGGGCGTAAAGCTAACCGTTAACGGTACTTACGTAATAGACGATGCAGGGAAGTATGTTTCGAAAAATTGGCTGTCTGTTACGCTTGGCGAAGATATGCAGTCGTTCTACATTCAAGCTCAGGACGGCACAATGCTTGAAGCTGACGGACGTATTACCGCAGAAGGCGAATACACCGTGTACGCAAAAGACGAGAGCGGAAACGAACGTAAGCTTGTTTTGGTTATCGATAAGACAGCACCGGTTATTATTCTTGAAGGAGTGGTTGAAGATGGTGCCACAAACGAGCTCGTTACAGTGCACTTCGAAGATTATAGTTTGATTTACTATCGTTACAATAACAGCGATAAAATTGCAACCTATGACGGTGTAAGGTTCGATGCTGAAGGTTCTTACAACATTATTGCGCTTGACCTTGTTGGCAATTCTGTCAACGTTTCCTTTGTTATAGATAAGCACGTCGACGTAACACCAAGTATAGCGTTTGTAGACGGCCAGTTTATCACGGGCGCCGTATCGTTCACTTTTGGCGAGTCGGTAACGGCAATGCTCGCCCATGACGGAAATGAAAACCTGTATACCCGCGGGGAGATTGTGGCTCTTGGAGATTATGCTTTGACCGTTACAGATGAAGTCGGCAATGTAAAAACTTTTAATTGGAGTATATTGCCTGAAAAAGCGCGCAGTTATTCAATCAATGTGCCTGATGGCTTTACTGTCTCTATTGAGCTTAACGGACAAGTCGTTGATGCGGTTATCGATGGCGATATGCTTTCGCTGACGGAGAACGGCAATTATAAATTATCGTTTGTGAACGCTAATTCAAATTGGCAGCTCGAGCTCTGCGTTGACAACGTAGCGCCTTCTGTACAGTTCGAGAACACAAGAAAAAGTGTAATAATCTCTCAGCCTAACAAGGAGAATATGACCTATACGCTCTATTATAACGGCGCACAGACAACTTTCAATTTAAAGAACTCTGTTGAACTTACAAAGGTTGGTAATTACCGCCTTGTTTGTGTGGACGAGGTCGGAAACATTACGGAGTATATATTTGAGCTTAACTATCTTAGCGATATTTCAATAGCTCTTATATGCGTGGTTTCTGCTTTGGTAGTTGTTGTTATAGTCGCGCTTGTAGTATTCAGATTTAAACGTAAGATTTACTAAAAAAAACGGTAGTGGCCCATTTTCATTTGTCCGTACACTTTGTACGGACAAATGAGCCGTAGCCAAAGAAATATTAAAAAGAAAAAATTATTTTAAGGAGATATTTTTATGAACCAATTTTCTACTAACCTTCTTGCCGGCAACTTTGACAATGTCGGGAAAATCCTTGAGTCGTTCCTTAACCAGTGGTGGGGACCGTTACTAGGTGTGCTTACAGCGGCAGCGGCTATATTAGGCATAGCCGCAGGACTTAAGTACATGCTCGCTTCGCAGTCCGGAGACGAGCAGAAACTTAAACAGGCAAAGAACTTTGCCATCGGTATTTTTGTCGGAATTATAATTGTATTCTTAATTGCTGCACTCGTTCCTGTTATTGTAGCAAGCTTCCAGTCCTGGTTTGATAATGATGCACAGGAGTTTATGTCGCTTTTTGTAAATAGCGTAATTTAAGAATATGGGAATATTAATTGAAAAATTATTCGCTCAGCTTCTGTTTTGGCTATATGATTTCATAGATACGCTTGGCGCTATTTTTAATATCTTAACTGGAACGCAGAAAGCAGACGAAACCAGAACGCTTTTAGAAGTGTTTTTAGACAGTGCAATTTCAACAAAAGTTTTGCTCGGTCTATGTATGGTAAGCGTTGTAATTGCCGGTGCGAGCGTGGGCGTTAAAACAGTTAAAAACGTAATAAAATTTAAAGCGGGCGGAGAGCCGACATCGCATGCAACAACGGTAAAACAGGGCGTTCTCGGGATTGGCGCTTCTGTTGTATGTATATTCTTCGTATTTATGTTTATAGCGTTTTCAACGATGCTATTAAACATGGTAAACGACGTTATTGCGCCCGCAGATAATCTGACGTTGTCGCAGAATTTATTTAATCTTTCCGTTGAACAATCGTATGTAATTGATGAAAGCGTATGGGAACAGCGTGAAGTTGGAGATTATCTTGACGAGAGCGGGCACCGAGTTCAGGAAAAGGATCCAACGAGTGATGACGGCTTGGCATGGGAAAAAGATGCAAGCGGAAATTATATGCTCGATGATGACGGAAATAAAATTCCCGTCTGGGTTCAGCGTATTGAATGGTATCATCCATACGTCACGGTAGACGGTGAGCTGCTTGTAACTACCGGCTGGGTTGGCAGTTATACTGCATCGGATATAAAGTGGTCTATGTCACCGGACCAAGTTTTCGGTGTACACAATAAGGACTGGATAGGGTTATTCGAGCAAGCAGACCAGGGATACAGTCAACAGCCTATGGTTCGATTAGAATCGTTTAATCTGTTTACAGCGTATCTGGTAGCTGTAATAATGCTTATATCGATGTTTATGCTGTCCGTGGGGCTCGTTAAGCGTATTTACGATATAATCGTCCTTGTAATCTGTATGCCGCTTGTATGCGGAACTATACCGCTTGACGACGGTGCCCGGTTCCGGGCATGGCGGGAAACGTTTATGTCGAAGGTTTTAATCGCTTTTGGCGCCGTCATCGCGCTTAACGTATTCTTTATGATTGCTGGATTTATAATGGGACCTGCATTCGATTTAACGTATCTGATAAACGAGGGAGTGTTAAGCTCTTTTGCCGTGTCGGTATTTAAAATGCTATTGCTTCTCGGCGGTGCCTTATGTATGAATAGCAGCCAAACGCTTATTGCCCGCATTCTCGGAACGTCGGCGGATGAAGGGCGCGAAGCTATGCAATCCTTTGCGCTTATTACAAGCGGTGTGAGGATGGCAGCCGTGGGAGCGCTTGGCGTAGGTCGTGTGGCCGCAGGAATGGGGCGAGGACTGTTCGGCGGAACAAACCGTTACGGGCGTGAGCGCACCGGTATATTTAATTATGCTGCACGTGGCGCGAATGCCATTGGTGAGAGAGCCGGTGGAGAAAGGTATTCCGGGAGTCGTGGCGCTGCATTTGTAAGAGCACTTGGCCGTATGGGCGGCAGGTCATCACCGTTCGGTAAAAATGGGGCTGGAAATGCAACTGGCGGCAATAGCGCAAAACCTGCTGGCTTGTCTGCACCTAACGTTATTAAAGGCGTTAGGGGGGCAGCAGAAAAGCTCTCAAGCGTACGTCCGAACAGCGGCTTAAGAACGGGCGGCGGCAATGAGAATAAGTCCGGCGCTTTTAAAGATAATTCAGGCCGGAGGAAGTAAAGATTATGGAAAGAATTATACCCAAAAACAGTAAGCTCAAGGCGGCATTATTTAAGCATTTGTCGTTGCTGGATATGCTTTTGATAAGCATTATGCTTTTAATAGCGGTATTACTGTTTTTCTCGAATTTTTCTCAACGTTGGATTATGCTCGCCATTTATCTTCTAATATGCGCAGTAATGTTCATCGGCGACGATGAGGACAGAACTTATCTGCAGTTTGCGTATTTGATAAAGTTCTACGTTTCACGCCGCACGTTTACCAAAGGCGCAAAAAAGGGAAGTACTGACGAGCTTATACCATTCAAAAAAATCAGGGCGGACGGGCTCATCGAGTACGAAGGCTATCTCGGCGCCATCATTGAGGTTGGTAGCCTTGATTTTGGGTTGTTGGACGAAGATGAGCAGGACAGACGAATTTCGGCTTTTGCCCGCGTTTTAAACGGGCTGAGCCAGTCGTCTGTAATTCAGCTCGTCAAGATAGATCGTCCTATTAAATACGATGAAGTTGCCGCCGGTATTTTTGAAAAGCTTAACATTGCAAAAGAGGAAGAAGACAAAGCTAAGGAAGTAATTTTGCAAAGCCGCTTAGAGCAGGTAGACAATGTTAACAACGTTATGCCGCTCTACAGGCCGTATTATTACATAGCGTTGTATGAAAACGACGTCGACGTTTTATACAATCAAATCGATGCTTGTCAAGACGGGCTTGATGCGGCAGGACTGAGCTCAACGCTCTTGGATGCACGTGAAGCAGCGGTGTTTTTTAAATATTGCTACACACGCAATTTTGATGAGCGAGATATTGATGAGAAAGATATTTCAGAGCTTGCGGATTACATAAAACCGAATAAGGTTAAATTCGGTCTTGCCGGTTATAATGTTGATGATGTTTATGCGTTCACTCTTGCGATAAAGGATTATCCTTTATACGTTGGGAACGCTTGGGGTTCAAATTTATTTAACATAGATAACACGAAAGTAGTATTGACAATAAAACCCGTAGATAAAGGTAAGGCTATTAAGCGTATTGACAGAGCCGTTGTCGAGAGTGCAACGAGAACGTCGGCAAAGCTTTCCGAGATGCGAAGCCAAGACACGCACATCCAAACGATGAACGAACTTCAGGCTCGCATCCAGAACGAAAACGAGATGCTCTTCGATTGTACGTTGACGGTTACAGGCTTTAATAACACCGACAAGCCAAACGCAACGTTCCGTAAAGATATCCGTCGTGAGATAACTACAAACGGTTATAGAGTAAGTTATCTGCTCGGCAGACAGTTCGATGGGTTCGCCAAGTCCACCGTTGCAAGGCGCCCTAAATTGCGTGGATTTGAGCGCGGAATCAACTCGGACTCGCTCGCTGCTGTTTTTCCTTTCGTGTTCTCTTCGATAATCGATGTTGACGGGTATAATCTCGGATGGGATTATTACCCGGTTATACTCGATATTTGGAAACGTGGCAGGGATTTCATAAATAGTAACGGTATCGTTTACGGCAAGTCTGGGAGCGGCAAGAGCTTTTTTGCAAAGCTTTTAATCACTATGATATATTCCGAAAATTCCAGAATATTTATTTTGGATCCTGAGAATGAATACCAGGTACTTGCAAAAAACCTTGACGGACTTTTTATCGATATAGGAAGCGCTACGCAAGGGCGAATAAACCCGTTGCACGTTTATCCGGTGTTGACGGATGAGGGCGACGTTGCGCCGCCCGAAGTGGTTTTTAATGCGCATCTGCAGTTCCTGGAAGACTTTTTCAAAATTACTTTGAAAGGTATCGCACAAGACGCATTCGAAGAGTTGAATAATCTTATTAAGCTTACTTACGAAAGCGTTGGAATTAAACACGATACCGACTGTACAGACTTTAAACCCGAGCAATATCCGACGTTCGATACGTTGAAAGCTATCGTTGAAAAGGAAATGCGGCGGACGGACTTGACGCCCATGCGCAAGGCTAATCTTGAGCGTGTAAACACTTACGTTCAGAAATTTGCTACGGGCGGTATGTATTCGTCGCTCTGGAACGGTCCGTCCACGCTTGAGGTTGACTCACGGTTTGTAGTGTTCAACTTTCAGTCGCTTTTCGGAGCGAAGAACCAAACCGTTGCAAATGCGCAGATTCTCGTCGTTATGCGCTATCTTGATATGCAAATAATTAATATCAGAGAATTGAACCGCAACGGATATGGTGATGTCGTGCATCCGTTCATCGTGCTCGATGAGGGTTATAATTTCATTGATGCCGATTACCCGGTTGCGCTACAGTTCGCTTACCTTTGGTACAAGCGTATACGTAAGTATGAGGGCAGTATTTTCTTTTTGACTCAGAACCTGAGCGATATTTTCGGAAACGAAAAGGTTATACAAAAAACATCGGCTATTGTCAATAATTCTCAATATTCATTTGTGTTTGGCTTAGCACCCGCTGACTTGGAAATCTTAACCGATTTGTACAAGAACGTCGGTGGACTGAACCCAACTGAGCGGGCATTTATTTCTGATGCCGGGAACGGTGACTGTTTCGCTATCTGTTCGGCACGGCAGCGGACACGTTTCCATGTTGAAGCGCACGATACCGTCCGTGCGATTTTTGAGAACATAGGCAAGCCGTGGGAAGAAAGTGAATAGAAATCACGAAAAAAATGTACGGGCATTTTGTACGGACAAATTCATAAGCATTGGCAATTTATGGGTATTTTAAATTGACTTTTTTTTACATGAACAGTATAATAGAGCTAATCCAAGGAGAGCTAAAATGAAAAAATTCAAATTTGTATTTTTGGCGGTTATTTTGTGTTGTTTTGCAACTTTAATTGGCGTGGTTGGCTGTACAGATAAGCCAACGACAGAAAAGCCTGTGGAAGAAAGAAAGACAAGTAGCTCTGACCCAATTATAGGAACATGGTTTTGTGAAGACGAGAAAATTGATGAGCTTATAAATAAGCCCAATTATTATACAAATTGTAAGTTATATTATATAATTGAATATAATCCGAGCAGTGAAAGTGAATATACTTTTACAATTTGGAGTAAGTGTCATTCTAAAGATATTGCTGATGCTTGGAATAATAATTCTTGCTTACAAGGAAATGGTGATATGACAATATCAGTAAAAGACATAGAGGAAAAACATTACGCTCATACTGGTAGAATTTATTTTTCTCAAGCTACACTTTCTAATACTTATCATTTTGTTATTAGTGCGGACGGTAATAGTTTCGATATCTTTTATGTTAATAAAAACGGGATTATCAGCGAAAGTGTTATTTTAACTTTTAGTCGAACTAATATGTCATTAGATGAATTTAAAGCTCTTGACGTGGCAAGTTAAAAAATTAAATCTTTACATACTGGTTTTCTTGGTATAAAATTTTGTGCGTACGATTTGTACGCACATTTTTCGTCCGCACAGATTTGTCCGTACAGATTTGTACGGACATTTTTATTTACAGGAGTTATTTTAATGGAAAGCACGAAAGAAATAATACAGTCATTAATTGATTGCGCTGTTAATGACATTATATCATTAATAGCAAAAGACCTAAAAGAGCTGAACTTTTCTGATATTGTACGTACAACGCAGAAAACAGTAAATAATTTAGGTGTAAGCCTTATTGAGCAAATTGTGAAGATTATCGACCAGAACTACAATAATCAAAGGGATAAGCACTCTATAATTTTAAGACACACTAAAACCCGAAAGATGGTTTCGGGAATGGGTGAACTTAACCTTACTCGGCGGCTCTATTTTAACAAAGTTTCCGGCAAATATTTTTTTGCCGTGGATGAGCTGCTGAATATGGAAAAATACAGCCGTATTGAAAGCGAGCTTAAAACAAAGCTCATCAACGATGCTACTCTCACAAGCTATGGAAAAGCAAGTAAATTATCAAACGGTTGCGTTTCTCGGCAGACAGTTCATAATCTTGTAAAAGGTGTTGAGCCGAAAAAGCTTGAAGTGCAAGCAAAGGGCTTAAAGGCTGTTGAACAAATTTATATCGAAGCCGATGAAGACCATATTCACCTCAACAATGGGAAAAGCGCCGAGGTTAAGCTTGTATACGTGCACGAAGGTCGGCAGCGTGTACATCGTGGCAGAACAGCGCTGATGGGAGTACATTATTTTGTTTCTGTAAGTAACGGAAACGAAATATGGGATTGCGTGACAGATTATTTATACGCCCAGTATGATACACGGAACGCTGAAATTCATCTTTCTGGTGATGGCGCAAATTGGATTAAGCAGGGGCTTATTGCAATTCCTAAAGCACAATATCACCTTGATAAATTTCACGTTTATAAAAGCGTTACAGACGCTACAGCTGGCGATAGAAGGCTGCGTAATCAGATAATCAATAGCATAAAGCTTGGCGATAGTAAAAGCGTCCAATCTTTATACATGCAGCGATGGGGTGGTATTGGAACGGCACGTGCACGGAATCGCCTGTATGATAGCTTGCAATACATTGAAAATAATTTTGATAGCATAGACCTTACTGCAGAGAGTAACTGCTCTGCTGAAGGTCATGTCTCGCACGTTCTTTCTGCGCGCTTATCTTCCCGTCCTATGGCTTGGAGCCTTGCCGGAGCTGAGAAAATGGCGCAGCTCAGAGCGTTTTATTTTAATGGCGGCGAATTCTCAGAACTCTATCAAGGCAGGGTTAAGAGCGAACAAGAAGTTTTGAATGCATATAATGTTCACGCAATAAGGGCAGATTACAATGTCGACCATTCTATACCGAGTGGGCGGATTGTGGGGCTTAACGCTGTTTATGATGATGTGGGCAGATTTCTGCGGTATATTGTGAAAAAATAAATTAAAAAGGAAAATCAAGTTTTTAAAAAAATGTGCGGAAAAAACTTGACACAATCAAAACTATATGATACTTGCATTCGTATTTACAATGTGTTAAACTTAATTCATCCATGGATTCTCCTTTGATTTCTTGTTGCGGTTGGTAGCCACTTCAATTTTATCATTGGAGACTTTTTCTGTCCATAGCTTAAGCTTCTTATCCCCACGCTTAGCGTGGGGTTGTCTTTTAACAACAGTATAAGGCGGTTGAATTTTGTATAAAATTCAACCGCCTTAGGTTTATTAACTGCAAATTGTACTGCAACTGTTGATTTTATTTGTAAAAAGTGGTAAATTATAGATATGGATAAGCTTGTTTTAATCGATGGCAACAGCCTTTTAAACAGGGCGTTTTATGCAACGCCCGTATTTACAACCCGCGACGGCGTTCCCACGAACGCTATTTTCGGTTTTTCAAAATTTCTGTTTAAAATTTTGCAGGAATTGAAACCCGAATACATGGTTGTCGCATTCGATTTGAAGGCGCCGACTTTCCGTCATAAAATGTACGGAGGATATAAGGCTACGCGCAAGCCTATGCCCGAAGAACTCGCCGTTCAGCTCGAACCGCTGAAAAATCTTCTAAAAGCAATGAATATTACAATTTGTCAGCAGGAGGGGATAGAGGCGGACGATATTCTCGGCACGCTTTCCAACAAATTCGACGTGCACAGCTATGTATACACGGGCGACAGGGACAGCTATCAGCTTGTTGACGAGCGCACAGACGTTTACTATACAAAGCGCGGAGTTACCGATTTGTTGAGGCTTAGTATAGAAAATTTCAAAGCCGAAACGGGGCTTTCACCTTCGCAGATTGTTGATTTAAAAGCATTGCAGGGCGACAAGTCGGATAATATCCCCGGCGTTCCCGGCGTTGGTGAAAAAACAGCAACGGATTTGCTTGTAAATTATTCCACGCTTGACGGAATTTACGAAAATATCGACAAAATCAAGGGCGCAACGCATGAAAAGCTTGTCAACAATAAAGAGCTTGCCTATCTTTCATACAAGCTTGCGACAATTGACAGAAATTGCAGTCTGGATATAAAGCTTGAAGACTGCAAAGCTCCCGCAAAATTCAACGGCGAAGTCAAGCGTATTTTTGCCGATTTAGAATTTAAAAGCTTTATGGGGCTGGATATTTTCGAGGATGGCGAAGAAGCGTCCGCAAGCGCGGAGGTGGTTTATCCCGAAAAAATTATATGTACAAATCCAGACCTGATTTTACAGACCGTTAGAAACAATAACGTTTTTTCCGTAGTGCTCGGCGAAGATAATGCTGAAATTTACGTTGGCGGCAAGCAATATTCCGTTATTACCGTGCAGAGTACTCTGTTAAATTCGGACGTAATCAATTTCGATGATTTTATCGAAATTATGAAAGCAGTTTATTCCAACGCCGAAAACAAGGTTATCGCTTTTGACTATAAATCTCAATTGCATATTTTAAGCGGATTTAATATCGAAGCGAAGTGCGGTTTTGAAGATTTAGCCGTTGCAAAATACCTTTGCGACTATAACGCGGCGGGGCTTAATCTTAAAGATTTATGCGAATATTGCCTATACGATTATAATTTTTCGGCTTTTGCCGTTAATGAAATTTTCAATAAATATTATAATCAGTTAAAAGCGGATAACATTCTGCCGTTATACGAGAAAATCGAAAAACCGCTTGTTACGGTTTTATTCAGTATGGAACAAGCGGGCGTTAAAGTCGGTTTGGACGGGCTGAACGGGCTTTCCGCGCAATATCAGAAGCTTATAGAAGAATACAAAATGAAAATTTACGAAGGGTGCGGTAAGGAATTCAATATAAACTCACCCCAGCAGCTCGGTGAAGTTTTGTATGAAAACCTCGGCATAAGCGAAGTAAAGAAAAAAAAGACCGGCAAGTTTTCAACCGCGGCGGAGGTTTTGGAAAAGCTTGCCGACAAGCACCCCCTTGTAAACGATATATTGAAATTCAGACAGTATCAAAAGCTGAATTCAACGTATATAGAAGGTTTTCGTCCGCTCATAGACAAAAAAACGGGAATAGTGCACACAACTTTTCACCAGACGCAAACTTCGACGGGCAGGCTTTCAAGCTCTAACCCGAATTTGCAGAATATCCCGATTCGCGAGGACGAGGGCAGAGAACTCAGAAAAATTTTCGTTGCGCGCGAAGGAAACGTCTTTATCGACGCGGACTATTCGCAGATTGAATTAAGACTTTTAGCTCACTTTTCGGGTTGCAAGGAGCTTATCGAAGCTTACAATGCCGGTACGGACATTCACGCAATTACGGCTTCGCAGGTGTTCGGCGTTCCGCTTGAAAACGTTACTTTGAAAATGCGCAGAGAGGCAAAGGCGGTCAACTTCGGCATAATTTACGGCATAAGCGATTTCGGGCTTTCAAAAAACCTGAATATTTCGGTTGCAACGGCTAAACAGTATATAGAAAAATATTTCGAAAGTTACAGCGCTGTAAAAGATTATATGACCGCAAACGTGGAGTATGCGAAAGAACACGGCTATGTAACGACTTTGACCGGCAGGAAACGCGTTATTCCCGAAATTAATTCGTCGAATTACAATTTGCGTCAGTTCGGCGAGCGCGCGGCAATGAATATGCCCTTGCAGGGTTCCAGCGCGGATATAATAAAAATTGCAATGATAAACGTGTTTGACGCGCTTAAAAAGAAGGGTATGCGCACAAAACTCATTTTGCAGGTCCACGACGAGTTGTTGCTGGAAGCGCCTGAGGACGAAGCGGCGGAAGCTTCCGAAATTTTGAAAACGTGCATGGAAAATGCGGTGGAACTGAAAGTACCGCTGACGGTTGACGTACACACGGGTAAAAGCTGGTATGATGCAAAATAATATAAAAATCGCCGTTACGGGCGGGATAGGAAGCGGTAAATCCGCCGTTTGCGAAATTATAAAATCAATCGGGTTGCCCGTATTTTCGTGCGACGAAATTTATAAGGAGCTTTGTACGCGCCCGCAGTTTTTAAATAAACTTACGGAAGAATTCGGCGGTATTTTGTCCTCAAACGGTGCGCTTGACAGAAAAAAACTTGCCGAAATAGTATTTAAAGACGGTTCCGCGCTCAAAAAATTAAATGAAATAACCCACCCGGCGATTATGCAGGAGCTGTTTTTGCGTGCAAAAAACGAAAAACTCTGCTTTTGCGAGGTGCCGCTGCTGTTTGAAAACGGCTTTGAAAAGCTTTTTGACGGAGTAATCGTCGTTATGCGCGAATTTAACGAAAGGATAGACTGCGTTGCAAAAAGGGATAAAATCAGCTTAAACGAGGCCGTTTTGCGTGCAAAAAGTCAATTTGATTATAATAATAACGACTTTGCGCAGTACTATGTCATACATAATAGCGGTAATTTAGCTGATTTAAGGCAAAAAACGCTGAAAACGGTTGAAAAAATAAGGATAAATTCTTTATAAAAAATTTAAAATTAATAATAATTTTGGCTTGACATTAAGTATAAAATATTATAGAATTTACCTTGCTTTTAATAAATGCACTCGTGGCGGAATTGGCAGACGCGCAAGACTAAGGATCTTGTGGTAACTCCATGCAGGTTCAACCCCTGTCGAGTGCACCAGAATAGAACGGGAGCGGTCGGTCGTTTCCGTTTTATTTTATTATAGGTGAGCTATGGAAGAAAATGAGAAAATTTTGAGCGAAACGGATATTCAGTCCGAAACGCAAACAGAAAAAACGATAGCCACGCAGCAGGAAAGTCAAACCGAAGCGGTTACGGAAAACGTAATTCAATCGGAAGAGGTTCAAACGGATACCCCGACAGACGCGGCGGCAGAAGCCGAAGTTCAACCGCAGAAACCTACAAAAAAACAGCAGTTTATACAGCTTTTGAAGTTTACTTTATTTTCTGCCTCGGCGGGCGTTATACAGTTGCTGTCAACCTCGATTTTGCACGAGTGGACGGGCTGGCTCGTCGGGTATTACTATATCGCGTACATAATCGGTTTAACGCTGTCGGTTATATGGAATTTTACCTTCAACCGCAAATTTACCTTTAAAGCGGCTAACAATATTCCGCTTGCAATGGTTTTGGTTATAATTTATAACTGTATAATTGTCGTTCCGCTTGCGTTCGGCGGCGACGCGCTTGTGGAGCTTTGGGGGAAAAACTGGGGTATACTCGTTACGGCTATTACGTTGCTTATCAACTTCGTTACCGAGTTTTTCTGGGATAAATTTGTTGTTTTTAACCCCAAAGTGACCGATAAAATTTTAAAGTTGTTTAAAAAGAAAGAAAAATAATTTAAAATCATTTAAGCCTTTCCGCAATTTCGGCGGAAGGGCTTTTTTTATGTTTTGAATTTATTTGTCCGTTGCAGGTTCTTTTTTTACGCCCGCATAAATAAGCTAAACTATGAGTTTGTCCTTTCTTCCGGAGGAGATAAAAAGCGCGCTGTCGCACTTGAATTATAATTTTATTTCGGAATTGCGTTTGCGGCGGGACAAACCCGTTATTGTCGAATACAAGGGAGAATACGCGTATCTTAACAGTCTTGGCGTGAGCGGCAGCCCTAAAAACGCAATTATTGCCGGCGATTTGGCAACCGTTCTAAACTCGGCTACCGAGGGTTGCATTTACGGCTATACCGAGCAGATTAAAAACGGTTTTATAACCGTTGAACACGGCGTACGAATAGGAATTGCCGGCGAATACGTTTCCGAAAACGGACGCGTAAGCACGGTAAAGACCGTAACCTCGCTGAATATCAGGGTTCCGCACGAAATAAACGGCTGTTCGGATTTTCTTTTTAAAACGGTTTTCAACGGCAAAATCGCGCCGACCTTGATTTATTCCCGCCCCGGTTTGGGTAAAACGACTATGTTGCGCGAAATTGCAAGGCGGTTAAGCACGGAAAAGCTTATAAACGTGCTTGTCTTAGACGAAAGAAACGAAATTTCCGCCATGGACGGCTACGGCGAGGGGTTCGACCTCGGCAATGCGGACGTTATAAGGTGTTTCAATAAGCTTCATACCGTTGCGGCGGCAATCAGGGCAATGAAGCCCGACGTTATTATTACGGACGAGCTTTACGGCAACGACGATATAAAAGCCGTTGAATACGCCGCCGAGTGCGGAATTGCGGTAATTGCTTCCTCTCACGTAACCGATAGGGAAATACTCAAAAAAATGCCGTTTGAGTTTTTTGCGGAACTGAATCTTGTAGGCGGCAGTCCAAAAATATATGATAAAAACTTTAATTCTTGTGGCGATTGTTTGTCTGACAACGGCGCTCGGCGTACTGTTTTCGGCGAATAAAAAGAAGCGAATGCAGGTTTTTGCGGAATTGTACGAGTTCAACGAACAGTTGCTTTTAAATTTAAAATTCAGCAAGGCGCCGCTTGCAAAGGTAGCCGAGCCGTACAAGCATATTCCCGCGGTTATCAGGGGGGAAAATGTTTTAAGCGGTAAGGACGGAGAAACGCTTTCGGAATACATAGTCAACCTCGGCAAAAGCGACGCGCAGTCGCAGGTGGACTATCTGAACGGCAGAAAGGCTCAGCTTTCCAAGCTTAAAGAGGAGAGCGCCGCCGACTACAAAAGGTATTCTTCTCTGTATCTTAAAGTCTTTTTTATGGTCGGGGTTTTAATGGCGGTATTGCTGGCGTAACTTGCGGAAAACGCTGAATTAAATCAATTTATATGGATATAAGCATAATTTTTAAAATTGCCGCGGTCGGCATAATAATAACGATAATTTGTCAGGTTCTTAAAAAATCCGACAGGGACGATATAGCAACGCTTGTAAGTTTGGTGGGGCTGATTATAGTTCTCACGGTAGTAATTTCAATGATTGCCGATTTGTTTTCGCAGATAAGGCAGCTGTTCGATATGTTCTGATGCTTGTTTTAAAACTTTGCAGTATCGCGGTTATAACCGCGGTTTGCGCTTTCATTTTAAAAAATCACAAGTCCGAGCTTGTGCCGCTGTGCCTTACTGCGGGCGGAATAATCATTTTTTTATACGCTTTCGACTATCTTGCGGAAAGCGTTGCGTTCATAAAATCTTTTACCGAAAACACGGGTATAGATAATTCTATAATACGTACCGTTTTTAAAATAGTAGGTATAGGTTTTATTGTGGAGCTTACTGCAAGCTCGGTAAAGGAGCTGGGTTTCGAGGGGGTGGCGGACAAGCTGATATTATGCGGAAAAATTATACTGTTCGTTACGGCTATCCCCATACTTTCGGGGACGTACAAAATAATAGTCGCTTTAATAAACGCAACTTAATAAAAATTTTAATAATTGCCGTTCTCGCCGTGCTTGCGGTAATGCTTGCAGTGAGCGGCGGCGTTTACGCCTTGGCGGAAGAAACGGACGGTCGGGCGGAGCTCAATCAGAATATTTCCGACTTGCTCGATAAGCTCGATTTATCCGAATTGCAGAAGTTCCTTGAAGAGGACAATGATAATTTTTTGTTCGGCTTCGGCGGCACGGCAAGAGAGATAATAGAGTACCTTATTTCCGGCAATCTGAATACCGATTACAGCGGATATTTAAACGAGCTGTTTTCCGTTATCTTCAAAGACGTCATAAATATGATTCCCGCATTCGCCACGGTTACGGCGATAGCCCTGCTTTCCGCCGTGGTTAGCGCGGCGGAGGGTGCGATAATAGGCAAATCTTCCTCGAAAATTGTACATTTAGCCTGTTATTCGCTGATTATACTGATACTTTCCACAATGATGGCGGGGATTGTTTCCGACTGCGTAGCGTGTATAAACAACGTAAAACGTCAGGTTGAAATTATAACGCCGATTTTGGCGACGCTTACCGTATTGACGGGCGGAACGGGCTCGGCGGCAATATATCAGCCTTCCGCAATCTTTCTTTCGGGCGGCGCGGTTGAAATAGTCAGCTGTATAGTATTCCCCGCGGCGGTTGCGGCTGTCGTGCTCGATTTTATGTCAAAACTCAATACCCAGCTGTCTTTTTCGGGCGTAACAGCGCTTATAAAAAGCGTTTTAAAGTGGGTTATAGGCATAACTATTACCGTTTTCAGCATTTTCATAACCGTGCAAAGCTCAGCTTCGTCGCTGTTCGACGGTATAATTTTCAAGGCGACGAAGTTTGTTGTAGGCAATTCCATTCCCATAGTCGGCAACTTTATTTCATCGGGCTTCGATATGCTTACTTCGGCGGGCTTGCTTATAAGAAGTTCTGTCGGGGTGTGCGGGCTGATACTTCTTTTAATGGAAATAATACAGCCCATTATCGCGCTTGTAGCATTTTCCACAATTCTTAAAATAGTGGGCGCGATAGTACAGCCCATAGGCGAGAGCGTGCTTTATTCGCTTTTATCCGACCTTTCAAAGGACGTGGAATACTTTGTGGCGGGGCTTTTGACGGTAGCGTTTATGTACGCGCTGCTGATAATGCTTATAGTCAATTCCGCAAACAGTTTTATATGAAAACCTATCTTTTAAGCGCGGCGGCGGCGATTTTTCTGTCGGTAATCATTTCGTTGCTCGTTCCCGAAGGAAAACTGAATAAAACGATAACCTTTATAATGCGCCTTGTGTGCATACTTGTGTTAATTCAGCCGATTACAGGCTTATTCAAATTAAGTCCGCAGGGGCCTACCGATAGCACCGTAGATTATGTGTTTGTTGAAAGCGTGTATTCCGACCACCAGAGCGCCCAGCTTGAAAAGCTTATTAAAACCGAGTTTGAAACGGAGTGCGAGTGCACGGTCAAAGTAGAGTACGCGGACGGGGAATTCAAGGCAAAGGAAGCGGCGGTTAAAATAAAAGAAAATAACTCTGAATTAATTAAAGCAATTTATGAATATTTGCAGGAGCTGAATTATATAAATATAACAGTATATGCGGAAAGTACTTAACTTTGTTAACGACAACAAAAAAATAATAATAGTCGTCATACTCATTATAATTTTGGTCGGCACGATATATTTTCTGAATAAAGGAAACAAAAGCAAGCCGACTTCGGGTTCTTCCGTAACCGAGCAAAGCGAAACCGAGGTTAAACTGACCGCAATACTCAGCTCGATTGAGGGAGTCGGCGCGACAAACGTTATGATTAACGAAAGCAAAGAGGAAATTACGGGCGTTATAATCGTATGCGAGGGTGCAAACAGCATAATCGTAAGAAACGATATTCTGAACGCCGTTTCAACGGCGCTTAATGTAGAAAAAAATATTATAGTTATATATTCAATGAATATTTAAGGAGAATTTTTATGTCTAAGAAGAAAAAAATCATCATTATGTCTTCACTGGTGCTCTTACTTGCGATAACCGCGGTATTGAACGTTTTGCTGGCAACAAGCAAATCGGCAAACGGTCAGGCCGTTACTACTTCCAACTACTTCACGTCTTTCAGAACGGAAAGAACTTCCACGCGCTCGGAAGAACTTCTTGAAATCGACAAAGTGCTCGCGCTTTACGAAGAGGACAGCGATAAGTATAAGGAAGCGGTAAACCTCAAACTCAAAATAGTTGAAATGATGGAAAAAGAGCTTTTGCTTGAAACGCTTATCAAGTCGCGCGGTTTTTCGGACGCGGTTGTTTCAATCGGAATGAATTCGGATAACGTAAATGTTTTCATTAACTCGAACGAGCTTGACTACAACACGGCTATGCAAATTTACACCATGCTTAAAGACGAAGTAGGCATTGCGCCCGGAAGCATAATAATTTTGCCCGTTTATTCGCAAGTTTGATTTACATAAATCGGGCTTAAATGTTGCAAAATATTAAAATAAGTGTTATACTGATAGCAACGTTATATAAAATTTTTGTGTAACGCTGCTTAAAGGAGAAAATTTTATGGCACACATGAGGCATAACCCCACGGCTACGCAGAAGGGCAAAATAACCTATAACGCCAACATTGTCAGCGATATAGTTGCCGTTGCTATCGGCGAAGTTGAAGGAGTTTCGCTTTTATCTACCAAAAATAAAGGCATTAAACTGAATTTCGAAAAGCCCGGCATAAACGCCGACATAAGCGTTAAAATAGATATAACCTATAACGTGTCGTCGCTGGCTTTCAAAATTCAGCAGGCTATCAAGCACAACGTGGAGTCGATGACCAACTACAAGGTTGCAAAGGTGGACGTTCACATTCAGGACGTTAATTTCCCCGAAAACTCCGTAATATAATAAATTCCGATTATACCCTTAAATTTTTTAAGGGTATAATTTCAGTTAGGTAAAAAATGAGAACAAAAGCAAGAGAAACGGTTTTTGAAGTGATTTTTGCATCGCGCTTTTCCGACGGCGTTGACAGCTCGTTAAAAAACGCGCTCTATAAAAAAGAAAATCTTGACGAAAACGATATAGCTTACGCGGACAGCGTTATTTCGCTTATCGGGGCGCACAGCGAAGAGTTTTGCGGGCTGATAGATAAAATTTCGCACTCTTTCCCCGAATCGCGGCTTTTTCCCGCAGATATAAGCATTATGCTTGTCGCGCTTGCGGAAATTAAGTACATAGACGATATTCCGACCGCGGTTTCCATAAACGAGGCGGCGAATATGGCGTCAAAATTTTCTTCGCCCAAAAGCGCGTCGTTCGTCAGCGGAATTCTTTCCGAAGCGGCAAAAGGTTGAATATGTACACATTAATCGACGGTAAAAATATCGCCGCGCAAATGCGTTTGCAGATTAAGCGCGGAGTTGACGCTTACAGACAGAAATACAACCGCGAAATAGGGCTTGCGGTCGTAATGGCGGGCGATAATCCCGCCTCGCAGGTTTATGTGCGCAACAAAATCAAAGCGTGCGAAGAGGTTGGCATCAATTCTGCAAATTATTGTTATCCGGAAATTATTTCGCAGACTGAGCTTGAAAAGCATATTAAAAACCTTGTTGCGGACGACGGATACGACGGAATTCTGGTTCAATTACCCTTGCCCGCGCATATTAATGCGACAGAGGTATTAAAGCTTATCCCCGCGGAAAAGGACGTAGACGGATTTTCGGCTGAAAACATCGGCAAACTGTGTGCGGGGGAAGAAAGCATTGTCGCGTGTACGCCCAACGGCGTTATGAAAATGCTTGAGCACTGCAATATAAACGTTGCTGGTAAACGCGCGGTTGTGGTCGGCAGGTCAAATATTGTCGGCAAGCCTATGGCAATGCTGCTTCTGAACGCGTCCGCAACGGTTACAGTCTGTCACAGCAAAACAGAAAATCTGCGCGAGGAGTGCCTTAATGCCGATATTCTGGTTGCGGCAATAGGCAAAGCCAAATTTATTACCGCGGATATGGTTAAAAAGGGCGCAATCGTTATAGACGTGGGTATGAACCGCGACGAAAACGGAAAACTGTGCGGCGACGTGGATTTTGAAAACGTTAAGGAAAAATGCTCGTTCATAACCCCCGTTCCCGGCGGAGTGGGGCCTATGACGATAACTATGCTTATGTATAACACCTTGCAAGCGGCTGTTTTGAGGAGATGACTTTGGACTTTAACGAAAAATACGGGGAATATCTTAAAGAATTCAATGCGGTTTTAACGGAATTTTGCGAAAATCTGAACTGCCGCCCCGAAATTCTCAATAAAAGTTTAAGATACAGCTTAGAACTCGGCGGAAAGCGCCTTCGTCCCGTATTGATATTTGCGGTAGGCGATTTGCTTGGCGTTAAGAGGAGCGAGCTTCATAATTTTGCCCTTGCAATCGAGTTGATTCACACTTATTCGCTTATTCACGACGATTTGCCTGAAATGGACAACGACGATTTCCGCCGTGGAAAGCCTTCCAACCATAAGGTTTTCGGCGTGGGCAACGCCGTGCTTGCAGGCGACGGTCTGTTGAATACCGCGTATTCCTTGCTTTTAAGGGAGTGCAGAAAGGGCGCAAATTATGTTTCCGCCGCAGAGTTTGTTTGCGACTGCGCGGGAATTTACGGTATGATAGCGGGGCAGTCCGCCGACCTTCTGCACGAAAACGATACCGGCTTTAACGAGCCGACGTTTAATTTTATAATCGAAAACAAGACTGCAAAGCTTATTACGGCGCCCGTTGCCGTTCCGAGTATGCTGTGCGGTGGCAGGTGTTTTGCCGAATTAAAAGCGTTCGGGCGGGATTTGGGGTGTTTATTCCAGATTACCGACGATATATTGGACGTTGAGGGGGATTTCGATACCCTCGGCAAAAGTATAGGCAAGGATAAGCGGGAGGGTAAGTATTCTTCCGTAACTTTACACGGGCTTGACGGCAGTAAGCTTATGGCGGACGTGCTTGCGGAACGCTGCCGCGGAATAATAGAGGGCATAGGCGGCGACAATAAATTTCTGCTTAGCCTTATCGACAGCGTGCGCGGAAGAAAGCGCTGAAAAAATATTGACTTATAGCGGACAATATGCTATAATATACTCAAACTTAATATAGTGGTGCAGTATTCTAGTCAGTTTTTATTGATACGAAGACGGGGGTAAAATACCGTTAAAGGGCATATCGATGAAGTTTCTGGTGTTTGCTTGCTTTGCCAAAAGTGGGTGAATGCTGGGAGTAAAGGTGTATGGGAGCTAGGTAACGGCATACCGCAGCCAACCCCATTCACCGTGGAGGTCGGCAAAATTTAATTTTTGTCGGATTAAACCTGCTATCAGGCGAAAGCTTGGTACAGAGTAGCCTGCCTTGAGTGAATGCAGCGGATAACAGACCCACGGATTTTACCGTTCGGCCGGACGGTGAAATCCTATTGCTGTTTGAAATTGTTGTTTGCAAAAGAGGATTAGCTCAATAAAAATTGTCAAGGAAAGCTTCTAGACTGTCTTTATATTAGAGATTACGGTGTGGACTAAGTGGTAATTCGGATATGCTTTTTTAAGCGTTCAGGTCCTTAAAAGGAAACTGCTTCTTCGGCGACGGGAAGTGGACGTGGGGGAAATCCTTCCGAACCTAAGCCGCAAAGTTTATTTAATATAAACCACTATATTGTTTTTTTGTTTACGCACGCAAAAGTGCGTATTTTAATATCTGTTTTATTATTATGGAAAACGATAATCAATCAACTCAGACAAATTGCAGTAATTTAAGCGGAGGGGAAACCTCAGAAGTTCCCCCAAGTAGCGCGCAGAACAACGCGGTTAAAAAAACCGCTTTAAAAAAGACGGGTAAAAAACTTAAAAGCAAGAAAAAACACAAATACGCGTGGCTTACATGGGGTATCGGCGTTTTGTTTTTGTCGTTTGCGCTTACCGTTTTATTCAGTTTTCTAACGGAAGTCGTAATTAAAAACAGCGCCGCGGTAATATGCGTAATTGTTTTGCTTGTTCTGCTTGTGCTCAATATCGGCTGCGACGTGCTTGCAAACGCAATAATGTCCTGCGATACTGCGGCATTCCATTCAATGGCCTCTAATAAAATAAAGGGCGCAAAGCGAGCCGTTGTATTTTGCCGCAATGCAAGCAAGCTTTCAAGCATATTTGCCGACGTTATAGGCGATATATGCGGTATTGTCAGCGGTGCGGCGGGTGCGGCGCTTGCCGTAAGCATTGCTTTAGGCGGGGGCTCTACGGTAGAGCTTATTGCGTCAATCGGTGTAAGTGCGGTTATAGGCGCGCTTACGGTTGGCGGTAAAGCAATTTGCAAGCATATTGCGGTAACCTTCAACAAGCAGATTGTTTTCGGCTTTGCCAAATTCACAACCCTTTTAAAAAGAGAGAAATAATGCTTGAAAATATAACTCAGGCGCAGATAAAGCAAATGACCCTTAAAGAGCTGTTGGCTCTTTGCGAGGAGGCGAGGGAGAAGATAACGGAAACCGTTTTAAAAAGCGGCGGGCACCTTTCCTCCAACCTCGGTATGGTCGAGCTGACCGTTGCGCTGCATTACGTCTTCGATTTTCCCAAAGACAAAGTTGTTTTCGACGTGGGACACCAGTGTTACACGCACAAACTTTTGTCGGGAAGATGCGGGGACTTTTCTACTATAAGACAAAAAGGCGGGCTTTCGGGCTTTCCTAAACGCGCTGAAAGCGAATTTGACTGCTACGATACAGGGCACGCGGGTACTTCCGTTTCCGCCGCTTTGGGCATTGCAAAGGCGCGCGACGTAAAGGGTGAAGACTTTTCTGTAATCGCGGTAATAGGCGACGGTTCGTTCAATAACGGACTTGTTTACGAAGCTTTCAACAGTTTAAGGCTTTTAAATACCAACGTGCTTTTAATTCTCAACGATAACGGTATGTCTATTGCGCCGACCGTGGGCAGTATGCACGAATATCTTGAAATTTTAAGCGAAGATATTTCGCATAAGCAGAAAAAGGACAGACATGCTAAAATTTTTGAAAGGTTCGGCTTTGCGTATGACGGGGTTTACGACGGCAACGACCTTGAAAGAATGATAGATAAGCTTACGGAAGTTAAAAACCGCTTAAAAAACGAGTCCGTAATTCTGCACGTCATAACCAAAAAGGGCAAGGGATACTCATTCTGCGAGGAAAATCCCGAAGCCACGCACGGTATTTCGATAAAGAACGCCGAGGCCGTTACAGAGGAGTATTCTGCGGTTTTGGGCAGAACGCTTTCACGGCTTGCCGAAAAGGACGAAAGAATTGTTGCGGTTACGGCGGCAATGACAACTCCGCTTGGGCTGAGCGACTTTTTTAAAAAATATCCCAAACGCTCGGTTGACGTTGGTATCTGCGAGGAGCACGCTACTATTTTGTGCGCCTCTATGGCAACCGAGGGCTTAAAGCCGTATTATGCGGTGTACTCTACGTTTTTACAGCGTTCGTTCGACGAAATTGTTATTGATATTTGCGAGCAGAATCTGCCCGTAACGCTTTGCATTGACCGCGCGGGAATATCGGGCGCGGACGGTGAAACCCATCAGGGCGTATTTGACCTGTCATTTTTGAATTTTATACCGAATTTAACCGTTGCGGTGCCCAAAGATACAAAAGAGTTTGAAAAAATGCTTGAATTCAGTGCAAATTTCAACGCGCCGCTTGCAATCCGCTATCCGCGCGCAGGCAAAAGGATATTCGATATTCAGTCGGAAATCGTTTTGGGAAAATGGGAAAAGCTTATAGACGCAAACGGTAAATATGTAATCATTGCGTGCGGTGAACGCGCCGTAACGCTCGGCATAGTTGCGGCGGAAACGCTGTCGGCAAGCGGAATTGCTGTTTCTGTAATCAATGCGCGGTTTGTTAAACCGCTCGATACCGAAATTCTGGATAATTTAAAAGAAACGCATATTATAACCGTTGAGGACAATATGCTTTTGGGCGGGTTCGGTTCGCTTATTGACGTTTATTTCAGCGAAAGCGATAAAAAAGTAAAAAATTTCGCCTACGGCGACGGTTTTATACCGCACGGCGGAGTAAACGAGCTTATGGACGAGTTCGGCGTTAGCAGTGGGGCGATAGTAGATTATATTAAATCGAATGAGAATTGATAAATTTATAGCGGAAAGGTACGGTTCGCGCAATAAAGCCGCCAAAGCGATAGAAAATAAACTTGTTTTGGTGAACGGTAAGCCCGTTTCTGCCTCGTACGAAGTAAAGGATAGCGATGAAATTGAATTTTTGCAGGCGGAAGAAAATTACGTTTCTATGGGCGGTTTCAAGCTTGCGAAAGCGCTGAAAGATTTTAAATTTGACGTCAAAGACAAAATTTTTGCCGATATAGGCGCGAGCACCGGCGGTTTTACCGACTGTCTGTTGCAGAACGGCGCGAAAAAAGTTTACTGTATAGACGTTGGCGAAAGCCAGCTTGACCAAAGTTTAAAAGACAAAAATATCGTAATTATCGATAATTTTAACGCGAGAAATCTTACCGGCGACGTTTTCGGCGAAAAGCTTGACGGAGCTGTAATAGACGTAAGCTTTATATCGCTGACCTATATTCTGGGCGCGGTTGCAAGTGTTTTGGACAGCGGAAAACACGTGCTTGCGCTGATTAAACCGCAGTTCGAGTGCGAAAGCAGAAGCGTAGGAAAGAACGGCATCGTCCGCGATTGTAAAATTCATAAACGAATAATTGAAAAAATTTATAATTTTTCGGTTTCAGTCGGACTTGCGCCAAAAAAACTTACAAATGCGCCGATTATTAAGGATAAAAATACGGAATATGTAATTCTGCTTGAAAAAGACGGAATTTGTGAAAAAAATGAAAATTTGTTAAAATGCATTAAAATTTAAATTAATGCATTTTTTTGTTGCATATTTGTATATTGTGTTATATAATAGTTGAGAGATGAATGCGGGGATATATTACAACAAAAGATATTTCGGCGACAATAAAATATATATTGACCGCTTAAAAAATGCGCTTGCGGAAAACAGCGCAAAGTGCAGGGCGGTAGAAAGCAGTTCTGATTTGGACGGGCTTGACGTTTTGTTTGTTTTGGGCGGTGACGGTACTATTTTAACGATAGCTTCCGCTTGCGCGCTTAAAAAAGTCAAAATTATCGGCATTAATTACGGTCATTTGGGTTTTTTGGCGGAATTCGAGCCGGAAAAGCTTGACGAAGCGGTTAAGCTTGTGTGTTGCGGAAGGTACGAGGTTCAGCGCCGCAGTATGCTTGAAATTACTTGCGGAAATAGAATTTTTCTCGCGTTGAACGATTTGGTTATACAGCGCAGTACAAGCGGAACAAACTTCTGCAACACCGTAAATATTCACGCGGAAATAGACGGGGCAACGGTAGATAATTTTTCATCGGACGGAATAATTATCAGCACGCCGACGGGTTCAACCGCATATTCGCTGGCGGCGGGCGGTTCGGTGCTCGCGCCCGATATAGACGCTTTTATTATGACGCCCGTCTGCCCTCATTCGCTTCATTCGCGTCCGGTGGTTTTCAGCGGAAATTCTTCATTAAAGCTGAATTCCGCGGATACTTCAAGACTGCTTGCTTTGATTGTTGACGGAAGGTCGGCGGGAGAGCTTGTCGCCGACGAAACTGTTATTGTAAAGCGCGCGGATATAACCGCGGATTTTATAACAAGAGATACGAAAAACTTTTTTAACAAATTATTGGTTAAGTTAAATAAATGGAGTAGATAATGCAAAGAGCAAAAAGACAGCAAAAAATTCTTGAAATTATTGCCAGTAAGGAAATCGACACTCAGGAAGAACTTTGCGACGAGCTGAACAAAAGCAATTTCAGGGTCACTCAGGCAACGATTTCGCGCGACGTGAAAGAGCTTAAGCTTTACAAAGTCGCCGGTGTGCAGAAAAAGTACAGATACGCCAGCCTTGACGTTGACGACGGCGTAAACAACAGAATGACAAGCCTGTATAAGGGGTGCGTGCTTTCCATAAACTCCGCAAACAACCTCATTCTCGTTAAAACCATGCGCGGAAACGGCTCAACGGTCGGCGTTTTTGTCGATTCTTTGAAAATTAACGAAATAATCGGCAGTGTTGCGGGCGACGATACGCTTTTGATAGTCGTTGACAGCAACGAGCATACTCCGGTTGTCGTAACGCTTTTGCAAGAATATTTAAGCTGATGTTACAAAGGCTGTATATTAAAAACGTAGCGCTTATTTCAGAAGCGGACATAGAGTTTGACGAAAAACTCAACGTTTTATCGGGTGAAACGGGCTCCGGCAAGTCGGTTATTTTAGATTCAATCAACTTTGTGCTGGGTTCGAAAGCGGATAAAACAATGATACGGTACGGAGAGCAGGAAGCTGCGGTTCGTGCCGAATTTGTTGTGCAGGAAAATTCCGAAGCAGTAAAAAAACTTGCGGAATACGATATAGAAACTGACGGAACAATAGTCATTCACCGCAAATTTTCGCTTGACGGTAAGGGCGCGATAAAAATAAACGGAAGCGCCGTTACCGCGTCTATGCTTAAATCCGTCACCCAGCATTTGGTTGACGTGCACGGTCAAAGCGAACACTTTTTTCTGCTAAGCGAAGACAACCAGCTGAAAGTTTTAGACGGTATTTTGGGTGAAAAAGCCGTTGCGGTGCAGTTTCAGCTTTCCGAATTAATTAAGAAAAAACGCGAAATTAAGTCCAAAATTGCCGAGCTCGGCGGTGACGGAGCCGAACGCGAGCGCTTGGCAGACCTTTTAAATTACCAGATTAACGAAATAGAGCAGGCGGAAATCAAGGTCGGAGAATTTGACGAGCTTAAAGCCCGCCAGAACGTTTTGGCGAATACGGAAAGAATACTTTCGGCTTTGAACGGCGTGCGCGCGGTTCTTAACGACGACGGGGGCAGTCTTGACGCGGTTTCTTCCGCACAGCATTTAATTAACGGTATTTCTGCGTTCAGTGAAGATTACGCGCAAATCGGTTCGAGGCTGGAAGGGCTTTACGCGGAAATTTCGGATATTTCGGAGCTTCTTTCCGACTACGCCGACGACTTGACATTTGACGGACGCGAAGCCGAAGAAATAGACGAAAGGTTGAGCCTATTAAAGAATTTAAGAAAAAAATACGGCGCGGACGAGGAGGAAATACTTGCTTTCCTTGAAAAATCGCGCGAAAAGTACGAGCTTTTGTCCGATAGCACAAACGCGGTTGAAAAGTATAACAAGCAGATTGAAGACTGCAATAAAAACATTTTCGAGCTGTGCCGGAAACTTACAAAGTTAAGAGTTTCGGCGGCGGAAAATTTCTGCAAAAGCGTAACTTCGGAATTAAAAACTCTGAATATTCCAAACGCGCAGTTTTCGGTAGTTTTCAACGAGTATAACGAGCAAACGGCAAATTTGCAGTCTGCAAACGGTTCCGACAGCGTTTGTTTTATGTTTTCGGCGAATAAGGGCGAGCCGTTAAAACCGTTAAGCAAAGTTATAAGCGGCGGCGAAATGTCAAGGTTTATGCTTGCTGTAAAAACCGTTTTAAAGGATATAAACGGCATTTCAACCTATATTTTCGACGAAATCGACGCGGGAATAAGCGGTTTTACCGCAAAAACCGTAGCGGAAAAGTTTGTAACTATTGCAAAAAATACCCAGATTTTGGCGGTTTCGCATCTTCCGCAGGTATGCGCGGCGAGCAGTGCGCAGTTTCTTATATATAAGGAAGAGAGCGGAGGAAAAACTCTTACAAGGGTCAAAAGACTTGACGAAGAAAGTAAAATTTCCGAAATTGTCAGGCTTACCGGTAGCGTAGATTCCGAAATCGCGCGGAGCCACGCGAAAGAGCTTATAAAACAGTTTAAAAACTGAATATTTTCGGCGGCGGAAATTTCCGCCGTTTTTTTGTATAGACGGTAATTGTTTGCACACAATACTGTTATGTTTTACGGAAAAAAGGTTTTAAAAGCTTTTCACAAAGTTTCACTTTTATTTATAGCGGCGGTGCTGTGCGCGCTATCGTTGGGATATACGGCTTTAACTGCGTCGGCTGACGCGAACTCGCTTTATCTGGGCGGTTTTCCCGCAGGGTTTGTTCTCAATACTACCACGGTGGAAGTTGTCGGCATATGCGATGTAATAACTGAAAGCGGAATGGTTTCGCCAGCGCGCAATGCGGGCGTTAAAACCGGCGATATAATAGATAAAATCAACGGCGAAGAAGTAAACAAAACTTCGGATATTAACGAATTTATTGCCCGCGACTATAAAAAATACGAAATTTCCGTTATCCGCGGCGGTGAAAGTATTTGCATGGACATAACTCCTGCAAAGGAAGCCGCTACGGGCGAGAAAAAAATCGGAGTGCTTGTAAAAGACAGCATAAACGGCGTTGGAACAGTTACTTATATTGATAAATCTGCTTCAACGTTCGCGTCATTGGGGCACCCCGTTACGGATTTGGACGGCAGATTAGTCGGCATAAACGGAGGAACAGTTTTCGGTTCGCTTATATATGACGTAAAAAAGGGAGTGCGCGGTACCCCGGGCGAGCTTAGAGGCGCCTTTGAAAGCGGAAATATAATAGGCAAGGCAAAGCTGAACTGCGCTTGCGGGGTATTCGGCGAACTTGCAAAAAATTTCGACTGCTCCAAGCTTATTAAAATTTCCAAGGGAAGCATGGACGAAGTGCATGCGGGAACCGCATATATTTATTCGACCGTGTACGGCAAGGAGCCCGAAAAATATGAAATTTCCATTGTCAAGGTCGATAAAAACAATAAGGATAACAGAAATTTCGTAATAAAAATAGAAGATAAAAACCTTTTAGACAGAACGGGCGGAATTGTTCAGGGAATGAGCGGAAGTCCTATTGTGCAGAACGGCAAGCTTATTGGCGCTGTAACCCATGTGTTCGTTAACGACCCTACCCGAGGTTACGGAATAGGAATAGATAAAATGCTAAGTTCATATTAATAGTAAATTTCTCATATATTTGTATATATGAGAAATTTGTCTTTTTGCAGTGAAAAATGGGATAAAAGGTACGCTTTGGCGTTCTTAATAGCATTAATTTGCTCAATTATATGTGGCATAGTACTATGCAAATTTATAAATTATAACGCTTATCTTCGTAATTTGGCAGGCGATTACGTTTATAATGTATTCAATTTCAAAAATTCGAATATTCTTTTACCGCATTTTTTAGGCGACGTTTTATACTTTTATATTTTCTTTGCGATAGGGTATTTCACTAAATTTAAATATATCAATCTGATATTTGTATTTTTGAGGGGGCTGTTTTTCGGCGTTTATACCGCGCTTATTATAATGGTGGGCGCGTTCAGCGGGGTAATCGTCATCATTTTTGTATTTGTTCCCGCAACGCTTATTTCTCTTGCGCTATGTTATTTTGCGGGCGAGTTTTGCATAAAAGCCGATAAAAAATATTGCTTTTTTATTCCCGCCGCGCTTGCCTTAATTGATTTGATTATAATGGCGCTGCTTGTTAACGTTGTTTTCAGGGTTATTATTATAATAGTATAATTTAAGTCTTTTTCCGCATACTGTGGATATGAAGAAGATATTTACTGTATTGTTATCAGGCTGTATTGCGGCTTCGGGCGCGGCGCTTTCGGGGTTTACTTATGAAACCAACCATGCAAGCGCTTTGACTAAGGGTTGCAAATCGGCATATTTAATGGATTATAATTCGGGTGAGTGCCTTTATAAGGAAAACGAAACGGCGCGTATGCCCATTGCAAGCGTTTGCAAGGTTATGACGCTGACTTTGGTATTTGACGCTGTTTCCGCGGGCAAATTCACGCTTGACGATAAGGTTTCCGTAAGCGAGAGGGCTATGAGTATGGGCGGTTCGCAGATTTTTCTTGACAGCAAATGCGAATATTCCGTAAACCAGCTAATAAAAAGCATTGTCGTATGCTCGGCAAACGACAGCTGTGTGGCTCTTTCCGAAAAAGTTGCGGGCGGCGAGGATGAGTTTGTCGCTTTAATGAACGGCAAGGCAAAGGAGCTCGGCTGTAACGATACGCTTTTTGCAAACTGTACGGGACTTCCGCGGGAAACGCAGTATTCCTGCGCAAAGGACGTTGCGCTTATGTTCTCAAATCTTATAAAGAACGAGGAATACTTCAATTACAGCAAAATCTGGCTTGAAGACTTCGTTCACCCCGACAACAGAACAACTTCAATGACGAACACTAACAAGCTTATAAGAAGGTATTCCTTCTGCGACGGAGGTAAAACCGGCTTTACGAACGAGGCGGGGTTCTGCCTTGCGTCAACCGCAAAAAAGAATAATTTAAGGCTTGTTTCGGTTGTTCTGGGCGCGGGTTCGAGCGACGACAGATTTAACTCAACCGTAAATATGTTCGAGTACGGTTTTGCAAATTACCGTAATAAAATCGTGCTTGACAAGGACGTGACCCTGAACGATGAGTTTGCGGTCCGCGGCGGTAAGAAGGATAGCTTTCAGGTCAAGCCGGAGAGGAACTGCTACGTGTTGTCTGCGGCGGAAAAAACTCCCGAAATTACGCATAAAGTAGTTGATTTTAACGTGAAAGCTCCCGTTGCGGCAAATCAGGTTGTGGGCGAGATTGAAGTTTACAAGGACGGAGTGCTTGTTGATACGGTTAACGTTGTTGCGGCGGAAAACGTTGAAAAAGCGGGCTTCGGCGATTATTTCAGACAAAACGCTTCGCAATGGGCAATTTAAGCAATTTTTAAGGTAAAATTAAAAACAATATTTAGCGGCGCACGGCTTGAACGTGCGCCGTATTTTGTGCGCGCGCAAAAATATTTAACGGCAATTTATTTGACTATCCGCGCGGAATTTGGTAAAATATTCAGGAATTTATTTTGGAGAAATTTCAATGAACGGGCGTGATACATTAAAGATAAATAAACAAGGGCATCTGGAAATAGGCGGAATGGACGCCGTAGCTATTGCCGAAAAGTTCGGTACGCCGCTCTATGTTTTCGACGAGGCGCATATCCGCAATATGATGCGCGCCTATAAAACCGCTATTGAAAAGGAATACAACGGCAACGGTTTGGTGCTGTATGCTTCCAAAGCTTTTTCATGCGAGGCTGTTTATGCTATCGCCCGTCAGGAAGGTATAGGCGTAGACGTTGTTTCGGACGGCGAGCTTTATACAGCGGTTAAAGCGGGCTTCCCCGCCGATAAAATTTATATGCACGGCAACAACAAGCTTGAACGCGAGCTGGAATTCGCGCTTGACTGCGGGGTTGGAAATATTGTTGTTGACAGCTTCCGCGAGGCTGATATTTTAGATAAGCTTGCAGGGGAAAAGAATGTTGTTCAGAACGTTTTGATACGTATAAACCCCGGTGTGGAGGCGCATACGCATGCCTTTGTGCAGACCGCGAGGACGGACAGCAAATTCGGGTTTTCGGTATCCGACGGCAGCGCCGAAGCCATGGCAAAGCACATTCTCGGAAAGAAAAACCTTGTTTTGCGAGGTTTTCACTGCCACATAGGCTCGCAGATATTCGAAAAGCAGTCGTTCGTACTTGCGACCCATAAGGTTATGGATTTTGCCGCAGAAATAAAAAACAAACTCGGTTTCGAGCTGAATGAGCTGAATATCGGCGGCGGTTTCGGCGTATGGTATAACGACGAAGACCCCAAGCTTAAATATTCCGATTACGCAGATTATTTAAAAGCGCTTATTTCGGCTATAAAAGAAAAGGCGGAAGAGCATAAATTAAACGCGCCTTACCTGTTAATCGAACCGGGGCGCTCGGTTGTAGGCGAAGCGGGAATAACGCTTTACACTGTAGGAGCAATTAAAGATATTGCCGGAATAAAAAAATACGTTGCCGTTGACGGGGGGATGTTCGATAATCCCAGATACGCGCTTTATCAGTCAAAATATACCGCGTTGCTTGCCAACAGGGCAAACGAGCCGTGTACCGAAAAAGTTACGGTTGCGGGAAAGTGCTGTGAAAGCGGAGATTTGATTGCGGTTGACGTTCCTCTGCCCGAAGCAAACAGCGGGGATATTCTCGCGGTTTTAACTACGGGCGCGTACAACTATTCTATGGCAAGCAATTATAACAGAAATTTCATTCCCGCCGCGGTTTTGGTAAACAACGGCAGTGCGGAGTACATAATCAAACCGCAAACCTATGAGGACTTGGTGCGGAACGATTTAATCCCCGAAAGGTTGAAAAAATAAATGAGTATATTGTTCAGATATTTAGGCGGAATAATAGCTGTGCTGTTCGTCTTTGTTCCGCATGAATTTGCGCACGCTTTTGTTGCGTACAAATGCGGAGACCCTACTGCGAAAATGCAGGGCAGATTGACGTTAAATCCCGTAAAGCACGTTGACCCCGCAGGTTTTGTTCTGTGTATTTTAACGGGCTTCGGATGGGCAAAACCCGTCCCGATTTATCCTTACAATTTTCGCCATTACAGAAAAGGACTGTTTTTAACGGCAATTGCGGGGGTAGTAACCAACTATATTATTGCGTTTATCGCCTATCCGATATTTTTGCTTCTTGCGCTTTACGCTGTGCCGGCGGTAACGGTCGGGGTGCAGGCCGTAGAGTTTTTCGAGGAAGTGTTTTATCTTATTTTTGCTTACAGTTTAAGCGTGTTTGTATTTAATTTGCTTCCTTTATATCCCTTGGACGGTTTCCGCGTTGTTGAATCGCTCACGCGCGAAGTCAATCCCGTACGCAGATTTTTAAGAAACTACGGCAGATATATTTTGCTTATACTTGTGCTTGAAAGCTTTCTTTGCGATATTTTAAGCAGTTATACGTCGCTTCCCTATGTAAAATATTTCGATATTTTAGGCTACGTGCACTGGTTTGCGCAAAATATTCTCGGCTTCCCTATAACGGCAATGTGGAACGCAATATTCGGTTTGCCTATCGGGCTGTCGCCGTTATAATTAATTTCGGATAACTATTATGGCAGAAAATAATTACGACAATTTTGAATCTGTGGTTGATTATACCACGGTGCTCGACATTTTCGAGGGACCGCTCGACTTATTGTTGCATCTTATAAACATCGCTAAAATCAATATCGAAGAAGTGTTTGTTTCAAAGGTAACGGAGCAGTTTCTCGATTATATCGAATATATGAAAACCCAGCCCAGCCGCGACGTTGATAAGGAAAGCGAATACCTTGCCCTGGCCGCGCAGATAATTTACATAAAATCAAAGAGTCTTGTGCCTGTGGTCGAGGTCGGCGGCGAGGAAATGGGCGGCGCGGAAGAGGAACAGCGCGCGCTGATAGAACAGCTTAAACAAAGGGAATACGAGCTGATTAAAAACGAAACGCCCAAGCTTAAAACGCTTGAAACAATAGGCTACTTTTTTAAAACTCCCGATAAATCTCTCGATACGGTGCGAATCGTTTATAAAGATTTCACTGTGAGTGCGCTTTTGGAAGCGTTTGCAAAAATGATGCTGAAAAACGAGAGCTTACAGCGCGAACAGCAGAACGTGAAGGAAATCCCCAAAGACGAGCACACCGTTGAAGAACAGGTTACGTTTATAAGGGATAAGCTGGCAGAATGTAAAGAAATAGAGTTTGAAAAACTGTTTAAAACCTATTCCAAAAACGAAATAATTACCACCTTTCAGGCGCTTTTGGAAATGCTTAAACACCAGTTTATTATGGTTGAGCAAGAGCAGTCTTTCGGAACCATTACTATAAAACTCAATCCCGACTGGGATTTAAAGGATTTGACCGATGAACAATTTGACGAATATAATTGAGGCTATCGTTTTTGCCTCGGGGGAAGCCGTTCCCGTAAAATTTATTGTTGAAAAGCTCGGCTGTACCGTAAATAACGTAAATTCATGCGTTGACGAATTAAAAGCAAGATACGGCGAGGACAGCGGAATTCAACTGCTTGTGTTCAACGGCAAACTTCAATTCGCTTCCAACCCCAAGTACAAACAGCAGGTTTCGGAAGTGCTTATTCCCATAAAGGAAAAGGAATTTACAAGAACAATTCTGGAATGTGCGGCAATAATCGCCTACAAACAGCCGATAACCAAGCCCGAGCTTGAAGAAATAAGAACGGTAAGCTGCGATTACGCTATACATACGCTGTTAGAGCTTGAAATGATAGAGCCTTGCGGAAGAAAAGACGCGGTCGGCAAACCGATTGTTTACCGCACCACGGATAACTTTTTAAAGAGATTTAAGCTTAATTCCATTGACGAATTGCCCGATTACGACGAGCTTATGGCGCAGATTGCCAAGCTGAACAGCGAGGCGTTCGGCGACGAGGAGGACGGTAATTACCTGTATAAAAAGGACGTTTACGTTGACGAGGGGGCCGCGCAACAGTCGGCTGAGGCGGCGGCAGCTTCCGCGGAGGAGCCTTCAAAACCTCGCACGGATGAGGACGGTTTCGAGCTTCCCGATTTTATCTGCGATGACGACGACGTTATCAAAATAGATTAAATTATGAAAATATAAACGCAAGGACGGCGGTGCGCCGTTCTTTTTTTGTATAATAATTTTTTGTTTACTGATAATAAGGTTATGAACGTTGCGGGAATTGCCGTAAATACGGCGCTGTTTGCAATTTTGATTTTTCCCGTTCATTTGTACAACTACATTTATATAAATACGGGACAGAAATACGCAAGCCTGAACGTAGGAACGTACGGTTGGAACTTTTTTAACGTAAATACCGTCAAAGACCGACCGAACGAAATGCAGGTTAACGGTAAAAACAAAAAAATTGATATAAAACAGTTTAAAAGCAGTTTTTATAAAATTTTTAACTGTATTTGCCTTTACAAAATGGTTCAGCTGGGCGATTTCGGTATGCAGGGCGAAGCAAATGCGTATGTTGCGCTGGCGCAGAACTGTCTGACAACGGCAATTTACAAATTTATCCAGATAAACGGAAACTTCTGCAAGTTAAGAAATTATACAATTTTAAATCAGGAACATTCCGACATAAGATACTATGCAAAAACCGTCACGGTAATAAACGGTTTTGTAGTGCTGAAAATACTGATAATTCTATTAATGGAGAAAATCAATGGCAAAAATAAGAAAAAACAGAGAAAATAATTTTGACCTTCCCGCAGTATCTATTGAAAAGGTTGCGGATGCAAACACGGTTGTAGGTAAATCTATAATTACCGTAAGCGGAACGGAGGTTATACCCGTTTCCTCGGTTACGGTAGTGAATTTAAGCGGCGGCGGCGAGTACGGCGACGTTAAAACGTTTAAAGAAGCGGAAGGCTTTCAGGTTGCCGGCGGCAACGGTTCGGTCATAACGGTAAAGCCGAAGGCTTTTCTTGTGGACGACGGAAAGGGTTGCAGACTTCTGAAGATTGACGACAACGCGGTTGAAACGCTGATAGAAAAAACGGGAGAGCTGGTAAACAGACTTACGGACAGCAATGCGTAAAAGAACTGAAATTATATCTATTTTAATATCTATAATTATCGCGGCGGGAATAATGTGCGCGGTTATTGTAAGGCGCGACACATATGCCGAGGCGGGCGCAACGGCTGAAATTGCTATGGAGCTGCAAACGGGAACGGTTTTAAAGGAAAGCAATGCCGATTTAAAACTGCCTATGGCAAGCACTACAAAGATAATGACTGCAATTATAATTGCAGAAGATTGCAACTTGGACGAAGTTATAACAGTACCGGACGCTGCGGTCGGTGTTGAGGGGTCAAGCATTTATCTTAAAAAAGACGAGGAAATTAGCGTTAAAGATTTGCTGTACGGTCTGATGCTCCGCTCCGGCAACGACGCGGCGACAGCGCTTGCAATTCACCATAGCGGAAGTATAGAAAAATTTGTTGAGGTTATGAACGAACGCGCGGAAAAAATGGGCGCGAAAAACACGCATTTCAAAAACCCGAGCGGACTTCCCGACAACGAACATTATACAACCGCGCGCGATTTGTGCGGGATAGCGCGTTACGCTATGAAAAACCAAACCTTTAAAGAGGTTGTTTCGACAAGAAATTATAAGGGCGATTTCCGCAGTTACGCAAACAAAAACAAGATGCTGTATAATTACGAGGGCGCAAACGGCGTTAAAACGGGCTACACGGTGAAAGCGGGAAGATGCCTTGTAACCTCTGCCGAGCGCGACGGTATGGACGTTGTGTGCGTTGTTTTGAATTGTCCCGATATGTACGAGAGAAGCGGATATATTCTCAATGACTGTTTTAACGGCTATAAATTAGTTAAAATAGACGAAAATGACGTATTTATGTCTGACAAAGTACTTTGCAAACCGCAAAAATTAAGCTATTTTGTGGTAAAAAAACAGGATAATCTTGATTTTAGAATAAATTCCGTAAAAAACCTTAAAAAAATATGTGCGGGCGATTTGGTTGCCGAATTGCAAATTTTCGGTCAAAACGGCTTGCTTTTCAGTGAAAATTTATATAGTATAGTAGACAGAAATAATTAATTTTTTAAGGTCTGCTATGAGAATAAACAAATATCTTGCCGCCTGCGGAACTGCTTCGCGCAGGGAGTGCGACAGATTGATTGCGGAAGGCAAGGTTACGGTCAACGGCAAAAAAGCGGTTGTCGGACAGGAAGTAAACGAAGACGACGAGGTTTTTGCCGACGGAAAGAAAGCCGTTCTGCAAAAAAATGAGTACTATATTCTTAATAAGCCGAAAGGCTACATTTGTTCGGTATCGGACGAAAAAGGCAGAAAAACCGTACTTGATTTAATGCCGCAGAACGTGGGAAGAATTTATCCCGTAGGCAGGCTTGATTACGACAGCGAAGGGCTTTTGATTTTGACAACCGACGGCGAGCTTGCGCAAAAGCTTACGCACCCTTCAAACGAGGTTCCCAAAACTTATCTGGTTAAAGTCGAGGGCATTTGTACGGAAACGGCGCTCAATCCCATACGGAGCGGAATTGAAATAGAGGGCGGTTACGTTACTAAAAAATGTAAGGCGCACATAGTCGAAACGAATAAAGCGTACACCAAAATTCACGTTACGCTTACCGAGGGTAAAAACCGCGAAGTCAGAAAAATGTTTGCGGCAATCGGCAAAGAGGTTACGCTGTTAAAGCGTATTAAGGTGGGCGAGCTTACCTTGCGCGGGCTTGACCGAGGCGCTTACAGAAAGCTTTCCGCGCGTGAAGTGGCATATTTGAACAGTTTATAACAAAAAGAGCGGAAATTTGTCCGCTCTTTTATATTTTAAATTTAAACCAAAATCATACTTTCGGAATTATTTAAACCGTGCTTTTGCGCAATTAACCGCCATTGCGCATATGAAAATTCGTCAAGGCTTAAACATTTTCTTGCATAATTGTCAATAATCAGCTTGTCGCGCCCTTTGGTGATAAGCGGATATTCCGATTTTGCCAAAGCCGAAAGCAGTTCGTCTGCGCACTGCTGTTTTACCGCAAGCGGTTTAATATACAGCGGACTTTTTAAAAACCTTTCGCAATCGCTTTGGTAAAGCCCTAAAAAGTTGGCGCAAAGTATGCGTTTTATGCGTGCGGACGAATAGCGGCGGCCGGTCGCGCTATCAATAATTTCTTCAAACGGCAAGTTTTCTAAGCTTTTCAGCTTGTTTTCAAGCCCTTCGCCGCAACCGTAAACGTTTTTCAGCGTTTCAGCCTGCGTTCTTGTTAAAATTAACCGCATATACTCGCAAAACCGCTTGCTTTCTTCCGTAAAATCGGTTAAATCTTTAAAAACGCAGTCGGGAACGTTGTCTTTTATTAATGGTGATGCTGTATTTTTTCTTATAGCGCTTGCGGAAGAAAAGTTTGTTATAATTTCACTGTCGTTGTAGCCCGCCCCGACGCGGTTAATCGGCAAAATTTCTATATTTTTACCCGAACGCAAAATTGCTTTCGTATATTCAACCGCAAGTACGTTATTCGGGCTTGACAGCAAGCCCTGCTTTCCGCCTGCGGTTTCAAACGCCTTTTCATAGCTTTTAATATAGCTTTCGCCGCTTTCAAGCGCCTTTTCAAGCGTATTTTTAAAAATTTCGCTCTCGTTTAAAAGTATTTTCGCGGCTTTAAGAATGTCGGTCTTGTTTCCGCATTCGCACCCGAAAGCAAGCGCGCATACTTCGGGTACGGACGATAATATTTTTAAAGCGCCTTTCGCAAAAATTTCGGCGGGCGCAACGGCAAAAGCTACGGGCAATTCTATAACCGCGTCCGCACCGCATAAAACGGCGTGGCGGGCACGGTCGAATTTACCCATAACGCAAATTTCGCCGCGCTGGGTAAAGCTTCCGCTCATAATGCAGAGTATTTTATCGCAGTCCGACAAGGCCTTTGCTTGCTCAATCAGATATTTATGACCGTTATGAAAGGGGTTAAATTCACAAATTATTGCACAAATTTTCATTTTAATCTTTACATTTGGAAAAAATTGTTATATAATCTAAGCCGTTTAATTGCGCCGAATTAAGTATAAACAATTTCGGCGGAAAAATAAAGTGATTTAAGGAGAAAGAAATGAGTTTGCTTGATGAAATCAAGTCGAAAGCCGCGGCGCGCAAAAAAACGATTGTGCTTTGCGAGGGCGAGGACAAGCGCGTTATCGAGGCGGCGGCAAAAATTACCAAAGAGGGAATTGCAAAAATAGTTTTAATCGGCAATGAGTCCGAATGTAAAAAAGTTGCTCCCGAGGTTGATTTAAAAGGCATAACTTTGGTTGACCCGCTCACTTCGGACAAGACTGCCGTTTACGCAAAACTTCTTTACGAAGCAAGAAAGGCAAAGGGTATGACGGAAGAACAGGCGGCAGAGCAGGCAAAGGACAGAACAATGTTCGGCGCGCTTATGCTTAAAGCCGGCGACGTAGACGGTTATGTTTCTGGCGCGTGCCATTCAACGGCTAACACGCTCCGCCCCGGTTTGCAGGTTGTTAAGACCGCACCCGGCATCAAAACCGTTTCAAGCTGTTTCATTATGATTGCGCCCGAGGATAAAAACGCTTACAACCCCGACGGCGTTGCGGTGTTTGCCGACTGTGCAATTAATATCGAGCCTACGGCCGAACAGCTTGCGGATATAGCGGTTTCTTCCGCAAAAACGGCAAAAGCCATTGCGGGAATAGAACCGAGAGTGGCAATGCTTTCTTTCTCGACCAAAGGCAGCGGAAACGACGATAAGTTCACGCAGACCGTTCCCAGAGTTCAGCAGGCGACCGAGCTTGCAAAAGGTATGGCTCCCGAGCTTGCGCTTGACGGTGAATTCCAGTTCGACGCGGCTGTCGCGCCCGAAGTCGGTCAGCTTAAAGCGCCCGGTTCCAAAGTGGCGGGGCACGCTAACGTGTTTGTATTCCCCAACATAAATGCGGGCAACATAGGCTATAAAATCGCACAGCGCTTCGGCGGATATATGGCGATAGGCCCCGTTTGTCAGGGCTTTGCAAAGCCTTTAAACGATTTATCGCGCGGCTGTAATGTTGAAGATATAGTTGCAACGGTTGCGGTAACGGCTTTGCAGGCGGAATAATAATTTACGGATAAAATAAAAGGCGGAAAAAATATTATGAAAATTTTAGTTGTGAATGCGGGGAGCTCCTCGCTCAAATATCAGCTTATCGATATGCAAACGGAAAAAGTCCTTGCAAAGGGCGGTTGCGAAAGGATAGGTATCAAGGGCTCTTTGCTTAAAGCAAAGGGTAACGGTATAGAAAAAACCTATCAGCAGAATATGCCCAACCATAAAATAGCAATCGAGCTTGTGCTTGACGCTTTGCAGGACGACGAAATCGGCGTTATCAAGTCAATGGACGAAATCGGCGCGGTAGGTCACAGAGTTGTTGCCAGCGGAGAATATTTCAAAAAGCCTACGCTCGTAACTCCCGAAGTTCTGCAAACTCTTGAAGAAAAGACCTTCGAGCTTGCGCCTCTGCACAACCCTGCGGCGGCTACGGGACTGCGCGCGTGTATGGAAGTTATGCCCAAAACGCCCATGGCGCTTGTTTTTGATACGTCTTTTCATGCAACCATGCCCGAAAAAGCATATTTGTACGGCATTGCATATGACGATTATAAAAATTACGGCGTAAGAAAGTACGGCGCGCACGGCACAAGCCATAAATTCGTTTCGGGCGAGGCGGCAAAATACCTCGGCAAAAATCCCGAAGATTTGAAAATCGTTACCTGCCATTTGGGCAACGGTTCGTCAATAACGGCTGTCAACGGCGGAAAATGCATTGATACGACTATGGGCTTTACGCCGCTTGCCGGCGTGCTTATGGGTACGCGTTCGGGCGATATTGACGCTTCCGCGGTAGAATTCCTTGCAAAGAAGAAAGGGCTTTCCCATTCGGAAGTAATAACATACCTCAATAAGGAGTGCGGCGTTGCGGGTATTTCGGGCGTTTCAAGCGATTTCAGAGATTTAATCAAGGGCGCAAAGAAAGGTAATGCAAGATGCGCGCTTGCGCTGGATATGTTCGCTTACCAGACCAAGAAATTTATCGGCGCATATGCGGCGGCAATGGGCGGTCTTGACTGCATCGTATTCACCGCTGGCATAGGCGAAAATACTCCCAAGGTAAGAGAGGACGTGTGCAAAGGGCTTGAATTCCTCGGCGTTAAATTCAGCTCAAAGGCAAACAAAGCCCCCAACGACGGTTCCATACGCGAAATTTCAAAGAGCAATTCAAAAGTAAAGGTGCTTATTATTCCCACCAACGAGGAGCTTGTCATTGCAAGGGAAACGGCGGCGCTTCTGTAAAAAATAGGCACATTTATTAATTGTTTTAATAAATTCTTGAAAAAAGCGGAACAAAATGAGTTGACAAAGCTATATTGCTTTAATATAATTTTAAAGTCGGCTTAGGTTATGGAAATTGAAGTAAAAAGACTTATAGCTCTCGGAAAGTTAACGGGAAAATTCGGTTTTGATTACGCTCCTCCGCAAGACTGTTGCCTGATACCTTTGTGTAAGGTTGACGGGAACGTTTGCGTTTCGGGCGAGTACGAAATTTTCGATGACGATTCCGTGGAAATAGAACTTACCATAAAGTACAAGCTTGCGGGACAGTGTTCATATTGTTTAAATAGTGCCGAAAAGGACGTAGTATTTACGCAAAATGTGCTGTTCGTGCCCGAAGCTGACAATGAAAATTATGATTACGACGGTTATAAAATTAATTTAAAGACCGCCGTTGACGATGCAATACTTATAAGCCAGCCCCAGATTTTACTTTGTAAAGAGGACTGCAAAGGTATTGACGTTACCTAAATAAAGATAAAAAAGAGGTGTATAAACATGGCAGTACCCAAGGGAAAACAGTCCAAACAGAGAACGAATACGAGATTTGCAAACTACAAGGCAACGGCGCCCACGTTGGTTGAGTGCCCTCATTGCCATATGCAGAAAGAGGCTCACAAAGTTTGCCGCAATTGCGGATACTACGATAAAGTACAGGTAGTTTCCACAGACGAGAAAAATTAACAAAAACGAAATTTGCGGACTGTCTTAAAGGGCAGTCCGTATTTTTTGACGGAGGCAGAATAATGAAACATACTGACGTTAAAGAATTATTTGCACAAGCCGACAAATTCGTGAACGGCGTTGTTACCGTCTGCGGATGGGTAAGAACGTGGCGCGATTCCAAAAGCGTTGCGTTTATAGAGCTGAACGACGGCACCTCGCTTAGAAATATACAGCTTGTTATAGAAAAGGGCAGTCTTGACGAAAACGAAGTTAAGCCCGCGCTTGTAGTGGGCGCGGCTTTGCAGGTTGAAGGCGTGCTTGTTTCGTCCGACAGAAACGGCTATGAAATCAGCGTGCGCAAAATAACTCTGCTCGGCGGTTGCCCGCAGGACTATCCCTTGCAGAAAAAGCATCACACGCTTGAATTTTTGAGAACAATACCGCATTTAAGACCTCGCACAAAGTATTTCGAGGCGGTTTTTGCGGTAAGAAGCCGCCTTGCTTTCGCCATACACGAATATTTCCAACAGCACGGCTATAAGTACGTTCATACGCCGATAATCACAGGAAGCGACTGCGAGGGCGCCGGCGAAATGTTCCGCGTGACCACTCAGCCGTGGAAGACGGACGCTAAATGCGAGCAGGACTATTATGCGGGCGATTTTTTCGGCGCAAAGGCGGGGTTGACCGTTTCTGGACAGCTTGAAGGCGAGGTTGCGGCTATGGGGTTAGGTAAAATTTACACCTTCGGCCCCACTTTCCGCGCGGAGCACAGTAATACCACGCGCCATGCGGCGGAATTCTGGCAGATTGAGCCGGAAGTCTGCTTCTGCGATTTGCACGATATTATAGAAATCGCGGAAGAATTTATAAAATTCATAATCAAGGACGTTATGGACAACTGCCCCGACGAGCTTGCGTACTTCAACGAACGCATAGAAAAGGGGTTAATTGATAAGCTCAACCACGTTTTATCAAGCGAATTCGGCAAAATAACGTATACCGAAGCGGTAAAAGTGCTGAAAAAATCGGGTAAGGAGTTTAAATATCCCGTTGAATGGGGTTGCGATTTGCAGACCGAGCACGAAAGATATTTAACGGAAGAATATTTCAAAAAACCCGTGTTCGTCACCGATTATCCCGCCGATATAAAGGCGTTTTATATGAAGCAGAACGCCGACGGAAAAACCGTTGCCGCAACCGATTTGTTAGTGCCGGGTATAGGCGAAATTATAGGTTGCAGCGAGCGCGAAGTTGATTTGGAAAACCTTAAAACCGCAATGACAAAGCGCGGTATGCCGTTGCAGTCGTATACCGAATACCTTGACACCCGCAAATACGGCAGCGTACCGCACAGCGGTTTCGGCCTCGGTTTCGAGCGTATAATTATGTATATAACTGGCGTTCAGAATATCCGCGACACACTTTTGTACCCCAGAACGGTGGGAAGCTTATAAAAATTATAATTTTTACGTTATGAAGAACAGAATCTGCGTTATTTTTACGGGCGGAACAATAGGTTCGTGCTCCCGCGGGGAAACCGTAGGTCTTCGTCACGAGAGTTCAAGCGTGCTTATCGAAATGTATAAAGCGCGTTACGGCAATGCCGTACAGTTTGACGAACTGCGCCCTCTGAATATTTTAAGCGAAAACGTCCAGCCCGCCGACCTTGAAAAAATGGCCGACTGCGTGCGCGGAGTAGATAAAGAAAAGTATGACGGAATAATTTTAACGCACGGCACAGATACGCTGTGCTTTACCGCCAACCTTTTCAGTCAGATTTTCTGCGATTTGCAAATACCTTTGGTGTTTGTTTCGGCTTTATATCCGCTTGACGACGAAAGGAGCCGCGGCGTGGAAAATTTTGCGGGCGCTGTTACGTTTATTCAAAGCGTTGATTTCGGCGGAGTGTTCGTAAGCTTTGAAAATTACAACGAAAACTGTAAAATTCACCTTGCAAGCCGCCTAATTTCCGCAACACAGATAAGCGGAGAATACGAAAGTATTTTAAAAGTTCACTTCGGCGAAATTGTAAACGATAAATTTATTTATAATGCAAATGCGTTAAATCCTGCGGTTGAACAGCTTAAAATTAAAAGAAAGACTTGTCCCGCGCAAAAGCTGTGTATGGATATGGTGACTATACAGGCACATTCTTTGCTGAATTTCGACTTTTACCGCTTTACCGAAGTCAAGCCCAAAGCGGTTATGGTTCAGCTTTACCACAGCGGTACTGTCTGCACCGAGGGTGAGGAGGCAAACTTCAAAAAATTCCTCGTTTACTGCAAAAAAGCCGGTATTCCGGTGGTTATCGCGCCAATCGACAGCTGTGCAAGGATATATGAAAGCGCGCTCGGACTTCCCGAAATGTGTACGGCAGCGTACGATATAAGCTTTGAAATGGCAACCGTTAAGGTGCTTTTGGCACTCGGCTCGGGCGAAAGTCTTGATAAAGTGCTTAAAGACAACTATTTCTTTGAAAAACTCCATTGAGAATATTTTTAAAATAATTTAGCCTAATTCCTATTGACAAAGTAGGAATTAGGCTTTATAATGTTATCGGCATTTAAAAATAACAAAAAACGGAATTATTTAAAGATATGGTAAAAAGATACAGCGTAACTGGAATGACGTGCTCGGCGTGTTCATCGGGAATAGAGCGTGCAGTAGGCAAGCTTGAAGGGGTGGCGCTTTGCGAAGTCAGTCTTATGGGCAAGTCAATGAAAGTCGATTTTGACGAAAACCTCTTAACCGAAACGAAAATTTTTGAAACGGTTAAGGCGCTCGGTTACGGAGTTTTTAACGAAAATCAGTCGCAACAGTCGGATAAAAAGGAAAAAAGCCGCGATAAAATGCTCTTTATCAATTTTATCGTTTCTGTGTGTGTGCTTGCGCCTTTAATGTACGTATCAATGGGGCATATGCTCGGCGCGCCCGTGCCGTGGTTTATAAACCCCGAAGTTGACGGTTGCGCGCGGTGGTTTGCTTTATATCAGGCAATTCTTTCTGCGGTGATAATCGGCATTAACTACCGATATTTCAAAGATGGAGTTGTCGCGGTATTTAAAAAAGTGCCGAATATGGATACGCTTGTCGCGCTCGGCTCGGGCGTTTCGTTTATTTATTCGTTGGTGCTTACAATTTTGATTTTTATGGGCAAAGACCCGCACCATAACGCAATGAATTTGCATTTCGAGTCTGCGGCAATGATTTTGGTGTTTGTCGATATAGGCAAATGGCTTGAAGAAAAATCCAAGAAAAAGACGGGCGACGAAATTGAAAAGCTGTTAAAGCTTGCGCCCGATACCGTAACGTTAGAGGTTGACGGACAACAGCGCGTTGTTTCCGTAAAGGAAGTCAAGGCGGGCGATATTCTTATCGTAAAACAAGGCGAATATATTCCCGTGGACGGAAAAATTGTCTGGGGAACAGCTTTTGTAGACAAGTGCGCAATAACCGGCGAAAGTCTGCCTGTGGAAGTGGTCGAGGGCGATGCCGTTACGAGCGCCGCGCTTGTAAAAAGCGGACTTATAAAATTAAAGGCGGAGCGCGTCGGCGAGGAAACCACTCTTTCCAAAATAATAAATATGGTGCGTGAAGCGGGCGCAAGCAAAGCTCCCATACAAAAATTTGCAGATAAAATAGCGGGAATATTTGTTCCCGTAGTAGTGCTTATTGCGCTTGCAACGTTTTTGATATGGCTTTTAATCGACGGTACCGTCAAGCCCGAACACAGCGTAACCTATGCAATAAGCGTGCTGGTGGTTTCTTGTCCGTGCGCGCTGGGGCTTGCAACTCCCGTAGCAATTATGACTGCGACGGGTAAAGCGGCTTCGCAGGGCATACTATATAAAGACGCGGAAAATTTACAGAAGGTCTGCCAGATTAACGCGGTGCTTTTAGATAAAACGGCAACTTTAACCGAGGGCAAACCGCGCGTTACGCAAGTGCTGACTTTCGGCTGTGCGGAGGACTGGGCGGTAAAGCTTGCCTGCGGAATAGAAAAGAATTCAAACCACCCTCTTGCAAAATGCGTTGTCGAGTACGCGGGCGACGGTTTTGAAGTTGCAAATTTCAAATATATCGTCGGTCAGGGCGCGGTTGCGGAATACGACGGCGAAAAATATTACCTCAGTAACGTTAAATTGCTGAAAAATATTAAAATTGCAAAGGAAATAAGCGAAACCGCAGCTGAGCTTTCGCAAAAGGGCAATACTGTAATATATCTTGCAAATTCCCAAAAGGTTCTGGCGCTGATTGCGGTTGCCGATACTTTGAAGGAGGGCAGTAAGGAAGCAGTTGCTATGTTGCGTGCGCGCAATATGCGGGTTGCTATGCTTACCGGCGACGGGCAGAAAACAGCGCAGGCGGTGGCTTCAAGCGTGGGCATAGACGATTTCCTTGCGGAAGTTATGCCCGAAGATAAGCTGAACGCGGTTGTAAATCTGCAAAAGGCGGGCGGATGTGTGGCAATGGTCGGCGACGGAATAAACGATTCTCCGGCGTTGAAGCAAGCCGACGTCGGCATCGCAATGGGCAGCGGAACGGACGTTGCAATCGATTCGGCGGGGGTGGTGCTTGTAAGCGAAGACTTGCGAACGCTTGACACCGTTTTCGATTTAAGCCGCGCGACGGTAAGAAATATCAAGGAAAATCTTTTCTGGGCGTTTTTCTACAACGTAATAATGATTCCCGTTGCGGCGGGCGCGTTCTCACCGCTGGGCTTTTCGTTCCAGCCGTGGTTAGCCGCGCTGTGTATGAGTTTAAGCTCGTTATTTGTTGTGGGCAACGCGTTAAGATTGCTTTTATATAAAAATAAAAAATTTGTAAAGGATGATAAATTTATGAAAAAAATCGTGCATATCGAAGGAATGTGCTGCGAACACTGCGCAAAACGTGTTGAAGATAAGCTTTTAACGGCTAAAAACGTTGTTTCCGTTGACGTTAAACTCAAAAAGAAGATTGCAGTTATAAGAAGCCGCGAAGATGTTTCAAACGAAGAAATCACCGCGCTTGTTACCGACGCGGGATATTCCGTAACCGAAATCGAGAGCAAGTAAAGCGCATTTTGACGCGTAAAACCAAAAGCGACAAACTAAGTCAAATTGTGACAGTATACGTCATTATAACGTTTTGACATATCAGCATATAACCCGCTATAATTTTGGTATGGAGGGCGTTTATGCAGGATTTGATGCTTTTAGACAGACGCACAAAAGATTTGATAAGAGAATACGTTCCCGACGGCGACGTGCTTGACAGTATTGTTTGCTTTTTTTCTATTTTTGCCGACCATACGCGTGTGAAAATGCTTTCCGCGCTGGCAATATCCGAAATGTGCGTAACTGATTTATCGCGCGTTCTCGATATTAACCAGACGACGGTTTCGCATCAGCTTAGACTGTTGAAAAATCTCGGCATAGTAAAGAGCGAAAGGCAGGGTAAAATTATTTTTTACAGTCTTGTAAACGATACGGTCAACGACGTAATGCTTAAAGGCGTTGAATTTTTAGGATATTGAAAAGCGGTAACTTTTGTTACTGATTTTTCATTTTTTCACTTTAAAACTGTTGATTTTTTACACTTTTTGTTATATAATGATAATAAAATATAATGGGTGATTATAGTGAAAAAATTCTTTAAAGCATTAATTGCAGTTTTTCTTGCTGTTGCGCTTATGGGAATGACCGCCTGCGACGTCTTTGGCGGACTGTTCGGCGGCTCGAAAGACCCCAAGGTAACGCTTGTTTTGAACGGCGGAACTCTTTCAGATAATTTAACCAATTATAAAGAGGGAACCGAAACCGTTTTGCCTGAGCCGACAAAAGAAAATTACGACTTTGACGGTTGGTACAGGGCAGTTGATTTTTCCGACGGCGAAGCCGTTACTAAAATTTCCGCAGACGAAACGGGCAATAAAATATTTTACGCAAAGTGGACGCCGAAAAAGTTTGCGGTAACTTTAAATCTTAACGGCGGTACGGTTGCGGAAAACTTAACCGGATACACTTACGGTACGGGCGCAACCCTGCCTACGCCCGAAAAGGCGCATTTTGTGTTTGACGGTTGGTACGACAGTCAAAACGGCGGAAATAAAGTTACCGCTGTAACAAGTACCGATTCGGGCGACAAATCGTTTTGGGCGCGCTGGAACGGAATAAACCACAAATTAACGCTTGAACTGAACGGCGGTACTCTTTCGGAGGATATTACAACCTATCAGGAAGGCGTGGAAACGCTTTTGCCCGTGCCCGAGAAAGATTATTACGATTTTGCGGGCTGGCACGTTAAAGCCGATTTAACCGACGTTGCAGTTGATAAAATTACTGCGGATAAGTCGGGCGCCCTTACTTATTACGCCGAATGGACGCCTAAAACGTATACGGTTACGCTTGAACTGAACGGCGGAACGTTAGCGCAGAATTTAGAAAGCTATGTTTACGGAACGGGCGCGGCATTGCCCGCTCCCTCAAAAGCCGAATACAATTTTATCGGCTGGTATGCAAACGCTGATTTTTCGGGTGTGGAAGTGACTGAAATTTCCAAAACCGACAGCGGAAACAAAATTTTCTACGCAAAGTGGATTTCAAGCACTACCATAAATATATCTGCATTCGGCGGGTATGACGAAGGCGCTTATCTGGAATTCAATAAATTAAGCGGGGTCAGCGACTATAAAGTTTCTTACAAGAGTGAAAGCGGTGCGGCTTCTTTCACTCAGATAGACAGCGAGCTGGTGCGCGAAATATCGGCAAATAAAATACGCGCGGACGTTGTAGGCTTAAAGGCAGGTAATTATACGCTTAAAATCGAGGCGGGCGGAAGAATTGTTACGCAAAACGTTACCGTTACCGCATACGACCGCTCGGGTTATGCGCATTTTGATGCAAGCGCGGGCAACAATGTATATGCGGACGGAGTAGGTGGATATAAAAACGACGGTACGCCCAAAAGCGGCGCGCTGATTATCTATGTTTCAGATGCGACGAAAAACTCGGTTAAAGCCACGATAGAGGGCAAGACCTATACGGGCTTGATTGAAATTTTGCTGGCTGTGCCCAAAAGCACAAAACCCGTTATTATCAGAGTTTTGGATATGGTTAAAGCCGCAACGTGGAACAGTATTTCCTACGGTAAAAAACCTGTAACAGCCGATTATATTATAGATAATACGCCGAGTATAAAGGGCAACACTCTTGAAGCTAAAAAATACACCATGCAGGAACTTATCAATTTGGGCTTCAATACCTTAAATACCGACCCCGCAAACAACGGTTGCAGTGCGCTTGACGGGCTTTATGATTTGGGGTATATGAACTATGATAACGGTGAAAAGAAGGAATTCGATTCCTGCTGGAATAACTGTCCTGTGGGTACGGGTTCAACCTCAGGCAAATTTGCGCAGAATGTTACGCTTGAAGGTATAGGAACAAGCGCGGGGCTTTTCCAGTGGGGCATAACGTGGAAATACGCTGAATCGATTGAGGTAAGAAATCTTACGTTTGACGATTATAACGAGGACGCGTGCAGTTTCGAGGGCAACACGAACTCGACCACGTTCGACGGTTTTGATTCAAACAGAATATGGTTGCATCACTGCACTTTTGAAGAAGGCAAAAACTACTGGGACGTTTGCAATGAGCAGGATAAGGGCGACGGAGACGGTTCTACCGATTTCAAAAAATGCGCTTATATAACCATTGCGTATAACCATTATAAAGAAACGCATAAAACGGGCTTAATTGGCGGCGGCGGCGGACATAAAACCGCAAACGTGACTTTCCACCACAATTATTATCAGGGCTGTAAAGCAAGGCTTCCGCTCGGCAGACAGGCGAATATGCATATGTACAACAACTATTACGAGGGAACCACCGATACTTGCCTGTCCCTGCGTGCGGGGGCGTATGCGCTTGTTGAATACTGTTATTTCAAGAACGCGAAAAACCCCATTGAATCAAAGGCGGAAACGGGCGCAAAGATTGATAACGTCAGCGAAGGCTCGCTGAACGGCGCGGCAAAGGTATTTAACTGTAAGTTCGATACAATTCAGCCGACAAGTTCAACCTATGTAACAATCGTAACCGACAGAACAATAGCCGTAACTAATCAGAACAAGTTTAACCAGACTTTCGATACCGATGCAAGCGTATTCTATTACGACGCGGCAAACAAATGCTCAAAAGTTACCGATTTGATTACAGTGTTAGACGACATACCCGATGCGGTTAAGGCTTGCGCGGGCGTTCACAAAAATTAAATACAGTAAATAATAAAAAGGTCTTGCTTTGCGGCGGGACCTTTTTAATTTGCAGTAAATAAATATTGCAAAAAAACAGCATAAGTGCTATAATTTAAACGGTTATGGACATTATTTCCGAAAAACTTAAACTTTTGCCCGAAAGCCCCGGCGTTTATATAATGCTGGACGGGTACAAAAACATAATATACGTCGGAAAAGCGCGGGTGCTGAAAAATCGGGTTCGGCAATACTTCCATAATACCGCCAAGCCCGAAAAAGTAATGAAAATGGTTGAAAATATCAGAGATTTCAACTATATAATAACCAATTCTGAAATAGACGCGCTTGCGCTTGAAAACAATTTAATCAAAAAGTACAAGCCCAAATATAACATTTTATTAAAGGACGATAAAACCTATCCGTATATAAAAGCGGATATGCGGGAAAAATTTCCGAATTTTTATATTACGCGCAAAATAAAAAAGGACGGTTGCAGATACTTCGGACCGTTTATGGGCGGAATTAACTGCAAGGATATTCTTGACACTTTACAGCTGACGTTCAGCGTGCGCTTGTGCCGAACGCAGACCACGGGCAAAAAGAGGGAGTGCCTTAACTATCACATAGGCAGATGCACCGCGCCTTGCGCGGGAAAGGTCAGCGCGGAAGCTTACGGCGAGCAGGTCAAAAAAGCTTTGAATTTTCTTGACGGAAACTATAAAGAGGCGGAAGAGCTGTTAAAGCAGAAAATGATTTCCGCCGCCGAAAACGAAAATTTCGAGCTTGCGCTTGACTATAAAAATAAGCTTGCAATGCTTTCAAAACTCGAAGCTAAGCGTATAACCTCGCTTAACCGCTGTATCGACGCGGATATTATCGCATACGCAACGAATAATCTTTATTCCGCCGTTAATATCCTCGTTACGCGCAAGGGAATTATGCAGGGCGGTACGAGCTTCGCTTTGGACGAGGCGCATTTGAACGACGGTGAAGCGCTTACAAGCTTTATTATTCAGTATTATTCCAACCGCGAACTGCCTTCAGAAATTATTACCGAAGAGGTTTGTGAAAAAGAGCTTTTGCAGAACTATTTTAAAGAGAAATTCGGCAAATCGGTTGAGATTACTTTGGCAAAACAGGGCGATAAAGCGCGTTTACTTAAAATGGCAAAGCAAAACGCCGAAGATTATCTTGAAAAATCCGTTGATAAAATAAAGCACAAGGACGATATGACTGTGAACGCGTGCAGGCGCTTGCAGGAGCTGCTGGGGCTTGAACGTTACCCGCGCAGAATGGAATGCTACGATATTTCAAACATCAGCGGGGTGGATAAGGTCGGTTCTATGGTCGTTTTTATAGACGGTGAAGTGGACAGAAACAGCTACCGCAGGTTTAAAATAAAAACCGTTGAGGGCGCTGACGATTTTGCATCCTTGCAGGAAGTTTTAACCCGCAGGCTTAAAAAGCTCGGTTCCGAAGAAGAAGATAAATTTCCTAAGCCCGACTTAATTATAATTGACGGAGGCAAGGGACAGCTTTCCGCCGTTAAAGAAATTTTTGACGGAATGGGCGTGCGCGGTATAGAGCTTGTTTCGCTTGCCAAGCGCGAGGAAGAAGTTTTTACTTTAAATTCCGCTGAAAGTATAAAAATACCGCACCGTGATTATTCGCTGAAAATGTTGCAGAGAATACGCGACGAGGCGCACAGATTTGCTATAACCTATTTCAGAAATTTACATTCCAAACGCAATCTGCAAAGCGTTTTGACGGAAATCGACGGAGTGGGCAAGGTAAGAAGAATGGCTTTGCTTGAAAAATTCGGCACGCTGGATAAAATTATAAGCGCAAGCGTAGAGGATTTAGCCGCGGTTGAGGGAATAAGCCGCGCTCAGGCTGAAAAAATCAAACTTTATTTAGAAGAAAACTTATGAGGAAATTGAACTGTAAACTAATAGTATCCGATTTTGACGGAACGCTGATTGACGATAATCAGCAAATTCCGCCCGCAGTTAAGTCGGCTATAAACGGATATGTTGAAAACGGCGGAATATTTGCCGTATGTACTGGCAGAATGTTGTGCTCTATATTGCCGCGGGTGCGGGAATTAGGGTTAAAAGGTATTGTAATTGCATATCAAGGTTCTGTAATTGCCGATATAGAAAGCGGAAAAATTATAAAGCGTAGCGGTATGCCATATGAAAGTATGGTTGAAATCTGCCGCACGCTTGAAGAATTAAACCGCCCTGTTAACATTTACGCCGATAACGATTTATATACGGATATTCCGAAAGATAATGAATTTTTACAGCTATATGAGCGCATTGTCGGAGTTGAAGCGGAGTTTATTGACGGAAAAATATCCGATTTTGTAGAAAAGGAAAAGCTTTTCTGTCAGAAGGCCGCCGTTTTGGTTAACAAAAACGAACGCGACGGACTGTATAACGAACTGCAAAAGCGTTTGGGCGGAAAATTCGACGTAACGTGCAGCGCAAGCGTGCTAGTTGAAATTTCCCATATAACAGACAATAAGGGCGAAGCGTTGAAGTTTCTTGCCGAGCATTACAATATACCTATTGAAAAAACCGTGGCGGCCGGCGATAATCTTAACGATTTGCCTATGATAAAGGTTGCGGGCGTAGGCGTTGCGGTTAATAACGCCGACCATAGATTAAAAGCGGAAGCCGACTTTGTTTCGGTATCAAACAACGAGGGAGCTTTGGCTCAAATTATAGAAAAATTCGGTTTTGCATAGTACTATGTCTGAAGTATTAGCCCCTGCGGGCGATAAAAACAGCGCTTTGGCGGCAATAAACGCAGGCGCGGATGCAATTTATCTCGGTTTAAAGCAGTTTTCCGCAAGAAATTCGGCGGAAAACTTTAACGATGCGGAATTTAACGAAATTGTAAAAACGGCGCATTTATTCGGCGTAAAGGTCTACGTTGCAATGAATACGCTAATAAAAGAGCGCGAGCTTAAAAGCTTTTATAATTCCGCTGTCGGCGCATGGAACGGCGGAGCGGACGCGCTTATAATTTCCGATATTTTCGTCGGGAAATTTTTGAAGGAAATTTGTCCGCAGATTTGTCTGCATTTGTCCACGCAGGCGGGCGTTTGCAATGTTTACGGCGCACGGCTTGCCAAAGAATACGGCTTTGACAGGGTAATTCTTGCCAGAGAAACGTTGCTTTGCGATATTGCGGAAATTGCAAAAATAATAGAAACGGAAGTTTTTGTTCAGGGCGCGCTTTGTACATGCTTTTCCGGACAGTGCTATTTTTCATCGTTCGCGGGCGGAAATTCGGGCAACCGCGGCAGATGCAAACAGCCTTGCAGAAAAAAATATTCTGTTGACCGCGGCGGTTTCGAAGAAAACGCTTACAGACTTTCGCTTTCCGATTTGAGCGTCGGCGGGGATATTGAAAAGCTTAAAAGCGCAGGCGTATTTTCCTTTAAAATCGAGGGTAGAATGAGGCGCCCGGAGTATGTTTCTTCGGCAGTAAAATATTACAGAAATATTATAAGCGGTTTGCGCAGTCAGGCAGATTTAAGCGATTTAAAGCGTACGTATAACCGCGGAAATTACACAAGCGGACTTGCTTTCGGGCAGGATAAAAACTTTATTTCCTCGTCGGTTCAAGGACATATAGGCGAATTTGTAGGCGTAATCAAGGTTGAAAACGGCAAATTTACTATCAAAACCGAGCAAAATTTTTCTGTCGGCGACGGTTTTAAAGTATTGCGTAACGGAAAAGAGGTCGGCGGAGCTACGTTTGCTTGTAAAATTAAGGGCGGAATTGCGCTTAACTGCCGTGAACGGCTTAAAAACGGCGATAAAGCATTTATAACGACCGACAATGCGCTTAATTCAAGGCTGAACGGGCAATCAAGAAAGCTTTCCGTTGAAATTTCCGCCGAATTTTTATGCGGTAAAATTGCGCAAATTGGTGTAAACGATTGTATCTTTTGCGGAGAAAAACTGCTTGAAGGGGCTGAAAAGCGTCCTTTGACAGTGGAAGAAATTAAAAACTGCTTCAAAAAGACAGATAAATTTCCGTTTGAGGTAACGTTCGGGCAAATTAAAACGGACGGCGTTTTTGTTCCTGCTTCCGAACTGAACGCTCTGCGGCGATACGCTTTCAGCGGTTATTTTGATAAAATTACGAAGAATAAAAACGCGCAAATTGCAAAAAAGTTTGAAAATCCCGCGTTAACAGCTTCAAAAACTGCAAAAACGGCTGTAATCTGCACCGATTTGAACGTGATTTCCGCCGATATCGGCATTCTGAAGCTGAATGATTTTTCCGAGGATATTAAAAAACTGACAGAAAATTTCAACGGCGAAAAATATTTATTTTTACCGCCTTATCTTACGGGCGCGGAAATTGAAAAAATTAAACCGCTGACTGAAAAATTCGACGGAATTTACTGCGACGGAATATACGGCTTTAAGCTTGCGGAAGAATTGAATAAACCGCTGTTTGCTGGTTGCGGGCTTAATTTTTCAAACAGCGCGGATATTGCGCTTTGCAATGCAAAATATATTGTGTTGTCAAAAGAATTAACGGCGGAGGAAGCGCAACCGCTTTCAACGCAAAACACTTTTTATCTTACTGCGGGCAATATAAAGGTTATGGATTTGATTTACTGTCCGTTTGAAAAAAAGTGCAACAGCTGCGATAAGCGCAAAATTTACACATTAACGGATGAAAACGGCAGAAAATTCCCCTTGCGCAGATACAAATGCACGGATAGTTGCCGTTTCGAGGTCTATAACTGCGCAGACCTTGTTTCGGCGCAGAATTTCAGCGGAACGCTTATCGACGCTACGCTTGAAGAAAATCCCGCCGAGCTGTTCAAATCAATTTCGGATATTGAAAAACTGAAACGGCATTTCAACGGCGGTTACACACGCGGACACACCGCAAAACCCATTGAATAATTGAATTATATGGACAAAAAAAGTATAGAAAAATTAGAACTTAATAAAATTTTATCGCAGGTTGCCGAATACGCCGCGCTGGAAAGCGGTAAAGCTTTAATAAAATGCTGTGTGCCTTCCGCCGATTTAACCGAAGTAAAGCGCAGGCTTGCGCTGACTTACGAGTGCGATAAGCTGTTATATACTTACGGCGCGGGCAAAATAGAGCAGTTTGCGGAAATGACGGACGAGTTAAAGCGCGCAGAAAAAGGCTCTGCGCTGTCCTGCGGCGAACTTCTGAACGCCGCCGCGCTTTTGCGTTCCGCAAGAGTTGCGTATGAAAGCGTGGAAAGGATAAGCGATGAAGAAATTTCGCTGATAAGGCAGTTTACCGCAAGAATTTACTTTGATAAAAATCTTGAAGACGATATAACGGATAAAATTCTTTCGCCCGATGCTGTAAGCGATTTTGCAAGCGACAGACTTTATACAATAAGACAGCGGATAAAAAATTTAAATGAGAGAATACGTTCTAAACTTTCCGAGTATGTTTCGGGTAAAGACGCGGAATATTTGCAGGACGGAATTGTCACAATCAGAAACGACAGATACGTTATCCCTGTAAAGGCGGAGCACAAAAGCCGCGTCCGCGGGTTCGTTCATGACCGTTCCAAAACGGGCGCAACGTTTTTTATCGAACCGGAATACGTGCTTGAACTAAACAACGAGTTAATTGCGCTTTCCATAGACGAAAAAGAAGAAGTAGAAGCAATTTTGCGCTCGCTTTCCAAACGTTTGGGTGCAATGTCGGCGCAACTGCAAACCGACGCGGAAATTCTTGCCGAGCTTGACGGGCTGTATGCCCGTGCGGAATACTGTTATTCGCTGAAATGCGTTCAGCCGAAAATCAACAACCGCGGTTATATCAATATTATCAAGGGCAGACACCCGCTTATCGATAAGGACAAGGTTGTGCCCGTGTCGGTTGAACTTGGGGCAGATTACAATTTTTTACTGCTTTCTGGCGCGAATACGGGCGGAAAAACGGTTACGCTTAAAATGACTGGGCTGTTTTGTTTAATGGCGGCTTGCGGGTTGTTTATTCCCGCGGCGGAGGGCAGTGCGGTTGCGGTTTTCAACGGCGTTTTCTGCGACGTCGGCGACAGCCAGAGCATTGAAGAAAGCCTTTCGACTTTTTCATCGCATATAGTCAACGTTATAGACATCTGCAACAATGCGGACGGTAAAAGCCTTATTTTAATTGACGAGCTTGGCGGCGGAACCAACCCCGACGAGGGCCAGGCGCTTGCAAAGGCGGTCGTAAAGCACTTGCTTGATTGCGGAGCAAAGGGTATTGTTACCACGCATTTTACGCCGTTAAAGGAGTTTGCGTACACGGTTAACGGCATAGAAAACGCAAGTATGGAGTTTGATTCCGACACGTTAAAACCGCTTTACAGCATAAAAATCGGCTTACCGGGGGCAAGCAACGCGCTTGCTATTTCAAGAAGGCTGGGAATGAGCGCGGAAATTTTAAAATCTGCCGAGGGATATCTTTCCGAGGGGGCAAGAAGCTTTGAGAACGTAGTCCGCCGAGCCGAAGAAAGCCGTATCGAGGCCGAACGCAGACTTGCAGAAATAAGCGGAATGGAGCTTGAATGGCGGGAAAAACTTAAAAAAATCAACGCGCAGATTGAAGAACTTAATAAAGAAAAGGAAAAAATCAACCGCTCGGCAAGAAGCGAAAGCAGAAGAATTGTAGCCGAGCGAACCGAACAAGCCGAAGAAATGCTTGCGCAGATTGAGGAAATTTTTAAAAAGGCGGAGCTTTCGCAAGCCGACCTTATTGCTGCAAGAACTTTAAAAAATAAATTGCAGGACGTCGCTTACAACGAAGAAAACGAGCGAGCGCAAGTTGCCGAATACGTTCAGGCGACAGCAGAAAATTTAAAAATCGGGCAAAACGTGTATATCAAGCCTATGGACAGCCGAGGACAGGTTGTAAGCTTTTCACCCAAAAAGGGCGAGGCGGAGGTCGCTTGCGGAAGTCTGAAAATGCACGTTAAAATTTCGGATATTTCAATTATCGGCGAACCCGTAAAGACGAACAAGCCCGATAAAATCAAGGTTGTTAAAAATTTGCCGAAAACCCAGCCGATACTTGAAATTAACGTGTTGGGAATGACCGTTCCCGAAGCGTTGTACGAAGTCGATAATTTTATTGACGGTGCGGTTACGGATAATTTGGAAGAAATAAAGGTAATACACGGCGTGGGCACGGGCAAGCTGAAAAAAGCTATAGCCGAGCACCTTAAAAGGCACAAAAACGTTGAAAGCTTCCGCCTCGGAAAATACGGCGAGGGCGAAACGGGGGTTACATTTATTAAGCTTAAATAGTCAAGTTAAGCCTTAAAGCGTAATAAAATATAAATAGTATTTCGTTTTAGGGGTAAACTAATTTGAAGAAAGGCAAATTTTTTTCGGTTTTAACAAACTGCGCTTTAATGGTTGTCGTGCTTGCGGTGTCGCTTGTGGGCTATTTCAGCGGAAGCGCGGCGGCGGTTTCGTATGAAAATACAAATCTGTATTACGGCGGAAAGGAAGACAGCGACGCGGTAAGTCTTACGTTCAACGTGTACGAAAACACTGAAAACGTAAAAAAAATTATGGATATTCTCGACGAATACGGGGCAACCGCAACGTTTTTTATAGGCGGCTGCTGGGCGGACGATAACGTTGACTGCGTAAGAGAAATTTACAGCCGCGGTTTCGAGCTGGGCAGTCACGGATATTTTCATAAAGACCATTCCAAAATGGGTTATGAGGCGAATCTGGAAGAAATCCGTCCCAGCGTTAAAATTCTTGAAATGATTTGCGGTGAAAAAATAGAACTTTTCGCTCCGCCTTCGGGCGCTTTTTGCGAAGATACGCTGTCCGCTTGCGCTCAGCTTGATATGCGTGTTATAATGTGGAGCAGAGATACTATCGACTGGCGCGATAAGGACGTTAACGTTATAGTTAACCGCGCTACCCAAAATTTAAAAAACGGAGAGTTCATTCTTATGCACCCTAAGGACGTAACGGTTGAAGCTCTTCCGAAGATATTAACTTACATAAGAGAAAACGGGCTTAAAACCGCTGCGGTTTCTCACAATTTAGGAGAATGATGATACATTTTAAACAATTGGATAACGGCTTAAAACTTGTTGTAAACCAAATGTCCGGACTTATGTCCGTTACAATGGGCATACTCGTGCATACGGGCGCGTCTGTGGAAAGCGATAAAGAGGACGGTATTTCGCATTTTATCGAGCATATGATGTTCAAAGGCACTAAAAAGCGCACAGCATATCAGATATCGGACGAAATGGACAGGATAGGCGCGCAGATGAATGCGTTTACGGGTAAGGACATAACTTGTTATTACGCTAAGTCCACAACGGGACACGCGCAGGAAGCGTTTGAAATTCTTGCGGATTTGTTTTTGAACAGCACCTTCCCCGAGGACGAGCTTGCGCGCGAAAAGGGCGTTATAATCGAAGAAATCAATATGAACGAGGATACGCCCGACGATTTGTGCCTTGATACGCTTTCACGCGCGTTTTACGGCGAAAGGGGTTACGGCAGAAATATTTTAGGGCCACGCAAAAACGTTGAAGGCTTCACCAATGCAGACATAGAAAGCTATATGCAAAAGCGGTACTGCTCGGACAATATAGTTATTTCCATGGCGGGCAATATTGATGTGAACGCAGCGGAAGAAATGGTTGAAAAATACTTTGGTGATATGCCGAAATGCTGTTGCTGTAAAACGGACGTCAAGGTCGATTTAAAAGCGCAGTCGCTTTTCAAAACAAAGGATATCGAGCAAGTGCATATAGGCATAGCTTATCCGTCCGTAAAACGCTATGACGGGCTTTTTGACGCAACGCAGATTATGAACGCGATTTTGGGCGGAAGTATGTCCTCGCGCCTGTTTCAGACCGTCAGAGAGGAATTAGGTCTTGCCTATACGGTTTATTCGTATATATCGACCTATTGCGAAACGGGCACGCTTGCCGTGTATGCGGGCGTTAACTCCGAAAAATATCAGCAGTCCGCAGAGGCGATTTATAACTGCCTTAACGATTTGAGAAAGAAAAATATTTCCGAAGAGGAATTTTTGCGCGGTAAGGAACAGCTTATATCCTCGCAGATTTTCGCGCAGGAAAGCACAAGCTCGCAAATGCTTTTATTCGGTAAAGAGCTTTTGTACCGCGGACAAGTTTATAACTTCGAGGAAAGAGTTAATAAAATTTCTTCCGTTACGTTAAACGATGTGCTTGACGCGATTGACGTTAACTTTAACGATAAATACAAAGCCGTTGCGCTTATCGGCGCGGTGGACAAGCCGTTATAATGGGCGAGATAAAGCGCGGATTTGAACCCGTTTACGATAAAGACAGCAAACTGCTTATTTTGGGGAGTTTTCCGTCGGTTAAAAGCCGGCAGATTGAATTTTATTACGGAAACAAACAAAACAAATTCTGGAAAACGGTTTGCGGGTTTTTCGGGGAAGACGTTCCCGGGGACACCGAAGGCAAAAAACAGTTCTTATACCGCAGAAATATTGCGCTTTGGGATATCGTAACCGAGTGCGAAATCGTCGGCTCGCAGGATTCAACTATAAAAAATTTTAAAACGGCAGATATCGAAAAGCTATTGCAAAACTCGAAAATAAGTTTTATAATGATTAACGGCGGTACGGCTTTTTCCATTTTCGAAAAGCGGTTTGCGGGTATTAAAGTGCAATATAAAAAAATGCCTTCCACAAGCCCCGCCAACACGCGTTTTTCAAAAGAGGAATGGTTTGATACACTATCAGGAATTTTTGCGGGAGCTTGACGCGCTTGCGGACGGAAGCTATCTCGCTTTTCATAAAAAGCTGTTAAAAAACGATAGTATAAACGTTTTGGGCGTGCGCGTTCCAGATTTAAGAAAGCTTGCCAAAAAGTATAAAGACGAAGTTGAAACGCTTTTGACTTTTCCCGACGAATTTTACGAAGTGACGTTTGTAAAGCTTTCCGCAGTTGCGCTTTTGCCTTACGGACAGTTTATTAAATACGTCGATAAATGCGTTCCGCTTATAGATAACTGGGCGACCTGCGATTGTTTTGCGCCGAAATGCGTAGAAAAGCACAAAGACGAATTTCTGCCTTACATATATTCTTATTTGGATAACGGCGGTGAATTTTATCAGCGGTTTGCGCTTACTACGCTTTTGCATTTTTATGTGGAAGAAAAGTACTTACAACAGATTTTAAGCATTTTGCAGGAAGATATTGATACGGATTTGTATTATGTGCATATGGCGGCGGCGTGGCTAATAGCTGAAATGCTTATAAAATTCTACAACGATACGGTCGAATTTTTAAAAGCGAACGCAGAGGGCGATTTTTTCGATAAAAAAACTCATAACAAAGCAATACAGAAGGCTTGCGAAAGTTACAGGCTTTCCGATGAACAAAAAACATTTTTAAAAGGTTTAAAGAGATAGTATGGAAATTTCACAACAGTTAACCGATGAATTTAAACTCCGTGCCGACCACGTTCAGAACATTTTAAAGCTTCTGGACGAAGGCAACACAATTCCGTTTATCGCGCGTTACCGCAAGGAAATGACGGGCGCGATTGACGACCAGGTACTGCGTGCGCTTAACGACAGATACGAATATCTGAAAAATCTTGAAAAGCGCAAGCAGGAGGTTGCCAACGCTATAACAGAGCAAGGCAAAATGACGGAGGAAATTCAGGCGGCTATAAACGGTGCGCAGACGATGACGGAAATTGAGGACGTTTACCGTCCTTTCAAGCAGAAGAAAAAGACGCGCGCTTCCGTTGCAATTGAAAAAGGTTTACAGCCCCTTGCGGAATTTATTCTGGCTCAGGAGGGCGACCCTTACAAGGAAGCCGAAAATTACATAAACGAAGAAAAGGGCGTTGCGACAGTTACTGACGCAATAAACGGCGCAAAGGATATAATTGCGGAAATTATTTCCGACAATGCCGAGCTTCGTAAAAAACTGCGTTCGCTTTTGGAAAACCACGGCGAAATGCAGGTTAAAATGGTCAAGGACGACGGAAAAGGCACCTACGCAATGTATGCGGACTACGCTGAACTCATTCCCGAAATCAAAAACCACAGAATTCTTGCGGTTAACCGCGGCGAAAAAGAGGAATGTCTTAAAGTCAAGATTTATTTCGACCCCGACATCGCAAAACGCGTTTGCTGTGCGAAATACGTTCACAGCAGCGGCGACTGCGCAAACCTTATAACCGAGGCGGCGGACGACGGTTACGACAGGCTTATTCAGCCCTCGATTGAGCGCGAAGTCCGCGCAATTTTAACAGACAGAGCGAGCGAGCAGGCAATAAAAATGTTTGAAGTGAATCTGCGCCCTCTGTTGTTGCAGCCGCCCGTAAAGGGAAAAGTAACGTTGGGGCTTGACCCCGGTTACCGTACCGGCTGTAAAGTAGCGGTTGTTGACGAAACCGGTAAGGTGCTGGATACGGGCGTTATTTATCCCGTTCCGCCCAAAAATAAGATTGAAGAAGCAAAGCAGATTGTCAAAGGGCTTATTGCAAAGCATAACGTGGATATAATTTCCATAGGAAACGGCACGGCGAGTAAGGAAACGGAAATTTTCGTTGCCGAGCTTTTGAAAGAGGTTGACCGCCCCGTTGCATATGCGGTTGTCAATGAAGCGGGCGCCAGCGTTTATTCGGCAAGCCCTCTCGCGGTGGAGGAGTTCCCCGATTTCGACGTTACACTGCGTTCGGCGGTATCGATTGCAAGAAGATTGCAGGACCCGCTTGCCGAGCTTATTAAAATAGACCCCAAATCGATAGGCGTAGGACAGTATCAGCACGATATGGACAAAAAGCGTCTTGACGGTGTTTTGGGCGGGGTTTTGGAAGACTGCGTTAACAGCGTCGGCGTTGATTTGAATACCGCAAGCGTTTCGCTTTTGAAATACGTCGCGGGACTTAACAGCGGTATAGCAAAAAATATCGTTTTATACCGTGAGGAAAACGGCAAATTCACGTCGCGCAACCAGCTTTTGAAGGTATCTAAGCTTGGCGCAAAGGCGTATGAGCAGTGCGCGGGCTTCCTGCGTATTCCCGACGGTAAAAATATTATGGATAACACAGCGGTTCACCCCGAATCCTATAAAAAAGCCGAAAAACTGCTTGCGCTGTTCGGTTACACCGATGAGGACGTGAGAGAAAAACGGCTTTCCGAGCTTGCCGCAAAGGTAAATGAATACGGCGAAGCGAAGGCAGCGCAGGAGTGCGGGCTTGACGTTGCAACAATGAAAGACATTATTGCCGAGCTTGTAAAACCTGGCAGAGATATCCGCGACAATTTGCCGCAAAGACAGCTCCGCCGCGATATTTTGGGCATAGAGGACTTATCCGTAGGTATGGAAATTGAGGGCACCGTGCGCAACGTTACCGACTTCGGCGCGTTTGTGGATATAGGCGTGCATCAGGACGGACTTGTGCATATTTCCGAAATAACCGACAGATTTATAAGACATCCTTCGGACGTGCTTAAAGTAGGTCAGCAGGTAAAGGCGGTTATTATTAACCTTGATAAGCAAAAACAGAGAATAGGGCTTTCATTAAAGCAAGTTAAAAAACAAGCGAATTGACTTGACAATGCTTTAATATTTTTATAAAATTTAACCAAAGTGAAAGGAGATTTACAAATTATGTTTGAACAGGTAGCAGAAATTCTTGCAAACCAGCTTGGCATTTCTAAGGATAAAGTTACTCTTGAAAGCGAAATTATAAAGGACTTGGGAGCGGACTCTTTGGACGTATTCGAGCTTTTAATGGCTTTACAGGACGAAACGGGCAAAACTATCCCCGACGATAAGATAACCACGCTTAAAACCGTCGGCGACGTTGTAACCGTGCTTGAAACTCTTTAATTTGTAAAAAAATATTAACCCCCGTGCAGACTGCAAAAAATGCAGTCTGCGCGGGGGGGGGGGTTAAAAGTCGGGCAAAACTGTTTTGCCCGACTTTATTATTTAAACGATAATATTTATAAGTCTTCTTGGTACGAGAATAAACTTTTTGATTTGCTTGCCCTCTAAAAACGGCGCAATTTCCGCGTGTTTTTTGACAAGCTCTTCGATTTCGTTTGCGGGAATATCCGCGGGAACGGTAATTTTTGCCTTAATTCTGCTGTTGACCTGTACGGCGTATTCGAACATATCCTCGCCGCATTTCGATATATCGTAAGCCGGCCACTTTTCGTAAGCGATAGTGCCTTTATGCCCCAAAACCGTAGTCCATATTTCTTCGGTAATAAACGGAATTACGGGGTTAAGCAGTTTTATCAGTCCTTCCGCGTATTCAAACGGGAAGCTGTTTCCGTCTGAAATTTCCTTGTAAACCGCGTTAACGAAAATCATCATTTGCGAAATTGCCGTATTGATTTTAACGTTTTCGTAGTCGTCGGTAACCTTTTGAACGGTCTGGTGGTAAATTTTTTCAAGATTTTTGTTCGGCGCGGTGGAAATAACCGTAAGCTCGCAGTAAAGGCGGTGGATTCTGTCGATAAACTTCTTAACGCCCTCGATATTAGCCGTAGACCAAGGCTTGTTGTCGGTTATCGGGCCCATAAACATTTCGTACATTCTCAAAACGTCGGCGCCGAATTTTTCGATTATATCATCGGGGTTAATAACATTGCCCAGCGATTTTGACATTTTATTGCCGTCCTCGCCCAAAATCAGCCCCTGATGCACAAGCTTTTTAAACGGCTCTTTATAAGGAACCAAACCTTTGTCAAACAAAAAGTTGTTCCAGAAACGCGAGTAGAGCAGGTGTCCGACCAAATGCTCCTTACCGCCCATATAAAAGTCTACGGGCATCCAGTGTTTCAAAAGCTCGTAATTTGCAAACTCTTTATCGTTGTGCGGGTCGCAGTACCTCAAAAAATACCAGCTTGAACCCGCCGAACCGGGCATCGTGGTTGTTTCGCGCTTTCCCTTAACACCGTTAACGGTAACGTTTACCCAGTCCTGCGCGTTTTCAAGCGGGGCGTTCCCGCCGCGCGCCTTGTAATCTTTCATTTCGGGCAGAACAAGGGGTAGTTCGCTGTCTTCAAGTACAACCGTTTCGCCGTTTTCAAGGTGAATTACGGGCAACGGTTCGCCCCAGTAGCGCTGACGCGCGAATATCCATTCTCGGAGCTTATATGTTACTGCCTTTTTGCCGAGTTTATTTTCTTCAAGCCAGACAAGCATTTTTTCGATAGCTTGTTGCTTGTTTAAGCCGTTCAAAAAGTCGGAATTGATATGAAGTCCGTCCTGCGTATAGGCTTCCTTTGAAACGTCGCCGCCTTCAAGCACGGGGATAACGGGAATATTGAATTTTTTTGCAAAGTCATAGTCGCGCGTATCGTGCGCAGGTACAGCCATAATCGCGCCAGTGCCGTAAGAGGTGAGGACGTAATCGGAAATATATACTGGCATTTTTTTACCGTTTGCTGGGTTAATGGCATATGCTCCCGTGAACGCGCCGGTTTTTTCTTTGTTAAGTTCGGTGCGCTCCATATCCGACTTGCTTGCGCAAACCTTTTTATAGGCTTCGATTTCTGATTTTTGTTCGGGCGTTGTAATTTCGTCCACAAGCCTGTGCTCGGGCGCCAAAACGCAGTAGGTAGCGCCGAAAAGCGTATCGCAGCGGGTCGTAAATACGGTGAAAGCTTTGTCCGTTCCGTCAACTTTAAAGTCTATTTTCGCGCCTACGGATTTGCCTATCCAGTTTCTCTGCGCAATTTTCGAAGGCTCGCTCCAATTGATTTCGTCAAGCCCTTCCAAAAGGCGCTCGGCATACGTGTTTATGTCGATAACCCATTGCTTCATATTTTTGCGGACAACGGGATATCCTCCGCGCTCGCTTTTTCCGTCTATAATTTCGTCGTTGGCAAGCACGGTGCCAAGCTCCTCGCACCAGTTTACGGGAATTTCGACATAGCGCGCAAGCCCGTCCTTTAAAAGCTGTTTGAATATCCACTGCGTCCATTTGTAGTAGGAAGGGTCGCAAGTAGAAACGGTCTGGTCCCAGTCGTACGAAAGCCCGAGCATTTTAAGCTGAGACGTAAAGGTCGCAATGTTTTTTTGGGTGAAACCGTCCGGGTTGTTGCCCGTTTTAATTGCGTATTGTTCGGCGGGCAGACCAAAGCTGTCAAAGCCGATAGGGTGCAGTACGTTGTAGCCCTGCATTCTTTTCATTCTTGCAACAATGTCCGTTGCGGTGTAGCCTTCGGGGTGTCCCACGTGCAGTCCAGCGCCCGAAGGATAGGGAAACATATCCATAATATAGTATTTGGGCTTTGAAAAATCATACAAATCCGTATGAAAAGTCTTGTTCTTGTCCCAGTAAGCTATCCATTTTTTTTCAACTTTGTTAAAATCCGTGTACGACATAATTACAACCTTTAAGAAAATATAAAAATATTATAACTTTTTGTATTTGAAATGGCAAATATTTTTACTTAAAAAGCGTTTTAATATTGTTGACAAACGGCGGTTTTTATAATAATATTTAGTTGCTTGAAAAAAGACAAGTACCGCTTGCAGAAGCTTACAGAGAGTGCGGGGCGCTGAAATCCGCATAGCCGTTCACAGGAGAGGGAAACCGCTTTTATAAAAATTCGGGCAGTTTTAAAGCGGTCTTTGCGCTTTGCAAAGGCAATTAAGGTGGAACCGCGCATTTTTATCGATTTTGCGTCCTTAAACGATTTGCTTTCGTTTAAGGACTTATTTTTTTTCAGGAGAGTAACTTATGGAAATTTTACTTTTGAACGGCGACGCTCTGGAAGTTGAAGAAGGCGCAACCTGTTTGCAGGCGGCGCAGAAAATCAGCGAAGGACTTGCAAGAAACGCCGTAGCGGCAAAAATCAACGGCGAGCTTTGCGATTTATCTAAAAAGCTTGCACAGGGCGATAAGCTTGAAATCGTAACTTTAAAGGACAAGGAGGGGCTTGAAGTCTACCGTCATACCTGCGCGCACGTTTTGGCTCAGGCAATCAAAAATATTTATCCTACCTGCAAACTTGCAATCGGACCGGTAATCGATAACGGTTTCTATTACGATATTGATTTCAATACGCCCATAACGCAGGACGATTTTGCAAAAATCGAAAGCGAAATGAACAAAATAATAAAGGCGAAAACTCCGATTGAGCGTTTCGAGCTGCCCCGCGCGGAAGCCTTGAAGCTTATGAAGAAGTACAAGGAAAATTACAAGGTAGAGCTTATAAACGATTTGCCAGAAGACGCGGTTATTTCTTTTTATAAGCAAGGCACATTTACCGACCTTTGCCGCGGCCCGCATTTGCCCAACACCGGCAAAATCAAAGCGTTTAAGCTTGTTTCCATTTCCGGCTCGTACTGGCGCGGAAACGAGAAAAACAAGATGCTTACCCGCATTTACGGCGTTGCGTTCGCCAAAAAAGACGAGATGGACGCGTACTTTCAGATGCTTGAGGAGGCGAAAAAGCGCGACCACATAAAGCTCGGCAAGGAATTAAAGCTTTTCGCTCTTTTGAACGAGGGTAAAGGTTTTCCTTTCTTCTTGCCCAACGGCATGGTGCTTAAAAATACGCTTGTAGATTTCTGGCGCGAACTGCACCGCAAGGAAGGTTACGTTGAAATTCAGACGCCGATTATTCTTACGAGAAATCTTTGGGAAAATTCGGGACACTGGGACCACTATAAAGACAATATGTATACCACCAAAATCGACGGTGAGGACTGCGCCGTAAAGCCCATGAACTGCCCCGGAGGTATGCTTGTTTATAAAATTTCACCGCACAGCTACAAGGATTTGCCTTTGAGAGTGGCTGAAATGGGTTTGGTGCACAGACACGAAAAGAGCGGTCAGCTTCACGGACTGTTCCGCGTGCGTTGCTTTACGCAGGACGACGCGCATATCTTTATGTTGCCCGAGCAGATTACAGACGAAATCAAGAGGGTTGTGCGCCTTACGGACAAAATTTACAAGCAGTTCGGCTTTAAATACAAGGTAGAGCTTTCCACCCGTCCCGAAAACAGTATGGGCAGCGAAGAAGACTGGAATACTGCAACTTCCGCATTGCAGGTAGCGCTCGACGATATGAAAATCGACTATGAAATCAACGAGGGCGACGGCGCGTTCTACGGTCCGAAAATCGACTTCCATTTGCAGGACAGCATAGGCAGAACGTGGCAGTGCGGAACAATTCAGCTCGACTTCCAGATGCCTCAGCGTTTCGACCTCGAATACGTCGGCGAGGACGGACAAAAACACCGCCCTATAATGATTCACCGCGCAATTTTCGGTTCGATAGAAAGATTTATAGGTATACTTATAGAGCATTTCGCGGGCAAATTCCCCTTGTGGCTTGCGCCTACGCAGGTAAAAATTCTGCCTATAACCGACAGAACGCTTGCCTACGCCGAAGAAGTTGCCGCAAAGCTTGCCGACAACGGAATACGCTGCGAAGTTGATAAACGCAATGAGAAAATCGGTTATAAAATCCGCGAAGCTAAGATGGACAAGGTGCCGTATGTGCTTGTTGTGGGCGATAAAGAGTTTGAGGAGCGCACCGTAAATGTAAACAAACGCGGCGACGAGGAAAAAACAACCGTTGCGCTTGACGAGTTTATTGCAACAGTAATCGGACAAAATACGGAAAAAGTAATTTTTTAATAAAACTGCCGTAAAACGTTTGACAATTTGATAAATAGAAATTAAAATATTATCGTTAAAGCAAAGGTTAGCCCTTTCGCCGTGCGATTGATTGTTCGGCAGATAATGATTTTTAAGCGTATTGTTATGCGCTGGGATTGTTTCGGGTAGCTTTTGCTATCCGAAATTTTTTTTCGTAACAAATTTAGAGAGGTATTGAATTATTAAAGACTTGTATTTTATCAACGAGTCAATTCGCGACAGAGAAGTAAGAGTTATCGCCGCAGACGGTACGATGCTCGGCGTTATGTCCAGCCGCGAAGCTCAGCGTCTTGCAAACGAAGCGGAGCTTGACCTTGTTAAGATTTCTCCCAACGCCAACCCGCCGGTATGCAAAATTATGGACTATTCCAAATTCAAGTACGAGCAGGCTAAGCGTGAAAAAGAAAACCGCAGAAATCAGACCGTGGTCGAAGTGAAAGAAATTCGTCTTTCGATGACGATTGACGTAGGCGACATAGCTGTAAAAACAAAGCAGTGCTTAAAGTTTTTGGAAGCGGGAAACAAGGTTAAGGTTTCCATAAGAATGAAAGGGCGCGAAAATTCACGTTCGTATCAGGGCGTAAAGGTTATGCAGGACTTTTTCGAAGGTTTGGGCGGTAAAGCCGTTCAGGACAAAAAGCCCACGACTGAAGGCAGAAACATTACTATGATGCTTTCGCCCGTTAAAGAAATAAAGCAATAATTAAGTAAAATATTCAATTTTGGAGGATAAATATATATGCCTAAGCAGAAATCACACAGCGGCAGCAAAAAGCGCTTTTGGCTGACTTCCACCGGCAAGGTTAAAAGACCCCACGGCGGCAAAAACCACAAGGCTGAAACAAAGAACAGAAAGAGAAAGAGAAATTTGCGTAAAGTTACGCTTGTTTCCACTGCACAGGAATCCAACGTAAAAGCAATGATTCCTTATAAGGGTTAATAGGAGAGTGTTAAATTATGCGTATTAAGAGAACAGTTAACGCTTTAAAGAAGCGCAGAAAGATATTCCGCCTTTCAAAAGGCTATTTCGGCAACAAATCGAAGTCTTACAGAATTGCCCGTCAGGCAGTTATGAAGTCTTTGAACTATGCGTACATCGGCAGAAAGCTTAGAAAACGCGATTTGCGCAGTCTTTGGATTGCACGTATTAACGCGGCGGCAAGACTTAACGGACTTTCCTATTCCAAATTTATGCACGGTCTTAAAACTGCCGGCATCGAACTGAACAGAAAGGTGCTTGCAGAAATTGCCGTTAACGACGCGGCGGCTTTTACCGCACTTGCTGAAAAGGCAAAAGCAGCTTTATAAATCAAATTTTAAGCCTTAAATAACTAAGGCTTAATTTTTTATATGGTCATTACTTCTAAATCGAATCAGTTAATTAAAGATATAATCAAGCTTTCTTCCGACAGAAAGTTCCGTAAAGAGGCAGGGCTATTTGTTGTTGAAGGAATTAAGCCCGTGAACGAGTGCCTTGCTTCCGACTGCAAAATCGAAAAAATCGTTTGCAGGGAAGATTTGGCGGACAAATTTCCGCAGGCAGTGCTTGTAAGCGAAAGCGTTTTTAATGCGGTTTCTACGGAAAAAACTCCGCAGGGCGTGCTGGCTTTGGTGCATATTCCCAAAATGAAGCCCGCCGAGCCGAAAAACAGCTGTCTGTTGCTTGACAGATTGCAGGACCCCGGAAATTTAGGCACGATTATAAGATGCGCCAACGCGGCGGGATATACCGAGCTGTATCTTTTAAACTGTACGGACGCATATTCTCCGAAAGCGGTACGCGCGAGTATGAGCGGAATTTTCTTTGTGAAAATTTACGAGTGTACGCTTAGCGAGGCTTTCGGTGCGCTTGCAAACGTCCCGCTGATTTGTGCGGATATGGACGGGGAAAACATATTCGCTTTTAACGCGCCCGAAAAGTTTTGTCTTTGCATAGGCAACGAAGGCGGCGGAATAAGCGAAGAAGTAATGAAAAAAGCGCAATATAAAGTTAAAATTCCCATGCGGGAAACTTGCGAAAGTCTTAATGCGGCGGTTTCCGCGGGGATAGCTATGTATCAGCTTAAAAATTCACTTTTGAGAGGTTAAAACTTTTATGTCAGGACATTCAAAATGGCACAATATACAGGCAAAAAAGGGCAAGACGGACGCTGTGCGCGCGGCGGTTTTCACAAAAATAGGCAGAGAACTTGCGGTTGCGGCTAAGGGAAATCCCAACCCCGACACAAACTCCAAGCTTGCAGACGTAATTGCAAAGGCAAAAGCGGCGAATATGCCCAACGAAAATATTAAGCGCTCGATTGCAAAAGCGGCGGGCGAGCTGGGCGACAAGGACTATAAGGAACTGACTTACGAGGGCTACGGCGTAGGCGGAGCGGCGGTTATAATTAAAACGCTTACCGACAACGTAAACAGAACGGCGGGCGATATCCGCGCGGCAATGTCCAAATGCGGCGGTCAGATGGGCGCTACGGGGTGCGTTTCGTATATGTTCGACAACAAGGGTGTTTTCGTTATAGAACGCACCGTTGCGCTTGACGAGGACACAATGATGGAATACTGCCTTGAAGCCGAGGCGGACGATTACGTTGTCGAGGACGACGTTTACGAGGTTTACACAACGCCCGAAAAATGGTCGGCGGCGCGCAAATATTTTGAGGATAAAGGCGTGACTTTCCTTGAAGCGGAAATTAAAATGATTCCGCAGAACTATATAACGCTTGACAGTGAAAAGCTTGCAACCTTCCTTAAAATGCTTGATAAGCTTGAAGAGCTTGACGACGTTCAGGACGTTTATCACAATGTAGAGCTGCCCGACGAAGAATAAATTAAATATGTTAAAGCCCGACAGCTTTTCGCGCGTCGGGTTTTTTATTTTGTCCGCCTGCATAAAAATCCGGCTTTGGCGCAAGCTATTTTTACAAGCGTAAAACGCTTTCATATATATTGTCCCTCCGTTGAAACGCCCGACTGCGTTTTTGCGGTCGGGCGGGGGAGTATTCGTATTTTCGGATGCTCCCTATGTATTTTTGCGCGATTGCGGAAATAGAATATATTATGCTGAAATTAAAAAAACCGACTTTCAAAAAGCCGAAATTTCTGACAAATATATTGTGTTTTATAATGCTTGCGGCAATAATTTTAGCCGTTCCGATTACAGCGTCAAAAGCAGGCAACTCATCTGCGGGCGACAATGCTGGAATGACGGTGCTTAACATATGGCAGATTGACAGCTTTGAGGGCGGAAAAGGCTCGCGTGCGGAGTATCTTAAAAATATAGGTACGCAGTTTACAAAAAATTCTTCGTGTTATGTAAAAGTTACCGCTCTGACCGCAACCGCCGCAAGGGAAAACCTTCAGGAAGGCAAATTACCCGATTTAATTTCTTACGGCGCGGGAATGTACGGTATTGAAAACTACATTGTCGGTCAAAAACCGTATTTTTGCTGGTGTAATGGCGGATATTGTTTTTTGACCGTTGACGAAAACGCCGATTTTAAGGATATTTCCGCACAAAATACCGTTATTAATCAGGGAACAGATAGTTTATCCGGCGCGGCGGCTTTGCTGTGCGGTGTTAACGGCGCTGATACGGAAAAATCTACGGGCGCATACGTTAAACTGATTAACGGCAAATACAAATATCTGCTTGGAACCCAGCGCGATATTTTCAGGCTGAAAACACGCGGTGTTGCTTTCAAAATCAAGCCCGTTACCGAATTTAACGATTTGTATCAGAATATTTCCATAACCGCTAAAAATTCCAAATTGCAGGCCCAGGCTCAGAAATTCATTGATTTTTTACTTTCCAAGAGCGAGGACGTGAAAAAAGTCGGCTTAATGTATGGCGGAATTGATTTATACGACGATGAAATGCACGCAATGGAGAACTTGTCTTACGAGTTAAAGCTTGTTTCTCCGCTAAACAAGCAGACAAAAAATGAAATTGAAAGCGCGGTTGCAAACTGCGATATAAAAATGCTGAAAAATTTCCTTAATTAATTGAAAAAAAGATAAATAAATGGTATTATATAGGAGACAGCGTTTTGCGTGACGATTATTCTGTAAACGGCGGACTTGAAGGTATATTATTTAATAAAGATTTCAGGTTTTCCGAATATACAACATACGGACTTGGCGGAAGGGCAAAGGGCGCGTTTTTTCCTAAAACGGAGGAAGAAGCCGCAAAAGTGTTTGATTTTCTTATAAGCCGAGGCGAAAGGTTTACTGTGCTTGGCGGAGGTTCGAACATTCTTGCATCAGACGGATATTTCGATGGTTATGTTATCGGCACGAAATATTTAAGCGGAATAAAGGAATGTAACGGGTATTTGTCCTGTTTAAGCGGAACTACGGTAGCGCAGTTGCTTAAATTTTGCGCTGAAAAGGGCTTTGGCGGTTATGAATACCTTGCGGGAATACCGGCAACGGTCGGCGGACTTGCTTTAATGAACGGCGGAATACCCGAAAAGCACATAGCGGAAGATATTATATCCGTACGTATTTTTGATAATAAATTTGCCGAATTATCTAATGAAAACTGTAAATTTGGCAATAAGCATAGTATTATGTGTGACATAAATGCTATAATTACGGGTATAAAATTGTCGAAAAACGCCGTTCCCCGTGAAGCAGTTAAGGAAAATATTCAAAAATATCTTTTCAAACGGCGGTTACAGCCTAAGGGAAGAAGCTGCGGTTGCGTGTTCAAAAACCCACCGAAAAAAAGCGCGGGCAAACTTATTGACGACGCAGGTTTAAAGGGCTTTAAAATCGGCGGTGCGGAAATTTCTTCAAGCCATGCGAATTTTATTATAAACAACGGCGGAACGGCGAACGACGTTTACCGTTTAATACAAACTGTTAAGAGCAGAGTTTTTGAATTTTGCGGTATACTGCTTGAAGAGGAAGTTATTTACATAGGTGAATTTAATGATTTTGACAGCTGATTATCATACGCATACGCCGTATTCGCACGGCAAAAATACCGTTCTTGAAAACGCACAGGCTGCTAAAAAACTTAATCTTAAACAGATTGCAATAACCGACCACGGGTTTAATCATTTGCTTTTCGGGCTTAAACGCAAGGTTTTGCCCGATTTGCGCGCGGAAATCGAAGAAGCGGAAAAATTTACGGGCGTAAAGGTATTAATGGGTATGGAAAGCAACGTTATTTCCGTCGGCGGAGAAACGGATATGCGTTTAAGCGATTTGCAGTATTTCGATATATATCTTTGCGGAATACACGAGGTTTTAAAATATAAAACGTTTTCCGATTTTTATAATATAATGGTCAAAAATTACGTCGCGTACAAGTTCGGAAAAAAGCCTTCGGACAAGGTTGTGGAAACCACAACCAAAGCGTATATTAACGTAGTTAAAAACAATCCGATAGACATACTTACGCACATTAATTACAAGTGCTATTGCAATTTGGTTGAAGTTGCAAAGTGCTGTGCCGATTACGGCACTTATATTGAAATTAATACTAAAAAACGGCATATTTCCGCCGAAGAACTTAACGCAATGGCAGAAACGGGCGTAAAATTCGTTATAGACAGCGACGCGCACTCCGCAGACAGGGTCGGCGATTTGAGAATTGCCGAGGAATTACTTTCAGAAGCCTCGGTTCCGCTTGACAGAATTGAAAATATAGACGGTCGGTTGCCCGATTTCAGGTTCGCAGAATATAAAATAAGACATTTATAAGATGAAAAGTTTTACCGAAGAAATCAAAAACGAAATAACGGCGCAGACGGTTGAGGACCGCGCGTGCCGTCTTGCGATGCTTTCGGCGTTCGTCAGAACGGGCGGGAGTATTTTGTTGCGCAACGGCAAATACGGCTTCGAGCTTGTTACCGAAAACGAGCAAACCGCAGATTTCTTTTCGGATATGCTTGAAAACGGACTTCCGACAGCGTTCTCGGGCGTTTCGTTTGATTATAAGAGCGAAAGAAACAAGATGACTTTCGAGTGTCTAAACGAAAATTCCGACAAGCTTTTAAGAGAGTTGCAGATTATAGGCAGCGTCAAAGGCGAGGACGCGTTTATTACGGGCATAGACGACGCGCTTGTTTCAAACAAAAAATGCAGATTGAGTTATCTGAAAGGCGCGTTTCTGGGCGGCGGGTGCTGTACTCTGCCCGAAGAAAACATTTACAGCCGAACTGGCTATCATTTTGAAATAGTTTTCAACAACAAGCAGATTGCAAGCGATTTCTGCGACTTGCTTTGCGGGTTTGAAATACTTGCCAAGCTTGTTACAAGAAAGGAAACAACGGTTGTCTATGTAAAAAGCAAGGAAGTTATTTCAGACATTTTAAACATTATGTCCTGTCCCGAAAGCCTGGAAAAGCTTAACAGGCTTGTTGAACAAAAGGACAGGCAAAACAACGCCAACCGCGTGAATAACTGTTCGGTTTCGAATATAGATAAAACCGTAACCGCTTCGGTCAAGCAGGTTCAGGCAATAGAAGTTATTTCGCAGACAATCGGGCTACAAGCCCTTGAAAAGCCCATTTTCGACGTTGCGGCTTGCAGACTTGCGGATAAAAACGCGTCCATGCAGGAGCTTGCGGAACGGCTTAATATTTCTAAAAGCTGTATAAACCACCGAATGAGAAAAATTCTTGAACTCGCGCGCACGCTCAGTCAGGACTAAGGATATTAAAATGACGGATTTTGTTCACTTACATCTGCACACGGAATACTCGCTTTTGGACGGAGCGTGTAAAATCGACAATCTGATAAGCTACTGCAAGAAAAACGGAATAGACACCGTTTGCATTACCGACCACGGAAACATGTACGGCACGCTTCAGCTTGCCGAAAAGGCCTTTTCCGCGGGAATTAAATATATTATCGGCTGTGAGTTTTATATGACGAAGGATATGAACGACAAATCGTCAAACACTGCCGAGCACCTTATTTTGCTTGCAAAAAACAAAGCGGGGTATAAAAATCTTGTCCAGCTTGATTCTATGGCGTTCGTGGACGGATTTTATTATAAACCGAAGATAGACTACAAGGTTTTAAAGGAACATTCCGAGGGCGTTATCTGCCTTTCCGCGTGCCTTGCGGGCGGAATACCGCGCCGTATTCTTGCCGGCGATTACGAGGGCGCAAAGAAAATGGCGCTTGAACTTCAAGGTATTTTCGGCGAAGATTTTTACATAGAAATTCAGGACCACGGTATCCCCGAAGAAAGGCAGATTTTACCGCATTTACTTAAAATTGCGGACGAAATCGGCGCGGAAATAGTCGCCACAAACGACGTGCACTATCTTGAAAAGAGCGACGCGGAAATGCAGGACGTTCTTATGTGCATACAGATGAAAAAACAGCTTGACGACCCGAAGAGAATGAAGTTTTCCACAAACGAATTCTATTTTAAGACGGGCGAAGAAATGGCGGCGCTTTTTCCCAACCTGCCGAAAGCAATATCGAATACCCGCGTTATCGCCGATAAAGTTACCGAACCAGCGTTCAATCTCGATAAAAAGGGCTATCCCATAAAGGACAAAACTCTTATCCCCGAATACACCGCGCCCGACGGTATGACCTCCGAAGAATATTTGAGAAAGCTCACCGCGGACGGACTTAAAAAGCGTTACGGCGACAAATTAGGCGAAAAAGAGCTTAACCGTTCGGAATACGAGCTGGGTATTATCTGCGGAATGGGTTACGCGGACTATTATCTTGTTGTATGGGACTTTATAAACTGGTCGAAAGAGCACGGTATTCCCGTAGGTCCGGGGCGCGGCTCGGGCGTAAGCTCGATTGTCGCGTACTCGATAGGAATAACCGACGTTGAACCGCTGCAATACGATTTGCTGTTTGAGCGTTTTCTTAACCCCGACCGCGTTTCAATGCCCGACTTCGATATCGACTTTTGCACGGACAGACGCGAGGAAACGATTGAGTACGTCCGCCAGAAATACGGCAAAGAAAACGTTTGCCAGATTGTAACCTTCGGCACAATGGCGGCGAAAAACTCCATAAAAGACGTCGGCAGAGTTATGCGCGTGCCTTATTCGGAAACAGACCGCCTTACAAAGATAATGGACGGTAAAACTTCTATAAGCGATTTGCTCGGCAGGCGGCTTGACGCGCAGAAAGCCAAGGTTGACGCCGAAACGGACGAGGACAAACGCGCCGATTTGGAAAGCAAGTATCAGGAATTAAAGGCGGCGAGGAACAGAGAGTTTTGTGATATTTACGAAACGGACGAAACCCTTCGGCGTGTTATTGATATGGCGCTGAAAATCGAGGGTATGCCCAGGCAGACGGGTATGCACGCGGCTGGCGTAGTTATATGCCAGAAGCGCATTGCCGATAACGTACCGCTTTCCCGCAACGGCGAGGATATAACCACGCAGTTCGTTGCAAAGGAAATCGAGGCGCTGGGAATGTTGAAAATGGACTTCCTTGCGCTGGTTACTCTTACCGATATTAAAAAAGCAATAGATTATATCGAAGAAAACTACAATATAAAAGTAGACTTCGATAAAATCGGCTATGATGACGAGGGTGCTTACTCGATTATTTCCGAGGGCGACACGGACGGGGTGTTCCAGCTCGAAGCCGGCGGTATGAAAAGGTTTATGAAAACCCTTAAACCCGATAAGCTCGAAGACCTGATAGCGGGCGTTGCTTTGTACCGCCCCGGCCCCATGCAGTTTATTGATTCATTCTGCCGCCGCAAACACGGCGAGGAGCCTATCGCTTTCGACTGCCCGCAGGAGGAAAAGATTTTAAGCGTAACCTACGGCATACCCGTTTATCAGGAACAGGTTATGCAGATTTTCCAGGATTTAGCTGGCTTTTCGCTCGGCGAAGCAGACCTTGTCCGCCGCGCAATGGGCAAAAAAGACAAAAAAACGCTTATGGCGCAAAAAGAGAAGTTTATCAACGGCGGAGTAAGCGATACAAACGGTTCGACGATAGTGGGCTGTGAAAAGAACGGTATTTCCGTAGAAGTCGCCAACAAAATTTTCGGCGATATGGAAAACTTTGCGTCCTATGCGTTCAATAAATCGCACGCGGCGGCGTACGCGGTACTTGCTTATCAGACTGCGTGGCTGAAAAAATATTACTGTAAAGAGTTTATTTGCGGTCTTTTAAATAACAGACTTAACAAAATAGACGAGATTACAAAGTACGTTCTTTATTTAAAAGAGAAAAAATATAAGGTTTTTCCGCCCGATATAAATAAAAGCCGTTCGATGTTCAAGGTTGAAAACGACGGAGTGCGTTTCGGGCTTTCTGCGCTTAAAGGCGTTGGGCAGGGCGTTATAGACGCAATTATTGACGAGCGTGAAAAAAACGGAAACTTTAAAGACTTTTCCGACTTTATTTCGCGTTGCAGCAATCTGATGACCGACAGCGACGACCCCAACACGAAGTTTGTAAACGTATTGAATTCAAGGCTTATTGAAGGGCTTATTTATTCGGGCGCGTTTGACGAAATGGGCGTAGCGCGTTCAAGACTTGCCGCCGTTTACGAACCGCTTTGCGCGCGTGCAAAGGCGATAAGCAAGCAGAAAAACAGCGCGCAGATGACGCTTTTCGGCGATTTTATCGAAGAAGAAAAGCTCGAAGTGGAATACCCCGACATTCCCGAACTCGAACTCAACGCAAAGCTTGCAAAGGAAAAGGAGGTTCTGGGCGTTTACGTCAGCGGGCATCCGTTTGAAAAATACGTTAACGCTTTTCCCGAGTGTTCGTTTGACTGCTCGTTTTTCAACGATTATACCGAGGACGAGGACGGTACAAGGACTTATAACCGCGTAAAAGACGGTATGCGCATAACCATGGCGGGCATTATCAGCTCGCTGCGCAGAACCACCACAAAGCGCACCGGCGCGTTTATGGCGTTTTTAAATCTTGAAGACGTTCACGGCAGTCTTGAATGTGTGTGCTTTCCTGCCGTGTACGAGAAAGTAAAGCCTTTCCTTTCCAACGATAAAATAGTAAAAATAAGCGGAAAACTTGACGTTGACCCCGAAAAAGGTTTTTCGTGCATAGTTGACGACCTTACCGAAGCGCAGGTTATTACCGACGCTAACGAAAACGCGTCGGTTGCCGACAAAACCGCGCCTCAGCAAAAGGCGGAGAGCGTGCTGTGGCTGAATGCGGGCGCATTGAGCGACGAAGCATTTGATGACTTGCTTAAAATGCTTTCAAACTACACAGGTGAAACGGTTTGCAAAATCGTTCGCGGAAGCAAGCGTTACAAGCTGGACTACGGCGTAAACTACTGCCGCGGGCTTTTGGCGGAGCTTTATTCCGTTTTGGAACAGGCAGACGTGAAATATGTTGAATAACGCGTTAAATTTTGTAAAAAACTGTTGTATTTTTAAAATTGATTTGTTATAATAATTTGGAATGATGTGGAAAGTTCCATGCGCTGAGGGGGCAAGGCGCGGAACATAATTGTACCAGCGGAGGTTTCAATGAAAAGAATAGGTTTACTTACGAGTGGCGGCGATGCTCCCGGCATGAACGCATGTATCAGAGCTGTCGTAAGAACGGCAATCTACTTCGGAATGGAAGTGTACGGAGTTAAGCGCGGCTATCAGGGACTTATCGACGACGATATGGTTTCTTTGGAGATGCGCTCGGTTTCGGATATAGTTCAGAGGGGCGGTACAAAGCTTCGCACGGCGCGCTGTCTTGAAATGCTTACCAAAGAAGGTCAGAAAAAAGCCGTTAAAACTTTGGAAGCGCGCGGAATAGAAGGGCTTGTCGTTATAGGCGGAGACGGGTCTTTCAGGGGCGCAAAATGTCTTTCGGAAGAGTACGGCGTGCCCACGATAGGTATCCCCGGCACAATCGACAACGACCTTGAATACACTGATTATACGCTCGGCTTCGATACTGCGGTAAACACCTGTATCGACGTTATAAATAAACTGCGCGACACTATGACCTCGCACGAAAGAATTTCCGTTGTTGAAGTTATGGGCAGGCGTTGCGGCGATATTGCGCTTTTTGCGGGGATTGCAAGCGGTGCGGAAATTATAGTCGTACCCGAAGTTGTTTTTGACCTTGACGATATAGTTATGAAAATCAACCGCTCCCGCGCTAACGGAAAGCACTCTAATATAGTAGTAGTTGCCGAAGGCGTTTGCACTGCGGACGAATTTGCTAAACAGTTGCAGTCTGTAACTACTTATTCGGTAAGACCCACCACAATAGGACATATCCAGCGCGGCGGCTCGCCTTCGATGGCGGACAGAATGTTGGCGGCGCAGTTCGGCAACAAAGCCGTAAGACTTTTGAACGACGGCGTCGGCAACAGAGTTGTAGGTATCCGCAAAAACGAAATTATTGACCTTGATATAATCGAGGCGGTCAGTATGAAGAAAAAGTTCAATTACGAGCTTTACGAAACGCTTCAAATGATTTCAATGTAACTTAACGATAAAGCCGATTTGATTTTTAATCGGCTTTTTTAATGTGCAAAGCTTATTTTTAGGGTAGTTTTAATGATTTTGACTGTTTGTTTAAGTCCCTGTATAGACGTAAATATCGAAGTGGAATCCCTTGCCGTAGGAATGTCCCACAAAATTATAAACAAAAGAACATTTTTCACGGGCAAAGCGCTTAATGTTGCTATGGGAATTTCGCGCTTGAACGCCGAAGTCTTTTCTACGGGATTTATGTACGAGGATAACGGAAATCTGTTCGAACAGGAACTGCACCGCGAGGGCGTACCCTATAAATTCGTTTGGTGCAAAGGGCGCGTCCGCGAAAATTATAAATTTATCGACCATAAATCTATGCTGACCGAAATAGACGACATAAGCCCTGAGGTCAGCATTGAAAAGCAGGAAGAATTAATTGCGCTTGTCGGTCGGCTTTCAAAAAATTGCGAGGCGGCGGTGCTTTCTGGCGGGCTTGCAAAGGGAATGTCGCCGCAGTATTACGGAAGAATATTAAACGCGTTGCCCGCGCACGTTAAAAAAATAGTCGATACAGAGGGCGAAAGACTGTTTTCCGCACTTGAAACGGGCGTTGATTTGATTAAACCCAACATTGAGGAGCTTGAACGCACTTTAAAGCGGTCTATAAAGACGCAGGGCGAAATGCTTTCCGCTTGTAAAGAGCTTATTGACAGAGGCGCAAAACGCGTTTTACTGTCTTTGGGCAAAAAAGGCGCGATAATAACAGACGGAAAGCGCAGTTTGTACAGCAAAAGCGTAAATGTTGCAATGAATTCTACCGTCGGCGCCGGCGACGGAATGGTTGCCGCAGCTGCGCAGGCGCTTGTTAAAGGCGGTTCTCTGGAAGATATTTTAAAATGCGGCGTTGCGGCGGGAACGGCGGCGGTTACTTCACCGGACAGTATATCATTCGGCAAAGAAAAATATTTGGAAATTCTATCCACGCTTACGGTCAAAGAAATATAATATAAATACTTGAAAAATAAATTATTTTATATTATAATGAAATAAACACATTGGAGGAGTTGAATTTATGTGGAACAGTGAAGCGCCTTTAAAGCTTTTACAGACAATGCCTTCCGAGCTTGATATTCAGAACCTTAGAAATATTCAGCAGACTATTGACGTAGATAAATACGAAAACAGCCACAGATTACGCCGCGATTTGTGCGGAGAATACGCGCCTTTCTGCCAAATGTGCGACAAATGGGTGAAGTATCCCTGTGCGGTTGCATATGTTAAAATGAAGCAGGCAGAGGGTATGCATGTAGAAATTGCGGCTTCTGCTTATCTTCCCGCAGACGCTGTTGTAGAGGAAGAAGCGGTTGAAGAAGCTCCCGCGGATAAGAGCGGCAAAAAATACATAAGGATAGCAATCGCTAAAAGAAAAGGCTGATAAACTTTTTTATATTTTTAGAATATTATATATTGCGGACAAGAAATTTCTCTTGTCCGTACTTTATTATTAACCGCATTATTTGCTGAGTTTTTATATAAAAAATTATGTTTTAATACTGTAAAAACCGTAAAAATGAATTGACAATATATTCTTTTTTAAATATAATATTTGGGTAAGTTTAATATTGCTGCTGTGGCTCAGTCGGTAGAGCACATCCTTGGTAAGGATGAGGTCGGCGGTTCAAGTCCGCTCAGCAGCTCCATTAGAACCCACTGTTACGGCGGGTTCTTTGTTTATATTCAGCCGTTTATGTTGAACGGCGGTTCGGAGATTTATGCAGGAAATCGAAATGGAAAAAACAGCCGTTAAAACCTCGGTGGTTACAATAATTATAAACGCGTTGCTTACTGTTTTTAAACTGCTTGCAGGTATTTTCAGTATGTCTTACGCGCTTATTTCAGACGCGATACATTCGGCTTCGGACGTGTTTTCAACTGTTATAGTGATAATAGGCGTTAAAATTTCTTCAAAAAAAGCCGACAAACAGCACCCGTTCGGGCACGAACGCTTTGAATGTGTTGCCGCTATTTTGCTTGCGGCGGTATTGTTTGCAACGGGCGCGTGGATAGGCTATTCGGGTGTTGTCAGCATTGTAAACGGCAGTTATAAATCGCTCGATTACGGAAATTTTTCGCCTGCCGGCATTGCCGCGCTTGTCGCCGCCGCTGTTTCTATTGCCGTTAAGGAGGGAATGTTTTGGTACACAATCCGCGCGGCGAAGAAAGTCAATTCTTCGGCTTTAAGGGCGGACGCGTGGCATCACCGTTCGGACGCGCTTTCGTCAATAGGCAGTCTGATAGGAGTTATCGGCGGAATGTGCGGTGCGCCGATTCTCGACCCGATAGCCTGCCTTGTTATTTGCGTTTTCATAATTAAAGCGGCTATTCAGATTTTTATTGACGCCGTAAAGAAAATGACCGACGAGGCGTGCGACGAAAAGACGGAGGAGGAAATAAAGAATTTTATATCCTCGTGCGAGGGGGTGCTGGCGGTTGACAGTCTTTTGACGCGTAAATTCGGCAACAGAATTTATGTTATTGCTGAAATTGCCTGCGATAAAGATTTGCCTTTATACGTTGCACACGGGTATGCGGAAGCCGTTCACAGCGGAATAGAGCAAAATTTTCCGCTTGTAAAGCACGTCACCGTGCACGTCAACCCGTATTCGTCGTATTCGGAAGAAGGGAGTGAAAACAAATAAAATTACGCGGCGCGAATTGTTTATAAATTCGCGCCGCGCTTTCAATCATAAAATTTATTTTAAATATGTCTTATAAGGCCGATAACCTTGCCGAGGACGGAAACGCTGTCCAGAACAAAATCTTCCATATCGTCGTTTTCGGGGTGTAAAATGAATTTGCCGTTGCGCTTGAAAAAGCGCTTTACGGTCGCACCGTCGTCAACAAGCGCGACAACAATATCGCCGTTATCGGCCGTTTCCTGCTTTTTAACGACAACCTTATCACCGTCGAACATTCCGATATTTTTCATTGACGAGCCTTTTACCGTCAGCATAAATAAATCTTCGCCGGAAAAAAAGTTATCGGGCAAGGCGTAATAACCGTCATAGTTTTCGGTTGCAAATATAGGCTGGCCAGCGGCAACAGTGCCGATTAGCGGAACCGAAACCGATTTTGCGGGGAGGGAAATAGCTCGGCGCTTTATGTTCGATTTTGACAGAAGTCCGCGTTCGCAAAGTCTGTTTATTACGGTAAATGCGGTTGCGGTAGATTTAAGATTGCACGCACTGCAAATTTCACGCACGCACGGCGCGTATCCGTTATCCGTGATAAACTTTTGAATAAACTTAAAAACGGCGTCGTCTTCGTTCAGTTTTTTAAGCTCTTTTCTTTCACGGTTGTTATTTTTTTTGATTTCAGCTTTGTTTTCTGCCATAAGTAGCCACCTTTAATATAAGTATAACATATAAAATTTTTAAAAGCAAACATAAGTTCGCAAAAAAACGGTTGTTTTTTTATTAAGTTTATATTAAAATAGCTGTAGAGGTGATTAAAATGAAAAAAACCGAAAGAGAGGAGTGCGTGCTTTACGACCGTGAGTGTATCGGCTGTATGGAGTGCGAGGTTTGCGATTTGGACGAAAGCAAGGTTTGCGACAATTGCGGAAAATGTCTTGAAATCCGCGACGACGCGGTTATTAAAATTGATAAAATAATTATTGACGAAGATTGAGAAGGAGGCGCTTATAATCTTAGCGCCTCCTAATTATTTTAATTATTCTTCGCCGCTGTCGGGCTTTAATTTTACTTTTCCGACCACACCGCGGCGGTTATCGTCGCTTATTGCGGCGTAATGTTTGCGCGTTGTGTTTACGTCCTTGTGTCCCAAAACGTCTGCCACGATATAAATGTCGCCCGTTGCTTTATATAAAGCCGTACCGTAAGTAGAGCGGAGCTTATGCGGCGAAATTTTTTTAAGAGGGGAAACGATTTTCGCATATTTCTGAACAAGATTTTCCACTGCGCGCACGGTAATGCGGTTTTTACCGTTGGTAAGAAACAGCGGGGCAGTGGGGGAGTTATTTGTATCCGAGTTTTGCTCCTTATAATCAAGGTAGCGGTTAAGCGCCTCGGCCACGTCGTCGTCGAAATACAAAATAGCCTTATTCCCGCCTTTTCGCGTAACAATAAAAGAATTATCCTTAAAATTCAAATCGTTGTTGTTTAAGCCGACAAGCTCGCTGATACGGATGCCCGTTCCCAAAAACAGCATAAGAATAGCGCTGTCGCGAACCTTATTTTTTTCATGATAAAATTTTTGGTGGGAGGAAAGCCCCTGACCGCTTTCGGCAGTTTCGATAATATTAAAAACTTCGTCCGAATCCAGTCTGATAATCGGTTTTTCGTGAAGCTTGGGAGTGGCAACCTTCGCAGTATTGTCAACGCTTATGTAACCTTTATTGAAAAAGAATTTGAACATTGCACGGACGGAGGACAGCTTGCGGGCTTTTGCACGCTCGTTGCAAGCGTGTTCTTTTTCATCATAAACGTAATGGGACAGGTAACTTAAAAAATATTCCACGTCGTTACTCGTTACGGTTTCCAAATCGTCAAGAGTAAACTCTTTTACTGATTTACTTTTTCTGAATTTCTTTTCCTGCAAAAAGTAGAAGAAGATTTTTAAATCGTGCGCGTAGTTCAAGCGCGTCAGCGTAGAGGTTTGGCTGTCTATTGCAAGAAAATAATCACCGCAAAAAGAAGGCAAGCTTTCCTCTAACAGTTTTTCTATTGTTTCCAAATTTTTATTGTTTCTTTCCGAATAGTAATTGTTTCCCATATATAAAAATTTCCTTAAAATGTTTGAAGCGTAGGTTGTTTTAAGAGTATGCAACACTTCGTAAAACACAGCTTT
>CAJULB010000005.1:67777-128220 GCA_910587005.1 uncultured Christensenellaceae bacterium | reverse complement strand
AGTTGGTAGAGCAACTGACTCTTAATCAGTGGGCCCAGGGTTCGAGTCCCTGAAGCTGCACCAGAGGCGATAAAGATTGAACCTTTATCGCAGATAAGACCTTGTCGTTATCGGCAAGGTCTATTTCTTTAATTTCCTTGTCGTTGCCGAAAGTCAGATATGTAACTACTGTATCGTCGTAAACAAACACTTTGTAAACAAGGTGGTCTATCAGTTTCTTTTGGTATTCCTTGTCGTTCGGGTCGCCTTTAAGTAGCATAGCCACAAAGTCAATAATCTTTTCTTTGGTTATCTTTTGCCCGCGCTCTAACTCTATTTGAGCCTTGTGTGCGGTTAAATCTTTTATAAGTATTTCTATCTCTTGCATTTTGCGTTCTATATTCGCCCGCAGTAGGTCGTTGCGCGCCAGTATAAAAGCGTTTGTAAGTTGTTCCGCCTCGTCTTGTGCGTGCCGTATCTGTGCCTCTATGCTCCGCATTCCGTTGTCGCCCGTGCGCTGTTCGTGGTAGTTTATCGTGTCTTGCGCGGCTTTCTCAACGATTTTTCTATCGCTCAAAAAGTCTTGCACTACCTGCGTAACGTACAATTCAAGTTTGTCTTTGTCCTCGCGTTTCTTGTCGCAGAGGGCTTTATTTTTCTGCTTGCAAACATAGTAGTAATGTTTTTGCCCTGTGTGGCTCGTACCGCCGCCCGCTATCATAGCCGTGCCGCAATGCCCGCAAAACGCCTTTTCAGATAACAAGTATTCTTCAAGGGCTTTCCCTCTTGACGGGGCTTGCGCGTATTTCTCTAATACACTTTGCACCTCGTCGAAAAGTTCGTCGTCAATAATGCGCGGCATACCGCCGTCAATCTCATTGCCTTGAAAAATGTACTTGCCCAAATAGCGGCGGTTGGCAAATATGCTGTGAAAACTGTTCTTGTTCCACTTGCCGCCGCGCGAGGTAGGTATTCCGCGCTCGTTCATATAACGGGCAATTTCGGCGTAATTGTAGCCGTTTGCAAGCATTTCAAACATTTGCTTGACGATTGGCGCGGTTTCCTCGTTGATAATAAACCGCTTTTCCTCGTCTACCTTGTAGCCGAGCGGGATACCGCCGCCGAAAAACTTACATTTCGACGCTGTTATAGCCATACCGCGCTTTATCTTTTGCGACAGCTCCGCACTGTAATATTCCGCCATACTTTCAAGTACGCCCTCAATTAAAATACCGCTCGCGTCGTCCGTGATATTCTCTTTTGCCGAGAGTACGCGAACGCCGTTTTTCTTTAACTTGGCTTTGTAGGTCGCGCTGTCGTATCTATTACGGGCGAAACGGTCTAATTGATAAACAACGACGAACTGAAAGCCTTTGCGCTTGCTGTCCTCAATCATTTGCAAAAATTGGGTGCGCTTGTCGTTCGTCCCCGTCAAGTGTTCGTCGATATATTCGTGGACTATGCGCAAATCGCTCCGTTCCGCGAAAGCATAACACTCTTTGAGTTGCCCCTCGATTGATTGGTAATTCTGCTTTGAACCAGGAGAATACCTTGCATAAATAACTGCGTTTTTCATTGTGTTTTGCTCCTTTGCGCCGTCTGCGTGTGTGCGGACTGCGGCTTAAAAATTTGTTGTTCGCTTTGGTGCTTACCGTCTTAACCAGCCAAAAATGCCGCCGCAGGCAAATTGTCAAGGGTTTGCGCCGTAGGCGACGACGGTTTTATGCCTTACGGGAGATAAATCGTCGCCCTTTACAATTTGTCAAGGCGGCGTATTCCGTCCCCAGACGGTAAGCACAAGCGAATAACAAATATATAAAATACTTATGGAAAAGAATATATTCATACACAATAATTATATCACGTTAAATATGGCGTTCTATTTGATTATGCTGTTAAAAAACTAATGATATTGTCGAATAATCAATTTTGTTTACGCATAATATCAACTTTACTTTAAGGCTTATTTTTGCTATAATTAAAACAATGAAAATCACGTTAAAAGAAAACAAAATAAAAAACGATATTGAGGTTATAATTGAATACCCCGAAATGTCGGAAACTGTAAACCGCATAGAACACGCGGTAAAATCGGTTGATAATGCTGTCCGTTGTCTTGATGACGACGGAAATATTTGTTTTGTTCGTGTTTCAGATATTTTCTATATTGAAAGTGTAGAAAAACAGATATTTATTTATACGAAAGATAAAGTCTATCGCGCCGAATTACAACTATATCAATATGCGGAAAAATTATATTCCTTTGGTTTTGAACAAATCAGCAAAACGTCTGTTCTAAATATAAATATGTTAGTAAGTGTAAAACCTATTTTCAATTCCAAAATGGAAGCCTTGCTTGAAAACGGCGAAAAGGTAATTATATCAAGAAACTTTATTGCTACAATTAAAAGGCGGTTGGAGAAAATGTTATGAAAAAACGTGTTTTTAATTTTATTAAACAACTGATTATAAATACATTTGCGACAACTACTATGAGTATTGTTTTAACGTCGGTTGCCTCTCTTATTGCCGGTGGTCTTTATATGGGGTTTACCGTTCCGCTTGAAATTTTGCTTGCTAACTTTCTGGCGCATATCGGTTTTATTTTAATTAACAAAATAGATATGAAATATAGCATATTAAATTATATAGTTATGCTTGTATATTCACTTGGCATAGTAATCGGATTTTGCTTTTTATTTAATTGGTGCGAGGTTGACGAACTGTGGATTATATGTCTAATAGTTATAATCGTATTCATTGTTGCCTTTGTCATAGATATAATAAAGATTAAGCAAGATGCAGATGAAATAAATGAAAATTTAGAGAAATTAAGAAAGCGAAAAGATAAAGAAAATAAATCTGAATAAAAGTTAAACGGGCTGTGAATTTCATAGTCCGTTTTTGTAACTTGGTAGCGCGTTTATGCAAGTTGGTTTGTAGTACATTGACTTATTTTCTTTTTACTTATAAACTTTTAGCATTGCAATAAAGGTGGCACAATGGAAATAGAAAAGGAAACAATCTCAATAAAAGAACTCATTTTTGCAATCGTGATTTGCGTGTGTATGACAGTAATGGACTTTACCGCTTTCCCCGCTGTTTTATTCATAGATATAAACGTATCCGATATAACGCCCGTAATTTTTACGATAATGATAAATCAATGGATAGTAATTGCAATTAGTTTTATTGCAATAAGATTTTTATGTCCGCAACTCTTTAAGCAAATAGGTTTGACGAATTTCAAAAGCGGTTTTCGCTCATTTGGGTTGCCTATTTTTATATTAACAGTCGGTTCTGCTCTTGCGTTTTCGTTTGGTTTAATCGGCTATTATAATTATACACCGTCCGTTGAAAAAATCATAGTTGAAGGGCTTATATATTATATCGGCGTTGGTATTATCGAGGAATTGTATATCAGAGCGTTACTGTTAAACATTATCGAAAGGTTTGCACATAAAACAAAATATTCAACGCTGATTGCAATTATTATTTCGTCCGCGCTGTTTGGGTTAGGTCATATATTTGGTATGATTGGACAAAACGCGCTTACTATTATATGCCGTATTATTTGGACTATATCATTAGGAATAATTTTCGGTGTCATTTATAAAAAATCAAATAATTTATGGCTGGTTGTTATTGCGCATATATTGGTTGATTTTTGCAGCGTGTCTTTTTGTTTTGTATCGCCCGCAATATTTACAATACCAACTGTAATAAGCATTGCTATACTGTATCTCGCTATCGCGCTGTTTTTGTTATGGAAATACTATTTGCGGAAACCTAAAAAAGAACTTTCGGTTGAGCAATAAAATTTGTGTGTCAAAACAAAAAATAAAGAACCAAAGAAAAATCTGCTTTCGGAAAATCGAAAGCGGTTTTTTATTAAAAACAATGATTAGTATAATAAAAAAAACTAAATAAAATTATGGCGTTCACGCAAAACCGCGTGAACGCTTTTTTTATTGGTTGCGAAAAAAGTCGCATTATAAAATGTCGTAGTCCTCCCGCGAGATTTTTGAATTTTATCAATTTTTGAAATTCCAAACGAGCGGCTGCTATATGAAAAATTTTTATCAGAAAACCTTTCCATATTGCCGCCGCCGTGCTTATAAGTGGAGGCTTTCTATATGCAAGTAATAATCTATAAATTTGTGGACGGGACAACGAACGCCGTCGAGGTTACGGAAGATATTTATTTGATACACTTGGAATTATCACAACAAGAAAAGCGCAACCATTGGAAAGAAACAAGGCGGCATACCTCTTTGTACTACCTTATGGAAAACGGAATAGACTTTGAGGACAAGCGTATAGATATATTCGCTGAAATCGTGCGAAAAGAAAACGCCGAGCGCGTACATAGAGCGTTGCTTACTCTATCGGACAAGCGGCGCGATTTGTTGCATAAAGTCTATTACGAGGAAATGAGTTACAGAGCGATAGCGGAACAAATCGGCGTAACACATACCGCTATATCACAACGTATGAAAACGATACGAAAACGCTTACAAAAGGAATTACGCGATTGCAGTATATAATATTACCCGTTCACCCCGTAACGTGTAACGTAAATTCAAGCGTTATGCAGTCGGGGTGGACATAGTATTACCTTAGTCCACCCCGTAACACTGTAACACTTTTAGGGTAAATACGGCACAATACGGGGCGGCGACAGCCGCCCGCAGTGGCAATAAGCATACCATTACCTTATTGGCACTACGGAACACGGAACGAAAAAGCAAGCCCGCTTGGGGGGGTGGGGTTATAAAGAATTAACGGAGTTTCAAATATGAATAAGCAAATGCCGCTCGGAATAACGGTTATATACTTTAACGACCAAAGCAAAAACATTTACGCCAAACTGCCGCCCGATAAAGAGCAAGCAAAAAGGCTGTCAAAGCGTATCTATAAAACCGCTATGACAGCCATTTCTGCGGAGCATATTTTGATAAGCCATTAAGCCAGTATTATTGACTTTGATACTATAAAATGCTAAAATGAAAAAGAGGCAACTAATGGATACGATAAATATTTTAAAAGATAAAATAAAAAGTTTAATGTCTGATTTTACAGAAATACAAAATGTAGAAATAGATTTAGACAGCAAGGGAGAATTTAGCTTGTATAGAGTTATTGAACCAGCCTTGTTGGGATATATTTTTGATAAAATTTTGGGTTTTAAAGTCTACTATCGTATTTTTGAAAAAATAAACTATATAATCAATTTTCAATATAAAGATACTTTTGGTTTTGTCACTCATAGAAAATTAAGCTATACGCTAGGAATAGAAGACAAATATAAAGAAGAAATCATTGATATACTTTTAAAAGCTAATCTTTTATTAGAAAAATTATTTTTTGAATTTGCAAAAGTTGCGTTAAAGAGTGATAATTATATGCTTTCTAACGAAATTGAACATTACAAAAATAGGCTTGCTTATTTTAAGGTGCAAGTTAAAGACAAGATAACTATTGTCGATAAAATGAATTCGGGAGAAATAGAACACGTTAAAATTGCAAAACACAAGAATGGCGCAACTTATCATTATTTAATAAATGATGTTTTACGCGAAATAACATATAATGCTGAAGCTTATATTGATATAGCATACTCCTACATAGAACATATTCTCACTCTGCTTGCAGCTTTTTGCAAATATGAAAAACCTTTCGATAAAGTTATAAAAATGGGCTGGTTATCAAAATTTGATTTGGTTTTAGGACAAGGCAACGAAGAAAAAAGAATTAAAGAAAACCTTAATAATTTTAAGCAAGTTTATAGAAACAGATTAACTCACGGTATGTTTTCGAACGAACAAAAACTATTCATTACTATTGACGGTTTGGGCAATTATCCTTTTTATATCGGAAATCAATTAAAAGGTTTTAAGCAAGATAAATTTATAAATATTGATACATTTAATCAATTTGATAAATTGCTAACAGAATTTGACAACTTGTGTGAGGAAAAATTTGAATTAGTTAAAATGCTAATTGATAGCGAGATTTCAATACATTTAGATATAGACAAATATAAAAAGGCATTGCAAAGTAAAGCTGAAATGGAAAGTTTTATTGATTACATATCTTATATACAAGATAATCAATTAAATATGGACTGGTAAACTATAAGGGCTGTCAAAGCGTATCTATAAACACGCTATGACAGCCCTTGCAAGCCGTGAACAATTATCGCACCGCTAATTGCTTGCCGAACAGTTTATAGTCCGACAGCGGCAATTCCACCGCGCAATACAATTCCCGTCTGTTTACCTTGTATATTACCGTGTTCGTTTTTGCGGTAAGTCGGTGCACCAAAAGAGTATAATCCGAACTCTATACTTGTTACAAGTGAGTGGTTCGGATTTACTTTTTATTTCAAGATTTCATAGAAAACAGGGCTTGCACTTTTGCAAGCCCTGTTCTATTGCTATAAAAATTTAATTCGTTGAACCTTCTACCGCATTTGTCTTATCTTTTAAATCTGTTGCAAGATTCCACTCTTCAAAACCGGCAGTGTGCGGAAGCATTAAGTTCCATTCATCCAAGCAGTTGATTTTCATTCTGCAATCGTCGGATGAAAGTTTAAGGATATGTCCGCCTTTTGTTAAATCTTTGCTGATAAAATGTATGTGCCAACCCGGCATATTTATCCCGTTTACATAGTTTGGACAATATACTCCTACAACAAAGCCTTCTTCATCGTGATACTCAAACTCTCTTTGATCGCAAGCAACTTTATAAAGCGGTTCGTACGGCTCGCTTTGAACAAAACAAGACCGCACTCTGACCTTAAATTTGCCCTCCATTTTTATCATGTAGAAGAAATTATGACTTTGTATGTATTGTTCCATTTTAGTTTTGAAATCTTCGATAGATACAAACTCCAAAGGATTTTCTTCCACCCTCTCTTCAAATTTTGCTACCGTTGAGAACGGAAGCGAATCGCTGTCGTTCATTTCGCTTACCACGCCTGTTGCTCGTCCGTTATACGCTTTACCATTAATTATAATGGCTTCGCCGTCAAGACCGTCATAAGTGCCTATTCCCGTATCGCCGTAACGAAGCAGGTCTTTGACGGTACAGCTACCGTGATAGTCGCCCATCATAAGACTGTTGAGATTGCCGATTTGTAAAAGTTGATTATTTTGCATTTTAAATGTCTCCTAAATGATGTTTTCTGAGATGATGATGTTTTGAGATATAATGATTATTTTCGTCATAGACGGCGGCTAAAAGTTCACCGTGAGTCGCACCGAAAATTTTACGGGGATTTTCAATTTTAACGCCTTGATTTGTTTTAAAGTAATGCGTCATAATTCCCCTTGTGAAGAACGGGGATAAAATATTGGTTATGAGTAGCACAAACGCAAGTATAGCAATCGAATGTGCCGCCACGTCAGCGCCCGAAAGCCCTTGAAACGTGTATGTCGCAAACATAGCAGGAATCGATAAAGCCACGCCCGCAAGCGACGAGCTACCGATTGAAGCATAGCCGGGACGCTTCAAAATAAACCTGTCTACCACATAAGGCAATATCATAGTAATTGCCCAAAAGATTAACGTAATTACAACGGCAGCCAATAACACCGTAGGCTGGAAAGCTTTTGCGAGATTAATAGTCGAGCCAAACTGAAATCCCAAGAACGGTAATATAATCGTGTTGCCGCCCTTGAATATTTCGCGTATTTTCGGATCGAGATTACCAAACAAAAATCCCAACAAAAACGGTATTAGTAATGCAAAGATTTGTAAAATTTTACCTATTGTTGCAGCGGACGTACTTCCTGCCGGCATCCCGAATGCGCTAATAAATATAAAAGGAAGTAACGGCATTGAAAGTATTAACATTATGGGGAACGTCGCTCTATCGCTATTATCTGCATAAGGTGCGGTAACGCCCATATACAATGCTGCATTCGCGCTTGTTACAACGCAAGTAAAAGTAATAGCATCGATTCCCAAAAAGCCTTCGGGCCCACAAACTATCCAAACCACAGCCGAAATAATGTAAGCAGGCAAAAGCCTTGCTAAAACAACCCATATTCCTCTTTTAAAGACATCTACAAAATCGTGCGGTTTAATCATTGTCCCCGTACAGAATAACATCAGTCCTATCATTAACATTTGACCTGTAGAACCGAATAAATCTTTGACGGGATTACCGAGATATTGCCATAACGTCATACCTTCACCCGCTTTCCCTGTGCCAAGACCACAAGCAACCGTTATAGTACAAATAACGGAGCTTATCAATAGCGGCACAAACATTGTTCCGGCAGGGATTTTGTTTATAAAGTTCCAAATTCCTATGCCTTTGAACGGTTTTTTGCTTTTTTCTGCTTTCAAAATATGCCTCCTCGCAACCTAAAAACCTGTTGCTTTAATTGATTGCTTGTATTATAATAAAAAAGGAGGCAAAAAGTAATAGCCCACAAATACGAACTTACATTCAATATTTGGGCTATTGGCACAAAGTACTATTATGGATTACGAGGAATTACTGCAAATTGAAGAAAACTCATTTACCGTTGATGAACTATTAAAAGCGTATTATGCATTTTTTCAATTACCTATGGCGGTTATAGATCAGAATTACAATATTAAGGGACACTTCTTCCTTGATAGCGCAGACGATACTTATATGTCGAATATTCAACGCGGCAGTTGGTCTATGGAACTTATAAGTATTGCTAACCTATCTTTTAAAGACGGGGAAAGATATAGAATTTTAGAAACAATAAACAGTAAAGTACGGCGTTTGTTTTATCGTTTGACATTCCGCGATTCGGTTATAGGCTACCTTGTATTACTTGAAAATCAAAAGAATAAATTTGAAGATTTAGATTTGATACTTTTAGAGCATCTGTGTAAGAGCATAATCAAAATTTTACGGTTACAATCCAATGAAGGGCACGGCTTTTCGCAATTGAATTTTTGGAAAGCTCTTGTCAAACACACTTATGTGCGAAGAGATATCTTTCTTTCAAAAGCGTCCGAATATAAAATTCCGCTCACATATAATTACCGAGTTTTACTTCTATCTCTTGCAAAATACGATAATCATGAAGATAATCACTTGCAAGATTCGCTGAAAAATATTTTGCGAAATTTCTACTGCATTGTAAAAGATAACTATGTTATAGTGATACTTAATGAAGATTTGTCGGAATATACGGTATCAACATTGAACGACTTCTTATTTAAAAATCACATTTATGCAATATTAAGTTCGAAAATTATAGATTTGTATGAACTGGATGTAATAATAGGTAATCTGATAAAACTGTTTGATTACCTTGTAAAAGTAAAAGATGAATATTGTTTAAAATATGAAGAAGAAAATAAATTGCTTGTTCCGCTTTTTAATGCTCCTACAACCGACGTTATCTTAAACTATATCAACGAAACAATTCTTGAAATTTATATTTATGATAGAGATAACAACACGTCCTTGCTTGAAACACTATATCAGTATTTACTAAATAATAAAAGCTTAAATGAAACGAGCAGAATTCTATTTGTACATAAAAATACAGTAACTTATCGTCTGGAACGAGTTAAAGACTTGTTTAATATCGATTTCAATAACGTTGAAAATAACTTATCGTTTATGTATTCTGCCTCTATAATAAAATACTTGGATTCGATAAAATGCAAAGCTCTTTCCGAACTGAAAATTTTCAGTTAGGTATTGTCTATTATTGTAACCTTGCGGTAAGTGATGATTTACTATTTATAAATATAAAACAGCCGATAGAGCAATCAAACTCTATCGGCTGTTGCCGTTGTTTAGGTTTATGATGTTCGGCGCAACCTCGTCACCGCTAACTCCGCTTTATGCCGTTTGTTATTTCAAACGGCAATTTCGCTACGTTGCGTTTCCTCTTCCCACAAAAATACTTCGTCTTTTTGCGTGAGCCCTATTATGTAACTCTTTTATTTATATACCGCACGCTCTGGCGGTTTCTCTGTTCCGTCTTTTTCAACGACTATCCCTATACGTATTAACGGGATTCTTTATTATACAATTTTTTATTCAGTTGTCTTTGTTGCCTTTCGGCTTGCCACGCCGCAAATTCTCTTTGTCCTTCTTCGGTTGCAAAGTAGGCTTGTATGGCGGGCAATAATGCTCTCGCGAGGGAGTCGATCTCAAAGTCCGGTATCCCCGTAGTGTTCTTTTTCCGTCTTGACATTAACTATTGGTGTTTTCCTCCTTATAAGCGGTTATTCAGTTTTTATAACGCCGTTAAGATTATGGCGATAGTCTGCGCAAGCAAGAGTATAGGGGTTGCCCAAAACAAGAACTTGCGGAAGCCGCGCTCGACTTTCAGTTCTTCTCGCGTGGACTCCAAAAGTTTCTTGCTCTCGTCAAGCTCTTTCTTAACTTCCGCAAAAACTTCGGCAGACTGCGTTTGTATGGTCTTGCGTAACTCATTTTTACTCCGCCGAACTTGCCGAAAAGGTTGTGCGTGGTATGACTGAAAACGTACTCAAAGGCATAAACAACGGCGGACAGATTACTTTCGGCTATAAGCTCAATGCGGAAAGAAAGTTCGAGCCGCACGAAACTTATGCGCCTATTCTTCAAGATATATTTACAATGTACGCCGACGGTCATACCATTAAGTATATCGTTGATTATCTTGACGAAAAGAAAATACGCTCTTATCGGGGCGGTAAGATAAACGGCACCGGCGTTCAGCGTATGCTTTCCAACCGCAGGTATTTAGGCGAATATAAATTCCGTGATGTAACCGTACCGAATATTATTCCACCGCTTGTATCAGAAGATGTTTTTGAGAGAGTACAACAGCGTTTGGCAAAGAACAAGAAAGCACCTGCAAGGCACAAAGCCGAAGATGATTATTTGCTTACTCTAAAACTTTTTTGTGGTAAATGCAATACTCATATGGTCGGCGAGAGCGGTATGGGAACTTCAAGGGTTTACCGTTACTACAAATGCGCTAACACAAAGAAAGTACATATTTGCGACAAGAAAGCCGTGCGGAAAGATTGGATAGAAGATTTGGTAGTTGAAAAAGCTATGAAAATTCTGCACGACGATAAATTGGTTGAATACCTTACAGAAAGAATTTTCGTATTGCAAGGTGAAGAAAATCCGAGAATACCGCACTTGAAAGGACAGCTTGCCGACACCGAAAAGCGCATAGAAAATCTTATGAACGCTATCGAACAAGGCATTATCACGGACACAACGAAGGACAGACTCGCACAACTTGAAACCAAAAAGAAAGAAATCGAAATCGCCATTTTGCAAGAGAAAATAAAAAAGCCCTTCCTTACGAAAGAACAAATACAGTTTGGTATAGAGAGATTTAGTAATCTTGATATTACCACGCTTGAAGGAAAACGGCGGCTTATAGACGGATTTGTGAACTCAATTTATCTGTACGACGATAGGTTTGATATAACCTTTAACTTCAAGGACGGAACGCAAACGGTATTCTTTTCCGAGCTTGAAGCAACAAAAAATTCGGATATTAAATCACTTGGTGCACCATAACAGGGGTATACGAACACCCAGATTGAGGAACCGAGTTTTCGGTTTCTTTTTCTTTTGCGCCGTTTTCGTCCGCGCCGCCGTTGACATCAAAGTAATAACGAACAAGCTTCCAAAAAATAAGCCTGCGGCGGGACATTACGTCCCGCCGCAGGCGTTTAATTTTAAATACCGCAAATTATTCCGCAACCCTGTTCAGTTTATACAAGTAGTTGAACTGGTCGCCCATCATCAGATTTCCATCTGCGTTTACGGAAAGGGTAATTCCGAGGTTCTCACCCGAAACTGCCGTAAGCATAATTTTAGCATTGTCTACGTCCGCGCTGTAACTCAGCGTCTGCGTCTTTTTCTCGTCGTATAAGGGGTTATCGTCCTCATCGGTCGGCGTTCTGGTAACGACTACCGTTCCGCTTATCCCTTCCGCACTGCCGTCCAAAGTAAACTCCAACTCAAAAATGTCGCCTTCTACGTTCTGCACGCTGTATTTGCCCGAAAGCAACGACGCGTAATCGGGCGGCGCGCTTACCGTAAACGTGAACTCGCACTTCACCGACGGAGCCGCGTCCGAAGTAACCGTTACAATGTACGCGCCTGCCGCAGTTGCCTTGAACACAAAGCAGTCAATTCCGCCAAGCGTAGTTTTTTGGATAGCCGCCGTAGCCGAATTGCCAGAAGTAACCGCCGCCGACTGCGCTGAGTTTGCATACTTGTCTACCGTGCAGTAAAAATAAATTTCGGTACCCGCAAAAACGGTTTTTTTATTTCCGGGGGTGAATTTGCCGTTCGCCTGATTACCAAGCTGAGCGGTCATTGTTTTGGGGGCAACACCCGTTACGTTAAACGTTACTGTTTTATACGTGCCTGACGTTCTTATTTTCAGCTTCCACACCCCGCCGTTCTTCACATATACGGTGATAGTACTTCCGCTTCGAAACGCAGAGAAACCTTCGGAATACAAAACCGTATTACTGATTACTTCTCCGTTGATACTGCCTTCATAATCGAAATACATCGTGTCGTTTTCAACATTCGCCGTTTCGGGGAACAGGTTCGCAATTTCAATTACAATCTTCGGACTGTCAACATTGCAATCTATAACGCCGTTATCGCCAAGACTTTGGTTATTGTACATAAGGTCGTAAGACTTAACTTTTATCGCATCCGGCGAGTAGGGATTTTTCTTGGTTCTTTCGCCGACCGTCTGGGTTACGCAATGCTTGTCTTTTATGGAACAATTCCCGTTCGGTGTTGTAAATCCGTTTGCGTCCGTTGTAAAAGTAGGCGGATTTCCGTTGGCATTGCCGATATTATACTGCCAGCATTCCTGTATATATTCAAGATATTCTACCGTATAATCCTCGCCGAGTCTGAACGAAACCTCGGTTTCATAATAGTCTTCGGTGTTGGAAATAAATACAACTCCAGAGAACGAGAAGGAATACTCCCTTTTAACGGGGTCTGCCGTTTCTTTAAGGTCTTTGTTCGTACATTCCCTTGCCGCTCTATACAACATAGTAAGCAGGTTTTCTGCCCCGAATACCTTTACCCTGTTGTACCATAACATATAAGGCGACCCCTCTATCATACCGGTTTGTATACCGTTATTCGGAATTACCTTACCGTCCTGTAACTGAACGCAGGCAATCTGCGTATTTTCTATACTGTAATGATAGTCGTTATTGTGATATACTACCTCGTAATACCTTCTCTTTTCTACATCATTTCCGTCTTTATCTGTTTCGGTATATTTTTCCATTTGAACAGAATTTTCAATTTGGTTAATATACGTATAATTGTCACCGAATTCATAATTGTAAATGAAAGGACGGTAACTGATATTATCTTTGAGCTTGTTGATTTGCTCAGACCACACCTCGTGCGTACCCGAAACTACTTTATTTTTAAAGGCAACTCCCGCAAAAATCGCGCCCCGAACGGTGTCTATATTTACGCCGCTAACGTCTACCGTAACACTGTCGCTTATACTGCCCAACGATACGGTTATGGAATAAGTGCCCTGCTTATCGTAAATATCAGTTACGGTATAGCCCGTTTCGTCACTTATAACCACAGTAAAATCTTTAACGCTTGTAACCGTACGCTCTATCAGATTGCCCTGCGCGTTTTCGTAAGTGCAGTTTATCTTTAAACCGTCGAACGAAACGTCCTCGCCAAGGCTGTAAGTTTTTCTGAAATCAGTACTGTCAAGCTCGATTTTCCTTAAAATATTATCAAAATCGCTGACGTAAACGGTATAAACTTCCTTTTTGCCGCCCCAGCTTACGGTAATCTGATAATCGCCCGCTACATTCATATCGAAGCCCGCTTCCTGCTTAATCTGCGCCTCTTCGGTAACGTCCGTTTCGGTACCGTCGCTGTAAACCGCAAGCACTTTAAAATCTGCGCCGTACTCGAATTCGTCGCCTATTTTAAACTCGGTTTTTGCGTTTTCGATTTTAAGCCCCTGCAATTTTGCACCGCCGCAAGCGGCAAGCCCCACCGCCGCGCACACGGCGGTAGTGACTGCAAGCATAATAATTAAAACATTTCGTAATAAAGTTTTCATAATTTACCTTTCATTAAGAATAGTACCCGCAAGCGAACAGCCAAAGCGCGTCCTGCTTGGCAAAATATCCTTTATCTTCGGGAGAACCCTCTACCGCCCCCACGCCGTCTGTGTATAAGGAATAGTTTTCCGCATACTTCTGCAAAAATTCTTTAAGCTCGCGGGTAACGTAGCATACTCCTTTGCTGTTAGATTTACCGTTATAATCCACGCGGATAAAGTCGGTATAATCTAATGTGGCGTACTTCTGTTCCGCCTCTATCCAGCACCTAGACAGCTTTAAATAATTAGCTTTATACTCGCCCACGGCGTTAGCGTTATAAAGCGTAGTTACCGTATAACATTCAACGGCTTTTTTAATAGCGCAGCAAAGTATCGGCCCGAAGCCCTCGCCGTAACCGTAAGGGTCGTCGGCGTAAAGATTTGCGTCATAACGGTGATAAAAGCCTGTATCCTCGTTATATTCGAAGTTCTTCATATCGAATATTTTTGTGCCCAAATCCGCAAATTTAAAGGTTTCACCCGGCAGCGGTTCCGCCGCCTTTATCTTCGCTTCCTTCGCGCGGACAATTCTCACGTCTGAATTCCCGTTATCGTATTCGCCCTCGTAAACAATGGCAAAATCAATGTAAACGGGGTACTCGTTCAGTTTATTTGCGGCAGTAACCGCGATAGTGAAAGTAGAGCCGACCTCGGTCTTATCCACCTTGCACTCGTAACGGAAATTCTTTGTGAACCCGCCGGGAAGCGAAAAACCGCCGCCTTCGAGAGTTTGCGGATTAAATTTATACGCAACACTGCCCGAATAGGTTATAAGCGTGGGGTTTATATTGTCCTCATAAGCGTTCACCCACGAGGTTATCGAATAAACACCGGACGCTGTGGGCGTGTATTCGTAATACACCTTCTCACCGTCGTAGTTTATGTTGGCGCGGTAAGTACCGTCGTATTTTAATACATAACAGCCGTCCGACTGATACAAGCCCTTTCCGTCACCGCTTTCGGGTTCCCGTATACTGCCGAGCAATATAGTAACCTTGCGTTCTTCGGAGGTAGCCGTGTATGCGCTGGGGTTGTAAGTGTATTTTGAAGGCAACCCTTCGAGGTATACGCCGAAATCACCGTCCAGCTCGCCCGCGTCAGCCTTTCCGTCCGCGCCTAAAAGCACTTTTTTTACTTTGTTATCGTTGCGCCACACAACGTTTATTTCCGTTTCGCCGGGATTAAACAATTTGTTGTTGTAGTACACCGAAACGGTGTAATGCGTGCTTGGAATTTCGGGAACGTCCGGTTTATTGGGGTTGTCGGGATTATCGGGATTATTCGGATTGTCGGGGTCTGTAACCGACGGAGGGTCTTTGGGCTTGCCGTTGGTTACAAAGCTTCCTAAACCGCACCCCGAAAATAAAGTTACCGTACACAAAGCGGCGATTAATAAAGTTAAAAATTTCTTTTTCATCTGCGCCTCCTGAACAGTCCCGCAAAGAACGAAGTGACGTCCTTCCACTTCAACTGTCTGATAACTATATCAACCACAAACAGCACGGCGCACACTATCATAAGCGGCATTGTAAAGCTGAACGTGTAAGAGGTATATTCCGAATCGGAATTTTCAAGCGTTTTGATTTCGTCAAGCTCTATAATTTTGCCGTTACTGCTTAAAAGCCTGTATAAGTACGATTTACTGTAAGAAGTAAAGCTGTCGTATTCCGCGTAATATGCAATAGAAAACTCTGCGTCGGCTTCGTATTTCACGCCGTTGTTTTCATAGTCGAGATGAATACGGTAAACGCCGGGTGCGTCCGTTGCAAAGGACGCGAAATACACGCTTGAATCGTACGCAAGCGTCTTGGTTATAACAAGTCCGTTGGGGTCGGTAAGCGTTGCCTTGAAATAGCTTGCGCCTGCCAAAGACGAAGAAGTCTGCACGCTTACGGTAGTAGCGTTGCCTTTTCCGCTGACGTCAACAATAAACGGCGCGGTTATGCGCTCGGCGGGAAGCGCCGCGGAGGGTATATTCGCTATGAATTTACCGCCCTCTGAACCCGCTGTCCAGCCGCCCGTCCAGTCCGAAGCTATATCCGACATAAACGAAATAACCTTACCCTTACCGCCTCCGCTCCAATACGCATAGATAGGCACGTCGAACGAGGTTATATTGTCGCGGAAGTATTTAGCAGTGAGCACAACCGTTGCCTTTGTCTTTGCCGCGCTGTACCAAAAACCGTCCACGTGACCTATATCGCCAACACCGCGCGCTACCTCGTCGTCGGGGCGGCGCAAGCCGATTTCGTAAAGCACGTCGTCGCCGTTTGCGTCCTTTTCGTCGATGCGCACGTCGCCAATCATATCGTTTAAATCGTCTATTACCTTACCTATTTCGTTTTCATTTTTGATATTTTTCTGGAAATGGTCTTCGCCGTTCGCGTCGTTATCCACTAAGTTTTTAAGAAATTCACCGTCCGACGACTGCGGATAAATACCCAGCGATGAAACGGTTACGCGGTCCTGAAACAGCAGATTTGCCTGCGTATAGGCAGCATTCTTATCACTGTCGGAGCAAAGTCCGTCCGAAATTACTATTGTATGCTTATACTGAAAGCGCTTAGACAGATTAGACCGCGTATATTCCAGCGCGCCCGCTAAACTTGTGCCGTTTTCGGTTTCTTTTTCGGTTATCTTTTCAATAACCACCTTTCTTGCCGTAAGCTGTGTTGCAGGCATAAATTCGTCAATAACGCGCGAAAAGCCGATAACCATAACCGTATCGTTGACGTTAAAGGAGTTAATAAGCTTTATAGCCGCTTTTTTTGCGACGTCCATACGACCGCTGAAACCCATACTAAGCGAAACGTCCAAAACCACCGCGAAAAGCCTTTTATACTGGTCGAAATTGCCCACTCTGACGGGCAGTAACGCCGAAAGCTGTTTTAAAGGCGAATTTAAATCGTCAACGCTGTCTTCCTGAATAAAAGTGTTGCCGTAAGTAGTCAAGGTTTTGCCGTAGCTGTCAACAAGCGCGGTAAGGCTTGTCATAAACATACTGCTTGCGCGGATTGTGCGCACGTCGAAGTTGCTTAAAACTATTTCGTCGTAACCGCACATTGCTTCAACCGTAAGGGGCACCTCGGCGGGGTTGGTTATGTAAGTAACGCCTTCCTCGCCGTAAATTCTTTTGCCCGCCGAAATATCCGCGTTTGAACCGCCCAAAAACAGCACGTTGCACTCGTCTACGACCTTCTGAGCGAAGTAACCGGAGTTATTGTGCGGCGAAGAATCACCGTCCGCGTCAACGGGGGCAACCTTAACCTCGTAGCTGAACGCGCCCGTCTTGTCCGTGGGCAGGGGTATAGTAACAACGTTAAGTCCGCTGTACAGACTTACGGGCTTCTTTTCTATTACTACTCCGTCCTTATACAGCGTAACGTATCCGTCGGTACGGTCTAAGGGGTTTCCGTCGCTATCCGTTCCGCAGTTTGCCCTTATAAGTACGTTTACCTCTTCTTCCTTATTTATATATGTTGACGAAGTGGCTTCGACCGAATCAATCTGCAACTCTTTTACGTCGTCGGAAATATTGTCGTCTATAAATACGGCGTCAACGTAAACGCCTGCCTCGTTAAGCGAGCTTACAACCTTTACTATGCTGTTCGATGAAACGGTTTCCACACCGTCCGTTATGACGATTATGCGCTTAATAACGCCCTCGTCGAATAAATTGCCCGCATAGCGCAAGGCCGAGCCTATGTCGGTAGCGCTTTTGTCCACCTTGTCGGCGGAGGTAATATCGGGCACCTTATCGCCCATATCGGAAATAAGCTGATAGTTTCTGCCGAAGCAGATAACGCCCATTTTTGAATTTTTGGGAAGCTTTTCAGCGACTTTTTTCACGCTTTCCTGCACGTCCTCGATATTGTGCTCGGCTGAATAGGAAATATCCGCAAGCACGTATACGTTTGTGCCTGTTATAACCGATTCGAAAGACATACCGCTTATTGCAAGCGTTATACATATGCAGATTATGATATGCAGTGAAACGGATGTTATATTGTGCAGGTTGGCGTTATCCCTTTTTACCGTTATAAAGAAGGGCACCAGCACCACGGCGATAAGCGGAACGGCTATAAAAAGCAGCCAGGGATTACCGAAGTTGATATTGCTCATAGCAGTATACCCCCCAATCCGCAAGTAACAGCACGGCCATCAGAATAAAGAAAGCCAGCAAATCGTCGTAAAAACCGTCGGAATATTTGTATTCCCTTTCACCGCTTAAAAACAGCGCTCCGCCGCCTTCCGAACGGCTCTCCTCCTCGGGAACGCACGCGAACGAGCACAAAGAAGTATCCTCGCTGCCGGCAAGCTTGACTATTATTGTGTAAGTACCCGTCTCGGTCAGCTGAACGTTGCAGTAATCGTTGCCAAGCGTATCGAGCGTTGTGCTCTTACCCGAAGGGCTGTTTACAACTATGCTTTCGCACCCGGGCACTACGTTTACCGTCATAGTGTCCCCGCACTTATAAGCGGTGTCCTCTATAACCGCAGGGAAAAGATAATTCATTAAATTTCTGACGAGGATAAGAAAGTCCTCCGTCATACCGAAGCTTGAATCGCCTATACGGAACGCAAAAACCACTTGTCTGTTGTTATTTTCATTCAGTCCCGCCGAAATCAGCGCGTCGCCGTCCACACTCATCAACGTGGTGAAACTGCGCGGAATACCGTATTTTGCGTACTTTCTGACCGCTATATCGCGCCCCAGAATATCCTTCATAAACAGTTTTTCCTGCACGGAAGTGCCCTTTGTATAGCTCGGCGAAAAATAACTGCCCTCGCCCTCGGTGTCGCGCGGTTCTTCGTAGTCCCTGAACGTCACACCCGAATCCTTTCCGCTTCCGTCAACCGCGTCAATAAGCCACACCGCCGCGTTTTTCGGCAAGGTTTTTGGCGTAAAACCGTTAAAAACATACAGCCCGTAGCCCTTGACGGTATCGGTATCGTATTTCTTTGTTTCCATCAATTCCACGTTCGCTTTGCCGGCGCCGGAAATAGCGTTTTTGATATACACCCTGTCCTGCAAATCGCTTACCACAAGCACCTTTCTTGCCTGCGATTTCGCCTCGTCGTAAAGTATGACTATGTTGTCCTCGCCGAGCGCGTCCGTATCGGCTATGCGCAGTTGCAGACAAGCATACTGCGGTATCTGCGCCGAAAGCTCGAACTCAACCGGTTCTCCCTGCTTTGCGCTGACGCGCGTTTCCTCCGCCTTGATATTTTCGCCGCCCAGCTCCTCGCAGTAAGAAAGCTCTATCGTAAGCTCCGCGTCCGCCTTGTAGGAAACCGCCTTACCCGTGCATATAACGCCGTTTGCGGTGCGCTGATAGCCGTAGTCGGTTAACGCATAGTTGTTTTCACCGTCGGAAACGTCTATAAGCGTCATATTGCCGACCTCGTAAGGCTTATCGGAAACAAGGTAGATAAGCGCGGAAGGGTTATTATCGAAATATTCCTGCACAACGCCCATTGCGGAAGAACATTCCGCGGCGCTCCAACCAGCGCTCAGCGATTTTACGTTGGCTTTGGCCTGTTCCTTATCGGTGACGTCCTCGAAGGTTACGCCCGCGGTATCGCGCACGAAAATAAGCGTGTATTTGCTTCCGCCCAAAGATTCGTCAATAATTTTGTTTATTCTGTTCTGCGCCTTTTCAAAGCGGGTAGAACCGCCCTGCTGCATATTCATGCTCGCCGAACCGTCCAGCACGAAGTAAATTTCGTTTGCGGAAGCGGGCTTGATAAACACGGGGTGCGCTATCAGGAAAGACGCCGCAACCACCGCCAGAATCTGCAAAATAAGCGTTACTATTCCCGTAAGTTTGGATATGGGCTTTCTCTTTTTTAAGAATTTTTCACTCAGCTCCCAAAGATATGTGGAAGCGACAGTCTGTTCGGTATACTTCGATTTAATTATGTAAATTAAAATCAGAACGGGTATGCCGAGAAGTCCGAGTAAGCCGAGAGGAAAATAAAAACTCACTTCATCACCCCCAGCTGTGTAAGCTGTTCGAAGAATATCTCGTCCAAAGGCTTATCGTCTTTGACGAGAACGTACTCGGCGCCGCGCGCGTTGCAGTAGTTGCGCAGTCTGTCCTGCACGTATTTAACCGCCTCGCGGTACGCCTTAATTATGTCCTTGTTAATGTTTTTGCGGTAGCTTTTTTCTATATTTTCGCTGTCGTAAAATACGTTTTTGCCGCGCACCTTGGGGTTTATTTCTTCCGAAGTAAGCACCTGCACGCACAAAAGGTCGCGTTTTTTATCCGCAAGATAGTCTATCGCGTTTTCGTAATCGTTATCCGTCAGAAAGTCTGAAATTATAACCGAAAGCCCGTCGCCGTAACCTACCTGCGTGGGAAGAATTCCCTCGCTTATGAAACAACCTCCGCCGAATTCCACGTCGTTGAGCTTGGTAATTTCAGCAAAATACCTCTCTCTGCCGGAAACGGACGAAATAATTTCGGTCACCTCGCTGTCGCGTATTGCGAAAATCGAAACTCTGTCAAGCTCGGTCACGGAAAGATACGCAAGCGTTGCGGCAATCTGCAAAGCGGTTTCCGCCTTTTTACCGTCGCCGAAAGCCATTGACTGGCTTACGTCTATGTAAATTTTTGTGTGAAGCTGTCTTTCGTCAAGATAAAGCTTTAAATACAGCGTTTCGAAGCGGGCGTAAGCGTTCCAGTCAATCTTGGTTATATCGTCGCCGGCAACGTAATTTCTGTAATCGGCAAATTCGCAGGACGAGCCGAACGTTCTGCTTTTGTGGTTGCCGCCGAATAAGCCGGCTATATTGTTTTTAAGCACGGTTTGCAGCATTTCCACGCGCTGCAAAAACGCTTCGTTGATTGCAAGATTGCCCATTAATATGCCCTTTTATATGTAAAATCAGTTCTTTTTGCCGAATTTCTTCTTCTTTTTAACGTCCGCGGGCTTGGTTGCCTCCGCAGTACCGTCGGTTGCCGTTTCGGCAGAAACTTCCGCCGTTGCAACGCTTTCCTCCGCGTTCGCGTCCGTAACCGCCTCAACGGGCTTTTCGGGCTTTGCATCAAGCTTGCCCGTGCCCTTTTCCTTTGCGTTTTCGGCAATAAGCTTTGCTATAACGTCGTCAACGGTAAGCTTTTCGTTGATGGCAGTATAATTAACCTTCATCCTGTGACGGAGTACGGGGTACGCAAGCGCGTCGATATCCTCGTAGGAAACGTTAAATCTTCCGTCAATAAGCGCGCGCACCTTTGCCGCCGTGATAAGCGCCTGACCCGCGCGGGGCGAACAGCCGTATTTAACGTACTTTTTAGCTGTTTCTCCGCTGTCGGCAAGCTCGGGGTGGGTGCGTGCGACAAGGCGCATTGCGTAGTACAGTACGTCGGGAACCACGGGCACCGATTTAGCAAGCTCGCGCATTTCGAGAATGGTTGCTCCGTCCACAACAGCGTTTGCCGTTTCTTCCATGGTTATCTGCGTCATATTAACTATGTCCGCAAGCTCTTTAACCGAGGGGAAGCCGACAAGAAGCTTGAACATAAAACGGTCCATCTGCGCTTCGGGCAAGGGATAAGTTCCGTCCTGCTCTATGGGGTTCTGCGTAGCGAGTACGAAAAACGGCTCGTCTATAAAATACGTTTTATTTGCAACCGTAACCCTGTGCTCCTGCATTACTTCAAGCATGGCGGACTGGGTTTTGGGCGTTGCGCGGTTAATTTCGTCCGCAAGCACTAAATTTGCGAATATGGGACCCTTCTGGAATACCGTGTTCATTTTGCCTTCCGCGTTTTTTTCAATGATATTCGTACCCGTAACGTCCGAAGGCATCAAATCGGGCGTGAACTGTATTCTTGAAAAAGGAAGCTTCAACGCCTTGCCCAGAGTACGCACAAGTCTTGTTTTGCCTACGCCGGGAACGCCCTCCAACAGCACGTTACCGCCTGCAATAATTGCGATTATAACGTTGTTTACAATGTCTTCCTGACCTACTAAGTCTTTTTTGATTTCGTCTTTGATTTTTGCAACCGAACGGCTGAAATTTTCAGCCTGCGCTCTGTTATCCATATATTTTGCAACCTCTTTTTCCTTATTCTTTATTACTTAAATCGGCGAAGTAGGTAATCATTATATACTCCCACTCCTCTCTCGATATTGCGCCTTCGTCAAACGCGGACTGCACCCGCTCGTAATATTCTTCGCGTATGTCGCCCAGCTTTACATATCCCTTCTCGGGGTCGTAAAACGGAACGTCGTTCACGTTTACTTCCCATTTGGGGTTGTCGGGATTATCGGGATTGTCGGGGTCTTCCTTGTCGCCCGAATCGGGGTTTTCGGAATCTCCGCCCTCATCGCCGCCCGGTTTGGTAAGCGAGAAAATCTCATAAAGCTTACTTATAACGTAGTTTTCTTCTTCCGAGTTCAGCTCCTTCTGTGCTTCGGTTATATCGCGTTCGTTGGCGTCCTTTACCGCGTTGCGTATGTTTGAAACGGTATTCTGCACGAACATCGAAAGACTGCTTTGCGAAACACCGTCCATAAGCACCGTCCTTAAACCTTCCAGCTCTAAAACCATACCCGTTTTTGCAACCGCGTCCGCTTTTTTGGAAGCTTTAACATAGTTAATCAGCTCGTCAAGCGCCGCCCATTCCCAGTCCGTTACCTGACGCGGAGGCTCCTCCGGCGGCAGCTCGGTTTCCGGCGAAGCAAGCACGGGCTTAATACACGTTGCCATAACAGGCGCGGCAATCACACAGCCCGCCGCTATAACCGCGCTTAAAATAGTTGCAGCTATGTTTTTGAAATGCAACTTTTTTACGGGGAACCTGCCCAGCGCATTGTTTGCGTCAACGCGCTGTAAGTCCAGCATTTCGCCTTGCAGATTGCCGTAAACGCCGGCTGTCTGCACTCTTTCGGCAAGCTTCAATTCCTTATCAAGCCGTTTTGCTATTTTATTGTCGTTTGTACGCAGAAAAAGAAAAGCTATACCCCCGCCGAGCACAAAACCGCCCAAAGCAATAAGCACGTAATAAACCCATAACAGCTTTACGCCGTACAGCTTGCACGGCAAAAGCACAGCGATAACCGCCGACAGTCCCGCCGCAAGTCCGAAGCATATGCACTGAATAAGTATGTCGAACCATATTCTTTTTTTGAATTTATTAAAATTTTTAAAATTTTCGTCCATTTTGCGACATTTCCGTTAATTTCTTTAAATATGCGCACAGCTATTCCGCATTCCAGCGGAATAGCCTGCGTTTTTGTGTTTGTAGGTTTTAAGCCTTTGCTATTTCAACCTTGACGTTGTTAGCGGCAGTATCGTTCTTTCTTGTAAGCACAATTTTAACCGTCTGCCCCTTCGTTACCGTAACGGTTGTGTAGGGCGCTTCCAAATAAGTCTGGTTATACTTACCCTTGCCGACAATCTCGCCGTTCTTATAATAATTACCGTCATAATTGCCAATAGCAACGTAGCCGTTCTGAACACCGTCAACCGTGTAGTTTATCCAGTAAACGTTTTTCACAGCGCCGCTATCAAAGTAAGAACAAGTAATGTTGTATGTACCCGCCTCGGTTGCCGTAAATTCAACGTAATAATTATCATCGTCAACTTTCGCTAAAACGGTACTTCCTGCGCCATCCAATATTATGGGGTTATCGGGCGAGCTTCCGGGGTCGGGAGTGCTTTCGGTAAGCGTGAAAATCAAATTATTGAAACGGCTGCCGTAATTCGCAAGATTTATAGCGAATTTATTGCCGGCGACAAGTTGGATTTTTGTATTTGAATTATATTCGCTGATATAAACCGACTTACCGGGATTGTTTTCGTAATCGGGATAGATATAAGTTCCGTACAGATAGTTTAATACGTTTACCGCACCGTTTTTAGTTAAAGTAGACGCGGAAGTAGCGTTAAACGCGTACGTTCCCGAATTAGGTATTTCGAATACTGCGTAATAATTCGACACGTTGTCAGAAGTAACCGTGTTATCGGTACCGTCTAATTTAAGCGTAAGCCCCTGCGCCTGCTTCTTTGCAAGCGTGTCAAAAAGCTTATTTTCGCTGTCATAAACTTTTACAACCGTATCGTCGCCCGAGCCTTCTATTTTAAGCTTATACGTCTTTTTAACCGATACCTTGCGCGATACTTCGCGTATTTCGGTTTTACCGTCATCATTCGTCACCTCGACCTTTTCTACAATCGTTTCTATAACGGTTTTTATAACCGAATAAATATCATTGTCCTTGTCATAGCCGACTATCTCAATACTTTCGTTGTCGTTCCACTTTACGGTGCCGTTGTTGCAGATTATTCCAAGCGTTTCACCGACAAGCTCTATACTTGCGGGTAAAGGGAGCTTTTCAGGCAATTCCTCGGGCGCGTCACCCGTTCTGCTATAAACTACCGTCGGGTTTGACGCCGTGCTTATATTTTTTAAGTTAATGCTTACTGCGTTGCCGTTATCGTCAAGATTAACCGTTATCAATAAGTTTCCGAAATGAATGGCGTTATTCTTCTGGTCGAAATACGAACCGGACGTGTTGAGTTTATATTTTGTATTTGAACTGCCTAACGTATAGCCGTTTCCGTTTTCGTATATGCATAATTCTGTTATTCCGTCAACCTTAGCATTACCGACGGGCACATATACACCGCTGAATTTGCTTATGTCGATAGGCTCCTGCGGAATTACGCGCTCTAACGTAATTTTGTTAACGCGCTCGTTACTGGAATTTTTGAACGAAAGCTCAAAGGTATCCGTAGCGGTCTGCTTTATCGAGTAAACTATATTGTTTGCCGTATATGTAGCCCTGTCGAACGAACCGCCGAGGTACGAAAGGCTGTAAATATTGCCGTTCCAGACTACCGTCTTGTTATCTCTGTCGAATTCCAAAGAGGTCTGTCCGTTTGAGTACTCGCCCGTTACCCAGCCCCCGTCGGGGAAATCTTCGTCCGTAATTTCGCTAATCAAAAAGCTGACTTTATCGGTATCCGCAGTTTCGCTTCCGCGGTAAAGAGTTATCGTTATCTTTTCGTTTTTATCCAAATCGAAAATTTTATTATTCGAATCGTATCCGTTGCCGTAATATACGCCATCTCCGTCAAGACTGGTCGTATAATAGCACTGGAATGTTTTTGCCGAATAAGGACTAAGCTCAAATCTGCCCGTTTCGGGAGCTATGAAAGAGAACTTCATTTCGGAATCGGTGCCGAAGGTGTAATTTTTAGGCAAACCGCTAAGCACAAGGTTATGCGAACTTGTAATCCATTTAGCATATAACGTAACCGACGAAGTTACGGGCGCGTCGAAATCAACCGCAACGGTACAGTCTGCGTCCGTAAACCAACCGTCAAAAGATACATCGTCGGTTGTTTCAGGCAAAGCCAGTAAATCAGATGTGAGTTTTTTGTTTACGTTCAGCTCTATCGACTTGGGCGCGGTTCCGTGCCCGTTTGCGTCGAAGCTTACAGTTACCGTCCACTTTGCATAAACAACTATATCCTCTGTAAGTTCTTCTTCAAAAGTGTATAAGAAAACTTCGTTAAAGGACGGTTCAAGATACCAGCCCGCAAAATTCAGCCCGTTCACTGCGGGGGCTTCCGGCTCGGTCGCGCACATACCGTACTCTACCTTTTGCATTTCGGGCGCGGTGCCGTAGCCCATCGTATTAAACGTGACGTAAACGCGCCTGTCGTACGACCATTTCGCATAGATAACTGTATCAGTCAAAATCGCCGTGTTTTCAAAGTCGAACTCGGTTTCGCAACCTTCGTCCACAAACCAGCCTTCGAATATCCAGTGAGCGTTGCTGTCCTCGGGGTCTTCGGGTTTGGTAATCTTGCCGCCAACCTCCACCCTGATTTTAGCAATAGCCGTACCGTGACCGCCCATATCGAACGTTACGGAAGGACGGGTATCTTCAACCCACTTCGCATAGATAACGGTATCCGCCGTAATTTCGGTATTGTCGAAATCGAACGGAATCTCACATTCAACATCCGTGCACCAACCGCCGAACAGATAGTCGGCGTCTTCGTCAACGGGGTCGGTTGCGGGTTTAACCGCTTTACCGCCTACTTCAACCCTCTGCTTTGAGGGAGCGTCGCCGTGACCATTCATATCGAAAGTAACCGTCGGGCGGGTATCGGGCACCCACTTTGCATACAGCGTTATGCCCGCCGTAATTTCGGTATTATCGAAATCGAACGGAATTTCACATTCAACATCCGTGCACCAACCGTCGAAAATGTACTCCGCCGTATCGTCAACGGGGTCGGTCGCGGGTTTAACCGCTTTTCCGCCTTTATAAACAGTCTGCGTTTCGGGAGCCGTGCCGTAACCGTTCATATCGAAAGACAAAGTATAATTTTCAAGACCGCAAACGTCGCACTTACCGTCGCTTTCGGAAGCCTGCGTGGAGTTGTTAATGACGTCAATGTGCGCACCCTCGTCCTTTTTGTCACCGCAATCGCAATTCTGCCAATGCTGTTCGGCGGAATGTTGCCACGAGTAATTATGCTGATGTTTCTTTGCACAGCCGGCAGCAGCCGCAACGGTAGTTGCCGAAACCGCCGTAAGCAAGAAAATGAGCAATGATGTCTTTTTCATACCTGTCTCCTTGAAACTTTATTCGGTTAAACGGGTCAAGCCCGCAAAATCTTCGTTTTTTTGCGATTAATGTTTTTAATGCAGGTACCTGCATTGCAAGACTGTAAAAAAACAGTCCCGTCCGCTGTTTTCCAAAACGGACTTTGATTTTATGAATATATTCGCTACGGTTTTAAACGCTTGCCTGATTTTTGATAAAATATGCAAATTTTTATACATTTATAACCGCTTAGTTGAATAATAAACTAATTTATGCAAAATATTGTAATTTGTTTATGAATATAATGTTAACATAATAAATATAATCTGTCAATAATTAATACAAAATAAAGTAATAAAAAATGAATAAATTTAAATTTTAAAAATTTTTTTCTGTATAATTATAAATTTTAACACAAAATGAAATCAGTTTACATTTTTGCCGTATTTTCCGCCAGAAAGCACAGCGCGCAACGGCTTTTCCGCCGTTGCGCGCTGTGTATTTATATTCTTAATTTAATCGAAATAATCGGTAAACCTTACCTTTTTGTTCAGTTTATCGCCGGGGAAAAGATGCCTGAACGCTTCCAAAAAGTAATCGTCGGTCATACTCGCAATAAAATCTACGACTATGTCGTCGGGCTTGTCAAGGCGGTACTTATTCAAATCGTACAAATCAACCTCTGCGCCCTTTTCTTTTTCGCGTTCGCGGTAAGCCGAGCCGTAAATTTTATGTAAAATATGGCTTTGAAAAATAAGCGAACCGGTATCCCTTTTAGCAATATCGTCCAGAAATCTGCAATACAGCTTTCCCATCATAGGCTTTACAACCGTATCGTACTGCTCGGTCACTTCCTTTACCTGATAAATTTTTTCGTTGTTTTCCCGCTGACTGCTTTTAAGCGCTTCGAACACGTCCGCGCTAAGCGACAAATACGGCTTGCCCATGCTGTTTGCGACAATATCGCCTATAACGTTGAAAATAATTTCCGAATTAGAAACGCCTATTGCGCTTTCGCCGTACTCTATTTCCATTTTCAGCCGAGCCGCGTCCTGCCTGTCCTTGCCGAGGTAAGCAATCATATCGCTTATTCTGACAACGCACCCTTCCATTGTCGAGGGGCGAAGCGTGCCTATCACCTTTTCGTCCGTGTAGCACCTTTCAAGCAACGCGTTGAATTCTTCAAAGGTTTTAAGTGAGTTCGGCTCGTACCTTTCGTTCACCTTTTCACCGCAGTGGCACAAAATTCCGTCAACCGTCTGCAAGGTGAGGTTGCACCCCGAAAGCGTCTGCAAAACCCTTACGCTGTGCACGTTGTGGTTGAAATATCTGCCCGTGTTTTTATTGTAAAGCCCGTTTAAAAAGTGTTCGCCCTTGTGCCCGAACGGCGTGTGTCCTATATCGTGCCCGATTGCAATCGCCTCGATTAAATCAAGGTTAAGCCTTAAAGCCTTGCCGATTGTGCGGGCAATGCGCGAAACAAGCTGAACGTGCGCCGACCGCCTTGTTATATCATCGTTTTTAAAGAACGAAAAAACCTGCGTTTTGTCGCTTCCGCGGTTGAAAAACGGACTGTGGATAATTTTGTCCACGTCCACCGAGTACTGCGAACGGAGCGCTTCGTTTTCGTATCTTCTGGAAAAATACGGTCTTACCGCCTGCGCGTTTCTGCATGCGTACGGCGAATATAAATTTTCCAAATCCGCGGAAATTTTATTGAATTCCGCAATCTGTTCTTCGGAATAGGTTTTCATACTATAAATTTATACCATACCTCTCCGCAAAAGTCAATATTTAAGCCCATTGCATAACCAACCGACAAAATACAAAGGTAAAATTTTCCAAATTGCTCTGTACAAAATTAAATAAATATGTTATAATGCGGGCATAATAAAATTGATAAGGAGTTTTTCTTTTTATGGAAATGAAGGATTTCAGACTTGACGGAAAAGTGGCGCTTGTAACGGGCGCGTCGTACGGCATAGGCTTTGCCATTGCAACGGGACTTGCAAAAGCGGGCGCGACAATTGTTTTCAACGACATCAACAAAGACCTCGTTGAAAAAGGGCTTGCCGCTTACAAGGAAGAGGGCATTAAAGCCCACGGCTACGTTTGCGACGTTACCGACGAGGACGGCGTAAACGCTATGGTTAAGAAAATCGAAAAAGAAGTCGGCGTAATCGACATACTTGTAAACAACGCAGGCATCATCAAGCGCATACCTATGTGCGAAATGACAGCCGCGCAGTTCAGACAGGTTATTGACATAGACCTCAACGGACCGTTTATTGTGTCCAAAGCCGTTATTCCCTCAATGATTAAAAAGGGCCACGGCAAAATAATCAACATCTGTTCTATGATGTCCGAGCTGGGCAGAGAAACCGTTTCCGCATACGCCGCGGCTAAGGGCGGACTTAAAATGCTGACAAGAAACATCTGCTCGGAATACGGCGAATACAACATTCAGTGCAACGGCATAGGCCCCGGCTATATAGCAACCCCGCAGACCGCGCCCTTGCGTGAAAAACAGCCCGACGGAAGCCGCCATCCCTTCGACAGCTTTATTATAGCGAAAACCCCCGCGGGCAGATGGCTTGAAGCTGACGAGCTTGCAGGCCCCGCGGTATTCCTCGCTTCCGACGCTTCCAACGCGGTCAACGGACATATTCTTTACGTTGACGGAGGAATTCTTGCATATATCGGCAAACAGCCCAAATAATTTTAATTGAGAACGCCCCCGAAGGCTTGCGCGCCTTCGGGGGCTTATTTTTTACCGTTAATAGAATGCGGAAACGCTTGCAGACGCGTTTACCATACCTTGACCGACCAGTACACGGGCGGCTGCTTCAATATAATAATCTGTAATGACATTGCAAGCGTATCAAGAACGATAGCAACGCCCAAAGTACAGCATATTGCCTTGGCAATTTTAAAATTCACCTTATTTTGCAGGAGCTTTAACACGGGCTTGTAAACAAGTCTGAAAATCAGGTACGCCCCTCCGCCGTATGCAAGCGAGGGCACAAGCCCCGCGTACTGCGTGACCTGCAAGGGAAAAGACGAATAGTTCCAAAGCTGAACGCCGAAGAATTTTTCCCACATATTGCCTATTGCAAGCTCGCCCAAAAATACCGCCCCGCAGATTAGCGAAAGACATAAAATATTTGATAAAACCGCCGTTTTTCTGTTTTCCGCTTTAAAAACCCTGTGCCCGAAAAAAGCGATTTTATCGGGGTCGCCCAGCAAAATCCGAAAGGCGAACGGTATCAGCGCGTACGGCGAAATAAAGGGCAAAAGGTGAAAACGGCAGTCCCATATCCCCTGCGTAAACAGCCTTGCAAGATTTTCCGCAAGCCAGCCCACGCCCGCAACGGCTATTCCGAAAAGATATAAATAAACAAACTCAACGCCGAAAACTTTCAGTCGTTTTTTTTCGTTAACAGGCACATATACGGGGCGGAAACCCACTTTTTCAAGCTCGTTGGTCAAAAGCTTTGTACTATTTATCATTATGCGAAAACTCCGTCAATTCAGTATCCGCCCTTACGTCCCGCAACGGTTTAACGGCCGTTAAATGCTTTGCAACCGCCGTAAGCGAAATCAATCCGCACCCGACAGCGGCAGTGTGAAAGCCGAAAACATTCATAATTATTGCGCTTGCAAGCAAAAACAGCGAATAAACTATAATACTTCTTATTCTGTTGGAGCTTATTTTGACAAGCGAGAACAGAATATACAGCACGGCAAGCAGTATTATGCCCCAGTAAGTTACAGGAATAAGCCCGAACATAACCCCGAACGAAACCGCTATACATTTTCCTCCGCGAAAGCGGTTAAACACCCCCGCCGCGTGCCCTAAAACGGGTGCAAATATCACAAGCGAAAACAGATAACTTTCCGTATTTAATATAAAACCTGCGCATAGTACGGGGGCAAATCCCTTCAATGCGTCCAGAAACAGACATAAACAGCCTACCTTAGCCCCGCAGTGCTTGAACACGTTAAACGCGCCGGGGTTGCCGTCATCCGAAAGTTCGCAAACGTCTTTACCCGTTATCAGCTTCGGGACAAACCTGCAAAACATTATCCCGCCCGCAAGAAAACCGCCCAAAATAAAGACCGTCCACAGCAACGCTTCCATTTTCCGCCTCCTCCGTAATTTTTTCCGTAATACTGTCAGCCGCGTAGCAATTAATAAAAATACGCTGTAAATCAAGCATATTGCGGGTGCAATTGCTGTCCGCAAGCAGTTGTTTAACGGCTTTTACCGCCTTTTTTGCGGTTTTTGCGCTTACGGAAAGTCCGTTTTTCAAAAAGTATTTAACGTTCGCGGTTTCACAGCCGTACAGACTTTTTATGTGAATTACCGGCACGTTCACAACCGCCGCCTCCGTACTGGAAAGCCCGCCCGCCTTTGTAAGAACGGCGTCCGCCGCTTTAAAATACAAATGAATATCGGGCGTAAAATCAACCGTAATAAACTTAGGGTTTGCGCCGAAGCTTTTAACCAGCCTTTCCTTCAGCTTACGATTTTTTGCGGGAAACACCAAAACCTTATACCCCGCGTCAAGCTCTTTATCAAACCTTTTGCACAGCTTTATTATTTTACCGCACCCCGCGCTGCCAGCGGCAACGGTGATAATCTTTTTATCCTGCGGAAGATTTAAAGCTTCGCGCGCCGCGCTCTTTGTAATTTCCGTGCGGAATTTTTCGCTGACGGGTATGCCCGTGCGGTGAATAATGCGCTTTGAAATACCCCTCTTTTCAAGCTGTGACTGCGCTTCCGCGTTGGGAACAAACCACCCGTCCAGCACGCAGTCCTTATAAAACGGAATTGCGGTATAGTCGGTCAAAATTCCGTAAACCAAAACCCCGCAGTCAAACCCTTTGCGCACGGCAGTCATCGCCTCCATAGCAAAAAGGTGCGTGCATATCACGCAGTTAAAGCCGTTTGACGCTATGTAGCGGTACAGCTTTTCCGCGCATTTCGCATTTGCGCAGTATATAGGCGAAGGCAGTTTCAGTCTGTCGTACAGTCCGCCTAAAACGTACGCCGTTCCGAACAGCGCGGGCGCTTTGGTTATCACCGCGGAATAGGTTGCCGAAACCTTTTTTTGCGCCTTTTCGCTTCTGAAAGACACAACGTCCTTTACTTCGCAGAAAATATTGCGTTTTAATAAATTTTCTTCAACGGCTCGGGCGGCGCTGTTGTGCCCCTCGCCCGTGCCGCAGCTTAAAATAAGAATTTTCATAATTCACCTTACGGCGGAAGTTTAATTTAAGCGTCTGCCTCTGCGATGCCGTTCGCTTCGTTTAAAAGCTCGCCGCTAAGCTCCACTATCTTTTCGCCGTACTTCTTTTTGCGCGCCTTTAAAACAGCCTTATATATAAAATAATTTGCAATGCAAACGGCGATTCCGACGCACCCTACAACTATCCCCAAAGCGAACATATCGCCTATAACTTTAAGCGAAAGGCACATACCCGTGCCCAGAACAAGCGCGCCTGCAACGCCTACTGAAACAGCGGTTATCAGCGCGGGCTGTTTAACCTTTTTGTCAAGCTTTTTCAGCTCGTCAAGCTTAGTTGTCTGCGCGGGCAAGTACTCCGCATTGATTTTTTGCGCATAAGCGGTTTGTACGTTAGTGTTCATAAATTTATCTCCTTGAATTTTATTTACAAACGCATTTTAAACTGCTTATGTTTAAATTTTACTAAACGTTTGTAAGTTAATCGTAAGCGCTTTGTTAAACTTTTGTTAAAAATAAAAAAGAACGCCCTTTTTACAGGCGTTCCGCTGAAGAATGTTTGCAAATTTTTATTCCATTTTCAAAAGCTCGTCGCTTAGCTCTATAATCTCCTGCCCGAACCGCTTTTTATTCCTCTTCAAAACGAATTTGTAAAGCGGATAGCTTGCCCCGAGCGCCGCCGCGCCCACTGCGGAAACCGCTATTCCCCAGCCGTACAGCGCCCATTGCAGACAAAGCGCCATTCCCGCGCCGAAAATAAGCACCCCCGCGGCTATGGTAAGTCCCGCGGCTATCCTCGGCGGAAAGTTCACAAGCTTGTCAAGCCTTCTAAGCCGTTTAAGCTTATCGTCCGTTTGTCCGTCCGCGGCGTATTGCCGCCTTATTTCCTCTATTTCCCTGCGCTCGCTTTCGGTCGGCGCCGTGTAAGTATAGTTGAATTTATCTGCCATTTTCCGCCCCCGCGTCCAGCGTTATACAAAACGCCGAGCCTTTTCCAACCTCGCTTTCAACCGAAATTTCACCGCCCGTAACGTCAATTATCTTTTTGACGAGCGCAAGCCCCAGTCCGTTGCCCTCCTGCGAGTGCGAGGTATCGCCCTGATAAAATTTTTCGAAGATGCGCGCGCCCGTTTCCGAGGGAATACCGCAACCCGTATCCTCCACTTTAACCCTTACTTTTCCGTCGGCGCGCTTTAACGAAACGGAAATTTTTCCGCCCTCGGGCGTGAATTTGACCGCGTTTGAAAGCAGATTGTTCCACACCGTTTCAAGACATGACGGAAGCGAAACGATTTTAACCCCCTCCTCTATATCGCAGTCGAGCGTAAGCTTCTTTTCTTCAAACAAGTCCTCAAAGTCTATAACGGCGCGCATAAACGCCTCCGACAGGTCGAACTCCTCGTATTCCTGCTTTAATTCGTTGTTTTCAAGCTTGTTCAGCTTTAAAACGTTGTTTATAAGCCCCGTAATACGCTTTGACGCCGAAGAAAGCGTTTGCGCGTATTTAATTCGCGTTGCCTCGTCAATTTCGGGTTGCTGTAAATAGCTTGCGCAGTTCTGAATAACCAAAAGCGGGGATTTAATCTCGTGCGAAACGTTGGAAATAAAATCCGTATGCAAAACCTCGGTTTTGGAAAGCTGCGCGGTCATTTTATTGAAGTTTTCCATTATATAATCGTATTCGTTATAGCTTTTAAAGGAATGTTCTATATCGAACCGCACGGAAAAATCGCCCTTTGCAACCTTATCGGTGGCGTCGAGTATGCGGTTAACGGGCTTTTCAACCATAAATTTACGGTGAACCCAGTTTGCCACGGTGGTTATTACAGAAAGCAGACATATAGTGCCGAATACCGACCAGAAAACAACGTCCTCGTTGTTGCCGTAACCGTCTACAACCGCGCTGTAAATCATTATGCCGGAAGTTACCGCAACAGCGTTGATAACAAAAAACAGAATTATGCTTACTACCGAGTTTTTGTAAAGCTTTTTCTTTTTCATTTTATAACCGCCTTATAACCCAGCCCGTGAACGGTTACTATTTCAAAACCGTCGCACTTTGCCGTTTTTTCGCGCAGTTTTACTATGTAAACGTCCACCGTACGGCTTGTTGCCGAGCTGTCGAAGTCCCAGAACTCTTCCATCAGCTGCGACCGCGTAAAAATTCGTTTGGGAAAGGAAAGCAATTTAAAAAGAATATCGAATTCGCGTACGGTAAGCGCAATTTCTCCGCCGTTGCATACCGCCGTATGCTCGTCCTTGTTCATTCGCAGATTGCCCGCCACAAGCTCGCGGCTGCGCTCGATATTCGCCCTGCGCAGAAGCGCGCCCACCCGCAAAAGCAGTAAATCGCAGTCGAACGGCTTAACCACGTAATCGTCTATCCCTATACTGTAACCGAGCTGTTTGGACGGTTTATCGTCCAACGCGGTCATAAAAAGCACGGGTATCTGTTTATCCGTAAGCCTTACTCTTTTAACAAATTCAAAGCCGTCCATTTCAGGCATCATAACGTCCGTTATAATCATATCGAATTCGCTGTTTTCCATAGCTTCCAGCGCGTGCTTGCCGTTGAAGCACCCGCACGCCTCGTACCCTCCGCCGACAAGCGCGTTGCACACAAGCGAGTTGATAGTTTTATCGTCGTCTACGACAAGAATTTTAACCAAAACTGCCCCCTTTAAACCGAGTATAACATATTTTTAACACAATATACCACACGTTTGTTAAAATTTTGTTAACCTGCAAACGGCAAAACGCAAAAAAACCGCCCCTCCAAAGCGGAAAAGCGGTTAAAAAGCTATTAAAAATCAGTTTGCAAAAAACGCAACGGCAATTCCCCCCGGGCCGATATGCGTGCCGATTGTACTTCCTATCATATGCACGGGTATAAATTCTGTCTTACCGCTCCAAAGCTTTTCGCTGTCCTTTATATATTTTTCCAGCACGGTCTGCGAAAGCCCCGAATAAGCCAGCGCGTACGGCATTGCAAAATCGATACCACCGCAATTTTCTACAAGACGGTTTAACAGATTGTTGCCCTTTTTAGAGCCAACCGCCTTGCCTACAAGCTTTACTTCGCCCTTGACAATGGAAACTACGGGCTTGATTGAAAGAACTTCGCCCGCAATTGCAGTAACAGAGGAAATTCTTCCCCCCTTTCTGAGATATTTAAGGGTATCCAACAGCGCCAAAACCTGTATTTTGCGCTTTTTTTCGTCAAGCTCCTTTACAATTTCCTCAGCGGAAAGCCCGCCCGCGTTTACAAGCTTCAAAGCGTATTCGAACAGTATTCTTTCGCCAATGCACGCGTTAAGGCTGTCAACAACAAACACCTTGCCCGCAAACCTTTTAGCCGCCTTCTGCGCACAGCCGAACGTGCCGGAAAGCTTTGAAGAAATAACTATTGCAATAACCTCGCTTCCGTCCGCGGTAAGCTTTTTAAAAGCTTCCTCAAACCTGAATTCGTTTATCTGGCTCGTCTGCGGAAGCTCGTCGCTTTCTATAAGCTTTTCGAAAAACTGCCTGTGCGGCAAGTTTACACCGTCAAGAAATTCTTCATTGCCGAAGCGTATCTGCATAGGCAAAAGCTCAACCCCCAGCCCGTCCGCTTCCGTCTGTTCTATATCCGTAGCCGAATCAATCAATAATTTAATCATTTTTTATATCCTTTTTTAATAAATTTTCGTAATAAATCTGAATATTTTCTTCTATTTTTTTCAGCGAATTATAAAAAATTTGCCTTTCTTCGTCGGAAAAATCAAGATTGCACGCCTTTTCCGCCGCAGAAGTTTCACCGTCAATAAATTCAGCCAACGCCTTACCGCTTTCGGTAAGCGTAACGACAGCGTTGCGCCCATTCCCCCCGCAGTCGGCAAAGCCCTTGCTTTTAAGCTCGGCAAGCGCGCGCGAAATTGCCGCCTTGTCCTCAACCGTCAGCTTAACAATCTCGGCGGCAGTAAGTCCCTGCGGGTTTTCGTTAAGAAAGTACACGCATAAAACGTGCACCGCTTTAAGCCCGTAACCGCGAATCTCAAACGTTTTTATCCTTTGAATAAGTTTATTTATTTTAAGCACAAGCAGCGTAAACTGCTCAAACGTCCTTTCCATACCCAGCCTCCGCATAACATTATGGTTGATAAATCAACTTAAATTTATATTAACCGCTTTTTTGCGCCTTGTCAACAGTTTTGGTTGATTAATCAACTAAAAATTTAATTTAACACAAAAATGTTGCTCGATAGCATTTTTTTAACAAAAACAGTAATATCTTAACATTTTCTGTTATGAATTGACTATTGTGTATAATAATGATATAATATATCCGTATTCCGTTAAAGGAGTTTTAAGCGGACGCGTCCGCTTTCTGCGTTACTTAACGTAACGCAGAAAAAAATCGGTTTTGTGTTCCGTCAAAGCGGAATCGGGAGGAAAAATGAGAAAATCAAGGACAATCAAAAAACTGTTTACGGCGATAACCGCAACGGTTTTGGGCACGGCTTTCACCGTCGGTGCCGGCGCGTGCGCGCACAAGCACACGTTCGCCCGCGAATGGACGGTTGACGGTACATACCACTGGCATACGGCAACCTGTCAGCATACAGACGAGGTTGCTGGCAAAGCCGAACATATTTACGGCAACGACGATATTTGCGACTTCTGCGACTATGACAGAAGCACGGGCACGATAGCCCCGCCTCCTTCCGGCGGAGATACGGGAACGGCTAAAAAATACACCGTTTCGTTTGCAAACGTAGACGCGCACGCTTATCCCGACGTTAAGGTCGAAGAAAACGGCACAGTCAACGTTGAGGACCCGACCGACCCCGACGCTATCTTCCTCGGCTGGTTTACCGACGAAGTGATGACGGTGCGGTTCCTCATAAACTCCACAAAGGTTACCAAGGACATAACCTTATACGCTAAGTGGAAGAAAAACGACAGCGGAATTACCGTAACCAAAAGATATAACGTAACCTTCAATTCCAACGGAGGTTCGGCAGTAACCCCACAGTCGGTTGAAGAGGGCAAAAAGGCTTTCAAGCCTGCAACGCCCGAACGCGTCGGCTATCAGTTCAAAGGCTGGTTCCTCAACGATACGGAATACAGCTTTGACAACGTTGTAACAAGGGATATAGCCCTCGTTGCAAAATGGGACGTTCTGGACGCAAAAATCAAGGCTTACGGCGGGTATAACGAAAGCTTTTATGTTGAATGGGCAGACGGAGCGCCCTCGCAGGCAAGCGTTCAGTACAAGGCGCACGGCGCTTCCGCATGGGCGGATGCCGACAGCGAGCTTATTCGTGCAAAATCGGGTGAAAACAGCGTTGCAAGGGTTGATATACTCGGCATAACGGCAGGCAATTACGACGTTAAAATCACTACCTCGAACAAAAGCGAACTTTCGCTTGAAAACATCAGCGTAACCGCGCACGACCGCTCCGGTTACGCGCACTTTAACAGACAGTCCTCCGAAGCGGCTTATCAAGGTATCGGCGCATACAAGGACGACGGAACGCTTAAAGACAATGCGCTTGTCATTTACGTTACGGACAGCAACAAAGACGAGGCTATGAGTAGCGTTGCCGATAAATACAAATTTAAAATCCCCAACTACTTCGCAAACAAATGGGGAAACAAACAGGCCGACGGTATAGGCTGGTGGCTTAACAACGCGCAGTATACTAAGAGTGAAAAGAATTCCAGCGGCGTTGCAATTGAAAACAAGTCAAGCAACACGTACGACCCCAACGGCGGAAAGCTTGCTTTCGCCTCGCTCGTCGCAGACGATATTCCCATTTGTATAAGGTTTATAGGCACGGTATTCACGCCCGAAGGCTGTACCGAATACAGCTCGCTTAACGAGGGCGGCACCGTCGGCGACAACGGACATATGGCGCGTATGAAAGACCTTAAAAACGTCACAATCGAAGGCGTCGGAAACGACGCAACGCTTGACGGTTGGGGTATTCATTTTATGGTCGGCGACAGTTCAAACGGCAAGGGTTCGAGCTTCGAAGTAAGAAATCTTATCTTCCAGAACTATCCCGAAGACGCGGTCGGTATGGAAGGCGCAAGCGCAACTAACAAATACACCTCCGCACCCGTTTCCCGTTGCTGGGTTCACAACAACACCTTCCTCCCCGGTTATGCAAACCCCACGGCTGACAGCGACAAGGCCGAAGGCGACGGAAGCTGCGACTTCAAACGCGGAGAATACTTCACCCTCTCATACAACTATTTCGACGATTGCCACAAGACGAACCTTGTAGGCGCTTCTACAAGCAACTGGCAATACAACATAACCTATCACCACAACTGGTGGAACAACGCACAATCGCGCGTACCCCTTATAAGAAATTCGAATTTGCACTTCTACAACAACTACGTTTCCGTTTCGGGCAGTAACGATTACGTCCACGGTATGGAAGGCACCTCTTATCTGTTCAGCGAAGCAAACTATTACACGAACTGCAAACAGATTATGCGCCCTTCGAAAGGCGGACACGTTAAAGCGTGGAACAACACGTATTACGGTTGCTATTCAAACGCAGGCTTCCCCGCTTATTATCACGAAGCGGACACACGCGAACAGTCGGTCCCCAACGATTGCAAATACTATAACGGAACAAGTCTTTCAAGCTTTGACACTAACCCCGCGCTGTTCTACTACAACGCGCAGACAAAACAAAGCGACTGCCTGCTTGACGACGCGGTTTCGGCAAGGGCAAAAGTTATACAGTTCGCCGGAACAAACGACTGGGGTAAAAACAATCCTAAAAAACAGGGTAACAGCGTTCACCCCGTATTTAAGACGAATATGCTGAACAAAACCCCGTCATCTGCCGTTCAGGTGCCCGATAACGGCACGCTGGCAATTGATTTGAATCAGGCAAAAGCCAACGGCACGGTAAACGGAGTGTTGTTTGCATTTGACGGAAAGTCGGGACTGATTAAAGCCAAAGGTCAGATATTATTCTTTACGCTTGCAACCGAAGCCGAAGTCAGCTTCACTGCCGAAGGCAAAGAAGCCGATAACCTTGCGGAGCTTATTTCGACCGACGGCACCGTTTACGCAAGCAAAGCTACGTCGGCAACGGTTGTACTTCCCGCGGGAACGTACTGCATATCGTCGGGGTCGGGCACTCTCGAAGGCAACAACGCCAAGGAAGTAACCATAACCTCCCTTTCGTTTAAATCCACGGCGGGCGCGGCGCAAGCCAAGATAGAAAATCTTAACGCGGCGATAGACGCATTGCCCGCAACAATAACGGTTAACAGCGGTTCGCTTATGGACAACGTAAAAACGGCGCTTTCCGCGCTTAACTCAACCGAGCTTGAAAATTACAAGACGCAGAACGCCGACCGCTGGAACAAATACCAAAACGCGCTGTCGCAGTATTCGCAGGCGCAGATTGACGACGCCGAGGCAAAAATCAACGCGATAGGCGCCGTGAACGAAAGCTCCTATCCCGCCATTACCGCCGCGAGAACCGCGTACGACGCGCTGACTTCGGCGCAGCGGCAAAAAGTTTCCAATTACGATAAGCTTACCGCCGCGGAAGCCGCATGGGCGAACATAGCGGTAACGTCGGTAAATAACGCGATAAGCAATCTTACCGATGTGTCGGGCTGGACGGTCGAAAACGGTAAAACGGCGGTCAGCGAAGCAATAACCAAATATACCGAGGTTAAATCCGCTTACGACGCGCTTACGAACGAGCAGAAAAACACCGTCGTCAACTATGAAAAAGTCACAAACGGCTTGACAAAGCTCAACGCTATCCTTACGGAAATAGAAACCGCGGAAGCCGAAGCGGCGGCGTTGCAGCAATTTACAGAAGCTTTAAACGGCGTAACCGATACAAGCGCGTTGACAAAGAACGAATGTAAAGCAATAATAGATTTGTATGAAAAGCTGTCACCCGCAAAACAAGCGGAATATGCTGAAAACAAAACATATAAAGCAATCGTTGAAAAATACAAAGAATATGCTAATCAGTCCGTTGTGGCAATATTCACAAGCGGCGATACCTCCCTTGCAACAAGCGCCGGTTTTACTGTAAACGGTAATTATAACAGCAAAGGCTCGTTCGAATACAACGGAAAAACTTATTCCGGTCCGTTAAAGCTTGAATCAAGCACGTCCGTAAGTTTTTCGACTGCCGCAACCAACAAAATGACGCTTAAACTCGGAACCGCAGGCGGACAGATTAAAGTAGACGGTAATGTTTACAAGGACGAAGATAACGACGGATTTATCGTAATAAACGACCTTACAGCCGGCAACCATACAATCACAAAAGCAAGCGGCGACCCTAATCTTTGCTATGTCGAATTAGAACCGTCCGTATAAAACTTATTACTTCAAAACATACGCCCCGCCCGCGCAAATGCGCGGGCGGGGTTTTAATTTACGCCAAACCGTACTATACGGCACCTATACAGTCAAAATAATACCCGCCCGCACGCAAAAATTGCGTTCGGGCGGGCAAACCGTTTAAATCATTCTAAAAAGCAATTAATCCAAGGTTATATTCCATACGTCCCCGTAAGTTACTTTACCGTTAACCGTGCCGAATATCACCGCAAGATTATTATAGTTCGCCGCCTCCGTTGCGGAAAGCACTTTGCCGACCGTGAGCGAAGTAACCGCACCGTCGCCGGAGTTGTTATATTCGGTAAACTGCGCTGTTTTGGGGTCAGCGTTCATCTTCACATATCTGCCCGCATCTTTTGAAATATGCCCGCCTAAGCGCGAGTTCATTACCATAACCGCCGCATCTGCGCCCCACGTTCTGCCGATAGCCGTTCCGCTTACTCCGCTGTCCGCAGTGAAGTCGCAATCGTCGAATATTGCGCCATACGTAACTTTATCCGTTGCAGTGCCCTTGTTATTACCCTTGAACGCCGTTATATATCCGCCGCCGTTAGCACATGTAATAGACCTGATTTCGCACCGGTAGAAATAGGTTGTATTATTCGTTCCGAATATAAAGTCAACCGCACCGCTGATAACACAGTTTTTAAACAGCTGTCTGCCTGTGAACAATTCCAAAGTATCCTGATAGCCCAGCAAATCGCAACCGTCAACCACAACTTTATCAGCCTGGACAAGCATTGCCAAAGCGCGCTTATCGTTGCTTGCCGCGCCGTTATAAGATGCAAGAGTGTTGTACTTATTTGAAATTGTTACGTTCCGAATAGTGAAGCCAACGGCTGTATCTCTTACGTTCAGCGTTGCGGTGGAGTCGGTAGTCTGAATAAATCCGTCGGGGTCTACAATTCCCCAAAGCTCATCGTACTCGATTTTTGTTACGTTCTTACCCGCGCCTTCAATCGTCAGGTTGGGTATAGTTATTTCAAGCTTTTCAAAATATGTTCCCGCCGCAAGAGTAATTGTTTTAACCGCGCTTTCCTTTATGCCCGCGTTATTCAAAAAGTCAATTGCCTGCTGAATTGTTTTAAACTGATATACTCCGTCCGCAACAACGCCTACGTCCGTTTCTGCCAAAGCTCCGTCAACCTTAACGTTAACAGCTTCCGCCGCAGAAAGGTCAACCGCCTGCATAACGTAAATTTCAAACGTTCCCGACTTTGTAATTCCGTTAGCAGTGTATGAAACCGTTACAGTCTTTTTACCCGCAGTTGTCAAATCGTTTCCGCTGAAAGTTAACGCCGTGTTTTTAGGCAGACAGAACTTTTTGGTATCGGTTCCTATTTTTCCTACAAGCTCTACAACTAACCCGTCACTGCTGAATGTATCGCCCGTAAAATACAGCTGACGAAGCTTATGCTCCGCATAAACGCCGTTGCCCGCCGCACTGTTCTGCACCTCTTTGACGGTGTAATTGTTTGTAAGTTCAATCGAATCGAAGCCGTAAACCTTAACTTTATAAGAAGTGTTGAATGTACCGTCGTCGCATGTATACGAAACGTTAACCGTATATTCGCCCGCCTTTGTACTGTCAAAATCTTCGCTGGACACAACTAAGTCCTTAATGTCTATCGGGGAAACTCTTCCGCTGTCCTTATAAACTGCGGCAACAGCTATTTTACTTGTATCAAGCTCTTGCCCGACATAAAACTCGGTTGTACCGTTATTTACCATTTTTATACTTTCAACAGCTGTTACAGGCACTCTTGTAACAAACTTCGCATAAAAAATATCCGAAGTTCCGCTTGTTCTGGTAATCGAATATTCCCCGATGCTGTCAAGCGCAATTGTTACTTGCTGAATAGTACTTCCTCCGCCGTCGGCAAGATAATCTATATTCGTTTTCGAGCCGTTGGGAGCCGTTAAAATAACCGTTTGCTTACCTGTAGTACCGCTTGACCCGTTCTGTATATGTATAACCAGCGAACCTACGCTTGTCACTTTGATTTTAAACGTATCGGACGTCCCGCCGAGCTTAATCGACTGACTGTATGCGGTATCTGCAATTTTATCGGTACCTTCATAAACGCCGTTTTTATTCCTTCCGCGCACTTCCGTTCCGTTACCTACCGTAAACATTCCGTCAGTCCAACCGTCTTTACCCGTAGCAAGCTTATCGGCAAGCATTTCGTACTCCGTTATGACCGTTTCTATCTGATTGCAGTCTTCGCAAACATGATTTTTATAATTATGAACGTGCTCACCCTCGGTTACGTCATGACCGCACGTCGAACTGTGCCAATGTTTATCGTAATCGTTAGTCCATTCGGTAGAATACTTGTGTTCGTGATAACCGCAAACACAGTCGCCCGTAATACTGTCCGTACTGTGTTCAGCCTCATCACTTATAACATTGTGTCCGCAAACCGAAGCATGCCAGCGCTTTGTGTTTTCCGAGTCCGTTGTCCAGCTTTCACTGAATTTATGAGTATGCTGATAATTACATACTCCGCACTTGTATTCAGCGTTATAATCGTGTTGGGAAACAGTTTCACTTGCGTCACAGCTTGTGCATATTCTGTGGTGACCGCTATCGTCGGCAACGTATTCGCCCCAGGTATGCTTGTGCGCACAGCCCGCCGTACCGAAGCACGCCGCCGCAGAAACCGCGCTTAGCGTAACGGCGGCAACCGCCTTGATTAACTTTGAGTTTTTCATTCTTCCTCCAAAAAAACAAAAATATTTTACTAAGAGCAGTTATGCGTTTTTTAGTGGAAAGCTTGTTTTCCACTTCTCGGATATGAAAAATATCCGAGCGCATATTCGCTCATTTTACGTTACACATTATACTACTTATGTAAAATAATTTCAAGAGTTTTATTATGAATTTTCTTTTTTTGTTCAATTCTTACATTTATTTTTTTTCTGTCATTCCGAGCGTTTGACTAAGTGTCATTCTGAACGCAGTGAAGAATCTGATTGTCCTAGCTACAAGCCTAAGAATAACAGCGTTTCAAAAAAATACCCGCCGAGCGCAAATTTCGCGCTCGGCGGGAAAAGCATTTAAACTTTTAGATTATTGTATAAAGCTTATTAAACTGATTTAGCTACAACCAATTCAATTTTAGTTAACAACGCCGACTTAGCAATACCTCTCTTCAAGGTAATTGTAACTTTACCGGCATCAGAAACAGTATAAACGACAGTACCGTCTGTCGGCGTTTTGGAAGGAGCATTTGCGCCAGGGAATGTCGTAGTTTCTGCTCCGCTGGATTTAGTGGCTCCAGTAGCAGAAACAACTATGCTTGCATCAGCACCTACACCTTCTGCAATTGAACCTGAGTAACCCGAAACATTAACAGTAATTGTGGTCCCCGCTTCCGCATATAAGGTCAAAGTTACTACATCTGCACTCTTACCAAACTTAAATGTTCCAGCATTATGCGCTGCGCTAAATGAGAAGTCAACAATCGAAACAGCTGTAACATTAGCATCTGAGCTTTGATTACATACGGGATTTTTATTGGCATCTACGGTATAAGTATAAGTTCCAACAACGCCTTCTTGCGCCGCAGCTGCCGCTTTAAAAGTAATAACCGCACCGCAATCAGCAGTATATTTATAAGTAACCGTTCCATCAGTATTTTCTGTGCGTACATATACAGAGTTCTTAAGATTAGGAAGCGTTACGTTCTGCGTATCATTACATACGGAACAAGTGACCGCTATGGTTTTTTCTGTAGTATCGGTAGGCAAATCAGCGTCAAGCGCGGACTGATTGTAAGTATATGTATGTGCCTTTTTAGCCGTCACAATTGCGTGCGGAGCAACTGCCGTTTTAAGCTCTGCGTCCGTGCAATACCTGCCGAAGTTTGTCAATTTGTATGCAATTGCACCCTCTTCTTCACATGTTGCTTCCTTAGCTTCGCCGCTACTTACTACTGTTTCAGCAACATTGCCGCCTGTTACAACACCTATCGCATATATACTTATGCTGCTGCCGGTTGAACCTATATATCTTGTCAGATTCGCATCAATTTCAAACTTAGCCACACCAAGAGCAGCTCCCGAACCGTTACCTATACCCTGTGCAGTGCCCTCTAAATATCCTGTGTTACTGCTAGGATTATCGCTTTCATAGAGAGCAAAAGAACGAGCATCAGAACCGCCGCTATAAGCATAAACATATACCGTAGTTTTTTCGGTCGTAGTTACCTTAATGCTGTTACTGCCTTTTATAGCGCCGCCCGTACTAATAGATTTAGTAAGCGAAAGTGCTTGACCGTTATAAGTCGAAGTATATGCGCCTTTTGCCGCATCATTCTCGGATACAGTAGTAGTCTTAGGACCGCTTAACTCAAGTCCCATACCTGTACCAAGAGGACCGGCTGAAACCGATGTGTCTTTTTCACCAAGCTCTTCGATTTTGAACAACTTATAACTAAGCTCTGCAGGCGGGTTTTCTTCACCTCCGCCATTATTGGTTACAGTAACCGTACAAGTTGCGGTTTTGTCACCGTCTTGCGTTGTTACCGTGACGGTTGCGGTTCCTTCTTTAACCGCCGTTACCGCGCCGCTGGCGGAAACCGTAACAGCATCGCCCGCCGTTACCGCCCATATAACGTTTTTATTTGTTGCATTTGCGGGAGCAACCGTTGCAGTTAAAGTTTCGCTTGCGCCCACTTTAAGCGAAAGCGTGTTTTTATTTAAGGAAACGCTTGCAACTGCAACCGTGGTTGAAGGAGCCGACGTCCAATGGCAAACAGTACATTCACCATTATTATTCAAAGTATGCGGTTCGGTTTCCGAATGTTCGTCGCACCCCGTACAAATACGGTAGTGTCCGCTTGCACCGTCTTTGCCGTAATCTTCGCCCCATGTATGCTTGTGTCCGCAAGCCGCCAGCGAAAAGCTACCCGCTACCATAACCGTTCCTACAGCCATAGCTGCAAGAGATTTCAAAATCTTCTTGTTCTTCATTTTTCCTCCAAAAAACATTTTTTACAAGCGCAGGTAGATATTTTTTATAGAAATGCTCACAAGCATTTCTATACCGCGGATATGAAAATATCCGCGCGGCTTAACCGCGTTTGTATTTGTTACCTTATTAATTATATAACTATTGAATTTAAAATTCAATACCTTTTTTGAAATTTATTTACTTTTTTTTACAATTTTTTTCTTTTTTTGGACAGTTTTTGATTGACATTTGCAAAATTATATTAAAATACATATTGAAACGATGTCATACAAACGCTTGCAGTATGTTGAATAGTGTCATGCTGACGCTTGCGGAAGCATCTCAAAGTGGTTTACAACGCAAGTTAAGGCGGTTCTGCAATTCAAAATCAACGCAACTTGTAAATTTTACAAGCAAATTACAGATTTTACAATTTTTTTCAATGCGTTTACAACATTGCTGTAATATTTATTTTAAATAAACCTTTGACGAAACGGCGCAGTTGTTATATAATAAAAATACGGTTAGCGATTTAATAAATAATTATTGAATTGTAACCGCAAGTTGTGCGCAAATCTTCGCACGCGTATATATAATGTATACGTTGTCTTTAAAGGAGTAAAAAGTGTAAAATGAAAGAATGGTTTTTAAGTTTGCAGTGGTTCGAGCACGTCTACCTCTGGCTTGGCGTAGCGTCTACGCTGTTTTTAATCGTGCAGATTATTCTCATGTGCGTATCGTCCTTCGGCGGCGACGTAGATTTGGACGGCGACGGTGAAATTGACGTAGACGCCGATTCCGGCGTTTCGATATTCACTACCAAAAGCATAACCGCGTTTTTTGCGGTTGGCAGTTGGACGGGTTTACTTGTTTGCGCGCTTGCCTCCGACAAACTGCAATGGCTTTCCATAATAATCGCAATAATCGCAGGCTTGATTGCGGCAACGGCGGTTGTTCTGCTTATGCGCGCAATTATGAAGCTGCAATCAAACGGTATTCTTGAAACGGAAAAGCTTATCGGTAAAAGAGCGGTTGTCTATGTTACGATACCCGCAAGCCGCGGCGGCAGAGGCAAAATAACGCTGGACGCGCAGGGTAAATTTATGGAACTCGACGCAATGACCGAAGACGGTGAAAAGCTTGCATGCGACACCGCGGTGGAAATTACGGCAACCGAGGGCGAGTGCGCCATAGTCAGAAAAGTTTAAACCTTTGTAATTTTCAGCGGTTTTGCTGTTTTAATGTCATTTCAAATTGTCCCATCGGTCTTTTCGGACCTATTTTACGGTTATTTCGAGCCAACTTTTTACGGTCATTTCGAGCGTAGCCGAGAAATCCCCCCGGAAAAACGCATTTTGACTTTGGGATTTCTCCGCTCGCTTACGCTCGGTCGGAATGACGGAAAATAAAAGCTTTCTGTTGAAATGACGGTTCACAAAAACTAACAAAAAAATTAAAATAATTATATAAAGGAGTAAAAAAGATGTTAAACTTACTTGCATTGGAAGGCGCCGCGCTTACAATAACCATTGTAGTTATCGTGGTTGTAGTGCTTGTTGCGTTTTCCTTGCTGTTGATGGTCCTTACAAGGTACAAAAAGTGTCCTTCGGACAAAGTTATGGTTATTTACGGTAAAATTTCCCGTAATAGAGACGGTACGGCACGCAGTGCAAAGTGCATACACGGCGGCGCGGCGTTTATTGTTCCGCTTGTGCAGTCGTACACTTTCCTTGACCTTACCCCGCTTTCGATAGCCGTTGACCTTAAAAACGCGCTGTCAAAGCAGAATATCCGTATCGACGTACCCTCGGTATTCACGGTAGGTATTTCCACCGACCCCGCTATTATGCAGAACGCGGCGGAAAGACTTTTAGGCTTACAGCTTAAACAGATTTCCGAGCTTGCAAAGGACGTAATCTTCGGACAGCTCCGTTTAGTTATCGCAACTATGGAAATCGAAGAAATCAACACCGACCGCGACAAGTTCCTTGAAGCGATTTCCCGCAACGTCGAGGGCGAGCTTAAAAAACTCGGCTTAAAGCTTATAAACGTTAATATGACGGATATTTCTGACGAAAGCGGATACATCGTCGCGCTCGGTAAAGAAGCTGCGGCAAAAGCAATAAACGACGCAAGAATTTCCGTTGCGGAAGAAAACCGCAAGGGTGCAATAGGTGAAGCTAACGCGCAGATGCAGCAGCGTATCAACGTTGCCGAAGCAGAAAGCCGCGCAATCGAGGGCGAAAACAAGGCAAAGGCGGACATAGCAACCTCCCGCGCACTCCTTCGTCAGCGCGAGGCAGAGGCTATGAAGCTTGCCGTATCCGCGGAAAACGTTCAGGCGGCGCAGGCAAGAGAGCAAAGCTATGCGGCTGAACAGCAAGCGGAAATTGCGCGTGCTTCAAGAGAGCGCGCCACACAGGAAGCGGACGTAATCGTTGCCAGCGAAATAGAAAAACGCAGAATAGAAATCGAAGCCGACGCAGAAGCGGAAAGAATCCGCCGCCATGCACGCGGTGAAGCGGACGCTATATTTGCAAAACGCGAGGCGGAAGCGCGCGGCGTACTGGAAACGCTTTCAAAACAAGCCGAAGGTATGCAAAAGCTTGTTGCGGCGGCAGGCAGTGCGGACGAAGCTGTTCACTTGCTTATTGCGGATAAGCTGGAAGAGCTTGTTGCAACTCAGGTTGAAGCTATCAAAAACCTTAAAATCGACAAGATTACCGTCTGGGACGGCGGTTCGGCAGGCGCGGACGGTAAAACCACTACCGCAAACTTCCTTTCGGGAATGTTGAAATCCCTTCCCCCTCTCGACGATTTGTACGCAATGGCGGGTTTGAAAATGCCCAAAATCGTAGCCCCTACCGAGCTTAACGGAACATCTGTTCCCGCAGAGGAAAAAGCAGTAACCAAAACGGTTGCAGTACCTTCCGACAGCGGAGACGCTCCCTCAACGGGCAAGAAAAAGAAATAATAATTGTCTAAAACAAATTACCGCCCGCGGGCTTTTAAGCCCGCGGGCGGTTCACTTTATTTTGTATAATCGATTATTTTTTAACGGTAACTACTTTTACAAGCCCCGACTCTATAAGCTGTTCGGTAGTCTGCAACGCATACTCGCTTTTATCCGACTTGTGCGCCTTGCCCGCTTCAAGTCCGAGTTTTTCAGCCGACATAGCCACAAGCTCCAAAGCCTGCTGCGCGTGCACGTCCTTCTTTATACGGAACAGTGCGGGCGTTGCCGCGTGAACAGCCTTGTCTGATACGTCCTCAACCTCGATATTCTTTACGTTGCTTACAGACAGAGGGAAGTAAATACTCAAAGTTTTACCGCGCAAAGCTATTTTAGCAAACAGCACCCTGCCCTTGTAAATCTTTTCCTGACGCCAGGAAAGCGAGCTTCTCGTACCCTTATATGAAAGCGCCGCGTCCTTAACAAGCGAATACCATTCCTTTACCGTGTCGCTCGACTGGATAAGTCTTGCCTTAAAGCTTCTGTTATAACGCTGGTTATTTTCAAGCTCGGGCGCGGATTCTATTGCGGCAAGCCTTGCCTGTTTTTCTTCCGCTGTTTCGTTGTCCTCAACATCGTCGTCTTCGCCGTCGTCCTCGTCATCATCTTCAACGGCGGTTACAGCGGTTGCGGCAATCTCTTTTTTAACTTCTTCTTCCGCAACGTCCTCCGCGGACGATGCAACGGGCTCGTCTTTTACAGGCGATTCCTCGGTTTCGGAAACCTCCTCAACAGCTTCCTCGGTTACTTCAACGGTTTCTTCCTCTGCCGTTTCGTTAACCGCTTCTTCTACGTTTTCCACAGCTTCTTCGCTTGATTTTTCTTCAAAAACTTCTTCCGTTTCAACCGTTTCTTCTTCGGCGGTAACTTCCTCCGCTTCCTCCGCGGGCTCCTCTGTTACGGCTTCCGCGTTCGGTTCCGGCTGAACTGTCGGCTCAGTCTTAGCCTTTTTGTTCTTTTTAATGTCGGGCAGAATACAGAGCAGGAACACCAACCCGAACACCGCCGCCGCAACTACAAGCCCTATAACCAGCCCCACTACTATTGTGGGAACCGTTCCGAGAGCAAGCAAAACGTTCATATTTTTCCCTCCGGATTATAATATTTCATAAATTCCGTCACAAACTGACATTATTATTATAACATAAACCCATAAATTGTCAACGGTAAATCAAAAATTATTTTTTACCGCCCTACCCCTTGCCTATGATGGATTAGGGGAGGTCCTCAAACGCTTTAACCTACGTTGTAAACCACTGTCAGATACTTCGCCAAGGCTCAGTATGACAAGTTTCAACATTTTAGGGTACTGTCATTCTGAGCGACAGCGTAAGGAGCGGAGCGACGGAATAGCGATTGTTACGCGTTCAGCGTCAATCGCGTCAGAATCTGATTGTCGCAACCCAAAAACCGCAACCCGCAACCATAATTACGTAAAAAATCAGAATTTCAACTGCTGACCGCCGTTCGGATATTCCGATTTATGTTTAAGCGCCACGACCTTAACGGTATTTTCAAGCCCTTTGATAATTTTGCCTTTGGAAACTCGGTTTTCAATCGTAACCGTTTCGGTATCGAGTTCGGTAACGGACTTGTCCGCGCCCACAGCCGCAAGCTTATACGGCACGGTAACGTAATCGGCGAACAGAATTTCGCCCTTGCCCTTTATATCGGCAATCATAACGCCCTTGCCCCCTCTGCCGTGCGGGTCTATAAGCGACGCGATTACGCGCTTGAACCCGCCCAAAGTGGTAACGATAATAATTTCGCCCTCGCCGTTCTGCTGGGTTGCAAACGCAACCTCGTCGCCCGAATTAAGCGCAATACCCTTAACGCCGCCGGCGTTGCGCCCCTGCACGGGCACGTCCTCCTTGCCAGCGTTAAGACACAGCGCGTTTTTGGTAACGAACAGCATTGTAGAATACTCGTCCTCATCGAAGTTTTCTACGTTTATAACCTCGTCGCCCTCTTTCAGCTTAATGGCGGGGAACAGCTTTTTACCCGAATAGTATTCGCTCCAATCGGTGCGCTTTACCGCGCCGCCCTTTGTAAAGAAAATCAGGCTTCCTCCGCCCGAGCCGTTCTTCTGCTCGGATACGATAAAAATGCTTACGGGATATTCGCCCTTCTGAACTCCGTCCGCAATATTTTCAAGCTTGACGCCAGCCGAGCGGAATTCAACCGGCTCGCAGTTTTCAAGCGGAATTTTTATGCAGTTGCCGAGGTTGGTAAAACAGTAAACATAATCGTTTTGCCCCCCGAATATCACCTGTTTATGCAGTTGCGAAAGACTTGCCGACGCGGAAGTTTTCTTTTTTGCGGGCACTGTGAAATCTTCCTGTTCCAAAAATTTCAGCGTGTTCGCCGCGGTTATGCAAACCGCCCAGCTTTCCACAATCCGCTTTATATCGTTGCGCTTGACGTTGATTTTTTCCTCGCTTTCTACAATCTTCGTCTTGCGCTCGCACTTGTATTTCTGCTTGATAACAAGCATTTCCTTTTTGACTATATCGTATTGCAGATTTCTGTCCGCGATAATTCTTTTAAGCTCGTCAATGCGCTTTTTCAACGCTTCAAGCTCCTGTTCAAGCTTTGTAACTTCAAGCTTGGCAAGCCTTGCAAGTCTTAAATCGAGAATAGCCTGCGCCTGTTTTTCGGAAAGCGCGAACCTTTCCATAAGTCTGCGCCGCGCGTCGGGCGTGGATTCCGAGGTTTTTATAATTTTAACCACCTCGTCCACGTTGTGCACGCCGATAATCAAGCCCTCTAAGATATGACAGCGCACTTCCGCCTCTTTCAGTTCGAAACGGCATCTGCGCAAAACCACCTTCTGCTGATACTGCGTGTAATATCTTATTATGTCCAAAAGCCCCAGCTGACGGGGTTTACCGCCCGCAATAGCCACCATATTTATGCCGAACGTACACTCCAAATCGGTGTATTTAAGCAAAGCTTTTATTATAACGTCTACGTCCGCGTCCTTTTTTACGGTGATAACCGCGCGCATGCCCTGCCTGTCGCTTTCATCGACAATTTCCGCAATACCCGCAAGCAATTCCTTTTTATCCTCGCGCAGAAGCATTATTTTGCGGAGGAGTTCGGCCTTATTCGTCTGGTAAGGCAGTTCTGAAATTATAATCTGCTTTTTGCCGTTTTCAGCTTGCTCTACCGCGTACTTCGCGCGCATGGTAATTTTGCCCTTGCCGGTTTCGTATGCCTGTTTCAGTTCGTTTGCGATTATATATCCGCCCGTGGAAAAGTCGGGGCCGGCTATAATTTTCATCATTTCCCCCAGTGATATGCGGGGGTTATCGATAAACGCACAGCAACCGTCGATAACTTCGCCGAGGTTGTGCGTGGGGATATTAGTGGCAAGCCCCACGGCGATACCGTTTGCGCCGTTGACCAATAAGTTGGGATAATGCCCGGGCAACAAGTCGGGTTCTAAAAGACTGTCGTCGAAGTTGAAAGAAAATGGCACCGTTTCCTTGTCCAAATCCTTCAACAGCTCCATTGCAAGCGGTTGAAGCCTTGCCTCGGTATAACGCATAGCCGCCGCGGGGTCGCCGTCTACCGAGCCGAAGTTGCCGTGCCCGTCAACAAGCGTCATACGCATATTGAAGTTCTGCGCCATTCTAACCATAGCGTCGTAAACCGAGCTGTCGCCGTGCGGGTGATACTTACCCATACAGTCGCCGACGATACGCGCAGATTTTTTGTGCGGTTTATCGGGCGTAAGCCCCATTTCGAACATTGTGTAAAGTATTCTGCGCTGAACGGGCTTTAAACCGTCCTCTACGCGGGGCAGCGCTCTGTCTAAAATTACGAATTCCGCATAGGGCAGCATAGATTCGGGCATTACGTCTTCGATAGGTTTAACGTAAATATTGCCCTGCGGAATGGATGTCTGAATACCGTTAGTCTTTTTAGCCATTAATCGTTATCCTCCGCCGTTTCGCCCTTAAAGCGGACTTTTTCTATAAATCCGTCAACCTTGTTGAAGTTGGCGTTCTTGTTCAAAAAGTCCTTTCTTCCGTCCACTCTGTCGCCCATAAGCATATCTATTACGTCAGCCGCCTCCGCCGCGTCGTCTATCGTAACCTGAATAAGGTTGCGCGTTGCGGGGTCCATAGTCGTTTCCCAAAGCTGTTCGGCGTCCATTTCGCCCAAGCCTTTATAGCGTTGAAGGGAATATCCCTTGCCCACTTTCTTTATTTTTTCGTCAAGCTCCTTGTCGTCGTAAGCGTATTCCACAACGTCATTTTTATACACCTTGTACAGCGGAGGCATACCTATATAAACACAGCCGGCGTTAACCAAATCGCGCATATACTTGAAGAAAAACGTTAAAAGAATACAGCGGATATGCATACCGTCCTGGTCTGCATCGGATAAAATTATTACCTTTTTGTACTTAGCTTTCTCTATATCGAAAGAGCGGTTGAAGCCCGCGCCTATGGCGGAAATAAGCGTCTTTATTTCCTCGTTCTGCAAAGCCTGCAAGGCCGATTTTTTCTGCACGTTCAACGGCTTTCCGCGCAAGGGCAGAATTGACTGATACTGTCTTACGCGCGCCTGCTTAGCCGTACCGCCCGCACTGTCGCCCTCAACTATAAAAAGCTCGTTCATTTCGGGGTTTCTGCCCGAGCACGCCGCAAGCTTTCCCACTAAATTAAGCCCGTCGTTTTCCGAGGCGGCTTTTGCAACGTCGCGCTCGGCGCGGTGCTTAATTCTGTCGTCTGCGGCAAACTTAGCTTTCTGCGCTATTTTATCGAATACGGGCTTGAACGCCTTATCCTTTAAAAGCTGTGAAAGCCCCTCTGTAACCGCCTGCTCTACCGCCGGCTTTACTTCGGGGTTGCCGAGTTTGGTTTTCGTCTGCCCCTCGAACTGCACGCCCGTCATTTTAACGGTTAAAACGGCGGTCAGCCCCTCTTTTATGTCGTCCGCGATAAAAGCCGCGTCCTTCGCTTTCAGCACGCCGTTGTTGCGGGCGAAATCGTTGATAATTTTCAGCAGTCCGTTGTGGAAGCCCGTTTCGTGATAGCCTCCCTCTATGGTGGAAATATTGTTCACGAACGAAAACAGACTTTCGGTATCGTCCTTTGTGTGCGCAAGTGCAAATTCTATCTTTATTTTGCCCGCGGGCGCGCCTTTAAGCTGAATATCCTTTATAGTCGAATAATACAGCGGCGCGGTATACAATGCGGTTTTGTCGCCGTTTAAATATTTAACGAAGTCAATCAGTCCGCCGTCGTATTTGTAGCTTACCGGCTCTCTGCCGGGCAGTCTTGTGGCAATCTTAACCGCGTTGCCGTTTTCGTCCTCCTCACCGTCCTCGTAGGTGAAAAGCTCGCGCTCGTCCAGAAGATTGATTTTTACGCCCTTGTTTAAAAATGCAAGCTCTTTCAACCGCTTAGAGATGGTGTCGTAATTCCATTCAACCGTTTCAAACACCTCTTTATCGGGCATAAAGCGCACAAAAGTACCCTTTTCCTTCGTCTTTTCGCGGGTATCGGTCAGCGGTGAAGTCGGCGCTCCGCAAACCCATTTCTTTTTGTCCTTGTCGTAATAGCTTTTAAAGCCCATTTTAAAGACCGAACCGCGGTAAACCTCCACGTTAAGCCATTCGGAAAGCGCGTTTGTAACCGAAGCGCCCACGCCGTGCAGACCGCCCGAAAACGCGTAGTTTTCGTTATCGAACTTACCGCCCGCGTGCAGCTTGGTAAAAATAATTTCAACACCGCTCATTTTCACCTTAGAGTTGACGTCCGTAGGCATACCTCTGCCGTTGTCGCGCACGGAAACGGAACCGTCCTTCCATAATTTAACGGTAATTTCGTCCGCGTAGCCGTTAGCCGCCTCGTCGATTGAGTTATCGACAATTTCCCATAAAATATGGTGCAACCCTTTTACGCCCGTCGAGCCGATATACATACCGGGGCGGATACGGACCGCTTCCAGCCCCTCTAAAATTTTTAAATCGTCCGCATTATAACTTTTTTCTGCCATATTTTTACCTTTTTAAAACCGACCGCCGCCGTTGCCATAATCTGCAACATATAGTTAGCGCATACTATCAAATTATACCATATATTGTAAAAAAAGTAAAGCGTGCGGACGGATAAATTATCCGTCCGCACGCTTTAAAACCGATTTTTTATTATTGATTTTCAATCAGCTTTTTGAATTCCGCCTCGTCAATAATTTTAATACCCAGCTTTTGCGCCTTTTCAAGCTTGCTTCCCGCCGCCTCGCCCGCGATAACAAGCGTAGTTTTCGCAGTTACCGAGCTTTGGCACTCTCCGCCGTTTTCCTCTATAATCTTCTGCGCCTCCGAGCGTTTAAAATCGGTCAGCGTACCCGTCAAAACCACAAATTGCCCCGCGAATATAGCGGATTTAACCGTCTTTTGCACAATCTTAGGCTCTACCCCCGCGGCAAACATTGCGTTTATTTCGGCAATATTATTTTCGTCCGCAAACCAGCTTATTATAGCGTCGGCGGTTATTTCACCCACGTTTTCCAGCTCCAAAAGCTGTTCTTTGGTTGCGCCTTTAAGATTTTCTATACTTCCGAACGCCTTACACAAATCCTTTGCGGCAACCTTGCCGACGCCCTCTATGCCGAGCGCAAGCAGAAATCTTTCAAGCGGAATATCCTTACTTTTTGAAATTGCCCCCAGTATATTAGCCGTTTTTTTATGTTTGAACCCCTCTAATTTATGCAAATCGTCCTCGGTAAAGGCGTATAACTGCGAGCACTCTCTAAGCCCCAAAGTATCGTACATCTGCCCCGCAGTCATTTCCGAAAGCCCCTCTATATCCATTGCGTCCTTTGACGCGAAATGCTCCACTTTGCCTATAACGCGCGGTCGGCAGTACTTATTCGGACAGAATATATTTGCGCCATTTTCAACAACACAGCTTCCGCAATACGGGCATATATCGGGCTTTACGACGTCCGCGCTTCCCTCGGTATGCTCCACCGCGCGGATAATTTCGGGTATAACCTCGTTAGAACGCCTAATCAGCACTTTACTGCCGACTTTAACGTCCTTTCTCGTCAAATCGCCGAAGTTGTTCAAGGTCGCTTTGCGCACCGTCGCGCCCGCAAGCTCGACAGGCTCCACTATCGCAAGCGGGGTAAGCTTTCCCGTGCGGCCTACCTGCCATATGACCTTTTGAACGGTTGTAACGCTTTCTTCCGCCTCGAACTTGTAAGCCATTGCCCACCGCGGGAATTTATCCGTATGCCCCAGCGCTTCGCGTTCTGCCGTTTGGTTAAGCTTTACAACCGCACCGTCCGTCAGCACGTCAAGCTTTTTTCTTTCGGCTTCGATTTCGTCAATCGCCGCAACAACGTCATCTTCCGTCCTGCAAACCCGCAAAAACGGAAAAACCTTAAAGCCCTGCGCCCTCAAAAATTCAAAATGCGCCTCCTGCGAAGGCAACGCGCCCTCGCTCATATAATTCACGTTATAAAACAGAATTTCCGGCTTGCGTTCCGCAGTAATCCGCGGGTCAAGGTTCCTTATCGCGCCCGCAACGGCGTTACGCGCGTTTTTCAGCTTTTCTTTGGCGGTCTTGTTGTATTCTTCAAGCACGCTTAAACGTATAACCGCTTCGCCCTGCACCTCCAAAGTGCCCTTGTAATCAATCGAAAGCGGAAAAGATTTTATTGTTAGACACTGCGCCGTAACGTCCTCGCCGTTCACGCCGTCTCCGCGCGTAGTCGCGCGCGCAAACCTGCCGTTTTCGTAAGTTAAGCACATAGTCAGTCCGTCAAACTTGTATTCAACGGTGTATTCGGGGTTTGCAACAACCTTTTTTATGCGTGTGAAAAATGAAAACAACTCGTCCGCAGTAACCGACTTATCCAAAGAATACAGTCTTGAAATGTGCGCGTGCCGTTCGAACCCTTTAATCGGCTCGCCTCCGACGCGCCTTGTCGGGCTGTCGAAGCGTACAAACCCCGCGTCCTTTTCCAAAGCTACAAGCTCGTCATACAGTCTGTCGTATTCCCTGTCCTCTACCGAGGGATTATCCAGAACATAATACTCGTAAGCCCATTTATTAAGCTGTTCAATCAACTCGTTCATTCTGTCCATAAAACTACCCGTTTAAAAAGTTTTCCAAACCTTGTCATTAAGTTATGATAAAAAATCCGATTGCTTCCCTAAGCGTCACTCTGAACATCCTTCTGTCATTCTGAGCATTTTGCTCTACTGTCATTCTGAGCGTAAGCGTAAGGAGCGAAGCGACGGAATAGCGATTGTTACGCGTAGCGTCAATCGCGTCGAAATCCCCCCGTTAATACCGCATAAGACTTTGGGATTTCTCCACTCGCTTTCGCTCGGTCGAAACGACGGGAATGGTACCTACGTTATAAACCACTATCAAATGCTTCGGCTTCGCTCAGCATGACAATTCTTAGTTTCGTGCAAGGCTCAGCATGACAATTCTCAGTTTCATGCAAGCTTCACTGCCAAAGTATCACACAGCTGTGCGGCGTTTATATAAGATTTAAATTATAGTCAGCGGGGCAATCGCCGCGGACAGCTCCTTAACGCCCTGCCCGTCAAACGCAACATTGATAATTTTACCGTCGTTTTTAACGGCAACAATCATACCAACGCCGAACTTAGCGTGCCGCACGCGCATACCCACGGTATACTTTGCGCCGTTTGCGGAACCGCTTTTTACGCCTATGCCTGCCGTGCGCGCAGTGCTATTATTGCCGCCGAAAACGGGTTTAAAACTGCTTTTCTGCGCAAACGCGCTTTCACCGCCGTAACCGCCGAAACCCCCGCCCGAGGAATCGCCCTGCACCCCGTCGTATGACGAATACAGCGCGCGCCCCGTACTTTTTTCGTCGCTGTTGTAGCCGTATCCTCCGCCGTTGTACGCGCCCGCGTACTTTCTGCCGTTACCGCCGTAATAATAGGAGGTATTTCCCGAAGAATACGCTTCCGCACCCAGCTCGGGCGCAAGCTCTTTAACAAACCGCGAAGGCGCGGTAAGCTCTCTGTGCCCGTACAAAAACCGTGATTTCGAGCGCGTTAAATACAGCTTTTCCTTAGCGCGCGTAATGGCAACGTACATCAGCCTGCGCTCCTCCTCGGTTCCGCGCCCCTCGCTGTCGGAACGCGACGAGGGAATAATTCCGTCCTCTAACCCGCAAATAAATACCACGGGGAATTCCAGTCCCTTAACCGAGTGAATTGTCGCCAGCGTAACGTAATTTCCGTCGTCCATTTCGTCCAAATCGGAAGCAAGCGTAACGGAATTCAAATACTCGTCCAGACTTGCGTTGGGGTTCAGCCTTGAAAACTCGTCTACCGAGGCGATAAATTCGTCAAGGTTGGCAAGCTTACCGTCCCCCTCGTCCGTACCGTCGTCGTAAGCGGAGCGCAGGTCGGCAAGCGCAATCACTTCCCGCACAAGCTGGTTTACGGGCGTTTCCAAAGACGATAAAATAAACCCTTTGATAAGGTTGCCGAAGTCCTTGATTTTTTCTTTGGCTCCGCGCGCAAGCGGCAGACTGTCGCTGTCCACGCACGCGTCGTATAACGAAAGCCCCGCGCCGTGCGAGTATTCGTACATTGTTTCAATCGTCTTTCCGCCTATTCCGCGGCGTGGCACGTTTATAATTCTTTCCGCCGCCTCGTCGTCAAACGGGTTGGAAATAAGGCGCAAATACGCCAAAATATCCTTTATTTCCTTTCTTTCGAAGAACTTAAAGCCCCCGAAAACCTTGTAAGGTATACCATACTTAGTAAACTCCTGCTCGTACGCGCGGGTAAGCGCGTTTATGCGCATAAGCACGGCGAAATCGGAATAGCTTTTACCGCGCGCAACCGCGTCCGCAACCGCACGGGCGGTATACAAAGCCTCGCCCGCTTCTTCCTCCGCCTGATAGTATACCGGCTTGTCGCCGTCGCCTGCTTCCGTCCATAAAACCTTCTCGTATCGCGACGAATTGTTTTTTATAATGCAGTTTGCAAGCTTTAAAATAGAGCCCGTCGAGCGGTAGTTGCGTTCAAGCTTATAAACCTTTGCGCCTTCGAAATCGCTTTCAAAGGATAAAATATTTTTAATTTCCGCACCGCGCCAGCCGTAAATCGACTGGTCGTCGTCGCCGACCGCAAAAATATTGCCGTGCTTCGATGCCAGAAGCTTGATAATATTGTACTGAACGGCATTCGTATCCTGAAACTCGTCCACAAGTATGTACTTAAATTTATCGGAAAGATAGTCCAAAGCCTCTTTATCGCGCCGCAGCAGCCTAAGGGTGTGCAGCAGCAAATCGTCGAAGTCCATTGCGTTGTTTTGCCGTAAATGGTTGTTGTATCTGTCGTAAATGCAGACAATATCGTCCATTCCGCGCTCGTGCTGAAATTTTCTGCCGTACTGGTCGGGGTCAAGGCCCAGCATTTTAGCGTTTGCAATGTGGAATTTCGCTTCTTTCAAAAGCTTGTCGTCGTCGAAATCAAGCTCCTGATAGCACTTTTTTATTATGTTGGCGCGCTCGGTTTCGCTGTAAATGGAAAAGTTGGACTTAAAGCCCGCCTTTTCCGCAAACTGCCTTAGAATTTTAACGCACATAGAGTGAATAGTGCATATCCACCTTGTATCGCCCTCCTCGCCGAGCATTTTTGAAAGTCTTTCCTTCATTTCGCCCGCGGCTTTGTTTGTGAAGGTTATTGCAAGAATCTGTGAAAGCGCCGCCTTGCCCTCGCGTAAAATATAAGCAATGCGCGAGGTTAAAACGCGGGTTTTTCCGCTTCCCGCGCCCGCCAGCACCAGAACCGCACCCTCGGTATCGGCGACGGGTTTTCTTTGTTCTTCGTTAAGCTTGTCCAATAATTCGTCCATATGCTTTATTATACCATACCGCCCGAAAAAACACAATGCTTACGGCAAAATTATGATAATTAAAATAGCCCCGCGCCCGAACTGTTTGCTATCTCGGGCAAGGGGTTACAAAACTCACCCCCCGCCTATGGCGGGGGGGGGGGGGGGGGATTTATGGGGTGGTTACAGCTTTAATTCCTTTTCTTTTTTGTAGCGGTTAAGCGCGGCAAGGTATTTTGTCGAAATTTCCATTGTATAGCGCTGTTTATCCTCATAGGACAGCTTATCGTACACCTCTCTGTCGGTCAGTCTGCCGATAGCGTCAGAAACCTCGCCCTCGGTATCCAGCAAAGCTTTGACTTTAAGATAAAATTCGTCCTCCCGCCGTCCGCGCACCTCGCTTTGCACGCGTTCCGCAATGGAGTTTTTAATACGCATTTCGCTTACGCCGTTGTTCAGCGCCGCAACGGTATGCTCGTCCGCGTTCTTTTTGCAGTCTGCCCAAAAGTTACTTTTCATACGCTTTTTAGCCGCGCGCGCCATTAAAATCAAATCTTCCATAAATAATCCTTATTTCGCGCAAATCTCGCTTCGTTACGATTTGCGCGAAGTTGCCGTCGTCGTAAAACGCTTAACGGCCGAAATAAATCCGACCTTGCGTTTTTCGGCGTAAATTATTTTTAATACTTATCCGCTAACTTACAAAAACCGACGTTAACAGACATATTCCGCAATCAAAAAAGTCTGTCCGACACTAAATCGAACAGACCTCTTTTGTTTAATTCTTATTTCTTTTTCTTGCGGCTTCGCGCTTTTTACGGCGCTTGACTGCGGGGGACTCGTAAAATTCGTGTTTACGCATATCGCCGATTATACCGTCGCGCGAGCACTTTCTTTTAAAGCGTCTTAAAGCACTTTCAACCGATTCGTTCTCGCCTACTTTTATGGTTGACATTCTCTTTTCACCGTCCCTTGCCAAAGCCTTATTAGCGCACTTTCCGCACGCTTATAAAGTATAGCAGAAGCCCTTGCGCAAGTCAACTTGTTTAAGATAAAATTTAAAAAACTTTTGCCATAATTTTCCGCTTGAAATTTTACCAGCTTTCACCCATTTTTTTCAAAGCGTCTTTTGCGGAATCGTTACCCTGCGCCGCCGCTCTTTTATACCACTCGATTGCGCGGTAGCGGTTTGAAGGCACGCCCTGCCCCTGTTCGTAGCAGTAGCCTAAACTGTACTGCGCGTACGCGTTGCCGCGGTCGGCGCCCTTGCGGTACCATTCAACAGCCTT
>CAJULB010000005.1:0-67677 GCA_910587005.1 uncultured Christensenellaceae bacterium | reverse complement strand
CGGTCGGCGCCCTTGCGGTACCATTCAACAGCCTTTTCATAGCTTTTTGCAACGCCTCTGCCGTAATAATAGCAGTCGCCCATTTTCGTCTGCGCGCCGAGGTGCCCGCCGTCCGCCGCGGTTTTATACCAGGCGCAAGCTTCGTTGTAATCACACGCAACACCGTTGCCGTAATAATAGCAGTCGCCCATAGAACACTGCGCGCTCGTATTTCCGTTTTCGGCGCCCTGTCTGTAATATTCTACCGCTTTCGTCCAGCTTTGGGACACGCCCTGCCCTTTTTCGTAACAGAAGCCAAGGCTGTACTGCGCGTAAGCGTTGCCGTTATCCGCGCCTTCCTGATACCATTTACAAGCTTGCTCGAAATCCGTTGCGGTTCCGCGCCCGTAATAATAGCAGTCCGCAAGCTTTGTCTGACAGGCTGCATTGTCGTTTTCCGCACCGTACTGATAGTGCTCCTTAGCCTTTGCATAATCCTGAGGCACGCCGTATCCGTAATAATAGCAGTCGCCCAGCTCTAACCGCGCGCTTATATTTCCGTTTTCAACCGCTTTGCGGAACCACTCCGCCGCAATATCGAAATTCTTTTCCACGCCTTCGCCGTAGCGGTAGCAATAACCTAAATTATACTGCGCCGTGCTCACGTTCTGCAACGCCGCCTTTTCATACCAGTACGCCGCTTTCGAATAATCCGCTTCCGTACCTTTACCGTAGAAATAGCACTCGCCGAGTTCGTCCTCCGCATGCGCGTGCCCCGTCGCAGCCGCTTCGGTAAGCATTTTAAAAGCTTCTTCGGGGTTTTCGTCTATTATATCCATAGCGTTACGGAACATCTGCTCAACCTCGTCCGCTTCTTCGGATTGTTGCAAAAATTCGGGCGCGGAGCAATCGTCGCTGTCCGCAGAAGAATGACCGAACAGGTCGAACAGGTCGCCCGCAGTGCTTTTCAACTGCGATTCAAGGTCGAAAGAAAAATCAGAAACGGGCTTTGCCGCGCCGCAGCGCAGACAGTTTTCCGCTCTGTCATCGTTATAATTTCCGCAAGAACATTTCCAAGCCATAATTTTACCTCTTATTTTAATACTTAATTTACTGTTTTGCTTCCTCGATAAACTTAGCCAGCGTAATCGCGTTCGTCGCTAAATTAAAAAGCTTATCGTTGTATTTATCCACCGTTGCCGACGCCACGAGTATCATATATTCGAAAAGCTCCTCGCCGAGCACCGTTTCCCCGCAATAGCTGGAAGTAAGGCGGAAAGTAATTTTTCCGTTTTCTATATTGTAGTCGAACGAACCGTCGCAAAGACCGTCGTTTGCCGCGCACACCGCAACCGCGCCCTCAACGCGCTTGCTTGCGGGCATATCGAATGGCAGACGTGACAAAAACTCCACAACCTGCTGTTTTGCGTTTACAACCACTATAAACTCTATGGGCAAATCGTCGCCCTTAACCCCGCTTGAAATTACAAGCTCGCTATCGTGCCTGTCGAAGCTCCAACCGCGCTTTTCCAGCATACCTACAAGCGTTGAATACACCTCTTTCGCTTTTTTCATATTTGTTTCAGCCATTTTTTATACCTCTCTTTGCGTTATCTCTTTATAAACGCGCTTAAAATTTCATCGATTTCAGGGCCTTTAATGTGGTTTTTAAGCAGAAGCGTTTCAACAAGCTTATCCACGGCGGAGCGGTTCTTTTCCACCGCCTCCCTCGCCTTCATAAACTCGTACGTCAAAATATCATTTACGCGTTTTCTTATTTCCGAATAATACGCCGAGGACGATAAATTGCGTATATCCACACAGCCTAACCCTATAACGTCGTCCATTCCGTACGAGCATATCATATGCTCGGCGGTGCGGGTTGCATTCTGCAAATCACCGCTTGCGCCGGTTGATACCCCGCCGTAATCGCCGTAGTACACCGTTTCCGCCGCCCGTCCGCCGAGCGCGGTGCGTATTCTTGCAAGCAGTTCTTCCTTTGTATAGCTTCCCTTATCCTCGTTACCGCCGTGCTGCATATATCCGCCGTGCGAAGCCCTTGCAACGATAGTCAGGTACGAGGGGGTCTCTCCGCCGAGCCAGCACAGCAACGCGTGCCCCGCTTCGTGGCGGGCGGTTCTTTCAAGCTCCTCGGGCGCCCATTTTTTGACCTCTCCGCTGTTGAAGGATTCAAACGCGTTTTCAAGAATTTCGTCCGTTACCGTAAAGTTTTCCGATTTAACCGCATTTCTCAGCGCAAGCTCCAAAACCAGCTCTAACTCCGCAAGGCTCATTCCCGTAGAGCGCATTGCAATGTTTTCTATTTCGCCGTCGCTTACGTCAATAGCGGGGTGCGCGTCGGTTTTTTGTTTTATGTAAAGTCCGCGCTCGGCCTTGTTTGGCAAATCGACCATAATTTTGTTGTCGAACCGCCTTACAAGCGCGGGGTCAAGACTTCTTGCGCCGTTATCGTTTATGTCGAAGTTGGTTGCCGCAAGCACGAAAACGGGTTTATCCGACTTGACGTTGAAACCGTCCATTTCGGTTAAAAACGCCGTTAAAACGTCCGCCGAGTTAACTCCGTCGCTTCCGTCGCGGTTTTTGCCTATCGCGTCTATTTCGTCCACAAACAAAATAGAGGGCGCGTACTTTCTTGCCGTGTTAAAAAGCGCGTGTACGCTTTCGGGGCCTTCGCCCACGTATTTTTTTAAGAACTGGTTGCCTTCCGCGGCGATAAAGGTTACGTCAGACTCCCCCGCCATTGCCTTTGCAAGCAGGGTTTTACCCGTACCGGGAGGGCCGTAAAGCAATATCCCCTTAGGCGCTTTAACTCCGCTCCGCATAAATTTTGCGGGGTGCTTTAAAAATTCAACGAAGTATTTCAGCTCGTCCTTAGCGTCCTCCGCGCCGATAACGTCGGCAAAACGCACGTTGGGCTTTGAAACGTTGCTTAAAACGTTTTTATTGTCCTCAGCGTCAACGGCAAGCCCTAATTTAAAGTCGAAAAGCACTATTTCCGCGTGCTCGCCGTTCATAGAAACGCGCTGCGCGGTCTGGTATGTTACGGCTTTTCTCGCCTTTGCAAGTTCAAGCAAATTCTGTTGCTGGTGCGCAACGTTGCACTTCTGGCGCACGGCTTCGGCAAACTTATAACTGCCTTCCTTACGCAAAGCGACTATTCCCCTTGCGCCCTCGCGCGAAAACGAAAGGTATTCCTCCTGACTTACAAAGCCCTCGTCCGCCTCCAAAAGATACAGCGGGGTATGCACGTATTCCTTTACGTACACGAAGAAATCGCGCCCCTCCGAGTCTATATCTTCAAGGTTAAGAACGCTGTCGCGCGTACTGCGCGTTTTACAGGTTACGTCGCATAAAATCAGTGATATATCGTACTTAAACAGCGCGTCCTTGGCTTCTTCAACGGTGCTTACTATGTGCGCCTTGGGTTTTTTAAGCAGTTTTTTACATTCCTGCGCGGTTTTTCCGTCGGCGAAAACAAGCACCTCCGCGTCCTCGCTCTCCGCGAACAGACTGCGGATATTTTCGTCGTCGGGAAGGGATACGTTTATCGCAATCGACTTGATGTTTTCCGTTTTATAATCGTTTTTATCAGAGGATATTATGCGGAAAAGCTCGTACAGCTCCTGATACAAAAAGTTAGTTGCTTTACCGCGTATAGCCCTTGCGTCAACCTTTCCGCCCTCGGAAAACATTATAGCAAACGGCACGTTTTTGTCTATCGTCAAATCTATGCCCGTCTTTTTGCAGAAGCCCTGCGCGTGTTTGGCAAGCTCTTTATCGACGATTTTCAACAAATCGTGCGCATCGAGGCAGTTGAACATTATTACGTTTCCGCTTGCAAAGCGCGAGCATATCGCCGCGGGGAAAAGGGGCGCGCCCGTTTCCGGGTTAATATCCTGTGAAAGCGCGTTCAGCACCGACTTGCGGGAAACGCTTGAAAGATTTGTAACCGTGGGGTCGTCGTAAAGCTTTTTGCCCGCGTTGGTCGTAAAAATGAGAATAGCGTCCGCAAAGGAAACTTCCTCGCCCGTATAATTGTCGCGTATTCTGCCCGCGTCCAAAATCTGCAAAAACAAATGTATTACGTTTAAGTGCGCTTTTTCAACCTCGTCGAAAAGCAAAATGCATTTGGGGTTTTCGTCTACAAAGCTTGTAACAATTCCGCGCTGACCGTTTTTGTAAACCTTGTCCGAGCCTGCAAACTGCAAATTCGATTCCTTTTCGCAGTACTCGCTCATATCGAAGCGTCTGTACGGCAGTCCCAAAACGTCCGCCGCCTGCTCGGCAAGGAATGTTTTGCCCACTCCGGGAGGGCCTGCAAATAAAAACGTTGCACGCGGACGGGTGCGCTTTTCCTGCGTTAAAGACAAAAGCTCCGCCTGAAAATATCCCGAAACGAAGGTTCCCACAGCCTGGTCCTGTCCGTAAACGGCGCTTAAAAGCTTTTGCTGAACTGTTTTGGCCGTGTCTACCGAAGTCAACAGCTTTTCAAGGTTGCTTGCGCCCTTTTTGGAAGCTCCGCTTCTGCGCCCCGACGCCGTTTGCGTTGCCGTTTGAGGTTCGGGTTGTAATACATTTTCACCCTCTAAACGCCCTAAAAGCTCGTCAAATTCGTCTTCAGTAACCGCCTGCGCGCTTGCCGCCGCCGTTTCCGACTGCATTGCAGAGGGGCGGTTGCGTCCGGGGTTCATCAAATATTCTTTAATCGCCTCGGTAGGGTCCGCCAAAATAAGCTCGAGGTAAAAATCGCACCTTACCTCTCCGCTGCCCGCGTTCAAAGCATTTGCTTCCGCCGTGAACACTATTTTATTGAACAAAAACCCGCCCAAAGCAGATTCGTTTCTGTTTTCGGAAAGAGTTTTCTTGATTTTTTCCGCGGCAAAACCGACGTCCGCGTTGTAACGCGACATCAGCTTATCTATCTGTGAAATTTCCGAGCGCGCCTTTTCCTTAGTCGGCTCGTCAATGGGCAGTATTTCCAGAGCGCCTTCCCGAAGGTCGGTAACGGTATTTAAAAGCGACACGATAAAATAGTCCGCAGAAATTCCGCGCTTACCGTCGGAGCGGACCATTTCGTCCGCTTTATTAAGAACCGATTCAAGCAACCAGCTTTTGTTTGCCATAATTCTCTCCGTTCCCCCGCGCGCCGTAAGATTTGCATGCCCGCACGCGCGTTAACACTATTATAATATACACAACATTACACCGTATTATAAAGTCATACGCGCCGTATTGTCAAGAGTTTTATAAAAAATTAACCGTATGCAATTTTTTATCAGCATACGGTTTTACGTTTTTATCCGGTTTTAAAATTACGAAATACAGCTTCTTATACGCTTTAACGCGGTTTTTTCAAGGCGGGAAACCTGCGCCTGCGAAATGCCCACCTCCTGCGAAATTTCCGTCTGGGTTTTGCCCTCGAAATAGCGCAGAAAAAGTATTTTCTTTTCTCTGCTTTCCAGGCGGTTAATCGCCTCGTACAGCGCGGCTTTTTCCGTCCACACCTCGTCGTTGTTCTTTTCGTCGAAAATCTGGTCCATTAAAAGCAACGTGTCGCCGGCCTTGTTGTAAACGGGTTCGTATAACGACACGGGGTCGGAAATCGCGTCCAGCGCGTAAGCAACTTCGGAAACGGCAATATTCATTTCCTTTGCGATTTTGTCGTAGGTTACGTCCTCGTCAACCTCTTCAAGCTTTTCCCTTACCTTTAAAATCTGATAGGCGGTATCCCTTATCGAGCGCGAAACGCGCAATGAATTTCCGTCCCGCAAGTACCTTTTTATTTCGCCCAAAATCATCGGCACGGCGTAGGTTGAAAACTTTACCCCCACGGATATGTCGAAGTTATCGATTGCTTTGATAAGCCCTACGCACCCCGCCTGAAACACGTCGTCCGCGTTGGCTTTCTTCGCCCAGAAGCGCCTTACAAGCGACAGTACAAGGCGCATATTGCCCACGATAAACCGCTCGCGCGCGGCCTCGTCGCCCGCTTTAAGCTTAACCATAAGCTCCTGCTGTTCCTTTGCGGACAAAAGCGGTAAGCCCGAAGTGTCCACTCCGCATATAACTACTTTCTGCAACATAACAAAACCCTCCTGTAAGTTATGTACAAAGTGTTTTGCTGTAAACAAGCAGAATAATTTAATGCGGGGGCAATTCAGTTAATTTGCTTTGATATGTCCTTTTTCAGCTTTGAAATTATCTTCTTTTCCAGCCGTGAAATATAGCTTTGCGATATTCCCAGCTTGTCGGCAACGTCTTTCTGCGTTAAGCTTTCCCCTCCGTCAAGTCCGAAGCGCATACGCATTATCCGCTGTTCGCGCGGGGAAAGTTTGCTAAGCGAAGCTTTTAAAAGCTCGCGTTCCACCCCGCCCTCCACGTCGGAATAAACGCTGTCGGCATCCGTTCCCATTACGTCGGATAAAAGCAGTTCGTTGCCCTCCCAGTCGGTGTTAAGCGGTTCGTCAAAGCTTATTTCCTGCTTTAAACGGCTTAAACGGCGCAGATACATCAAAATCTCGTTTTCTATACACCTTGAAGCGTATGTGGCAAGCTTTATGTTTTTATCCGATTTAAATGAATTTATAGCCTTTATCAGTCCTATGGTGCCGACCGAAACCAAATCGTCGCCGTCCGCGCCCGAGCCTTCGAACTTTTTGGCTATGTACACTACAAGTCGCAGATTGTGCTCCACAAGCTCGGCTTTGGCGCGCTCGTCACCGCTTTCCAGAAGGGAAATTTTGTCGCTTTCCTCCTCCTGCGAAAGGGGCAAAGGCAGCGCTTCCGTTCCGCATATGTAATCGAGAGTGTTTCTGCCGAGTATTTTTGCAAGCAGATTTTTTATTTTTTCAAACATAAACTCACCTTTATATTTATTTTTGCGCTTTTTAAGCGGTTTTTATATCTTCAAGCAAATCGCAGTGCAATATCGCGCGGTCGGCGCGGTTTGGGTTGACGCCTATCTTCACTTTATAAAGCGTTTCCCGCTTTTCGCCGAAGTCTATTTCTATTTTGTCTGCCGTGAAAACCCCGATTGTTTTACTCCCTGCAACAGTATGTATTTTTACGCCCTCTTTTATTCCCGAAACGTCCAAAAGCTTTTTAGCCGCCTCCTGCGGAATTACGCTGACGGGCAAGCCTTTTAAATACACTTTGTTTCCGCTGTCGAAAAAGCCCTTTATATCTATTTGCGATTGCCCCGCATATATGCGGCAGTTAACGCTGTTTGCGCAGGTTTTTTTCAGCCTTGCGGCAAGCTTTTTAGCGCCCAAAATCAACAACAGCGCGCCGAAAAGCGGTATGCCTATCGGTATTTTTGAAAGGATAAAGCCCTGCCCTGCGGAATAGTCCAGCCCCGTAAGCGAGAAAACGCCTATCAAAGCACCGCCCAAAAGCGCGGTAAAAATAAGAAAAGCCGCGGCGAATTTTACATACGCTTTTATGCTTTTGAACCTGCCCGCAACAAGGCATATTAAAAGTCCCGATAAAATTTTAACAATTACCGCCCACACGGCATTAAGAGAGAACAGCGGAAAAACCACCGCGAACACCGCGCCGAGCGCCGAAGCCAAAGCCAGCCGTTTTGCGCTTGCCGTATTTTTAACCGCCGACTTCGCCGCAAACAAAAGCGTGAAGTCCATGCAAAAATTTTCCGCGAGGGCAAGCTCTGCATACACTTGCATCGTAGAGGTATTATAGCGTTTGGAATAAGTCGTAAAATAAAAAAAACCGACGCATTTTGTCGGTTTTTGTCGGTTACGCTTTATATAAAGTACTTGCAATTGCGCAGCTGTATGCGAGCAGACTATAATATCTGCCCGTATTTATATTATAAAAGCAAGCTCGTTTAAAATATCCTCAACCTCCGCGGTGGTTTTGCACTGCATAAGCCTCAGCCTTACCGCCGTTGAATTTTTTTGCCCCTTTAAGTAAAACGCTATCATTTTGCGCATAAACACGCAAGCGAAGCGTTCGCCGAACATTTCACGCGTGAGATAAAGCTGGTTTTTTACGTCCTGCTTTTTGTCGGCTGTCTGCGCGCCCGTGATTTCCGCAAAAATCCACGGATTGTAAAGCGCGCCGCGCGCAACGGCTATACCGTCCGCGCCCGTTTGGTTTAAAAGCGTTTCCGCGTCCGCTCTGCAAAAAACTCCGCCGTTGGCGATTACTGGAATTTTGACCGCATTTTTCGCGGCGGAAATTTCCTTGAAATTCACTTCGCCGGCATAGATTTTATCGCGCGTTCTGCCGTGGACGGTGATTAAATCCGCCCCAGCACCCTCGCACATCTTCGCAAATTCGGCTGTAATAAGGCTTGTTTCGTCAATGCCGATACGAAATTTAACCGAAATAAGCTTTCCGCTCTTTTTACATTCGGAAATGATTTTTTCCGCAAGCTTAATTTCGCCAAGCAACGCACTGCCCTCGCCGTTTTTGTAAATTTTGGGCATAGGACAGCCCATATTTATATCTATTAATTGAAAGGGCGCAAGCGCCGCGCTTTGACACGCTTCGCGCATAAAATCGGGGGAGTTGCCGAAAATCTGGCAGGCAAGAATACCGCTATACCCTTGCGTTACGGCAAGCAGGTTTTCCGTTTTTTCACTCTTGTAGCAAAGCCCTTTCGCGCTGACCATTTCGGTAAAGGTAAGCCCCGCGCCGTTATTAAAGCAAAGCTGTCGGAAAGGCGCGTTGGTATAGCCTGCAAGCGGAGCCAAAAACACGTTGTTTTTTGTATGTAAATTGCCGATTTTAACTGTTTTTAAGTTCATTTTTAGCTTTTAACCAATACCAATCGTATTCCGAACCGCTCATTTCAGTTAAAACTTTACCGTCCGCAAGCGCAAGCTGTTCAAACTTTACAAAGCGTTTTATAAACTTATCCGTCGCGGCGCGAAGCGCTTCCTCGCAATCAACGCCAGCAAGTCTGCACACGTTTACCGCCGAATACAGCACGTCGCCCGCCTCGTCGAAAATTGCCGCTTTATCCTCGGAAATGCACGCTTCAAGCAGTTCGCCCACCTCCTCGCCGAGCTTTTCCGAAGCGGAAACGGGTGAAAGAAAGTCCATTCCGCATTTTGCGGCGCGTTTGCCGACCTTCTGCGCGCGCATGCACGCGGGGAAATTTTTGGGAACGGCAAGCACGCTTTCGGAATAGGTATCCTGATGCTTTTCGGTCTTTTTGTTCTTTTCCCAGACGGTCAAAGCTTCTGCATCGTCGTTCGCCTTATCTCCGCCGAAAATGTGCGAATGGCGGAAAATCAGTTTTTTAACAACGCGGGTAAGCGCGTCCGCGCCGTTAAAAGCACCGCTTTCCTCCTGCAAAACCGAGTGGAACACCGCCTGCAAAAGCACGTCGCCCGTTTCCTCCTCTATCCCGTCCGTATCGTCGCGCTCGATTGCGTCTACAAGCTCGTAAGCTTCCTCAATCATATTGCCCTTTATGCTTTCGGGCGTCTGCACTCTGTCCCAGGGACAGCCGTTCGGCGCGCGGAGAAGCTTTATTATCTGTTCCAAATCCGCGTAATCATAACGCTGTTTTTTTAGGAATTCCCCCTCCTCAACGGCTACGGCGCAGGTTCCGTCGTAATTTTTCTGACGGTCGATTTCGTAAATTCTGATTTTTTTGACTGCGCTTCCGCGGATAAACGCGCAAAGCTCTTCCTCGCCGAAAATATCGCTCAGCTTCGCCTTTACAAGGCTTGCGATATAGTCGCAGTCGATATCGTACACAAGCGCGGCGCGGCAGCTCTTTAAATTCTGCACGGAATAGCCTGAAACCGCGGTATATTCTGGGGTTAAAAGCCTTGCGGAGGTGTACGCGGAGGAGGCTTTGGAAACGCTGTCAAACACCTCGCAGTCCTTATGCTTTTTTAAAATGATTTTGCAGGATTCGTCTTCGCAGACCGCTCCGTCCACGCAATAGCACACGGACGCGTCCTTTGCCGCGGTTATTACGGCAGAGGCAAGCTTTTTATTTAAGGTGTCGAAGTTTCTGCTCGCTTTATAAATGCTGTCCAAAGTTTCGACCGAATAGCCCTTTAAGCTTGCAAAGCTTGCGCACTCGTTTGTTCTTGCAATTATTTTCGTTGCGTTATCAAGCGCCGCTTTTGCCCGCAGCGTTATATCGCCTTCCGTTAAACCCAATCCTATCAGTGTTATTTTCATTCGGTTTGCCGCCTTTACTGTTCTTTACCCTGATAATATACCAGAAATTCATTAAAGTAGCAACCAAATACGCGCAATTTGCCGCCCAAGCCGCGCCGTAGATTGAAAGCGAAGTGAATTTTATCAGCACGGCGGTCAGCGCAACGCGCAGAATTGCCGTTACCCACTGCGTTATTGTGCTTCTTATGGGCTTGCCGAGCGAAGTAAGGCACGCGGACGAGGTCTGAACCAGCGATTCCGTCACCGCATTAACCGCCATTATGCGGATAAGCTTTACTAAAATTTCTTTTTCCGCTGTTGCAAGCGAGCCGAAAATCAAACGGGTTGCAAGCGGGGCAAATACGAACAGTCCCGCCGCCGCGGGAAGGGATACCGCAAGGGTGATAAGCAACGCTTTGGATGCCTTCTTTTTCGCGCCCGAAATATCTCCGCTTTCGGCAAGGGGGGAAATCTGCGGAACGGACGAAGCCGCAAGCCCGTAAGTGACCGATACGGGCAGATTTATAATAGTTACCGCACAGCCCGAAAAAACGCCGTAAAGCGCGGTTGCTCCGGCGGAAAACTCCCTTAAAAGCCGAACGGCGATTATACTTTCGGCAAGCTGGGAAACGGGCATTGCTATTGCCGTTAAAGTAAGCGGTATCGTGTACTTCAAAATGCTCGATACCGGCACATATGCGGGGGTGTAAAGCGGTTTTTTTGCTTTGCGCCGATAATACCACAGCGCGGCGAGCGCGGTTGCAAGCACCTCGCTTATAGTTACCGCAAGCAGTGTTGACGCCACGGCAAGCGCAAGGTTATTGCGGAAAATATACGAAAGCGCAACGCCCGCCGCAACCTTTATAAGCTGTTCTGAAATTTCCGTTACCGCCGTGGGGTACATATTGCCTTTGCCCTGGAAATATCCCCTGACTACCGACAAAACCGAAACGAAAAACACCGACGGACACAACAGCTTACAGCACAGCGCGATTGCCGGCTCGCCCTGAATTTTCGCAAGCGGAGCCGCCAGCATATACATTACGCACGTTCCTATTAACCCGACCGCGCCGTAAAGCCTGAAAGCCTGTTTTTCCGCGCCGAAACCGCGCCCCGACGAAACGAGGCGGGCTATTCCCGTAGGTATACCCGAGGCGGATACGGTCAGCAAAATACAATACAGGGGATAAACCATCTGGTAAATCCCCATACCCTCGCCGCCGAGAATGTTTGTAAGCGGAATACGGTAAATTGCGCCGAGCACCTTGGATATAAAACCGCCGAGTGAAATTATTACGGCGCCCTTTATGAACGACTGTCCCGCAGATTTTGTTTTTTTCATAAAATCACCTTGAAACGTGCGAAAACGGCACATATGTGCGGTTCAATAGCTTTATTATCAGTCGAACTGTCCCGCAAGAATATTTGCCGAAAGCTGTGCAAGCTTGCAGGCTGAGGGTTCTATTTTCGCGCCTTGCTCGCACGAAATAAGGGCAACCGCGCCGAGGCAGTCGCCGTTGCAGACTATGGGAACAATAATCTGCGCGGTTACTCCGCTTTGCTGTCCTTCGTATATGGGGACCACGTCGCCGCCCTCCGCCGCGTTCGCAACGTAGCTTTTCCTGTCGCGCAAAATCGCCTCCATTTTACCCGAAAGGCTTTTTCCGTCAAACTCGCGCTGACCTCTGCCCGAAGCGTGCAGAACCTCGTCCGTGTCGCAGATTACCGCGATATGACCCGATAAATCGGATAAGGATTTTGCCGTGCCCTCGGAAAATTTTTCCAGCGAGGCTATGGGCGAGTATTTTTTGAGCATAAGCTCATCGCGGTCGGTAAATATTTCAAGCGGGTCGCCCGATTTTAACCGCAATGTACTTCTTATTTCTTTGGGAATGACTACTCTGCCTAATTCGTCTATTCTTCTTACTATTCCTGTTGCTTTCATAAAACTCCTGTTTATGGCATAAACTGCCGTAAAACAAGTATGTGAAAGTAAAATTTTGTTATGCGCTTACGCCTTGTTTTGAATAAAAATTCCCTTGCGCGGCTACGGATAAGCGCAGCCGCGCAAGGGAAAACAATTTCAATAATTCATTTCAGCTTAACTATTTCAGCAAAGCCTCGGCATTTTTACCAAACGCTATTATTACACTTAAAAACCGCTATATTATAACCCCTGAAACATATTTATAAAACCCGTTTTCTTCTGCCCACTCATCATTCGGCAATGTTACGGTTATGTACGCTTCCCGAAACGTTCCGGTTACGGGAAAGCTTCCGAATTGCGAAGGATAACCGCAAATACGGCAATCTGTGACAACAATATCTCTATAAGTTTGACCGTTGTATCTGAAATTCGCTTTAAGTCTATTTTTTCCGTTACTTACTTGATTATGAATTATAAGTCCTTGCACCTTAAAAAATCCTATGGACGTATTTACGTCGGACATTTCAATAGGCGCTAAATATCTGCTTGTGTCTTTAAACACAAAATCGGGATGATAAATATTGCAGTAAACGTTTGCTATTTCGTCAGCGGATAACTTTTTAATCATTCCGACAATTCTTATCAGCTCGTAATTTTCAGTCTGACAACCGTTAACGGGAAGTTTTTTTGCATCAGCTTCGATTAAATCGCCAACGCTTAAAACCTGTCCGTTAACCGTTATATCTGTACTGCTTAACGGCGCGCAGTCGCATGACGCCGATACGGGTTTACCCAAACGCACATACTCGAGCGTATCGAAATTAATACCCGCAACACAAAATCCGCGATATTTATAAGATACCGCCAAAACAAAAAATCTCATTTTTTACCCCTTTATTAAAAATTTAATTAAACCAGATGAACTATTTCGGCATCAAAAATTTCAGCAAAGCGCTCGGCAATCAACCTTCGGTGACAGTGCTCGGGCGTGTTTTCACTGCATAAAAAACATATTTTTTCATTTGCCATAAACGGCGAATACCTTCTTTTTATATGTTCGGTTATTTTACGGGTAGCCATTGTTTTATTAAATTGAACAAGGTATTCTTCCCAGTCAATTTTATTTGCTTTATAATCTTTCAATGTATATTCTTCGGGTGAAAACAGTTTGTCCGATATATATTTGCAATTGCAGATTTCCCTTAAAAAATATTCGATATCAGGAAATTTAGAAAACCCCGCCAACTGCGAAATATTATTCAGTCTGACGTCAACCATCAAAGATATATTATTTTCTTTAATCAGCGAATAAAATTTTTCCGCACTTTTTTGCGTAAAGCCTATAGTATAAATTTTTTCAGTCATTAATCAAATCCCCCTTTTTATAACCTATTTTTAAGTTTATAAGCATCATTACCTTTTCAATATTATATTCTTTAAAAAAGTTATCCCACCAACTTACAAATTGCGGAGCAGATTTTGCTTTACCTGTAAATAAATCAACAACACCGTTGTAAGCAATTACGTCGTTATATTTATCGTAGAATGATTTTTTGCACTTTAAAAAATACTCTTTAAATAACGGAAGCTTTAACATTTCGCTATGAGTTATCCGCTCTTTATCATCGATAATATGCTTTATTTCATAACCGTGTTTATGGAACCAGTCGCTTACCATAATTGCCCTGTGGCAGTCGTAGGGACGTTTTTCACTGCACAAAAAACAAATGCGATACCCTTTTTTTATTCCGTCCTCAACTCTTTTAACGCCGTTTAAAAATTCTTCACAGCCGTGTACCTTCAAAAAATCAACCACGCATTTTTCTTCACCGTTAAAATCCACAACCGTACTGTAAAGGTTATCTTCTTCACGGCGGGCGCCGAATTCTTTCCCGAAAAATAAATATTTTACTCCGCATTCGTTCAACTCGGCTTTAAGATTTTCACGGTTAAATTCTGCAAACTGTTTAGAATAAGGCGTACTTCTTACGTCTACCAAACAGTTTATTCCGTTATCTTTAACTATTTTTTTTAAATCATCAATACTCTTATTAGAGTATCCCAACGAAAATAAAGAGCACATTGACAAGACCTGCAAACATTGATTTCAGTTAATAATATTACAGCACAGAAAAGGTTTTCAGTCGATTTCTATGAACAAGCAGAACAAGGCAAACGAGCATTTTCAACGGGGCGCGTACACAGACGTACTTAACCCGAGAAAAGCGCAGTTTAACGCAGTTATGCGCCGTTCAGAGGAAACGACCGCTTTATTATAGCACAGAAGTTAACAAATAGCAATATAGAACATTTATAATAGCGTTATGCGCAAGATTTTATTTTATAAAAGCAAAAGCCTCCCGCCGAGCAGAACGCTCGGCGGGAGGCTTAAAACCTAAAAATCAATTATTTGCTTTAAGCGATTTTTTTTGTTTTTTGAAATTAGAAGTTGCCTCGTCAATCAGGTTTTTGTTGGCGGGCTTCGGCTCGTAATAGCCGCGCGTATTCATTTGCGTATACAGTGAATACTGGTTTTCCGCAACCCCCAAAAGATTTGCGGAAAAATTTTTTCTTATAGATTTGGTGCTCCCTTCGAAAAGCGCGGTAGTATAAATTTCCATAAGCTGTTTTTCGGAATCGAGCATATCCTGCAATGCATCCCTTTCGTTTAAGGTGCAGTCGCTTTTTGTAAGCTTCATAATTTTAACCTCCTATCAAATTCAAAAGCGCGGTGTAGCGCTGTTCGTGTTCGTCTGCGATTTTGCTCATACATTCCGAAAGCGAAACGTCCGTAAGCGTTTTGGAATAGGCGCGCGCCTTTTTACAAATCAATCCCTCGACGGTGAGCGCGTCGGAGATGAGTTCGAGTTCTTTTGAAGTTATATCCTGCATTATAATTACCTCCGCTTTGGTTGTTGACTTTTTTACGCGGAATTATACATTGTTTTGAAGGGTTGAAAATAACGCGCCACCCCCCTTAATCCCCCCGCCGAAGGCAGGGGGCGTAGTTTGGATAGCCTTGCGCCGGAAGCAGGGGGTAATAATGTGATAAAACCATCCCCCGCTTGGGCGGGGGAATACAAGGGGGTGGGTTGCGCTTGGGACTATCAGATTCTGACGCGATTGACGCTATGCGTAACAATCGCTATTCCGTCGCTTCGCTCCTTACACTGCGTTCAGAATGACAGTAGGACAAGCGTTCAGAACAACCGCAACAAAACAAAGCGCGGGGGATATATTCCGTACAAAATACGGTCAATCCTCCGCGCCGTTCCCTTTAGCGTTTTAACGCTACCCTAAGGCTAATTATCCTATTTTTTTGTGCCGTTGCCGCCGCCGAACAAGTCAACTGCGGTTGCCGAATGTGATTTTATAAGCTCGAAATACGGGTCATTTGTAAAATCGCGCTCCTTAGTATACTCGCCGCCGAGGGCTTCGATTGCGTATTTCAGCTCCTGATACTCGATAAAAGTCACCGTTTCCTCGTCTATTTTATCGAGGAGGTACTGCAACGCGCGCTCGTCGCCGTACGCCGCAAGATAACTTGCATGCATGGGCACGTTTTCACTGTCGCAACGGAATTCCTTTATAAGAATATCGAAAATTTTATCGTTGCGGACGACCGAACGCGACATAATTTCAAGCATAAATTCGCGGTCAACGCCCTTTTCGTAATATTCAAGCACTTCCCCGACTACAAGGTCGGCTTTTTCCTTAATGAAGTCCGCAAGGCGGTTTTTAAAGTCCACGTCAGCGCTGTTTACAAGCATTTCAAGGTATTTTTTTATAACCCGTTCGTCCGAGCCGATTAAATTAACCGCATACTCCCGCTCGCTTTCGGTACCGCTTAAAAGCGGAATAAGCTGTTCGGTCAAATCACGGCTTTCGATTGCCTCGCAAAGAAATTCCGAAACTGAAACCTCCTGCTTTAAATGCGCTTTAAGGCATTTGATAAGCTCTTCCCCGCTCATATCCGCATAGAATTGCCGAGGGGTTTTGCCTATTGATTTTATAGGGGTATCGCCGAATTTTTTGTAAAGCTGTGGAATAATGTCCTCCCACTCGCTTTCGCGGTATTCCCCCGCGTGTTTTTGAATGTACTGACTAAGCTTTTCGTCAAACATTCCGTCAAAGTCGTAAAGCTTCATAAATCTTCACCTGAAATAACGCTTACTCTGTTTTTTGTAACGTCGAAGAACTGCCACAGGTTTTTGCCCGTAACGCCCGCTTCGCGCACTCCCGATTTTATATATATTGCCGCGGTGAGCGCGTCGGTATCCTTTGCAACGTCTAATCTGTCCTGCGCGGACAGAGTTTTATAAAGCTCTTCCGCGGCGGCGGCGAACGCTTTGCCGTGCTCGTCGTCCAGTATTGAAAAGTGTGCGACAAGTCTTGAATAAGCCGACATAAAGTTGGCGCGCTTTTTTCTGCCGAGCATAATATGCTGCATTGTAACCCTGCGGTACACGTTGCATATTACTACGCCGAAGCAGTTGAACTCGTTTCTGGCGCAAAGCGCGGAAAGGGTATCTATTTTCAGCTGGTCGGGCAAAAATGCGTTGAGCAGAATATCGCGGACGTAATCGTCCATACACGCTTTAACCGCAACGTGCGCGGCAAGCGACTGCAACTCGTCAAGGGCGGTTCCGTCGCACTCGTCAAAGCACCACTTTACGCAAGCCGACAAATCAAGCGCGGAGGAAAGCTTTTTTGCGGAAGCCGCGGGAAGGCGCAGATACGCGGCAAGCATTTTTAAAGAGGATTCGCGTATTTCCTGCGGAAGGCGGTAAAAATAGCCCAGTTCGGTTATTTCTCCGCTTTGCTCCATTGCGCGGGCGGCGTTGTAGTAAAACCTTGCCGTAACCGCGTCCGGATTGATTGTGACTATATTGTCGAAAGCCGTAAAGCTTTCTTCATACTTTCCGCAATTGAAAGCGGAAACCGCCTTAAAATACAAAACCGTCTGGTCGTATTCAAACTCCTCGGGAAGTTTACAAAAAAGCTTGTACGCCTGTTCGTGAAGCTTGTTTTCACAGCAAACGGTGGCTATTTTGTAAATTTCGTCGGGATTTTCGGGGTTTAGAGATATAAGCTTTTCCGCAAGCGCCAGCGCCTCGCCACGCTTGCCCGCCTCTGTTTTGACTGCGGCAAGGGTAGTAAGCGCCTGAACGTCGTCGGGGCGGCGTTTCAATAAATTAAGACATTCCTGCTCCGCCTCGTCCGTTCTGTCGGAAATTATTTTACACATTGCAATATAGTTGCGGGCGGAAAAGTATTTTTCGTTCTCCTCGTCAACCTTTTCAAACTCGGCGGCGGCGCGGTCGTACTCGCCCGCTTTCATAAATTCGATACCGTCCGCAAAGATTTGCGAGCAGTCCGCAAGCCTCGGCGGATAGGCGAATTTTAAGGGGTTTTCTTCCGCAGCGAGAAATTCGCCGACAATCTGTTCGCGGTCCTCCGAGCTGATTTCGCCGTTTTCAAACAGCAGTTTATTGTAGTAATACGCGGAAAAATGCTGGTTGCCGAGGTTCATAAAGCTTACGGCAAGCCCTTCGTAGCAGTCCGTCCAGTCGCACTCGGCAGTGTTGTCCATAAACCTGAACCAACCGTTAACGCAACGTTCGTACAGCCCCATATCGTCGAAGATTTCGGCGTACAGCATATAGCTGTCCTCGTCGTTACCGTCAGCTTCGGCGTTTTTGTTGAGCATTTTAAGCGCGCCTATATAGTTGTGAGAATCGACCAAATCCGCGGCGATGCCTATCAAACGGTCGGCGCCGAGGTCGAATTCCAGTGTTTTTGCCATAGAATTATTTTCCGAAAAGTCTTAAAACTTCCGCTTTTGTAAAGGCGTAGTCGGTATTGCAGTAATGGCAGTGAACGCTGACCTTGCCTTCCTCTTCGCAGATTTTCAAAAGTTCTTCAAGACCGAGGGGCAAAATTACCCCCTCTATTTTTTTGCGCGAACAATTGCACTTATATGCGGGAAAAGTCAAATAAGAGGCGCTTTTTTCAATTTCCGCCGAGAAAAATTTTTCCATTATTCCGTCCGCGCCCAGCGTTTTTATAACCTCCGCCGCGTTGACGAAGCTTTGCATAGCGTTTTCGGCTTTGTCCATATTTTCTTCATGCGTGTTGGGAAGAAGCTGCATCACCACACCGCCGGCGGCAAGGCATTTACCGTCCTTTACGCTTACGCCTATCGCAACAGCCGTTTCTATCTGCTCGCTTTGATGGAAGTACTGCATTAAGTTTTCGGAAACGTCGTTGCACTTCAATTCGCACGTTCCGATAAACGGACGGAAAAATCCGTCGTCCTTGATTACGGTAAGCGTACCGCCTTTAAGTCCGTTTTCAGCACCGTCGGTATAACCGCGGATATGTCCGTTTATATCGCCCGAAACGCTGACGGTTGCGCTTCCGTCGCAAGATTTTACGGTGAGCGAAACCGCGCCCTTTTCGCTTTTAAGACAGCCCGCCATATACGCGCAAGCCGTTAGCATACCGCCTAAAATTTCCGCCGCGGTATCGCTTAAATTATGTATTTTTATTGCTTGTTGCACAAGGTCGGTAGTTTCAAGCACGGAAAGCGAAACTTCTCTGTCGTACACAAGCGCTTTATACAGTTTATTCATAGTTTTTTACAGATAAAATTTATACGTTCGGTCTTGTCCCCTCCGAGATGCCCCTCCGCCGTTACGGAAAACCCGACCGACTGCAATACTTCGGTTATGTTTTCTTCGGTGTGGATATACTGCGTTTGCCGTTCGTCCGCGCGGGAATATTTACCGTCGGGCAGGCGGGTGAATACGGTTATTTCCATATCCACTTTATTATCCGAAAGCGTGTTGAACCACAACAGCGTTGCGTCCTCGAAATCGCGTGCAAAGAGGTTTGACCCCACTATATGACGGAGTTTATGCTCCGAACTGACGTCGAAAATAAAAATTCCGCCGTTTTTCAAACACTTATAAACCCGCGCAAAAGCCGTTTTCAGCTTTTCGGGCGGGATATAGTTTATACAGTCGTTTACGGCGACCGCAAAATCGGGCTTGAAGTTTAAATTGAGCTTTGTTATATCCTGCAAAACAAAGTCGGCTTTGACCCGCCCGCGCGCGGCAAGCTCGGTTGCGGTTGAAAGCATTTGCGGGGATATATCCAGCCCCGTAACCGCATAGCCCGCCTTATACAGCGCACGCGTAAAATAACCGTTGCCGCAGCCTATGTCTATACCGTTGCTGCCCGCGTTAAGCAAGCGAAGTTTTTCAATTAAATACTGCGACCATTGTTCATAGCCGCAGTCATCGTTAAAATATTCAAAAGCGCTTCCCAAAGCGGAATACGCCCCCGCATATGCCTTGTTTACTTTCATTTAAGAAGGTTATCTGCGCTGATTTTTTTGGCTTTTTTGCCCTTTTTGCCCGTTTCGGACTGCAACGCCCTTTCACGCTCGGCAAAAAGCTTGTTGTACTCCGCGTAAACGGGGTCGTTAATGTGCGCCTGCTCGTAAGCGGTCACGTCTGCGGTAAGTTTTGCGCGGTCGCTTGCGGCGGCGTTAATGTCCGTTCTTGTAAAAGTCATTGCGGGTATGCGTACAGCGGGCTCGGAAGCAATGGGCATTATGGGGCGGGCGATAAGCTCGCTTCTGCCTGCGGCAAGCAGTTCCATTGCCGTTCTGCGCTGTTCTTCGGCGCGCTCCTGCGCGAGTTGTTTTTCGGTTTTAACGGAATTTTCCGCCTGCGCCGCAGCCTTTAAGTTGGGGGTTACGAACATATCGAAAACCCACTGCGTGTAAGCCGTCCAGCTTAAAAGAATAAACGAGAAGCCGAGGAACACGAAAAGCACGTACGAGATTGTGCGGATTAAACCGCCTATCATAAACAGCCACACGGGTATAAGCGTGAAGCCTGCCATCAATACAGTTTGAAGCGGCGTGCCGACCAAAAGCACGAACGCGTTTTTGAAAAGCTGTGTGAACTTGACTTTATAGCCCGTACCGACTGCGAACAGCCAGCCCGAAAACAACCCGACAAGCACGGTTGCGATTATTACAAAGACGTACGCGGTGATTGCCGCCGCCTTGTTTCCGCCCGTAACAATTACAAGGTTCATCCAGTCGCCTACAATCGTAGTACAGAAAAAGAAGGTCATAAACAGCGTTACGGGCAACACAGTTGTAAAATAGCAGACCTTGATTCCGTGGAAAAAGCCTTTAACCGTGCACTCGCCGTGTGTGTTTAAAATTTTCTTTATAGAATAAGCCGCGCCGGAAATGCCTATTGACGCGATAAAGCCCGCCGCTATTAACAGCGAATAGAAAAGAATATCCGCCGAAAGCGTAATACTTTCGCTAAGTCCGACCGTATCGGGGTTGAACGGATAGCCGAGGCTGGGGTTGAAAGGGCCCGTAAGACCGAGGCTTGCAAGGTAGTAGTTGCTTCTTATAAACATTACCGCAATACCGGGGACGAACGTTACGAACACTACGAGGTTGAGCAAAACGAACTTTAAAAAGTTGGATTTGAACACGTCCCACGCGTCCGCCCATCTGCCCTGCGGAACGGATTTTCTTATATAGTCGTCGGCAAGCTCGTTGCCTTCAAGGTTGTCTACTTTAAGAGCCATATTTTCGCCTGTTTTCTTTGAGCGGAACAGCCTGTCCGCACTTTGAAAAATATTTTGGAATTTTTTAATATGATAGCATACAAATAAAGATTTTTCAAGTATTTTGGGGCGGTTGTTTCTTATAATAGTGTAATAATATAATAAAAGCCCCGTCGGGCACGGCTTTTCGCCGCGCCCGACGGGGCTGCTTAAAAAATATCAGACCCTTCGGCTTCGCTCAGGGTGACAGCATTCCCATTAAATCCATTGCGCCGTTAACGGCTATGCCCACCACTACCGATATTATATACAGCGCGATAACCAAAAGCACGTTGCGCTTTATCTTTTTGGTGTTTTTAAACAGCACCACAAGCCCGAGCCCCGCGTTGGAGCAAAGCCCGCCTACAAAACTGCCGAACAGTATGCCTCCGTTTATAAATGAACCGGTTAAAATTACGCTGGACGCGCAGTTGGGAATAAGCCCCAAAAGCCCCGTTATAAGCGGCTGCCAGTACGCACCGCCTATCATAAGCTGAGCCTCGATTGAATCGCCCGCGTACGCCATTACTGCGCCCAGGACAAGATTGACGATTAAAAGATAAAGCGTAACTTTAAGCGCGTGGTACAGCGGGGAAAGCAGAAACACGTGCAAATCCGACTTGCCGTTGTGGTCGTCGCCGCAGGAATGAATGTGGGTATCCGCGGTAAGGCGCATTTCTTCAAGCTTTTCGCCCGATAAAAGAAAGTTAAAAAGATAGCCTATACCGACCGCCGCGGTAAGCTTAATTAAAATAAGCGGCATTATCATCGGCGCCGTACTCAGCTCCGACAGCATAATAATCAAGGCTTCGTCAGAGGTTGCAACGAACACCGCCAGAAGCGTGCCAGTGCGGATAAAGCCCTTATCGTACAATTTTGCCGCCATAACCGAAAAACCGCACTGCGGAACTATGCCCGTGGCGGAACCGATTAACGGCGCAAGACTGCCCTGTAAAATATTTTTGTTTTGCGTAAGCGAGGTTCTGTGCTCTAAAATCTCTATTAAAATATAGATTATTAGCATAAACGGAAACACTTTTAAAGTGTCCAGAAACGCGTCGCCGATTACTTCGAACGTCATACCTGTATGATTATTAACCGTCGTATTTATTTTTAAACGTGATTTAACGTGGAAAGTTAACGCCCCCTGACGCGGGGGCGCTACGCTAAAATTTTATCTCAGCTTTTTCTTTTTATCGTTCTTTTTGGGCGCAAGCTTTTCAATTACCGCCTGCTCCTCGGGATACGTCAGCGGAACAAAATCCGCTTCGGCAAAGTCCGTCTTTTTATAACCTGCGTCGCGCGATAAAAGCGTTAAACGCGTATCGTTATCGAAGATATAAATATGCGTATTATCTATATCTATTTCGGCGTTTTCACCCTTTGCAAGCTCTGCTTGCCCCCGAACTATCATTGAAATACCGCCGTTTAAGTCACATTCCGCATAGGTGCTGTCACCGTCGCTTTCAACCTTGACGACCGTGGATTTGTACGCGCCGCCCTTCTTCACTTCCGCGTCCTCGGGACGGATACCCAAAATCACCTTTTTGCCGGTGTTTGCGTACTTACCGATATCCGTAAAACGCTTTACGATATTTTCGGGCAGTTCTACCTTAAAATCGCCGTTAACCGCAGCATATCCCGCGTCCGATTTGGTAATTTGCGCGTCTTTTACAAAGTTGATTGTGGGCGCGCCGATATAGAACGCAACGTACGCGTTAGCGGGATAATCGTAAAGATTTTCGGGGGTGTCTATCTGCTGGATAAGTCCGTTTTTAAGCACTACTATTCTTGTACCTATCGCCATTGCCTCGGCAAGGTTTTTGGTGGCGTAGACGAACGTTCCCTCCATTCTCGCCTGCAAGTTTATTATAACGTTAAGCATGTCCGCGCGCAGATTATCGTCCAGACCGCTCAAAGGCTCGTCGAAAAGGTACAGCTTAGGCTCGCGCACAATCGCCCTGCCTATTGCAACGCGCTGTTTCGCCGCCGCAGTAAGCGCTTTGGGCTTGCGGTACAGAACGTCGTTCAGTCCTAAAATTGCCGCCGCGGCTTTTACACGCTGTTCGATTAAAGCCTGCGGAGCCTTGCGCAAACGCAGTCCGAAAGCCATATTGTCAAACACGTTAAGCGCGGGATAAAGCGTGCTGCTGCGGAACACCATAGCAATGTCCCTGTCCTTAGGCTCGACGTCGGTTACTTCCTTATCGTCAATGTAAATTTCACCCGAGGACGGTTCTTCAAGTCCCGCGACAACGCGCAGAAGGGTTGACTTTCCGCTTGCCTCGCCGCCGACGACTACGATAAATTCTTTATCCTTCGTTTCGAAATTAATATTGAAAAGAGCGTTCTCGCCCGAGGGGTAAATTTTGTTTACGCCGTTAAGTTTTAAACCTGCCATAATGGTATCTCCGTTTATTTACTGCACTATAATAACACAACTATCGGTTTTTTCCAACTTTTATAAAGCGGTTTTTTGATTTTTTTGAAAATTGACGGTTCAGCATACCACCCCCCTTAATCCCCCCGCCGTGGGCAGGGGGTAATAATGCGGTAAAAAAATTCCTTGCTTGAGCAGAACATAGCCCCAACACAAATCCCCCGCTTGGGCGGGGGAATACAAGGGGGTGGGTCAAAATTCTTTTCTGCCTGTTAAAATATCCAAATCTTCATTAAAATAATTTGCAATTTTGCACAGGTTTTCAATCCCAATTTCACGTTGGCATAAAATATATCTGCTTAACGTTGCTTGCGGAATTCCTATTTCTTTTGCGACTGACGAAATTGAGCGTGAGCCTATTAGTTCTTTTAATTGTTTTGCAAATTTTTCACTGTACATAATAATTACAGTTTATACCATTCGGTATAAAATACTTGACTTATACCAATCGGTATGATAAATTATTATTAAATAAAATTTAAGGGGCCATTATGTATTCAATAATCAAAGATATATTTTTTAATAACGGGTATTGCGGAGAGGATATTCCCGCGAGCGAAAGCTCTAAAAAAATATTTAAAAGACTTGAAGAACTTGAAGATAAAATAAAAAAATATCTGCCAGAGGACGAAAAAGAAAAAATTTTGTTTGACTACGCTTTTTTGCAGGGCGAGCTGAACTCCGAAACAGAACGCACAAGCTTTGCGCAAGGTTTTAAAACGGGGCTTTTGCTGGGCGCGGAAGTGTTTTCCGACATAATTAAAAATGATTGAAAAATTGCGCAAACTGTGTTAAACTACTGTTATGAACGCGAGGAACTTTGACAAACTTATGCAACAGCAGATTTCCGAGATTTGCGGAAACGGCAACGGCGGAAAAAAGCCGAGCCTTTTACTGCACTGTTGCTGTGCGCCGTGCTCCTCAGCGTGCCTTGAAAGGCTGAAAGAGTTTTTTGAAATCACCGTTCTGTTTTACAACCCGAACATCGAGGATGTTGAATACGAACGCAGAAAAGCCGAAATTATCCGCTTTATTACCGAAACGGGCTGGGCTGATTTTTCAGACTGCGACCACAACCAAAACGAGTTTTACTCCGCCGTGAGGGGACTTGAAAACTGCAAAGAGGGCGGCGAACGGTGCGCAAAGTGCTTTGAATTACGGCTTGCAAGGACAGCGGAGCTTGCCGATAAAGGCGGGTACGGGTTTTTCACCACCACTCTTACCATAAGTCCGCTGAAAAACGCAGTTTTGATAAACGAAATCGGCGAAAGCTTGCAGAAAAATGCGAAATGGCTTTACAGCGATTTTAAAAAGCGGAACGGATATTTGAACAGTACAAAGCTTTCAAAACAGTATAATTTATACCGTCAGAATTACTGCGGGTGCGTTTTTTCAAGACGCGAATCGGAAAAAAGTTGAAAAACGCGTTTGAGTGTAGTATTATATTGTTGTAATTATACGGCGCCCGCGCCTTAATGCTAAGGCACGCGCATCTTATCAATAAGGACAAATTTATGGATATTAACAGATATACCCCCTCCTACGGAATCAGCCACAAGCATATGTTAAGTCTTTCGGACTATTCCACGGAGGAAATTTTCGAACTTTTATACGCAACAAAGGTGATGAAAGGCAAGTTCATTGCGCACGAGGACACGCGCATTTTAAACGGCGTGACCGTGGCTTTGCTGTTCGGCGATACTTCGCTGAGAACGCGCTGTGCGCTTGAAATAGGCGTGCGCCAGCTGGGCGGGGTTTGCGTAAATCTGCCGTACAGCGAAAACGATATGAACGCCGGCGAAAACATTAAAGATATTGTCAACGTTATATCCCGCTACGGCGTAGGCGCGCTGGTTACGCGCGGTATTACGCATAAGGAGCTGGAAGCGTTTTGCGCGGTTTCGGAAATTCCCATTATAAACTCAACCAACGAAAGGGGCATACCCTTGCAGGCGGTCTGCGATTTGTTCACCATTTGGGAAAAGAAAGGAAAGCTCGAAGGGTTGAAGCTTGCGTATTTGGGCAAGGGCGGCGGCAATGCCGCGTCTTTGGTGACGGGCGCGGTAAAATGCGGAATGGACGTTGCGCTTGCGGCGCCGAAGCAGTTTGCGCTTGACAGCAAAATTATAGACGCGGCGCGGCAGTACGGAAACTTTTTAGTGACCGAAAACCCTGCCGAAGCGGTTAAAAACGCGGATATAGTGTACACTGACAGCTACAACTACCACTCCGCCCTGACCGAAGCCGAGCGCGAGATTTTCAAGCCCTATCAGGTAAACAACACGCTTATGTCATATGCGGCGCGCGGAGCGAATTTTATGCACTCGTTACCGGCGGCGCGCGGCGTGGAAGTAACCGCGGACGTTATAGACGGAAAATACAGTCTTGTGCTGGAACAGGGCGAGAACAAGCTGCACGCAATAAAAGCGGCGCTTGCGTTGCTTATTAAATAATTTTTTGCAATAAAATAATAAAGAAGCCGCCGCGCGGGCTTATTGCCCGCGCGGCGGCTTTAAGTTTATTCAAGCGTTATTACTACTATTTCGGGACGGTTAAAAAGGCGCAGAGGGCATTCGGAATTTCCCAGTCCGCGGGAGATTATCATTCTTGTACCGCCGATTTTATGAATACCCGAGGTCAATTTCGGGAAAAGTCCCTGTCCGGGCGCATAGATACCGATTTTGGTAAAAGGTATGCGCCACTGCCCGCCGTGCGCGTGACCGCTTAAAATAAGGTCGAAGCCCAAATCTGCATAGTCCTTAAAAAAGTGCGGTTTATGCGCAAGCAATAAATTTACGCGGTTGCCGTTTTCCTCACCGTTCGCGGGGGCAAGCTTGTTTACGGTGCCGTTTTTCTGCGACGAACATTTAAGCCCCGTAACGGTTAAACCGCATATATCCGCGGAGCAATCGTCTAAAACAAGCGCGCCCGCCTCTTGCAGTTGTTTTTTGAAAAGCCGGTATTTCAAACCGCGCAGCTCGTGATTTCCGCTTACGTACAGCACGGGCGCAATTAAACTCAAAGCGGAAACGGCTTCAAGCGCGGTACGGATATTCTTTTCGGTATACTTATGAATTATATCGCCCGTGACCGCAATAAAATCGGGGGCAAGCTTTTTGACCCTTGCAATAAGTTTTTCGTTGCGTCTGCCAAAGCTTTTGCCGTGCAAATCGCTGAGATGGACAATGCGGACAGGTTGGCTCGGTTTTTCCGTCTTAACGCTGTAACGAGTAGTTTTTATACACGAATTATTGAACCGGACAAACAGCGCAATTAACGCTAAACCGCCGCATATGCCGAGGGCAATCCACAAATATATCATTTAATTTATACCCTGCTGATTTTTGTTGCCGCAAACAGCCGTTTTGTCGGCGCGCGCGTGTATGCGGTAGATTTTCCGCCCCATTTCCTTAAAACGGCGCTCGTGCTCGGTTTCGACGTCGCCCTCAACGGGGTTTTCCGCCAAATCCTCGCACACGCTTAAAACGGTAAAGCCCGCCTCTTTAAAGCTTTGCAAAGAGAACCCGAAAAAGGGCTTATCATCGGTTTTTTGAATAATTTCTCCGCCGTTTTTCAAAATGCTTTTGTAAATTTCAAGAAAGCGCGGGTGCGTTAAACGCTGTTTTTTGTAGCCTTCCTTGGGCAGAGGATTGGAAAAATTTAAATAAATTCCGTCAACCGAGCCTTCGGGAAAGTATTTTTGAAGAACCTCCGCCGCGCAGTTCAGAAAGTATACGTTTTTAATTTTTTCAGCCTTAACACGCTCCAACGCTTCAATTAAAACGTTGGAAATTTTTTCGCACGCGACGAAATTTTTACCGGGGTTGAGCTTAGCCGTTTCGCAGACGAATCTGCCCTTACCGCAACCGATTTCAAGATAAACGGGGTTATTGTTGCCGAAAATATCGTTAAACGGCAGATATTCGGGGGTTAACGCCGCACGCGACATATTTTTGTCGGTTAAATCAGCTACGGTTACGATGTCCGAACAGGCTTCTATCCGTTCTTCAAGGCGGCTTTTTTTATGCATTCTCATATATTGAATTTTAACACGTTTTCAAGTTTCGGGCAAGCGTTTTACGGCGTGTGAAAGAGCTACGTTTTTATTTTAGGTTTATTTTTGCCGTTTACGTTTAATACGTCCGCGGCGGGTTAATTAAAAGCTGTCGGGTGAAAAAAATAATTTCGGAACGGCGGCGCGTCGGGCGCGGTTCCGTCGGAGAAAAAAATGACTTTTATCGAAATTATAGACGCTTTCACCTTTTACGGTCTGGACGTACTGCTTTTGGCTTTGGCTACCGCGCTTACCGTACAGCTTTGCAAGGTGACTTTTTTAAAAAAATCCAACAAAAAGCTTTTTACCTTTCTGCCGTTTACCTTGGGTACGCTGTTTTACGCAGTTTACGCCGCGGTAAAAAATTTGAGCCTTGCGTACCTTGTGACGGAATACGTTTCGGTTATGGAACACGGAATTTCCGTCGGCGCCGCCGCTACGTTATTATACGTATTATACGAGCAGTTTGTGCGCGAAAAAAAGCAGGGCTTATCCCCCGCCGAGGGCGTAATTTACACGTTAATCGAGGGATATGTGCCCGTCAAACGCGTTGAGGCGGTTGCAAAGCTTATTGCCGAGGCGATTGAAAGGGACGTTACGGGCAACGGCGCGGAAAAAACCGCGAAAATATTGACCGAAAACGCGGAAGAGGGCGCGACAGAGCAGGATATTCAACTGCTTGCAAAGCTGATTATCGAATCGCTTGCCCACCTCAACGCGGTTTAAAACGGTTAATTGAGGCGGAAATATGCCGAAACTTCGCTTATTTTTCAGACCGTAAAACACATTTGCGGGCGCACCGTCAGGTGCGCCCGCTTTTCTCAATATAATTTTATGCGTTTTTAAGACACGCTGGTTATTTTGATTTTATAGTCTACCCTCATTCTCTGTAAAATATCGTCCTTGAACGCGTCGTAATACTTATAATTTTTTTTGTAAAGGAGCTGTTTTACGCCGATTATATCCGCTCCGCTTTCCTTTACGGCTTTAAGCAAATCCTCAAACCTTGCACGTACTTCGGTTTCGGCGCCCTTTGTAACGCTTGCGGGAATTGCGTCGTCCGCAATAATTTTCTGCAAGTCAACCTTTACCCTTGCGCCTTGAATCTGCGCCCTTGCCGAGAATTTCACGCTCAGCACGGGCACGCCGTTTTCAACCTTTAAATCCACACCGCACTTCACGTTTCTTAGACCGAGGGTATAATGAATATCGTCCGCGTCGCACGGCAACACGGCTATGCGGATATTGTTTGAAATAACCGCAAGCGCGAAAGCCTGCTGTTCGTCTAAAATGCCCACAAAGTTTCCGTCCGAAAAATACGCGGTTTTGCGGGCGCTGAATTCAACCGGCTGTTCGCTTCCGCCGGAACCGCTTTGCGGGCTTTCGCCGCCCTGTCCCTGACCGCCTCCGCCGCTTTCACCTCCGCCTTGTCCCTGACCGCTTCCGCCGCTTCCGCCTTGTCCGCCCTGCTGTCCGGAATTAGAGCCTTCGCCCCCGACGTTGTCGCCGTTACCGCCGTTTTCGCTTTCGCCGGGCTTGTTCACCTCAACATAAGGCATAAAGCACGCCGCGCTCTGCGAGTACTGCATAGCCGCGATTTTTTTAAGGTTTGCGGACGTTGCGTTGGCAGATTTTTCAATCTCGTCCGAAAGCACTTTGCGGATAGCCTCGCTTGTCATATTCGAAACGTTGGACTTTAACGCAAGCATATCGTAAGCGTTACCCTCGCACATTGCCGTAAGCGCGGTCAGCTCGGAATAGTTTTTACGGTAAAAACAGCCGAGCATCCTGAAAAGCTGTTTACCGCGGCAGCTTTCGCCTATTAAAATAAGCTTACAGAATTGCAGTTTGGGATAAAAGCCCGTTTTTGCGTTGATTTCGTTCAGCGCGTCAGCTATGGTAAGTCCGCTGCCCTGAACCTGCGTGTACTTGATATTCTCTCCGCTTTGCGAAGGTTGCGGAACGGCGATTTCCGCGGTTACAAGCACCTCGCCGTCGTCGTCCGAATCTATTGCGACCGCGGTTATTATAGAGGTTTTATGAATATCCACAAGCCCGAAATCGTTTGTAAAAAACATTACCAAAAGCACAAGCAGAATAAGCCAGTAAACCAGCACCGAAAATTTACTTAAATTCAGCTTGCTTTTCATAGCGGGTTTTTTAACGGTGTTTTCATCCTTTTTATTGCTTTTCATTCGTGTTTCTCCTTTTAAGCGCCCACGCAAGAATCGGTATAAGCACGGTAAATATTATAACTGCAATCCACGCCCATTTATAATAAACCAAATGGATTGAGTTATAAATACTTTCCGTGAAAACTAAAATAAGCAACATCGCAGTGTTGACGATTACCGATATAATTTTAAGATTACCCCAACCCGCACAATCGGATATGCACTGAGTGGCAAGCTGAATATTCAAAACCACGGCAAACAGCATTACTATTTCAAGCGCAAGCAAAAGAATAATATCTATTCTGCCCAGCGTTTCTATTGCGGGAAAAAACAGCGACATCCTTGCAACGGCGAACGTTCTGGATGTGGCAACCGCGCCGTACATCCCGTAAAAAACCGTCAAAAACAGCAAAACAGCCGCCGCGCCGCCGGCATATGAGAAGGTTATTCTTGCCGCGTCGCCTTTTTTGTATTTAAAGCGTCCCATAAACATCAAAAGCCAGCACGGCTCGAAAAAATTGAGCGCCGTACCCGAAACTCCGCGCAAAATTTTGGTTGCGGGCGTCTTTAATACGGGCAGAAAGTCGTCCCACTGAACTTCGGGGAAAGCCATTGCCAGCAAAAACACAATACTGACCAAAAATATAGGAAAGCAAATATCCGCGCATCTGCCGATATTGGTAAGACGCTTGCCCGCCGCATACGCCGCAAATATAAAAAACGGCAAAAACACGCCGATTGACGGAATGGTATCGTAAAAAATATTGTGGACGTACTGCTCTTGCTCAAACACGGGAATGATAGCCGCAAGAAAAAAGAACACCGCGAAAAACCCGAAGATTATGCGCGCGCCGACGTTGCCGAGCGTTCCCTGCAAAAGCTGAAAAAACGTTTTGTCCGTACGCGAACACAGATACGCAACCGTCCAAACGGCTATTCCCTCTATTAAAAAGCTGATTGCCGCGGAAAACAGCAAATCTCTGCCGCAAAGCTGACTTAATATTGTGGGATACATCAAAAGCTTTGTTGCCGCCGTGTAAGCAAACATAATAAAGCATATCTGGCGGACGTCAATCCTCATTTCTTTCAAGCCTTACCTTCTCCTTTACCTTTAAAACTTTCGGTCTTTTATTTAACGTGTACATATTCGCTTTTATAAAACTGTCGTACATATCGCTTTTTACAAGCGGCGCGAACGGAGCAGCCAGCGGCACGCCGTAAGACTGCTCGCTGACAATGTAGCATATAAGATAAGCCGTTAAAAGCACAATTCCAAACGGGCCTATACTGCCCGCCACAAGCAAATATATCCACCTGAGCGTCGTAGTCATTTCAACCGCGTTGGGAACGGTATAAAGACAGATTGCCGAAAACGCGATTATTATAATTGCGGGGGTTGAAATTATGCCCGCTTTTACCGCCGTATCGCCCAAAACCAGCGCGCCGACAACCGAAAGGGCAAGCCCGACGTATTTTGGCATACGGATAGAGGCTTCGTTTAAAACTTCAAGCACGAACAGCGTTAAAAACATTTCCGTACTCGGCGAAAGCGCAAGCCCCGCGACCGAGCTTGAAATTTTAAGCAGCAGCTGAAAGGGTATTATCTGAATTTTGAAAAGCTGTGCCGAGATATACAGCGCGGGAAGCATCAGCCCGATAATTATTGAAAATATGCGCAATAATCTAAGCGTTGTGGCGCGGTAAGAGGTTATATAATAGTCCTCTACCGACTGAAAGTCCTCCACCAGCATATACGGCGCGGTAAGCGCTATGGGTGAACCGTCCACTATTACGCCTACCCTGCCTTCGCATAGCTTCGCGCAGAAAACGTCGGGCTTTTCGGAAGTACCGCACTGCTTGAACAGCGAACGCGGGCGCTTTGCCAGAAATTGCCCCACGTAGGAGCTGTCGGGAATTATGTCGATTTTGTTCTGCATAATTTCGCGCTCGATTTTTTTGGGTAAATCCTTGTCGCACAGCCCCTCTATATATACTATTGAAACGGATGTTTCCGACCTTTTGCCCGTTTTTATTGTTTTGACTTGCAGTTTTTCGGTTTTCAAACGCTTGCGCACAAGTCCCAGATTTACCTTTATATCCTCGGTAAAGCCCTCGCGCGGGCCGTGCACCGCAACCTGCGTGGGCGGTTCGGCTACGCTTCTGCCGGGGGGCTTTTTAAGACCGATAATTACAAAGTCCTTTTCACCGTCCACAAAAAGAACGGCGTTACCGTCGGAAACCTCTTTCACCGCGTCCTGAATTTTTTTGCCGTCCTTAACCTCGGGCGAGGCAAGCAGTTGTTTTACCGCGGATAAATCAGAATTTTCCTGCGCGTACTTCAACGGCTTTATTACAAGCTCGCCGATAAGCGGCTTGTCGGCTACCCCGTCCGCGTAGATTACCGCAAACTTTTTACCGCTTTGCGCCGAAAATTCGAATACGAGAATATCCTCGGAGGTGAGAATATCCTTTACCGCTTTAATATTTTTTTCCAGTGTAACCATAAAATTATTATCAGTAAAAAAATTTATTATATGCGGGTTAAAAAATTTATAAGCTTGTTTGTTAAGGCACGGTTTACGCCACCAAACGGCAACGCATAACGATGCATATAAGCATATAAAAAACGCAACTTAAAATTGCGGAAAAAATTATTCAAAACACTTGACAACTTATACTCTGCAATGTATAGTATTAGACAAAGCGGGGTATTTGTAAATGGATATTCAATTAAAAAAAGGAATTTTAGACGTTTGCGTACTTCACGCTATTTCCAAAGGCGAGAGCTACGGCTATAAAATTATAAGCGACTTGGAAGGCGTGATAGAGATATCCGAAAGCACTCTGTACCCCATTTTAAAAAGGTTGGAGGCGGGCGGATTTATAACCGCGCGAACGTCCGAGTTCAGCGGGCGGTTGCGACGGTACTATAAAATTACGCACGCGGGACTTAAAAAGCTTGTATCCGGCAGGGACGACTTGCTGGAAATAAACCAAATTTATAAAAAAATCTTCGGAGGAAGAATATGACTTATAACGAATGGCGCGATGAATTAAAATCGAATTTGTTAAGCGTTTCCGAAAGCGAACGCAGACGCGTACTCGATTATTACGCCGAAGCTTACGCCGACAGACGCGACGCAGGGTTTACCGAACGTGAAATTATTCAGGACTTCGGAGCGCCTTACGACGCCGCACAGAGAATTTTAAGCGAAAACCGCCCGGGCGGGTATTACGACGAGTACTACGACGAACCGCGCGCAAACCGCCGTGACGAGAGAGCGCGGCGCGAGGAAGAAGAAAGACTGCGCCGAGAGGAACAGGCAAGACGCGACGAGGAAAGACTGCGCAGTATAGAAGCCGAAAAACGCAGACGCGAACAGGCGAAAAAACGCGGAGCCGGCGGGTTTGAAAGCTATAATTACGCGCAAACCAACACCGCTTACCCCTCGGGATATACCGTAAATAACGGCAGAAACACTGACAGCGGAACAAATTACGCCAACACCTCCCCCGCGCCTGCACCCGCACCCAAAAAGAAGGAAAAAGGAAACTTTACCTGGGTATTCGTGTTGCTTTGCATAATTTTTGCAGTACCTATTTGCGGTGTTATAATTGCAATGGTCGGCATAACCGTCAGCGTGTGCGTTGCCCCCTTTGCAACGCTTATTTCGGGCGTGGCTGCGGTCGGCTCGGGCATAGGCACAATGGTTGCGCACGGAATTGCTGCGGGCTTGTGCGAAACGGGCGCCGGAATTATTATCTGCGGCGTAAGCATTGCGCTTATTCCTCTGTTTGTAAAGCTTATCAAAATAATGTGGACGCTTTTCGGAAAGTTTTTCCGTTGGCTTAAATCGCTGTTCAGCGGCAAGGAGGGCGTATAAATATGAAAGCCTGGGTTAAAGGAATTATTGCGGGCGCGGTTATCGCCGTAATCGGTATCGCCGTGCTTATCGGAGGACTTTATATGAACGGCTGGAAATTCCCGAACGTTTATTACGACTTCGAGATGCGCACTTTCACCGCCGAAAACGGAGATATAAAGGATTTAAAGCTGGATATCGACGCGGGGCCCGTAAGAACAGAATTTTACGACGGCGAAACCGTTACGGTAGACTATCCAGAATGCGACGTTTTCGGCTACGAGATAACTGAAGCCAACGGTATTTTGGAAGTTAAAACAGTTCAAAAATCGTTCTGGCATTGGTTACGCTGGTTGCCTTGGAGTACGTCAAATATTCCCGCAACTGTTATTAAGTTGCCGCAGAACAAAATTTACGATTTACAGATTTATTTAGACGCGGGTATGATTACTTTGGCAGATGGAAATTACGGCAAACTCAACCTTGACATAAATGCCGGAACGGTTAAAACCGAAAGTATTGCATGCGCGGATTTCAATATAGATATGGCGGCAGGGACGGTCAACGCAGGAAAAATCGTTTGCGATAACTTCGGTATCGACCTCGCGGCAGGAACCGTAACGGTTAGAGAAACTGCTACCGATAAACTTAACTGCGACATTTCGGCGGGCACGGTTTCTTTTAAAAAAATTCAAAGCAACTATACTTCCATTGAAGCTTCGGCGGGCACGGTTAACGCAGCTTTTACAAACGCACAAGCGGAATATAACATCAACGTCAATAAATCAGCCGGAACCTGTAACGTAAAGTCTTCGCAAGGTACGACAGATAAAACCATTAAAGTGAGAATTTCCGCGGGTACGGTTAAACTTACTTTTGCCGAAGCATAATTGACAACAAACTTCATAAATGATAAAATGCAACCGTAACAACGGCTGTCATTCTGAGCGGAGCAAAAGCCCGCCGCGCACAGCGCGGCGGGCTTTAACGCAGCCGAAGAATCCCCCCGTTACAAGCTACAAAAGTTAAGGAAGCAAAAAATGAAATTCGATTACAATGCGGAATACTTCAACCCCGAACACGTACTTGACTGCGGACAAGTTTTCCGCTTTTATCCCTTTAAGGACGGATATTTTGTTATCTCTGCGGATAAAGCCTGCTATGTGCACACGGACGGAAACAAGACCGTTGTGGAAAGCGAGGACAACGATTATTTTTATGAGTACTTCGATTTGAACCGCGACTATTCCGAAATCGTCAAACGCGCTAAAACCCATAATATACCGCTGTTAACGCGCTCGGCGGAAGCTTTTAAGGGGCTAAGACTGCTGAACCAGAACAAGGAAGAAATGATTTATTCGTTCATAATATCCCAAAACAACAATATCCCGCGCATAAAGGGCATTATTTCGCGCATATGCGGGGGTCTGGGCGCAAAAAGAGAGTTTTTGGGCGAGGAATATTTCACCTTTCCCTCCACCGCCGTTTTAGCCGGCGCGGGCGCGGAATTTTTCCGTTCGGCGGGGTGCGGCTACCGCGATATTTTTCTTGCGGAAACCTCGGTGCGTATTTTAAGCGAGGGAATAGCTCACCTTGAAGGACTTGACGGTCAGGAGCTTAAAAAACAGCTTTTAAGCTACAAGGGAATCGGCGCGAAGGTTGCCGACTGCGTTGCGCTTTTCGGCTTCGGCAAGCGCGGAAGCTTTCCCGTGGACGTATGGATAGAAAAAATTTATAAAGAGGACTTTAACGGCACGCTTACCGGCAGAAACAAGATTTGCGAATATTTTACGGGGCTGTTCGGGGAAGATTCGGGTTACGTTCAGCAGTATTTATTTTACGGAAAACGGCAAAACTTATAGTATGCCAGATTATTTTTCACACGTTATCGCCGCGGAAAAGATTTTTGAAAGGCTCGGCACGGCAAACAAAGCAAAAATTAAAAACAAAACGCTGTACACGCTGGGCGCGCTCGGCGCGGATGTGTTTTTTGCCTACAACTACAAGTTTACAAAAACCAACTTAGGGCGCGATTTGCACCGCAGAAACGCGGAGGAGCTTTTTACAGCCTTAAAGGGCGCAAACGCGGCATATTCGGCGGGCTACGCCACCCACTACGCGCTTGACTGCACATTGCACCCCGCCGTTTACGCTTACGAAAACTCGCACAAGCACCCGCTTGCACACCAGCGCTTCGAGGCGGATTTGGGACTTTTTATAAGCAAATATTTCGGTTTAAGGCGAACCATTCTTCCGCGGGAAAAGATACTTGAAAACACCTTTGCCGTTTACGACGCGGTTAAGCTATTAGAACCTTCCGTTACCGTAACGGGGGTTGAAAGATGCTTGAAAAGGCACTTCAATTACACGCGGTTTTTGTATAAAACCAAAAAACAGACTTATGTTTGCAGTTACGATTTTACGTCGCTTTCGGGCGCGGTCGAAGAAGCGGTTGAACTCGGCGAAAAGTGCGTTAAATGCGTTTTATCGGGGGATATAGACGGGGCAATTTTTGAAAAAGCCTTTTTACAGAAGTGATTATATTGTTAATAAATTATCCCGCCCCCTTTTATTCCCCCGCCTGAGCGGGGGATTTTGTGTTGAGCAATATCGCGTCCGCCGCATACTAAAACCGCGCAGACTGACTTTCGTCCGTCTGCGCGGGTATTCCGAAATTATCTTATTCTATAATTCTGTCGTAAATGTTTTTATGCAGTAATTTTTCGTACAGCTCGTCTTCGGTAATTTCATCGAGGAAAACCTCGCCGTAAATCTGCAATACGAGATAACGGTTCCCGTCAACAAATCTGAGCGCGTCGCGGAAGGTTGCGCTTTCGTCCAAAATGACGTAGCGGATTTCTCTGCCTCGCTTTTTTTTGCGGGCGGCAAAGTTGATTTTTTGCGCGGGCGGACTTTTTGAAAACGCCGAACACAGCAAAAATATTGCAATTGCTATAACGGAATAACTCTGATAAGCGAGAAAAAATATCAGCACAAGCGCGATAACAACCGCGAAATTTACGGCGCGCAGAGTTATATTCACCGTTTTGGGCTTTAAAAATTTGGAAAGCGCGCACCTTGCTATTCTTCCCCCGTCCAGCGGGTACGCGGGCAGCAGATTTAGTCCGAGCATTGCGGCGCTGGAATAAAAAACCGCGTCCGTATACGCATAGGTTATGGGATAGAACCACCAAAGCCCCGCAACCGCCACGCACAAAAGCAAGTTTACAAGCGGACCCGCCAGGGCAAGGCGCACCTCGTCCGCGGGCGAAATTCCGTCTATATCGCACGTTGCCGCCGCGCCGTAAGGCATAAGCGAGATTTTAGAGCACTCGAAGCCCATTCTCGCCGCGCAAAAAATATGACCGCACTCGTGCAGGAGTGCGGTCAGCACGCATATTACAAATTGCGGTAACCCGCCGAACAGCGCGGACAGCAGTCCCACGAATAAAAACAGCGGATGTACTTTTATTTTCATAAACGCGCCCTTGTTTACTTATTTTACGAATTCCAGACGGGTATCTCGCCCGAAAGCGTATAGCAGTTTAACAGCGTTTCACCGTCGTACATAGAAACCTGAACCTGAGTTTTACCGTCGGAATAGCCGAACGGAATATTCGCGGCAACCGCAGTATCCTTTTGAGAATAAACCTGGCTTAACCCGGTTATTACGCTGGAAAAAGTCGAAGTATGCGCAATTTTAACCACGTACGTTTCACCGTCCTTTGCAACGGACGCAACCGTGCCCGCGCATACGGGATAAACCGCGCCTTCCGCCGTGAAAGAAAGCACTCCGTTATCGGATACGGTTATGTCCGCGTCGGAAAAGTCGCTGACTACCGATGAAAGCTTAATATCGCTGTAAGCAGGCTCGGCGGGCTTTTTATTGCCGTTTGCAAGCGAGGATATAAAAGTATTTATAACGCTTGTGGGCATAAATACGTTGGTTAAGAATATCGCCGCGGCAATAACGCACACCGCGATAAGCTCGCCCAGCACCACCATATTGCCCCTGTCCCTCTTTTTGGGCTTTACGGCAACCGCGGCGGGAAGCTCGTCGCGCGGGTCGGAAACGTCCTCCGCATATACGTACGCGCCGACGCGCTCGTTAACGCTGTCAACGACGAGGTTTTTAAGTTCGTCCGTTTCGGTCTGCTCCGCGGGCTGTTCGAAAACCTCTGCCGCGGCGCGTTTTGCGGGCTTGCGCTTAAATAAATTCAAGCCTTTCTTTTTAACTACGTTTACCGTGCTGACGGGTATTTCAAGCATTTCGGCATAGTCAAGTTCCTGTTCCATAATTTTCCTCCGAATTTTTAAGTCTACCTTAATCTATTCCCGCCGAACTGCGTTTAGAACACTTTTTTTGCTTGTTGCATATAATAAGCGGAAAAATTTTTTGTCTTTTATATATTATAGTGATAGAATTTCCGCAATAGCAACGGCGCCCGCCGCGGTTTTCCCCGCGCGGGCGCCGTTATTTATATAAACACATTCTCTCTTATTTTGGTTTTAAAGCTGTTGCGGCTTTTCCGCCGCGCCGCCTAAAACCGAGGCTGTAAGCAAAAATAAAAAGACCTGCAACCTTTTAATATGATTGCAAGTCTCATTTTTTAAAACATATCCGAACGGCTTCAAGCCGCTGTACTGACGAATTACGTTACGCTCAATCTTTTCAAATCAAGCGCAAATTACTCCCTTTTTCGCTGAATTTTTCAACCGACATTTGTTTTTTACATTTATTATTATACCGCTTTTTACACGCGCAGTCAAAGCGGAATCTGCGCAGTTTTTAAAGCTTTGCTGTAATTTTTACAAGTTACAGGTACTTTGCAAGCTCGTCCGAAAGCAGTGCGAACGTTTCGGGCGAAAGAGTTTCTCCGCGCGCCTTTAAACCTATCCCGCAAGCCGTTAAAACCTTTTCCGCCTGCTCTCTCGTCAGCTTGAACACGTTTACAAGGTTGTTTGAAAGCGTCTTTCTGCGGGCGGCAAAAGCTGCGTGAACAGTCTTTTTATACAGCTCGGCGTCTTTTACCGGAATCCGTCCGTCGCGGACGGTGAGTTTAACCACCGCGCTGTCCACGTTGGGCTGGGGCGTAAACATTCTGCGCGGTACTTTTTTTATAATTTCCGCGTCGGCGCGCAAGGCTATAACCGCGGTAATCGCGCCATAATCGGGGGTATTTTCCTTAGCGCACAGCCGTAAGGCAACCTCCTCCTGAACCATAACGGTAAGGCTTTTGCACAGCCTGCCCTCTTCCAAAAGCTTGGTTATCAGCGGAGTTGTAACGTAGTAAGGCAAATTTGCAATAACCGCATATTCCCCAGTTTTTTGTTCCAGCTCGGATAAATTCACCTTTAAAAAATCACGGAAAACCACTTCAACGTTATCTAAGCCCGCAAGCGTCTGCGCAAGAACGGGCTGCAAGGTTTTATCGACCTCGAAGCCGATTACGTTTTTTGCGCGCTCGGCTATGGCTCGGGTTAGCGTGCCCGCGCCGCAGCCGATTTCTATAACGGCGGTGTTTTTATCCGCGCCCGACTGCTCCACAATAGAGGCAAGCAGATTTTTATCGGTTATAAAATTCTGCCCGAAACGCTTTTTAAAGCCGAAATTATTTTCCGCTAAAACGCTTTTAATATCTTTTTCCATAATTTACCCAACCTTAAAAGGCATAAAACAATTATAACAATTTAAACTAAGAATGTAAACGGAAATAAAACCGTTTGCCTTACTTTAAGAGGAAAAATCCCCGCCGTGCATTTCGGCGGGGATTTGACTTTATTACAGTTTTTTAAATAGCCTGTGCGCGTTATCCCATACGGTTTGCGCGGTTTCTTCAACCGTTGCCCCCCTAATATCCGCGATATTCGCCACAATTTCGGGTATGCTTGCGGGAGTGTTTGGGAACTGCCCCGCCCGTGATTTTGGCGGCAGATAGGGGCTGTCCGTTTCCGATAAAATTCTGCAAAAGTTAAGCGCCACGATGGTTCTGCGCGCCTTTTTACTGCCCGAATACGTGCTTGTTCCGCCGAAAGAGAAATAAATTCCCAGCTTTTGAAGCTCTGCCGCAATTTCGGGGGAATGTGAATAGCAATGCATCAGCGCTCCGTTTTTCAAAAGCGCGGAATATTCCTTTAAAATACTTACCATATCCTCGGCGCAGTCGCGCGAATGTATCTGCACGGGCAAACCTAATTTATCGGCTAATATCAATTGCTCCGTGAATATGCGCCGTTGAAGGGGTTTATCGGTATCGGGATAGTGATAGTCCAGCCCTATTTCGCCGATTGCAACACAGCGCTTGTCCTGTGCGATTTCGGCTATTTTTTCAAGGTCGCCTTCTTTGTAATTTTTAAGCTCGGTCGGGTGAAAGCCCGCCGTAAAACGGCACATATTATGGACTTTTGCAAATTCGCGGCAAAATTCACTCGTCTGCAAATCAACTCCGGCAATAATAATTTTTTCAACGCAGACCGCACGTATATCCGTCAAAAGCGCGTTCAAATCGCCGAAATGCCCGCCGTCCAAATGACAGTGCACGTCGATAAATTTCACGACAGCAGGCTCCCGTCGGGAACGTCCTTTTCGGGCGCAACTATTGAAAGCGTACCGTCGGGCGCTTCGGCGCAGACAATCATTCCCTCGCTTAACAGCCCTTTCATCTCTCTCGGGGGCAGATTGCACACGACTATTACACGCTTGCCGACCATTTCCTCCGCCGTGTAGTGCTTTGCAATGCCCGAAAGCACGGATATGCGCTTGTTGCCGAGGCTGACCGTTTCGTGCAGAAGCTTGCTCTTTTTTACCGCCTCGCACGCGATAACCGTACCCACGCGCATTTCTATTTTTGCAAAATCGTCTATTGAAATCTGCTCTCTCGTTTCCCCGTTCACGGGCGCCGCCTCCATTCTCTGTTTTTCTTCTGTTTTTGCAATTAACCCCTTAATATCCTCGAATTTAATACGTTCGAACAGCGTTGTCGGGGCGGAAGTTACATTATATTTTTTAACGCACTTTTCGCCCGAGCCGTTGCCCTTGCCACTGTTTACGTCGGCAGTATTCCTTGCCGCCGCGCCTATTTCCGACAAAATCTTTTCCGCAGTTTTAGGCATAAACGACTTTAAAATATTTGCGCCTATATCCAAAGATACAAGCAGATTATACAACACTTCCGAAAGCCTTCCCTTCTTGCTTTCGTCCTTTGCCAAAAGCCACGGCGCGGTTTCGTCAATATACTTGTTTGCTCTGCGGAAAAGCGTCCACAGACAGTCCAGCGCGTCCGAAACCTTATATTCTTCCATCTTAGCCGCAACGCGCGCGTATGTTCCGCGGATAACCTGCTCAAAGTCCTTGTCCGGTTCGCCCTCCGCGCCCGTTTTTTCGGCAACTCCGCCGAGATACTGATTCGTCATTGAAACCGTTCTTTTCAGCAAATTGCCCAAAACGTTGGCAAGGTCGGAATTTATTCTTTCGCAGATAAGCTCCCATGTGATAATCCCGTCGTCGGCGTAAGGCATTTCGTGCAAAACAACATATCGCACCGCGTCCACGCCGAAAATTTCAGACATATCGTCGGCGTACATAACGTTGCCCTTGCTTTTGGACATTTTGTCGCCGCCCTGCAAAAGCCACGGGTGCCCTAAAACGCATTTGGGCAATTCTTCGCCCAGCGCCATAAGGAAAATCGGCCAGTAAATGGTATGAAAACGCAGAATATCCTTGCCGATAATATGCACGTCTGCGGGCCAGTATTTTTTGTATGCGGGCGCCGTTTCACAGCCGTTTTTACAATTGCCGGTATAGCCCGCGCCGGTTATATAGTTGGTAAGCGCGTCAAGCCAGACGTAAACTACGTGTTTATTATCGAAGTTCACGGGCACGCCCCATTTAAAAGTAGAGCGCGAAACGCACAAATCCTGCAATTTCGTCTTTAAAGAACCGCTTTCAACAGCTTTTAAAATTTCCCCGTCCGTCTTGCCGATAAACTCGTCCGCAAGAAGGAAGTTGTTCATCATTTCGTTCTTGCGGGAAGCGGGCTGAATAAATTCGGGATGGGTAACGATATGCTTTACAAGTCTGTCGGCGTACTTGCCCATTTTAAAGAAATACGCGTCCTCTTTGGCGGGCTTTACCTCCCTTCCGCAGTCGGGACACTTGCCGTTTACAAGCTGACTTTCCGTCCAGAAGCTTTCGCACGGCGTGCAGTACAAGCCCTCGTAAGCGCCCTTGTAAATATCGCCCTGCTTATATAGTTTATTGAAAATTTTCTGTACGGCGGAAACATGGTAATCGTCAGTCGTGCGGATAAATTTATCGTAGGAAACGTCCATCAAGTCCCATATGCGCCTGATTTCGCCCGCAACCTCGTCAACGAACTGCTTAGGGGTTACGCCTTTATCGGCGGCTTTCTGTTCGACTTTAAGTCCGTGCTCGTCCGTGCCCGTCATAAAAAACACGTCGTAGCCTTGCATACGCTTAAAGCGCGCAATCGCGTCGGAAAAAATCGCCTCGTAAGTGTTGCCGATATGCGGTTTGCCGGAGGTGTAAGTTATAGCCGTAGTCAAATAGAATTTCTCTTTCATATCATTCTCCGTTTGTTTCCAAAAAAGTATAGCACAACTGAAAATAAATGTAAATTAAATTTGAACAGCGAGGAAAAACATAGTTAATACATATCATACCGAGCCTTACAATATGTTGAAACTTGTACTGACGCTTTGGCCGTAAGGAGCAAAGCGACGGATTAGCGATTGTTACGCATAGCGTCAATCGCGTCAGCATCTGATTGTGGTTTATAATGTTTGTTAAGTTGGTAAAGCCACCCCCCCTTAATCCCCCCGCCGAAGGCAGGGGGTAAGCTTTGGATAATCTTGTGCCGAAGGCAGGGGGTAAGCTTTGGATATTCAAATTCTTCACTGCGTTCAGAATGACAGCAAGACTATTCTTACCGTCATTTCGACCGAGCGCATATTACCGTTTCCGTCATTTCGACCGAGCAAAAGCGAGCGGAGAAATCCCAAAGTCCTATGCGCTTACACGGGTGGATTTCTCGGCTACGCTCGAAATGACAGAATAGTGTCATGCTGAGGCTTGCCGAAGCATCTGATTGTGGTTTACAACGTAGGTTAAGGCGGCTCATAAGACAATCAGATTCTTCGCTGTCGCTCAGAATGACAGTTAAAAGATGTTTAAAATGACAGTTAAAAAAAGTTTAGCAAGATGTTGATAAGTGAAGTTTTTTATTTTTTACTGTGATAAAATCATTTCAAGTTAAAGTTTACGATAAAAACTTTTCTTCAAATTTGCAGCCATCATGCATTTTATAAATGATTAATTTATATTTCAAATATGATAAACAAAGGAGAAATCAAAATGGAGCATAAATGTTTCAACTGCGGAAGTTTTGAAGCGTATTACAGCAAGGGATACTGCTGTTTTTTAAGGACGGACTGCGGGCACTGCAAAAAATTCGGCGAAACAAAGCAAAAGCATTTTTACTGCGAAAACTGGCGTTCGAAATATTATCCCGCGATATCAAGCGGGCGCGTATTAAAGGAGCTTGAAACGGCTCTTACACAGATTAACGGCATAAAACTGATTTTGGAGGAACGCCTGGAAGATTTAAACGCCGACAAAAATTAACGTGTTGCAGAATTTTATTGCGCTTGTCCTCATAAATTAATTTATGAACGCAATTTTCACGGTTGTTTTTATAGCTTCGGCGGCGACAATGCTGTTTATCGCGCCGGACGAACTATTGCCGACCTTGCTCGGCGGGGCGGAAAGCTCGGCTAAAATGGCTTTGACTTTATTCTGCATTTACGCGGTATGGATGGGGCTTTCCAAACTCGCGGAAAAAAGCGGGCTTTCAAAAGGCGCGGCAAAGGTATTGAAACCGCTTTCGAAAAAGCTTTTCAAAACGGAAAACGAAACGGCTTTGGAAAATTTGGCAATGAATTTATCCTGCAATCTGCTGGGCATTGGCGGGGCGGCAACTCCCTACGCAGTCAAAGCGATAGGCGAGCTGGAAAAGGACAAAAACACGTTTGCGCAAAAACTTCTGTTTGTAATCAACTCTACTTCCATCCAGCTAATCCCTTCAACGGTCATTGCGTTGCGCGCTGGCGCGGGAAGCGCTTCGTCGTTCGATATATTTTTGCCCTCGCTGATATGCACGTGCGTATCTACCGGGCTGGGCGTTGCGCTGTTTGTGCTGTCCCAAAAGGTCGGGGGTATGCGGTTCATTAAAAAACGCAAACGTAAAGCGGGGTTTAAAGGCTGAAAATGGTTTACGTTATACCCGCAATTTTTTTGGTGGTTTTCGTGTTTGCGGCGGTTAAAAAGGTTAAAATTTACGACGAATTTTCGGCGGGCGTTAAAGAAGCGGTAAGCTTTACAATATCTTTAATACCCTGCCTTGCCGCAATTTTTATGATGTGCGCCGTATTCGAAAAGTCGGGACTTTCAAACGCGCTGACAAACCTTTTGTCGCCCGCGTTCGGCTTTTTGGGAATACCGCCCGAGCTGACAAAGCTTGTTTTAATAAAACCGTTTTCGGGAAGCGGTTCGCTTGCCTACTTAAACGCAATTATCGCCGAGCACGGCGCGGACAGCTATATTGCAAGGTGCGCGTGCGTTTGCTTCGGCTCGTCCGAAACCGTATTTTACATTTCCGCCGTTTATTTTGCGGGCTTAAAAGTGAAAAAACTTGCCGTGCCGATTGTGATTGTGTTAATTTCTACATTGATTTCAACAATTTTAGCGTGCTTGCTGTGTAATATAATGTAAATTTTCATAATTTATGTTAAATTGTGAATTTTGTTCATATTTTGTTAAAGGGTTATATTAAAGCGGTTTTTAAAAATTTCCGCACTATTTATTTTACATTTTTCGCGGGCGCGGTATAATTATAAATGTAAACTTCAATAAAAGTTTACCGCTTACATAGCTCATCATTTTTCCCCCTTATCATATAGAGACGGCGCAAACTCCGGTTTGCGTCGTTTCTGTTTTATGCAAAACAGAAACGTGCGCGGACGTTTTTAACGTCCGCGCACGCCGATATATTTTTTACTTTTACTTTGCACCGCGTATTTTCTGCACGGCGCGTTTTAAAATTTCTACCGTTTTTAAAACTTCCTCTTGCGTGTTGTATTTTCCGAAAGTGAACCTGACCGCACTCTTTGCACGGGCGGTATCATAGCCCATTGCAGTTAAAACGTGCGAAGGCGAAACCGCACCGGCAGAACAAGCCGAGCCTGTTGAAACGGCTATACCGTTCAAATCAAGCAAAAACAGAATATTTTCACCGTCGCAACCGTCAAAAGAAATATTTGCATTCGCGGGCAGACGGTTAATTTTATCGCCGTTTAAATGCGTACCTTCTATTTCCGCCAGCACGCGGTTAACGAACGTATCGCGCAAACCGGCAATTTTTTTATTGTTGACCTCGGCGTTGTTTACCGCGTTTTCCAAAGCTTCGGCAAGTCCGACTGCCGCCGCCGCATCCAGCGTGCCGCCGCGGAAGCCCCTTTCCTGCATACCTCCGGAAATAAGCCGTTGTATTTTACTGCCGTTTTTAATGTACAGCGCGCCGAAACCGCGCGGACCATAAAACTTGTGCGAGGATATTCCCAGCGCGTCGCAGTGCACCGCAGGCAAGGGCAGAACGCCCGCCGTCTGAACGCAGTCGCAATAGTAAAACACTCCGCGCGCCTTGCAGACTGCGCCTATTTCTTTTACGGGCTGGATAACGCCCGTTTCGTTGTTAGCCGACATAACCGCACAGAAAACCGTGTTGCTTTTTATGGCTTTTTCCACCGATTTGGGGCTTACTATACCGCGGTTATCGGGGTTTACAAACGTAACCTCGAAACCGAATTTCTGCATATCCTTCGCGCTTTCAATAAGCGCGGGGTGCTCTATTGCGGAAACAATTATATGCCCCTTGCCTTTTCCTCCGTTGCATTCGGCCGCGCAAACGCCCTTTAAAGCGGTGTTGCCCGCCTCGGTTCCGCCCGAAACAAAATACACTTCCGCGCTGTTACACCCCATAATATGCGCCGTTTTATCGCGTGCGGCGACTACCGCGTTTGCGGCAGTCCTGCCCGCGCCGTGCTGTGACTGCGGGTTGCCGAAGTTCTCGCGCATAAAAGGAAGCATTTTTTCAAGCACCGCGCTGTCAAGCGGTGTTGTGGCGGCATTATCAAGGTAAATCATTCCTCCGCGCCCTCTTCCGCTTCGGCTGTAACGGTATTTTCAAGTGTGTTTTCTTCAACATTTTCTGTTACCGAAACGTTGTTAATTACGGCATATATGCGGGTTAATTGCTTCAACTGCGTATTTTTATCCTCGTATTCGCGCCCGAGTTTGGTTGAAGAGTTGCGCTCGTTCAGTTTTACGTTACGGCTTGCGTCCCAAAGCTTGTGCGCCGTTACAAGCATTGCTATAAACGCCGCCAAAGCCAAAACGGCAAACACGGCGGTTATCACCGTAAAAAGCGCGTCCTCGCGCGTGAACATAAATTCTGCGCCTATTACCGCCGCAAGCACCAAAAATACGGCAAACGGCGCGGCGCAGGCGCCGAATGCGATAAACGCGGTTTTTCTACGCTTTAAAAACACTTCTCTGCGCTCCGCTTTTTTTACTTCGTTTTCTTCATTGAGCGCGGCAACCGTTTTTTCCGTTTCCGCAATTTTAGCGGGCAGGGCGGAAGAAATTTCTTTTAAGCTGTTTTTAAGTTCTTCCGTGCCGTGCTCTTCCAGACCGTCTGCGGCTTCGGCGCAGGCTTCAAGCTGCGACCAGTCGGTAAAATTCTTTGAATACGCCTTTACTTTTAGCGCGTAAATTTCGCCGTTGGCGCCGTCAAGCTCGCCAGCTTCCCCCAAAGCGTAAATAGCTCCGCTGTAATCATCTTCGTCAAGGCAGGCTTTCGCGCGGGCGACGTACACGCCGACCTTTTTGGCGCGTCTTGCTTCTTCCTCCTCGCGCTGGCGCTGACGCGCGGCAAGCTGTTCGGGCGTCATTACCGCCGCTTCCTCGTCGTCCGTATCGAAAACGGGCACTTCGAAGCTGACTTCCTCCGCGTTCTCTTCCTCACCGTCCTGCGGGGAAATAACCAGCTCCTCCTCGCCGTTTTCGTTTATGCGTATTTTGTATTTTCTGTCCTTATCGTCGTCTATTAATCTTTCTTCCGCCATAATTATTCTCCTTAAATTTTCGGAATTACGCTTTTTGTTATTAAACAGCCGAAGCGCCCGCGGTATCTGCTCTTTGCCCAACGGCAAAATTCTTCGTTTTCGAAAAGCGCGTATACGCAGCTGCCCGAGCCGGTCATATTTACGCCGAGCGGCGAAAAGCCTTCAAGCTCCTCAAAAGCCCTTTTTATATCGCCGTTAAGCGCCGTTGCGGGCGCGTACAGCGCATTGTTAAGCCCTTTGCCAAGCCCTGCCAAATCGCCGTTTATAAGCGCGTTTACGGCGCTTTCGCTTGAATTGTGCGGGCGCACAGCTTTATCGTATTCTTTATAGCACTGCGGGGTTGAAACTCCGCTGTCGGGCAACAACAGCACAAAATTAAGCCGAGGCTTTACTTTTAAGGGAAAAACCCTCTCTCCTCTGCCCGAAAGCCTTGCAAACCCGCCTGTAAGCATATACCCCGTGTCACTGCCTAAGCTGTCGGCAATTTCTTTCAGCTCGCGCTCGCTTCCGAAGCCGTAAAGCTTACTCATACCGCGGATAACGCCCGCGGCGTCCGCAGAAGAACCGCCCATTCCCGCGCCGACGGGGATATTTTTGTAAATTGTGATGTCCGCTCCCCCGCAATTAAAGCGAGAAATATACGCTTTTGCGGCTTCATACGCGTTGTTTTGTTCAGGCGGAAGCGCTTCAAGCCCCATACCGCGCATCTGCACGTTAATCTTTCCGTCCCTGCGCTTGTTAATCTTAATCAAATCGAAAATATCTACGGAACAGACAAGACTGTCAAGCATATGCCAGCCGTTATTTACGCCCGTAATTGCAAGCGTTAAATTAAGTTTTGCGTATGCCTTGACGCGCGCTCCCATATAGAGATTATATCACACAACAAACGGCTTTTCAATAATTTTGTAAACAAATATAAATCCGCCCGCGAAAAACGTTGTTTTTCGCGGGCGGCGGACAGTTTATATGGCTTAAACTGCGTATCAGCCTTGTTTGGGACGGTAAATTAAAATTCTTTCGTTACCGGTAAGCGGAAAATTCAAATCGGGGTTGGAAAGCTTTATGCTTTCGGGACTTTCCGAAAGCCGTTTGGCGGTTTCCCAAAGCCCGTCGCCCGCGGAGGGAATATACACGCTTACGGCGCAGTCGCAGGGCTTTTTCGCCTCGCCCTCAACCGCTTCGGTAACGTATTTAACGGTACTCTGTTCACCGTCGGCGGCAACAATTTTCAGCACCGCCTCAGCCTCGCACTCGCCCTCGGCGCGCTGTCTTAAACTCATTCCGCACACGGCAACCGTCACCGTTTTACAGTTTGCCGACAACCCGGAAAGCGTAACGGTAAACGGCATATTGACCTCGGTAGAGTGAACCTCTCCGCCCTGCTCGTACAAAAGCGTTGCCGTAACCGTGCCTTCTATACCGTCGGGCGTTCTTTCATACTCCGCGTTGGGCAACGCCGCCGCAAGAAACGCACAGGTGTAATCTATTTTCGCCTTAGCCGCGCACGGACCGTTTACGCGCTCGGAATATACCTTGAAATCGGTGTCCACAAGCGTATTTTCTTCAAGGAAGGTTAACGAAAGCTCGCTGTCGGCGCAGAACGCGTCGGAAACAACCGAAACCTCTTCCTCCTCGAAGAAATGCCCGCTGAACGCAAGCGTTGCGTTGAATTCAACGTCGCATTTTCCGCGTTCCTCGTTGACTTTGCAGTTGACGTTGACGGACTTGACCTCCGCACGGCAGCAGGCGCGCCTTGAAAGCAGAGCTTCGTCGCAGGAAAGCTCGCACTTAAAGGGGATAATTCTGTCCAGACTTACGGGTGAACCGTCGCGCACGGCAAGCAGGGCAAGGAAAATTTCACCGCTGACTTCAACCACGCCCGAACGCACTCCGCAATCGAGCACCAGCGCCTGAGCCGAGGGAATTAAAACGTCGGAAGCAACGCAGTCGAAATCGTCCTCAACGTCGCTTTCGCCCGAAAAATTGACCATTGAATACAGTTTTGCGCTTTCGGTACGGCATACCGCGCCGTCGATAGCCGAAACATAGCTTCTCTGCGCACTATCGTACACGCTAATCTCCGCGCCGACAACCACCGCAACAACAAAGGTAGAGCCTTCGCGCTTGACCTGATAGCGTTCGCACGTCAAACGGCAGTCGCCGCGCTGGGCGGGGGCAAGGCAGTCGTCGTCGGCGTAATGAGAAAACTCCGCGCCCTTCTGCACTCGGCAAAGCTTGCCATCCGCGTCCGTATAAACAACTGTTGCGATAAGTCTGCCGCCGTAGTTAACTCTGCCGGAAGATACCTCGCATGAATTTAACGAAATCTGCGGGCACACGGCGGCAACTTCGCCCATATCCTGCCCCGCGAATTTAATTTCCACCATTGACTGGGATTTAAGCACAGCCACTCTGCGCGTAAAATTTCCCGTTTGAAACTGAGAATTTATAGACATATCAAGCCTCCACGTAATACCGTTACAAGGCTATATTATGCCGCGCCCTTCCGCATTATTACAAAATTTCGACCGAAAACTATTCGGGCTTTGCAGTTTTTTGTTTTTCGTGAATTCTTACTCTGCCGCATAAAATTTCCGAATAGGAATACGCGGTTTTGCCGAGAAAGCTTTTATCAAACGGACTTACCGTGAAAAGCGAGGGGTAAACGCCGTTAACCACCGCAGGGAAAGTGACAAACTTGTTTCTGCCCAAATTGAGTTTTACCGTTACGGCCTTTCCGCTAAGCGAGTTTATGGTCTGTTTTATAGAATTTATTGTTATTCCTGACTTTATCATATTAATATTTTTGCCTTTTTTACCAAAATTATGCAAAAATTTACCGCCGTTATTGCGCCGTGTTTACCGTATCCGAGCGTTTGGGATACTGTCATTCTGAACGCAAGCGTAAGGAGCGGAGCGACGGAATAGCGATTGTTACGCATAGCGTCAATCGCGTCAGAATCTGTTTGTCATACGCACCGCTTTAACCTACGTTGTAAACCACTATCAGATGCTTCGCCAAGGCTCAGCATGACACGTTTCACCGCACCGCAAGGCTCAGCATGACACATTTCAACATCAGTACGGCGCGTTTCAACTGCACTGCAACCTTAGCATAGCACAAACAAAGGCGCCCCGCAAGGCTGAATTCAGCCTTGCGGGGCGCTATTATGTTGATATTTAATTAAAAGTCGTCGTCATCGTCGTCATCATCGTCATCATCGTCGTCGTATTCCTCGTCCTCCAAATCTGACAAGGAATCAACGTCCTCACCGTCAAAGAAATCATCCTCTTCCTCTTCTTCCATTTCATCGTCGGCAAATTCCTCGTCGATTTCTTCCTGCAAAGCCTCGTCGTCAACCGTCAAATCGCCGTCGTCGTCTTCAAGATAATTCTTCCATTCCTCGTCCTGCTCGATATCGACTTCTTCCTCGTCCTGATATTCCTGTTTAAGCTTGCAAGCATCGCACAGCTTTTCGCCGAGGCGAACGCGGTTAACTCCGCATACGGGGCAAAGCTCTTCCTCCTGCTCCGCTTCCGCATTCAGCTCTTCGAAATCTTCGTCCTCAAGGTCGGCAAACTGTAATCTGCTACCCTTAATTTCCGCAATGCATACGTCGCAGTACTCCTGCTTTTCAGAGTCGATATAGTTAAGCTCGCAACGCGGACATTTAACGTATTTGACCATATAAAGTTATCTCCGTGAAAAATCGTTTTAAGGCTGCCGCCCATATAGCATATGCCGCGACAGATATATATTGCTTTTTTGTGGTAACATTATATTAATATTTATTTCGTTTGTAAACTGTTTTACTGCGGTTTAAAGCGTGATTTTTAAAAAAATTTTCGTCGTATTTTGCGGTATGCTTTGTACCGCCTTTAATATAAATGCGCAAAAAAGCCCCCGATTATTCGGAGGCTTTGATTTTTGTGTTTTTTATTTTTCTTCCGCGTTATCTTCCGCAACCGTTTCACCGTCTTCGTCGGCGTAAACGTCGATGTTTTTGTCGTCCGTGGTATCGACTTTTATCTTCTTTCTGCGTGCCGAAGGCAGATTTCCGCGGCGCTTTTTAACAAGCACAAGCGTTACGGGAACAACTACCGCCGCTATAACTCCCAGACCGATAAGGCACATTCCTATTATAAAGAATACCTTTTCAACAGTTTTAAGTCCGTTATACCAGCTCTCTTTTTCGGGCATGGAGTTAAGGTTTGTGGTCCTGAGCGAGCCTATATAGTCCTCAACGTCGCTTTCAGCCATAACACCCACGTACGAGAAGTAATATTCGCGTCTGTTGGAATAAACTTCCCCGCCGTTTACGGTAAGCTTATCGGTGTAATCTTCCCACTCGTTGCCCTCTGCGGGAGCGAAGTACTCGGCGTATTTTTTAAGCGTTTCTTCGGAATATACAGGGTCTGCATCTTCGTCCGCTTTAAGCGCCGCCGCATTACATTCTTCCGCAAGCTTTTTAAGGTAAACGTCGGCGCTCTCGCCCGAATAATAAGCGTATTTAATAGCGCCCGTTATATTTGCATAAGTTTTTGTATCGTATTTGTCGGTATCGCCGAAATCGTCTATAATTTCCGTTATGCCTTCAAACTGCTTTTTAAGCGCGTGGAGCGCCGCGTTATCCATCATTGCGGAGCTGTCCTTGCGCGAGCGCAAATCGAAAGCCATAATATAGTTTACGGTTGTAAAATCGCTGTCAATATTGCTTGCAAAGAAGATGTGCGTTCCGTTAACAATTTCAGGCTTGTACCAGTCGGAAACGCCCGATATATTGAGAAGCTGTACAGGTCTGTAATCGTTATACTCGTCCTCAATCGGCATAAGACCGTAATCGTTGTACGCGCCGTTGTAGTTTACGCGCCAGAACGAGTAACCGCTTCCTCCGCCCACGGAATAGTATAAATAACTGCTTTCGGTAAACAGCACGGTGCAATCGCCGCTCTTGACTATGGGATAATAGTTTGCAGAGCCTTTTTCGTCAGCAGTCTGCATTTTGCCGCCCTCTACCTTATTGACGTAAATTCCGCCGTCGCTTTCGGTTATAACGACTTTTTCAAGATTTTTATCCGCGCCGAACAGATAGGTGTATTTCTCCGCGTTGGACCCGTCGATAATTATACAGTCCTCGTCAGCCGCGTTGTTTTTAACGGGATTCCAACCGTCCGCAACAACTTCGGTGTCCTTAACGCCGAAAAGCGACGCAATAGAGCTTGATGTCGGAAGCGCGGTCGTCCTTGTATAGAACAGCGTTCCGCCCTGATAGGAAGAAAGCGTATAGGTAAGTCTTCTGTCGTTGTATTCCGAACCGTCGCTCTTATAGTTGAAAGGGGTTGCCGAATTGCCTGCCGCAACAACGTCCGCCTTGCCGATTCCGTCGAAAACAAGGTCGCCGCAGTTGATATAGCGGTCAACCGCTCCCTCGTCCCCGTTAGTGTTCCAGCCTTCCTGCGCTTCAAGCGCGGCTTTCTTTTCCTCGGTTGCAAACTTATCCTCCGTTGCGTCGGCAGTTACGGTATAAACCTGATTGTAGCTGTAATCTGCATCGGTGGAATAGTTTTTAACCTTCATTGTATAGAACGCGCGGGGGTTGGTTTTGTCGGTTTTATCGAAAACAACCGCGTCAACGTTGTATGCCAGCACGGTATCGGTCGCCGTACCGTCTTTGTCTATTTTTACTGAATGAAGATTTGTTACGCCGTTATCCTTGCCCTCGTCGAAAAGCGTTTCGCCCGTGGCAACGTACATAAGGTACACCGTACCGTCCACTTCGACAAATCTGTGCTTTATAGAAGTTGAAGAAAACTGCGCGAAAGAGGTGCGCGTGGTTTTGCTTCCGTCAAGGCTGGTGCGTCTTATTTCAAGCTTATCGTTCTGAACCTGTCCCGTTGCGCTTTTATCGTTTGAAGGCGTTGCATAATAGATGTATCCGCCGTAAATGAATATACCCGCATCGTAATCGGCGGTATACGCAACAAGGGGAACAACGCAGTCCGCGTTGGAATAGTTGTGCGCCGCAAGGTCGGTTTTCGACAGGCGGTAAATAGCTCCCTTTACGGGCTCGCCGAAGGTATTGTCGGCGGTATTGCTCTGAACGCCGTTTATAAAGTAAACGTAACCGTCGGTTTCAACGGCAAATCCGCCGTTGGAGGTAACGTTAGCGCCGCTGTCTTCCGCAAGCGGTTTTTTGGTGAAATATCCGCTGCAACCCGCAGTGAGCGTGATACCCAAAGCGGCAATTAAGCCGACGATAACGCATATAATTTTAGTGAAACGCTTTTTCATATAAAAACTCCGTAAAGGATATAGCTTTGGAATATAATTCAAGCATTAGTGATTATACACCAAATACAATTTTTAATCAATAAAAAATTGCTCGATTTTAAAAAAAACAGCAAAAAAGGAAAATAAATCTTGGAAAAATTCGCTCTTTTGAATTTACTTAACGCTTTAAACAGCCTTTCGGCAAAACCCGCCCCCAGACAACCGGAGGCAAACGCGGGCGCGGAAAACAGTTTTAACGAACAATCGGCTGACACAACGCAATTCGCCTCGGCAAAACCGACGGTTGCTAACGAACCGCAAACTACATACCCGAACGTTATGGCTTCGGTGCTCGAACGGCACGAGGCGATTTCAAACCGCGTCAGGAACAAAAAATAACCGCCGCGTCACCGCGGCGGGTTAATATACGACGTTTATATAAGGTTTACTTTATAGTAGACTTAGTATGCAAACGTATATGGCGGGGCAAACCGTTTATCCAAAGCGGCGTAATTTCCGCCTGTATAAGCGGCATTATGTAATGGACAAGCTCGGGCTTTACGTTGGCGCCCTCGTCGTTTATCCATTCGCGCGGAACCTTCTTTTCCACGTTGGCTATAAGGTGAACGTCCGCCTCCTCGGTTATACACATATACGGGTCTTCGGAAACGCGTTTTAATGTGATAACCTGCCCGTTCTTGCCCTCGAACGCGGCTTTTACGCCCGCGCCGCCGCAGTTGAACGCTTCGGTCACGTCGATACGCGCCTGAATGTGCGCCGCACAGCGCTGTAAGGACGAAAGCTCGATAGCCCTTGTCTTAACGCCGTACTTTTCCGCGATTTTTCCCGCTAAAAATCTTGCGGTGCCCGCCAACTGTTTATGTCCGAACGCGTCAACGTAATCGACGTGGTCGCTCAGCTCGCAGACGTATCTTCCGTCGGCGACTTTCACGCCCTCGGAAACGGCAATAACCACCGAGCGCTCTTCCTTTAAAAGCTTGCCGACGTCCTTGACGAATTTATCCACGTCAAACGTAACCTCGGGCAGATAAATAAGGTCAACCCCCTCGCAGTCCTCGCCCTTTGCAAGCGCGGTCGCCGCGGTAAGCCAGCCCGCGTTTCTGCCCATTACCTCGATAACGGAAACTACGGGATAATCGTATACAAGCCCGTCGCGGATAATTTCCTTTGTGGTTGCCGCAATATATTTGGCGGCGCTGCCGAAGCCGGGCGTGTGGTCGGTGATAGCCAAATCGTTATCTATTGTTTTGGGAACGCCTATAAAGCGGATAGGGCTTTTGATTTTAGCGCCGTAGTCGGTAAGTCGCATAATCGTGTCCATAGAATCGTTGCCGCCTATATAGAAAAACGCGTAAATATCCAGCTCTTTTAAAATTGCGAAAATTTTATCGTATGTTTTTTCGTTGCCATGAATATCGGGCAGTTTATATCGGCACGAGCCGAGGAACGAGGACGGAGTTCTCTTTAACAAGTCCATATCCAAATCGTTTTTAATGCGCGTAGATAAATCTACAACATCCCTATCCAGCAGTCCTTTTATGCCGTGAACCATTCCGTAAACCTTGTCCGCACCTCTGTCCTTTGCGGTTTTATACACGCCGAGAAGCGAAGAATTAATTACGGACGTAGGCCCGCCCGATTGTCCGACAATTACGTTTTTCATAGTGAAATTCCCCCTGATATTTTACGAAATGATTAAAATTTGTATATACAGGTACAAAAAAACACGCCTGCAAAACCGCTTTTTATTATAAAACATCGGCTGTGAAAAATCAATACGATAATGAAAAAATTTTACGAATTTTGTTGCAAATTAAACTTTAAGTACAAAAAAGCTCCGCCCACGGGATGAAGCACGCAGACGGAGCAAAAAACAAATGGAGTTAAAGTTTTATTTTTTTAAGAATACGGGCATAGCCGCGGCAATTCCCGCTAAAAGCCCGAATATTCCCGAAACAATCGCGCCGTAGGAAAGCGTGAGAGAACTTCTGAAATTTTTGATAGTTTCGTTTTTAATGTTATCGCCGAGCTTGTCGGTTACGGAAGGCGTAGCCATCTGAACGGCAAGGAACAGCAAAACGCCCGCCGCGATATAGCAACCCGCGGAAACGAACTTTGAAAATTTGGGAAGTATGCCCAAAACCGCAAGCACGCTGAATACAAGCCCTATAATTAAAAGCAGATAAGGAATAAAATACGCGGAAAATACAAGTATTTTAGTAGAATTTTTACTGTATCCGAAAGCAACCTGCGCGCCTGAATACGTGGTTGTAAGCTTGTCTTCAACCGCGGGCGCAAACATCATAAAGAATGCGACCAGCGCCAAAACCATTGCGGCAAGCGTTAAAATTTTGCCCAAATCCAGCTTGAATTTTTTCTTTGCCATAAAATATATTCTCCTTTAAATTATTCCTGAATACAATAGATAACCGTTACGGTTATGCCGTCGGGTGCGGAAACGTTTTCTTTCAGCTTTTTGCCCGAAACGGTGAACTCGCGCAACACGGTATCGCCCATGCTTACAGTAAGCTTGCTACCGTCCTGCGTATAACTGCCTAACGCCGTACCCGTCACTTTACCGTCCTCGCCGAACGTAAATTTGTTTAGCTCCCAAACCTTTTTCGCCGCCACCAAAGTCGCTTCGTATAATTTCTGCGCGTCCTCGCTTACGGAATCGTCGTACTTAACTTCGTATTTTTCGTATACGAACGTTTTACCGGAAACGTTTACCGCGCACCCCGAAAAACCGATGCACAGAATTAGCGTCAACAATAGCATTCCCGCGCATAAAACCGCTTTTTTAACGCTTGATTTAACCTTTTGCATAAAAAACTCCTCTACTGAAATTTACATCTTCATATACAGAATATTATTTTATATACCGCTTTGTCAATAGAAATTTTAAAACCTTTACGCATTGTTATCTTTATAAAACAGAAATTAGACATAGTGTCTATTATTTTTGTTCGGTAAAATTAATATTTCACCAAAAGACAAGCAAAGCCCCGAAGCGCAATTTTATACGCTTCGGGGTACGTTTACTGTATTTAAAAATTTAACTCCGCCAATTCTTTTAAAATCAGCATATGTTCGATAAGAGTGTCCACCCTTTCTTTCGGTGTTTGTTTCCCTTTAAGGCGGTCTTCAATTTCCGCCAGCGCGTTGTGTAACAGTTCTTCACGGTCGTAACCGATTACGTTTGTTTGCAATTTTACTTCCTCCTAAGTGATTAAAAGCTTAAAGCTTCCGTATTTTTGAAGCGGCTTCCGAAAAGGAGCGCCCCGCTATTGCAACCTCAAACCGAACGAATAATTTAACCTACCTTTTTTGGGACAGCGCTGAACCCCAAACCTATAAACAAAAGTTTTTATTATTGAAGCTATCGGTCTTTGCTTACAAACTAAGTGTATCATACGCGCGCGTTAAACTCAACTATAAATTTCATATTTTATGCTCGTTCGACGCGTTTCGACAAACAAAGTGCTTTTCAGACATTTTTCACACTACATTTTTCGCCATAAAAAAACGGAAAGTTCCATAAAAACCTTCCGTTTGCAACTTTTTTGTATAAAAATTATCTCTTTGAGAACTGAGGAGCCTTGCGCGCCTTCTTCAAGCCGTACTTCTTTCTCTCCTTTACTCTCGGGTCGCGGGTTAAGAAACCTGCTTTTTTGAGCGCGGGACGCGAGCTTTCTTCAGCCTGCAACAGCGCACGCGCGATGCCCAAACGGATAGCGCCCGCCTGACCGGTATAACCGCCGCCGTAGACGTTTACAAGCACGTCATACTTGCTTTCAACGCCCAAAAGCGCGAGGGGCTGTTTTACGACGTAGCGAAGCACGTCCTGAGGGAAATAGTCCTCGAATGCTCTTTCATTTATTTCAATGGTGCCCGTACCTGCGGGAATGAGGCGGACGCGGGCGATAGCCTTTTTTCTTCTGCCCGTTCCCCAGAACTGGAGTTTTTTCTTTAAATTAGCCTTTGCCATAAATAAATCTACCTCTCACCTTTAAAATAATTTTAATTCTTCGGGCTTCTGCGCCGCGTGGTTATGTTCGCCGCCCTTGTAAACCTTGAGCTTTTTAACCATATCTCTGCCGAGCGAATTTTTGGGAAGCATACCGCGCACCGCTTCGTATACGGCAAGGTCGCTCTTTTCCGCAAGCAGTTTTTTATAGGAAACTTCCTTCAACCCGCCGATATAGCCGGTGTGGTATCTGTAAAATTTATCGTCAAGCTTTTTACCGGTAAGCACTACCTTATCGGTATTGATAACTATGACGAAATCGCCCGTATCAACGTTGGGTGTAAACGTGGGTTTGTTTTTGCCGCGAAGTATGGCAGCTACCTTAGACGCAAGTCTGCCGAGGGGAACGCCGGTTGCGTCGACGACGTACCATTTTCTTTCAACCGTTTCCGCCTTTGCCATGTAGGTTTTCATTGTCTGCTCCTTTCATTTCTCGAAATCTCTTGCACAGAGAAGCTCTTCAAACGAGCTTTACTTAACTTCTTCTTTAAATGTAAACTTATTTTATTATTTTATAAAATTTCTGTCAAGCCGTTTTGTGTTTGGTTTTCAAAGTTTTTTATAAATTTTAAATTATTTTTTAAAGCCTTTAAAATTGCCGTAAAATCGCACGTTTTTTAACGAAAATTGCCATTTTTTGGCAGATTTTTGCGGTTTTTCGCATAAAAACGTCTTTTAATCAGCGCGTCCTCTCTTTTAAAACGTCCGCGTAAAGCAAAGCGTACTCCTCTGTAATTTCGTCCCAGCCCGCATACACGTGCTTACGCGCGCCTTCGCCCGCCGTTTTTGCCAAATCGGGTTCGTTTATCAGCTTTATCAGATTTTCCGTCCAGACGTCCGCGTCGTTATCCCATACAAACCCGCTTTCACCGTTGGTAATTTTTTCAGCCGAACAACTCCCTTTATAAGTTATTACGGGAAGCGAATTAGCCGCCGCCTCCAATATCACTATGCTTGCATTGTCGAAAACCGACGGAAACAACAACGCGTCGAATGCAGAATAGTGACACGCAAGCAGTTTTTTATCTGTGATTTTACCCGCAAAAATTACGTTTTCGGTCAAATTGAGTTCTTCCGTAAGTTTTTTTAAAGTCCTTCCGTAATCTCCGCTTCCTACTATTACAAATTTAAAATTGCCGTAACCGCGTTTTTTGACTTCAGCGAGAGCTTTCAGACTGAACTGAATATTCTTTGTCTGCGCAAGTCTGCCGACGTATGAAAATATTATTTCTCCGTTTTCAGCGAAGCTGCTTTTTAATTCCGCTGTCTTTTCGGTATCGGCGGCAGAAGGGGGCATACTCGTTGCATTGCGGATAACCTTAACGCTTGCCGTATTCTTATAACCGTACTCGCCGAGCGTATCCACCGTACCCTGAGAAACGGTGGTAACGACGTCGCACCGGTTTATGCACCCCATAATGTAGCGCATCATAAACTTCTGCAAAAGCCTGCTCTTTAACCTGCGCTGAAACTCGTCGCGGAATTTGGTATGCATTGTAAAGATTACAGGCAACCCGCATTTATGTCCGATTTTAAGCGCGTATCTGCCCAAAGTAAACGGACTGTGCAGATGAATTATATCAAATCCGCCTTTTTTTATAAGCTTTTTAACGCCTGCGCTAAGCGCAGGCAATGCTCCGCGGTATCCGTCGCCCGCGGGCACCGAAATTACGCGGTTGATTTTTATACCGTCAACTTCCACCGTTTCGGGATAGCTCGGCACAAGCAATTCCATTTCGCCAAAGCCCTTTTCTTTGAACTTTTTAGCTACGCTTACTACCACTTCGATAGGCCCGTCAACGTTGGGGTAAAAGCTGTCTAATACAACAAGCACTTTCATAATTTAAATATCACTTTTATTCGCCCGCCGACGTTTGGCTTTTTTGCCGTTTACCGCGGACAAGCTTTCTTATAAACTCGAATACGGTTATGCCTATTCCTATTATTATATATATATAGAACACGAAAAACCGCCACACCAGCACCGACCAGCCCAGCACGCCCAAATTGGTTATTACCGCGGTAAAGGCGATTGTGCCTATGCTTTCTATCGCGCCCGAGTTGCCGGGGGTGGGTATTATGCAGACGCTCTGCGTTACGAACACGTTAAGCGCCATAACGGTTATCATGGTTGAAAAGCCCGCCTCCGAACCAAGTCCGTTGAACATTTTCATTACAAAAAAGGGCAAAGCGAACCTTAAACATTCTTCTATAAGGCAAAAAAGTATAAGCGCAACGAATTCCGCGGGCTTTTTAGCCATTATTTTGAACGCGGCGCGGAAATCGTTTACCGTTTTAAGCGCCTTTGCCATCGTCTTTTCTTTGTCTTTTACTATTTTAAGCTTTGCGCCCGCACCTATTACAAAAGACGCAAGCTTGTGCGCAAATTTGGGAAAAATTACGAAAAACAGCACCATAAGCGGTAAAAACATATTTACCGCAAGCCCTACCCACGCGGCAACGTGAATTAAAACGCGCACCCAGTCGGTTTCTATCGCGCCTAAAACGCGGGTGTTGCAAGCCATAAGCAACAGACTTACAAGGCACATACACGTCATATTGCAGAAGTATTTTATAAGCACTACCGCGCTTGAAACTCCGCCCGAATATCCTTTTTTATGCAGATAATAAATCTGCATAGGCTGACCGCCCACGGCAAAAGGGGTTACGTTATCGTAAAACTTGCCCAAAAGCTGAACCTTTAAGCTTGTGCGCGGACTGAATTTACCCGTGGTGGCTTTCATAATAACCGAATATTTAAGCCAGTCGAAAGCAAGTATGCCCAAAAGCACGGCAAGGCAAATTAATGCAAATACCCAGCTGCTTTGACGGACAAGCGTCCATATGGGGGTTGTTTCCGCGTCCGCAACCTCGTGCGTGATGCCGAACATTGCCCATATGCCCAAGCCGATTGCAACCAAAAGCAGTACGGTGCCTATCCAGCCGTATTTTTTCTTTTTCGGCGGTTCTACCGTAGCCGAGCCGAAGTCTTTGAACGCGTCCTCCTCCGAGGTTTGCGTATCCGCGTTTTCCGTATCCGAGGTTTGCGTTTCGGAGGCTTGTGTATTCACCTCCGCGCTTTCTTCCGTCTGCGGAGTTTCCGTTTTTTCGGCTTCGGTTATTCCGGCGGAAATTTCTTCCCCGTCCGTTTTTTCTCCGGTAAGATTGCCGTTATCCTTTAACTGCATTATGCTTCCCTTTAATTTCTTATTAATACCGCTTTTATACGCTTCACTCCCGCCGAAACGTTCTCCTGCTTGGAAATTTTGAACGTTCCCAAAAGTCCGGTGTGTTCGGCGTGCGGGCCGCCGCAGATTTCACGCGAAAATTCGCCTATGGAATAGGTTTTTACAACCTCGCCGTACTTACTTTCGAACACGCCGGTAAAGCCCTGCGCCTTTGCTTCTTCCAAAGTCATTTCGCACATTGTTACGGGAGTATCCAGCTTTATCTGCTCGTTTACAAGCTTTTCAACCTGCGCAACCTCGTCCTCCGTCAGCTTTCTGGGGAAGTTGAAGTCGAAACGCAGTCTTTCCTCGTTAATATTGCTGCCCTTTTGGCATATATCGGTCGAGCAGACTTTTTTAAGCGCCGCAAGCAATAAGTGCGTTGCGGTATGATAGTAGGTCGCCGTCTGCGAATGGCTTTCAAGTCCGCCCTTGTACTGCCCCGCTTCGAGGACGCGGCTCTTTTCGCGGTGTTCCTTAAACGCCTCGTCAAAGCCCGCTCTGTCAACCGTCAGATTGTGCTCGCGCGCAAGCTCCTCGGTCAGTTCGAGGGGGAAACCGTAGGTATCGTACAGACGGAATGCCTGTTTTCCGCCGATAACCCTCTCTTTAACGTAATCGGGGTTGCTTTTGGACATAAACTCGTTTTTGCGCTCCAACGATAAAACGCATTTATCGAATTCCTTTATGCCCTGCGCAAGAGTTGCTTCGAATCTGTCCGCTTCCTTTTTGATTTCGTCAAGAATATAATTTTCGTTTTTTACAAGCAGGGGATAAGCCTCGCCGTAAATCTTATCAATAAAAATTTTTGCGCAGTTTATAAGCGCTTCGCCGTTAAGCCCTATCTGACGGCAATAGCGGATAGCACGGCGCATAAGTCTGCGCAGAACGTAGCCCGCGCCGGTATTCGAAGGCAGAATGCCCTGTTCGTCGCCGATAAGCATAACCGCCGTGCGCGTGTGGTCGGCGATAATGCGCATTGCCTTTTGGTCGTCCCCGCCGTTATCGTAAACCTTTCCGCTCGCCTTTTCCAGCGCGGAAATTACGGGTGCGAACAGGTCGGTTTTGTAACCGTCGTCAAGCCCGTTCAAAAACAGCAGCATTCTGTCGAAGCCGAAGCCCGTATCCACGTTTTTGTTTTCAAGCGGGATATAGCCCGACGCAAGCTTTTTATACTGCATATACACGTCGTTGCCGATTTCCACATAATCGTCGGGAAACACGGGGTTAGCCTTGTCCGAAAGCGGATAAAACCACTCGTTGTCGGGACCGCAAGGGGTGTCAACCGTACCTTCCAGCTCCCACCAGTTATCGTTTAAATAGAAGATATGCTCGGGTTTAATGCCGAGGCTTTTCAAAAGCTCGGCAGTTTCTTCGTCGCGGGGCGCGCTTTCGTTGCCTGCAAAAACGGTAGAGCAAAGCTTGTCCTTATCAAGCTTGAAAACCTTTGTCAACAGCTCGAAGGTCCAGGCGGTTTTTTCCTTTTTGAAGTAATCGCCGAGCGACCAGTTGCCCATCATCTCGAAAAAAGTGAAGTGCGAAGCGTCGCCGACCTCCTCTATATCCACCGTGCGCACACAGCCCTGAATATTGCAAAGCCTTTTGCCTTGCGGGTGGCTTCTGCCGAGCAGATAGGGCATTAACGGCTGCATACCCGCAACGTTGAACATAACGCCCGTAGCGCCGTCGCCGATAAGCGAAACCGCGCCTATATCCTTATGGTTCTTGCTTTCGTAAAAAGAAAGCCAGTTTTTTCTGAGTTGTTTAGATGTAACTTTCATATTTTTCACCTTAAAGTGTTATTGATTGTTTATTGTAAAAGGGTTAAAACCCGTCATACCAAAGTTGAAACGCGTCATGCTGACGCTTGCGGAAGCATCTGATTGCGGTTTACAGCGTATGTTAAGGCTTTTTGGGTTGCGGTTAATATAATCAGATTCTGACGCGATTGACGCTATGCGTAACAATCGCTATTCCGTCGCTGCGCTCCTTACGCTGTCGCTCAGAATGACACAAAGACCGCGTTCATAATGACGGTTGCTTTGCTAAAACGAAGTTATGCGATGCATATATGCGTTTTAACTTTTTACTTCTTTGAAACGGTATACCCCTCTTTGCTGTCCTTAACTACGTATCCCAGCTTATCTATTTCGGCGCGGAGCGCGTCCGCTTCCGCCCAGCTACGGTTCAATTTTGCCTTCCAGCGTTTTTCTGCAAGCGATTTAACCTCTGCGGGAATTTCCGTTTCGGCTTTTTCGGGGTTCTTTTCTGCAACTTCCTTTAAATAACCGCCCGCGTCCTTTTTAAATAGCCCCAAAAGCGAGTATGTTTCCCTTATCTGCTTTATATCGTCCGCGCAAGATTTATCGTTTGCGGAAAGCTTTGCCGAAATCTTTTTGAACAGCCCGAAAAGCTCCGACAGCGCAAGCGCGGTGTTGAAATCCTCGTCCATATCCGCGTCAAATTTTTCGTCTATTGCGGGATTGCCCTTTTCACCCTTGCCGAATTTATCCTCAACCGCCTTTATTACGGTGTAAAATTCGGTCAAATGCCTTTCCGCTTCGGGAAAAAGCTCGTCTGTGATATTTATATCGTTGCGGTAATTGTTCTGCAAAAGCGCGAATTTAACCGCTTCGTTGGTGTATTTTTTAAGCAAATCCTCCAAAAGCAGGCTGTTGCCGAGGCTTTTTGACATCTTTTGTCCGTTGACTTTTATAAGCCCGTTGTGCGTCCAGTACTTTGCAAACTGCTTGCCCGTAAGGCTTTCCGTCTGCGCAATTTCGTTTTCGTGGTGAGGAAAAATCAGGTCGCGCCCTCCGCCGTGAATATCAATCTGTTCGCCGAACGCCGTGCGGTTCATAGCCGAGCACTCTATATGCCAGCCCGGTCTGCCCTCGCCCCAGGGCGACTGCCAGCTTATTTCGCCCGCCTTTGCCGATTTCCACAATGCAAAATCGGCGGGGCTTTTCTTTTCTTCGCCGTTTTCAACGCGCACTCCGTCAAGCATATCCTCAACCGAGCGGTTGGAAAGGCATCCGTATTTTTTAAAGCTGGAAACGTCAAAATAAACGTCCCCGTTTTTTGCCGCGTATGCGTGTCCGCTTTCTATCAGCTTTTGAATAAAATCGATTATATTTCCGATATTTTCGGTCGCTTTAAGCCATAAAGTAGGCTCGTCCACGTCGAAATCCGCCATAATTTTATCAATATTTTCTATCATTTTGGCGGCGTAAACGTCCGCGGGAATACCCGTTTCCTTGGATTTTGCGATAATTTTATCGTCTACGTCGGTATAATTGCGCGCATAAGTTACTTTAAAGCCCTTCTTTTCAAGGTACTTACGCATAATATCGTAAATAAGCGCCTGATAACCGTGACCTATGTGCGCCTCGCCGGAAACGGTTATTCCGCACGCGTACATTTTCACTTTTCCGTCTTCAAGCGGTTTAAATTCTTCTTTTCTGCGTGTAAGCGAATTGTATACTCTCATTTTATTTCTCCGTTTCCGTTTTCCGTATTCTTTTCTAATTCCGCTAAGCGGGCTTCCAAAGCGAAAGCGCGCTCGCGCAGCTTGCATATTGCCGTAAGATAGGGGTCGCCCTTTTCCTGCGTTAAATCGGGAACTGCGTTTCCGCCGATTTTAACCACCCTTGCAGGCACTCCGACAACCGTTGCGTGCGGAGGTACGTTTTTAAGAACAACCGCGCCCGCGCCGACTTTCGCGTAGTCGCCGACGGTTATATTGCCCAAAACCTTGGCTCCCGCAGAGATAACGCAGTGTTCGCCCACCGTCGGGTGGCGCTTGCCCGTTTCCTTGCCGGTTCCGCCCAGCGTACAGCCCTGATACAGCACAGTTCCCGTACCAACTTCGGCGGTTTCGCCTATTACTACGCCAGCGCCGTGGTCGATAAACACGCCCGAAGCGATTTTTGCGGCGGGGTGAATTTCTATACCCGTCATTCTTTTTGCGTGCTGGGAAACTATTCGCGCAAGCAGTTTTAATCGCATTTTATAAAGTCTGCACGCTATTCTGTGCCACGAAAGCGCGTGCACGCCCGAATAAGTTAAAAAAATTTCCAAATTACTGCGTGCCGCGGGGTCGTTAGCCCGTGCCGCAGAAATGTCCTGCCTTAACCGCTTAAAAAACATAAATAATATTTTTCCGAACGGTTGAGGTTGTTCAACCGTATTTTATTATATGTTTTGAGCGGTTTATTTGCAAGCGTTTTTAAGCCGTACCAACGCGCAATTATAGGTTGCCGCGGGGGCGCGCTTTTAATATAGGCTAATTTTTGTAAAATTTTAACAAATTTTAATAATTTTTGTGAATGTTGCCGCTTTATCCTTGACTTTTGATTGTTAATATAATACAATAATTAAAAATTGTGAATTTTTTACACGGGAGATAACAAAAAAATGAAGCGTGAGAGAATTGAAGAAATTGCTGAAATTTTAGACAAACGCGGCAAAATGACGCTTGAACAGCTTGAAGAAGTTTTCCCCAACGTATCGCAGATGACTTTGCGCCGCGATTTGTTCCAGCTTGAAGAAGACGGGCGCATTATACGCATACGCGGCGGAGCTATGTCCGTTAAGGAAGTGCAGAAGGTTTCAGGCGAGGCGTACACTAAAAAGACGACTATCAATACCGACGCTAAAATTGTTATCGCCCAGAAAGCGGCGGCTTTGATTGACGAGGGTGCGTGCATTTTCCTTGACGGCGGCACGACTGCAATGTACCTTTCCAAAGAACTGCCCGATATAAAGTGCAACATTTTCACCAACGGTATTGCCGTTGCAATGGAGCTTGCGCAGAAAAAAAATATAAATATTACCGTTGTCGGCGGACAGCTGATGAAAGACAATCTTTCCACCTCCTCCCCCGCGGCGAAGGTTTACTTCGATTCCACTAATTTTGAAATTGCTATTGTTTCGGCAACGGCGTTCACTCCCGAACAAGGCTTTTCCTGCAACAGTCAGGTTGAGGCGGAGCTTTTGAAGGACTGCTTTAAAAAGGCGCGCCTTGTTTATATGATGCTTGACAGCTCTAAAATAGGCAAAATCAACCCCTACACCTTTGCAAGGATAGAGGACATCGACGTTTTGATTACAGACGACCATTTCCCGAAAGACTGCAAACAGCTTTTCGAACAGAAAAACAAAGTCGTTATGTAAATTTGAATTTATCTGTTTAAGAACGCCCCGAACGGCTTTTAAGCCGTTCGGGGCTTATTTAATTTGTAATTACGAGCGTTTGGTTTACTGTCATTCTGAGCGTAGCCGAGAAATCTGATTGTTATAAGCAATCCACCGCAACATTAAAACCAAGCTTAAAGCCTTGTTTAAAGTCTTTTTGGGTAAGTTCGTCATTCAGTTCAAAAAGATTATCCAAAACTTCTTCAAACATTATAATCTGTTTTTAGGTAAGCGTTTCTATAAAATTATTGTAAAGCGTTAACGCTGTTTTCTGCTTTTCATTATTTAATATTTCTTCCTTTAATATCAATATAATTTTACCTCCGCTTAAAAATACAGTTTCAAACTTCATTTTTAATATTATAAAGTTTAAAACTGTATTATGTCAATAGAATTAAACGGGTAAAAATAAATTTTATGGAAGAATTATATAATCTTGCGAAAAATTTAAAAGATTTGCGTAAGCAGTTCGGCTATACACAGACGTTTGTTGCAAAACAATTAGGCATAACCTGTCAATCGTATCAAGCTTATGAGTGGGGATTAACCGTTCCTACTTTGCAAAACTTTATTAAACTGACTAAGCTTTACAATGTATCATGCGACGATTTACTTGAATAAAAATTTATTCTTTTAATAAAAAACTGCGGCGGAGGGTGCAGATTGCACCCTCCGCCGTTTTATTTTTTACATTATTATTTATGTAAGCCCGTCTGAACAGATAAAAAAGCACAGCGCAACGCATATATGAATTTTTAAAATCAGTCGCTCCATTTATGCTTTGTAAGCGTTCGGTCCTTAATATCGTCGTAAAACTCGAAATATCTTTCACGTATTTCTTCCGCAGTCATATTTTCGTCAAGCAGTCCCAACAGCTCGTCCAGCTCCTCGGGCGAAAAGTCCGAAAGACAGAATTCACCGTCAAACGCTTGCGATAACTTCATTAAATCCCAGTTTGTTGCTTTCATAATAAACCTTTTAAAATTTACTTAAAAATTCCTTTATTTTCGGTATCATAGTAACGGCGTCTATTATAAGACTAATTCCGAAAACTACTATGTGAAAAAAGTGCGCCTCGTGACTTTCGGGGTGATAAAGCATCATAAACGCGACCGCGCACTCTACAATTCCCTTAATCAAAAAGTACACGCAACGCTCGGATTTGGTTATGCGCGTTATCGCGTGGTTAAACGCATGCGCGCCCTCGAACAGCCCGAAAACTCCCCAAATAATAGAAATAAGCATAATCGGGTCGATTTGAGGGTCGATTTCTTCCAGAATTACCATTGCCCCGAGCAACACGGTAAGTATATACGTTGCAATTTTGTTGGTTTTTATGTTTTTATAGTCGCGGCGGACAAGCGAAATTATAAATCCGCTTATACCGACAAGCATCATAATCGCGCCGACAATGTACGGCAGGGCAACCGTTATATGCCTTGTAACGGAAACGCACAGCACTCCCACTATAAAATAAATTGCCGCAACTATATACGTTGCTATATTTTTGGGAAGCTTGGTAATAAACGCCAACCGCGAAACGTTGTGTTCTGCCGACAGCCCTTCAACCATAAGTTCGGGAATATTTTCCGTAACAGCTTCCGCAACGGCAAGCTCATCTTCCGTAATTTCCTCTGCGGCGGGTTCGTCTATGTTTGCCGTTTCTTCCGCACTTTCGGTTTCTTCGGAAACAGCTTTGCAAGCTTTTTCACCGCTTGCGGGTTGAGTTTCCGCCTGCGCGTCCGTTTGAATTTCAGCCATATTTTCACCCCCTTACAGTTTCCGTATTATTATAGCAACATTAAATATTATTTGTCAACGAATATATTTTAACCGCATTAACTGTGCGTTAAAATTAAAAACAAAGCACTTGCATTTTGTAAGTGCTTTATAAAATGAAATCCGGCAACTACCTTATCTTGCGGGGTTAAGACCCAACTACATCGGGCGGCGAGTGCGGAGTTCCCGAAACAGCGGACACCCGCTGTTTTGCCGCACGAGGTGAGTAAGCGCATACGTCCCGCGCGAACGGTGACCGAGGCCGACGTTCGCCCTTGCGTCGGCCGAGACAAAGGGCGTAGCTCGTTTACGCCTAAGATAAAAACAAAGCACTTGCGATAGCAAGTGCTTTATAAAATGAAATCCGGCAACTACCTTATCTTGCAGGGTTAAGACCCAACTACATCGGGCGTAAACGAGCTTAACTTCTGTGTTCGGTATGGGAACAGGTGGGACCTCGTTGCTATTGTCACCGGAATGGTTATATAACGGGCTAACTATCAAATTCTTCCGCAAGCGTCAGAATGACAATTATCACCGATAATATACAATTTTTGATGCGGTTTACTGCGACTTAAACCGCAAATTTCGTTTTCCGCACGTATATCCGCGCTTCAAACAGCTTTCAAACTCCGCTTTTCTGCGAGAATATGAAGCCTGACAACTGCACAGTTGAGGGTGGAAAGGGATAAAGTAAAAAGGACTT
>CAJULB010000004.1 GCA_910587005.1 uncultured Christensenellaceae bacterium | reverse complement strand
AAGTCCTTTTTACTTTATCCCTTTCCACCCTCAACTGTGCAGTTGTCAGGCTTCAATTTGCCTTTATATTCCGCTTTAGCTCAGTCGGTAGAGCATTCGGCTGTTAACCGAAGTGTCGTAGGTTCAAGTCCTACAAGCGGAGCCATTCCGGTGACGATAGCAACGAGGTCCCACCTGTTCCCATACCGAACACAGAAGTTAAGCTCGTTTACGCCCGATGTAGTTGGGTCTTAACCCTGCAAGATAAGGTAGTTGCCGGATTTCATTTTATAAAGCACTTGCAAAATGCAAGTGCTTTGTTTTTTTAGGGCGCTGAATTGAAATTTATCCTTTAATCATCAGGATAAATGTTAGAACCTAAAAGCTTTTCCAGTCCTTTTAATATGTTTTTGACAACAGTTTCTTGTTCACTGCAAACGCTTGTGATAATTGAAACATAATTTGTTTCTTCTTTATTATAGTTTTGACTGCTCCAACTTTTTTTATCTCTAACTTTCATAAGTGAAATATTAAGATAAGGGCTTTGACTGTCAAAGTTGCCGTTATGTTTATGTAAAAAGTCAAATGAAAGTAAATAATTTTCTATTTTTGCTGTTTCCCAAGTATTAGATAGCGGTTCAGTTGCCATATAATAATAATTTGTCATTGTATTTGCAGTATAGCAAAATTGCGACAAAAAAGCAAGATTTGAAGCAGGTGAAGGAAATTGCCGTTTGCGGCAATTTCCTTCACCTGCTTCGCTCACTAAAATAAGCGGTAAACCCGCTTTTGCAAAAAATGTAAGTATGGCAGTTTAGCTCTCAGTTGGAAAGAATTATTTCTACCGTTACAATATCAAACAGCGCGAGTTCAAATTCCAAAGACAGAGTGCCGTTTATGACAGGCACGCTAATAATTTTCAAGTCGGGTACCGAAGACGCTTGTAATATTTCAAAGATGACGCTTTCGTTGTCGGAATAATAATCAAGGTGCGGCTTACCCATTGATACCCATTTGGCGTAAGGAGAACCGTGTTCCGAATCCATTATAAACATCTTTACAGTAGCATTTGAATAGGGCAAGTTGTTTATTTTAAAATGAACTACTCTTTTTTTCTTTTTTACAAAAAGGGAATAGGGGTCAAAATCCGGATTTGATAAAGTTTCAACTTTTGCCGATGCGGGGTGTTCATAATTATATAGTAACAGGCGGTAATAATTTGACTGCTCACCACATGTTGACAGAATATAACCGTCGCCTCTGTCCGTTATATAGCGCTGGATATAGGATAAATAGCGCAACGCCTGGGTCGTGCCTTTGGGTATGCCGTTTTTGAGATACATTCCCGTCGAACCGAAAAACAGGGAGGCGGAACGGTCCGCCTCGTCGCCGTCGCTTAATTTCCAATAGCAGAGCGATTTTAATAAATGTAAATTTTCGTTATAGTTTTTAAGGTAGTAGTTTGCCGAAAACTGTGTATCGAGAACAGGGTGCGAATCGTCGATGGTGTAATTAAACGCCGTAACGTAAATATCAAGATTATAACCGTTATCATTTAAAAAGTTTTGCAGATTATTAAGCAATCTGCTCATCAGGCTTGCATCGGAAGAAATTTCTTTATCAATAATTTTTCTGTAAGCCATGTTCAGATTGTCTTTTATTTCAATTACTTTCCAATTTATGTTGGGAAAAAACTTAATAGATAAAAGGTCGGGGAAGCAGTCGCTATATTTAGTCCATTGCAGATAGTTTTTCAAATACTGCATATCCAAAGAAGGATAAATTTCGGGTGAAGAGACTATTAAATCTTCAGAAATTTCTTTAACTGCATTATACGACGTTTTGTAGAACAGAAAGAATGACAGCTCGTCCGTAAATCCAAGATGTTTATTATTCGAGTCAAGCTGTACCCACGGCAGAAAAATCCATTTTGAAATTTCGTTAATGCCGTAACGCGCGATAACATGATTTAAGAAATTAGATATAAGCTGATGCCATTCGTCGAAATGCGCAGGTTCGCAGATATAATATCCGTCTTGAAAGACTATGCTTTTGTCCTTTGTCAACGCTTTGGGCATATAGGTGAATGATAATACCGGTCTGAGTTTTACAGAAAGCAAAAAGTCCAGAACTTCGTCTATCATTGTATATTTAAAGCGCAGCTGTCCGCTCGAGTCGCGCGAACAAAAAGAGAGCGCATCGCTGAAAATGCCTCTCAGATAAGCATAGCGGAAGGGAAACGTATCTTGAATATCCTTTATAATTGACTGAATGTCTTTAAGCAATACGTCCGTCGCCGGTCCTATGCCTAATATTTCGCTTGACGGATTGTTGGCAAGCACCAATTTGCTTTTAGCCGTGTAATCGGCATTAATGTAAAAATCGTCGCCGTCGGACGCAGAAGGTTGACCGAGTCCCAATAAATCTATTATATTGTTCAATTCCTTATTTTCGGAAATTGCCTGCGAGCGGATTGCGGCGTGACGTTTTCTCGTTTCGTTTGGCAATGCCCCTGCCACTTTTTTAAAAGCGCGTATGTAGGCGTGGTTATTTGGGAAACCGTGCTTGTAGGCTATATCTACAATATTTTCGTCCGTTTCCGTCAAGTCGTACATTGAATGGTTTACACGCAATTCATCGTAGAAATCGGCAAAAGTAGCGCCCACGCTTTCCTTGAAAAGCTTGGAAAGATAAGGGACGGACATATGGAACTGCTCGGCGATATCGTTAAGTAAAAGATTTTCGCTGTAATTCTTTTCGATATAGTCGATAATTTCGTTTATTTTAGAGTTTCTGCTTTTAGTTAAATGGGCAGAACTTGAAAAATTTTCAATCAGTTCGTCAAAAATTTCATACGCTACGGAATAAGCTTTCGACTGCGTCAAACCGGTTTTGAGCTTAACGGCTTTTACTATGCTTGTCCGCAGGGGTGAAAATATATCTTTATTTTTAAATCTTGCGGAGTTGCAATCAAAGTATATCGACTTATATTTGGTATCAAGATTTAAAAGCGACCGCTCAACCGTAACGGCGAGAATGAATGCGTCCAATTGCCTGACCGTACACAAATCACGGGAATTGACAACGAGGATATCGTTGGGTGAAAGAGTTACGGGAACGTTATTTAAAGACAGCTTTGCATGTCCGCGCAGGTTGAGCAAAACCGTTAAGCTTTCGCTCGGATAAATGGTTATTGCTTTATCCGTTATTGTCGAAATCTTAATCGGGGGAACGTGTATTAACGTATTCATGATTATGTTTTATCATATTGTTTGCGAATAGTAAAGGATTTTTAATAAAATATTTAATTTTTAACTGATTTTTATAATTTTATGTCGCAATTTTATTTTAAATGTTAATCAATTTAAAACAATGTTAAATATTTTCATAAAAAATTGCAACAATTTTATTAAAAATGCAATTTACGGAAGGGAAATAAAATATTATCATTTATTTAAAGAATAGCAAGGCTGTGTAAAAGTCGGCAACATACGATGAATTTGCGTTCGTTTACTATTTAAAAGAATATATAAGAAGGTATTTAGATGAAAAACAAGTTTTTAAAGGCCATAGGCAGTTTGCTTGTGCTTGGCGCGCTTGCCGTTTCGGTTACTGCGTGCGGAGGCGGAGAGAAGCCGGACAACACTCCGGCGAAGAAGACGCACGACCCCGTAACTTTGCTTGTAACGGGAAAAACGGACGAGTATGCTCCCCACAACTTTGTTGACGGCAAATGCACTATGTGTAATGAAACTACCATATTTACGCAGGACGCCGTTAGTAAATCAGACGTTCTTACAAAGGCGTGCGACCGGCAGGGCACTGTTGAAAAAATAACGTATATGTCTAATGCCTACGGCGACGAGGCGGTTGAAAAATGGGCGTATGTGTATTTGCCTTACGGTTACAGCGCCGACGATAAAGATACTAAGTATGACGTTTTGTATATGCTGCATGGTATGGGACTCAATGAAGGTTATTGGTTTTCCCAAGGGTATTATCAGCCAACTGACATGATATACAGCGGGGGTTACGGAACCACAAACGTGCTTGATAACCTTATGAAGGAAGGCAAGGCAAAAAAGACCATTTGCGTTACGCCTACTTTCTATAAAATTACTGCCAAGACGCCCGACGACCAAACCAAGTCTTCCGGTACCGGCGACTTCGGTAAAGAGCTGAGAGAAGAGCTTATGCCTTATATAGCCGAACACTATAACACTTATGCGGCAGGCAGCTCCGCCGAAGCTTTGAAGGCGGCAAGAGACCATCAGGGTTACGTCGGTTTGTCTATGGGCTCCGCAATTTCCTATTCGGCGATTTGGGGTTCGTGCCTTGAATATATTTCTTACATCGGTTCGTTTTCGGGCGGCGGAAATGCAGACCAGCTTGTAACATCCAAGAACAGCACTTATAAAGACTGCACTATAAATTACTATTATGCAACCGTAGGTACGCTTGAAGGTAAAGGAGATTACCCCGGCGACCCGTTCGGCACGTACCGTACCTTAAAGGCGGGCATAAAAGAATTGCAGTCCGGTTCAGATATTAAAAACGGCGATAATTGCGAATATATGCTTTGTAACAAGACGGGACATAACTATGCAACGTGGATAACCGCTCTTTACAACTGCATGCAGGTATTTTTTCAGAAATAATTTTGATAACAATAGTTAATCATTTAGGAGGAGCTAAATGAAGAGTAAATTTTTAAACACGATAGGCAGCTTGCTTATGGTGGGAGCGCTTGCGGTTACGTTTGCGGCGTGCGGAGGCGGAGAGAAGCCGAGCAACACTCCGGGTAAGAGAACGCACGACCAGACGACTCACGTGGTTACGGGTTCCGATAAAACTCTGCACCATAATTTTGTTGACGGCAAATGCACAATGTGCGACGAAACTACCATATTCATGCAGGAAGCTGTGTATAAGTCAATGAAGAATGTTCTGGACAACGCACAGGCACAGCAGGGCACCCTTGAAAGCGTATGGTATAAGACCAGAGCTTACGGCGTAGAGAAAAAATTCGAAGGGAAGAAGGACGTCAACGGAAAGGACTACGACGGTTCGCCGCTTTGGATTTATAAGAGAGCATGGGTATATCTTCCTTACGGGTATAATAAGGAGGATACCTCTAAAAAATATAACGTAATGTATATGATGCACGGCAACGGCCTCAACGAGGGCTATTGGTTTGCAGAAGGTTCTTATAAGACGGACCGCTCGCCTTATACAGGCGGTTACGGCACCAATAATATACTTGACTATCTTGCAATGAATAAAAAGTGTGAAGACACTATCTACGTTGCAATGACAATGTACCAGTATTATAGCGGCGGTGCAAAAACTGTTGAAGAAAGAGAAGACGTTTCTAAGTTTGTCGGACAGACTGCCGAGATGGCAAATATTTACAGCGGATATGTTTCCGAAGACGCAAACGATAAGGCAGATTTCGACTTCGGCTATACGAGAACGAGCGACGGCAGTGACTCCGAAATCTGGAAGGAATGGAAATATCACCTTATGCCCGCCATTGCTTCTAAATATAACACTTACGCCGACGCTTCCGGTATTGCGACTAAAATGGCGGATGAAAGGAGCTACGGTTTAACCGACGAAGCTGACGCGGCATTTTTCACAGCTTGTGAGGCTGCAAGAGGGCACGTTGCTTATACCGGTCTTTCCAGAGGAGGCATGTCGGTAAGCGCAATGATTGCCAATGCGCTTGAATATTGTTCTTATTTTGCATATGAAAGCTCCGGCGCACCCGGTACCGCTCAAATTGCCAATATGAAGGCAAAGGCAGACACTTATCCCGTTAATTACTTATTTATCAGTTGCGGCTCGCAGGAAGGTCCCGAAGACGCCGACAAAAATATGCTGAAAGTAAGAGATGAAATGGGTTGGCAGCAAAACGAAGGCTCCGACATAGCAAAAGGCGACAAAATCGAATTTATTCAGGTTAACGGCACGGCACATAACTATGCAACCTGGATAACAAACCTCTATAACTTTGCCCAGATAGCTTTCAAGGCTCCTGCAAAGAATTAAAAGGATAAGAAAATGGGTACCCCTTTTCTTGGCGCATTGCGTCAAGAAAAAACACTTAACAGTAAAAACTAATTAAAAAATTATTTAAGGAGATAAATTTTATGAAAAAGTCAAACATTCTCAAACTTATCGTTGTAGCAGCTATAGCTTGCATAACGGTTATTGCAACGGTTGCGCTTTCCGCATGCGGCTCCGCTAAACTCGTCGGTACCTACAAAGCGTACAAAGCGAACAACCATAGTGATGCAGCCGACGGTTATCAGCACGAGTACACTCTTGAAGTTTACGGCGACAACACCTACAGAATGGAATACAATGCATTCTATGCAATCCCTTTCTGGCAGGGCGTAAGCTCGAGAACGGTTATCCAGTACGGGAAGTATACGAAAGCTACCACCGAAGAAGAGGGCAAGGTTGCTTATGAGCTTGGCAAGCCTACCAGAGTTATTTACATGGCAATGTGCGGCGGCTATAACGGTATTCCTACCGACGTAAAGGCATTTGCAGATACTGATAACTGGGATAAGATTAGCCCTGCAAATGAAGACGGAAGCTTGGTCTTTGCGCTTCATTCCCGTTCGGAGTCTGAAGAATATGCTTCCGCAGAGCAGCTTCTCAACACTTTGGGCAGAACCTATAAAGTTACTTGCGACGCAAGCGAACTGCACCGTATAACGACGCTTGAGGTTACCAGCCACGGCGGCAAGCAGATAAACGGTTATGATAACATAGTCGTTGAAGAAGAAGGATGGCCCGCCGCATAATTATACCCCGAATAAGACTAATTGATTGAAATTGAAAAAACAACGTTAATAAAAAAATTGCCGAATGTCTTGCAGGTGCGATTGTCGCTTGTGCGGCTTTCGCGCCGGCGGTGTGCGGAGGTAAACCTAAGCTCGTTACAAAAAGGCGTAGATATGGCTGATGAGTATCCGGCTAAAGCTATGTTAAAATCAAGATAAATCTTTTATTCTTGTTTAAAGTTCATTTTTTCCTCCCAAAGAATCTGTGGTGAAAATTTCCTCGCAGATTCTTTGCCGTGACCGTAGATTGTTAAAAATCAGATATATTTATTGGTTTAACAACTGTGTGACATAAGTTTAAAAATGTAAAGGAGAATATGCTGTATGGAATCAGAAAATCGGGAATTGATTTTTAAAGCGTCCCATATGCATAAGGCGTTCGGTCTGACTATTGCGCTTAAAGATGTCGATTTTGAATTGCACCGCGGTGAAATCAGGGGACTGATAGGTGAAAACGGTTCCGGGAAATCGACAATAATGTCCATTGCGGCGGGCATGCAAACCGCAACCTCGGGCGAGATGTTTTATAAAGGTCAGCCCTGGGCGCCTAAAAGTATGCTCGAAGGGCAGAACGGCGGTATTGCAATGATTTTGCAGGAGTCGAACACGATTCCCGGCGTAACCGTTGCGGAAAATCTTTTTGCCGGACGGGAAAAAGAATTTGCGAAATTCGGGTTTATTAACATACTTAAAATGTATAAGGCAGCCGACGAGATTCTTGCAAAATTCAATATAACCTCGTTTAAGGGCAGCACGAAAATCAATACTTTAAGCTTTGAAACCAAAAAACTTATAGAAATTATCCGTGCAATGGAAAAAGACCCTGAAATTCTTGTAGTCGACGAAACGACGACGGCGTTATCGTTTGAAGGCCGTGAAATACTTTACGGTATAATTAACGATATGGCTCAAAACGGTAAAGCCGTAGTATTTATTTCGCATGACCTTGAAGAGATAATGGACAAGTGTACGCACGTAACCGTTCTGCGTGACGGCGACATAATCGATACGCTTGAGAAGAAGGATTTTGACGGGAAGAAAATTTCCACGCTGATGGTAGGTCGTGATATTGGCGACGCGTACTATCGTGAAGATTTCGTGGCAACGGCAGGCGAAGAAGTTGAACTTGAGTTTAAAAACGTTACCTATCAGGGCATACAAGATTTCAATTTGCAGATTCATAAAGGCGAAATCGTCGGAATAGGCGGTCTTTCCGATTGCGGTATGCACATTATAGGTCAGCTTGCGTTTGGGGTAAGAAAACCGCTGGCCGGAAGTATAGAAAGAAACGGTAAAATAGTTAAGTCGCCTTCCAGCGCAATAAAGCTCGGTATCGGTTATGTTTCCAAAAACAGAGATACCGAAGCGCTTATGCTTGAAGCGCCTATAAAAGCAAATATACTTTTGCCCTCGTTAGACAGAATATCCAAATTCACTTTTATCAGACCCAAAACCGAAAACGAGATAGTAGAGCAGGAAATTAAAAACCTGTCTATCAAATGCCGTAATTCCGGCATGTATGTTTCCAAGTTGTCGGGCGGTAACAAGCAAAAGGTTTCGTTTGCAAAGTGGACGGCGGCAAAATCAGACGTTATTATTATGGATTGCCCTACCCGAGGCGTAGATATTGCCGTAAAGCAGGCGATGTACAAGATAATAAACGATATGAAATTAGCCGGTAAAGCGATACTTTTAATAAGCGAGGAAATGACTGAGCTTATCGGTATGTCGGACAGACTTATCGTTATGAAGGATTTCAAAATTTCACACGAATTTATGCGCTCGAAAGAGCTTAAAGAAACCGATATAATCGAGTATATGCTTTAAGGAGGGAAGAGATGGAAAATAAAGAAGATAAAGTCGAAAAAATCGAAGATGTTTCTAATGAGGAAACTGCTTCCCAAAGCGGACAACCTGCAAGCATCGCAGCGGCAGCTAAGCCGAATTTCGGACAAAAAATCGTAAGCGCTTTTAAAAATTTCTTCACAAAGGAGCATTTAAAAGAATTCGCAAAAGACCATATTTTTGATATATGCGCATTGTGCGGGCTTATTGTTTGCCTAATAGTTTTTACGATTGTTCCCGGGCGCCATCCCCGGGACGGAAAACTTCTTTTATGGCGTCCGCAAACGATTAAAACTTTAATATCGCAGGTAAGCGTATATTTCATTCTTGCCATAGGCGCCGTATTCATTTACCTGATGGGTTGTATGGATATATCGGTTGGCTATCAGGTCGGCGTATTCGGAGCCTTATTTATTATGATTGCCAACTCAAGCAATCTGTTTTTGGCGTTGTTAACCATAATTATTATGGGACTTGTTTGTGCAATCTTTAACGCATTCGTGGGGGCATACGTTAAGCTCCCCACCGTAATGAGCTCGGTTATTCTGATGCAGCTCTTCAACGGAGTGTTGCTATCTATATTTAGTGATAGAAATATAAATGCATTAACATTGAATACGGACATTCAAGCCGTTGTCGGGTCAACCTGGTTCAGAGTCATTGCGCTCGTTTTGCTTGCTTTTATAGCATTCTATTTCTTAACGTTTACGAAAGTGGGAAAGAGGAGCAGGGCGATAGGCACTAATAAGCTGGCGGCGGACCAGGCAGGCGCAAATTTGCTTATGACCAGAATCGTCTGCTACGTCGTATTCTCATTATTTCTTTGCTTCGGCGCAGTTATGCTGATTGCGAGAAGTAATAGTATAGCGTCTTCGGATACTACGTCGTATCAGATGGATATAATGATTATGCTTCTCATGGGCGGTATGCCTCTTTCCGGCGGTATGAAGGGCAAGCTCTTTAACGCCATAATCGGTACGTTCACCTACGTCCTTTTAAACATGGGACTTACCCTGTGCGGAGTTCCGGCTGCATACGTTATGCTTGTTAAATCTGCGGTGTTCGTAATAATCGTTTGTTTAACCTGTAGAAAACCCGGCAACTTGTTGCCCAGGTAATAATAAATAAAAATATTTCAGGAGACTAAAAAATGAAAAAGTCAATTTTAAAAAAGATAGGAGCTATAGCTTTATCGTCGGTGTTGGCGGGCTCTATAGGAGCAGTTGCCGGTTGCGGCGGCGGTGGTAACGGCGGTGGCGGCGGTTCCGGCAAGTATGCCGGAAAAATTCTTATCGGCGTTCAGCAGACCCGCGGTAATAACTATGAAGCGATGTGCAAATTCCTTGACGCCTTAAAACCGGAATTGGATTTCGACTATCAGATAGCGCAAATGAGCTATGCGGACGAAAGTAACCTCACAACTATAGAAAATGCAATTCTTAAAGGCGCAGTCGGAGTAATCACGATGACTGAAATGGAGATGGGCTATACGCAGCAAGTTATCGAGCTGTGCGAACAGGAAGAAGTATACTATGCGGGTTATATGTCCGACTTCTGGAAGACATATGCCGAGCCCACAACGGGCAAAGCACCCAAAGACAGCAAGTATTGTCTCGGTTCCGTTTCCGACGGCGAGCTTGATGCGGAAACTACCGCAACCTGGTTGTTTGAAGCCGTTAAAGAATCGTCGTACAGAAAGATAGTTTTGACCCGCTCCCCGGATTGGGCGTATCCCCGCTCCGCTCAGTCTGCACTGACGTTTAAAAAACTTGTAGACAACTATAACGCGACGGCAGCAGAGAATGATAAATTTACACTTTGGACAGAAGGTACGGACGGTCCGGCTTACGTGCTTAATTACGGACTTGACGCACAATTTGCTCCCACTTTAACAAAATGGCAGAATTGGGGCGGCAGTGACCTTGCGTTGGTCGGACTCAACTACTGCGCCGGCACCATTATGAATATGACCACCTACCGCGACTTAAAGTTTCCCATATTCAACGCCGGCTGGGACGACGACGTTGCGAAGCAGTTCGGGGCAATGGACGACGCAACAAAGCCCGTAAAGGCTCTTTGTCAGACCCCTTGCGAAACGATAATCTATCCGCTTGTAAGAATGCTTAACGCCATTAACGGAACCCCGTACGCCGACGAACCTGTCAAGCCCGAAGATAAGATTGTAGAGGCTAAATATTGCCATATCGAATCGACAAAAGATATCGAAGACGGTTCTGCCCACTGTATGAATTTCAACAGCGCCCGCGATTTGAAATATGCGCTTATTAGCCCCACAGAGGTTAAAGCGCTTCTTGCGGAAAACGGCGGCACGTTCGCAAAGCTTGTAGAGACGATTTCGACTTGGGACACCGAATATATTTTAAGACGTGAAATAAAGTAGTTTACAATAAAGTTTTAAAAGAGGAAAAAGTATGAAAGTAACCCAAAAGCAGGTTAAAAACATATCAAAGAAATTTGCGGCAGTTTTTGTCTTGCCACTTTTGATTTACTTAATATTGATGTTAATAAGCCTGCGCAATCCTTCAAACGTATATAATATTTTTTCCGGAGCAACTATCAAAAGTATATTAGTAGAAGCTTCTTACGTAACTATAGTTGCTTTGGGTATAGGATTCCAGCTTAAATACGGAAGATTCGATTTTGCGGGAGGAGCCATTATTGTTGTATCTGCAGTTGTCGGCGGTTTATTAGCTGATAAAATGATAGGTGTAGGTGCAGCGACGGGTTGGCCTTTGCTTATGGTAACGTGCATTTTGGTTGCGGTTGCTCTTTCCGTAATTAACGCTTCGGTTTACGTTTGGCTTAAAATACCTATTTCGGTATGTTCGCTTGCGCTTGCGTTCCTGTTCGAAGCAATCCCCGGACTTCTTTTAGGTACTAAACCCGGACCGGAAATTCAATTTGCCACCGGATACAACGTGTTGGGTAAAACGTATTTAGTGCTTTTGCCTCTTGCCATTGCCGTAATAATCTATATAGTTTACGATAAGTTTACGGTCGTTGGCAGACATTCCAGACTTTTGGCTAACAACCAGCTTTCCGCAGTCAATATAGGTATTAACGAAAAGAAGAATACTATATACGCTTATATTGTTTCGGGAATATTATTCGGCCTGGCAGGCGCTATTTATGCAACTAAGAACAGGCTGGCTCCCGTAGAGGCTCCTTTGGCTACAACCGGTACGTTGTTCGCTAACATTATTCCTTCGCTCGTGGGACTTTTCCTGTCCCGCTGGATTGACGATAGCGCAGGCACGTTTATAGGCGCAATAACCATACAGATTCTCTATTACGGGCTTGGTATACTTGGAGTTAAATTTGGCGGCTTAAAGCTATTCTATGCCGGCTTCCTTGCCGTATTTATCTTTATAAGCGGTTTCTGGGATAAGATTATATTATTCTTAAGAAATTTATACAAGAAGGTTATGCAAAAACTTGCCCCGAAAGTAAAAAGTCAATAATATGGCGGGGGCAATCATAGCAATATGATTGCCCCTCTTTTTTAAAGCGTATCATGAAAGAATTTATATTCGATATAGACGTAACCGCAAAAACGGCACCGACAGATTACAGCTGGCAATTCGGTATAGGTAATGACCACGCGTATATGCTGCACAGAAACGACGTGTGTGAACACATCAAAACCGTCCATGACGAGCTTGGGATAAAGAGCGTGCGTTTTCACGGAATATTCGATGACGATATGCTGACGTTGCAGCGTTTTTCCGATTTCTGCCCGGCGCCCGGCGCGGAGATGATAAGAGAAATAAATTTCCGTCAGATTGCGCACGTTTACGACAATGTTCTGGCAACGGGTATGAAGCCGTTTGTAGAACTGTCGTTTATGCCCTCTGCGCTTGCAAGCGGCGATAAGACAGGGCTTCATTATAAAAACAATATTACGATGCCCGAAGATTTGGACGAGTGGGCGGAATATATTAAGTCTTTTGTACGCTTTTTAATCGGGCGATACGGTAAAGACGTGGTGGAAAGCTGGAAATTCGAGGTTTGGAACGAACCCGATTTGCCATATGTTTTCTTTGCGGCAACGCAAAAAGATTATTTTAACCTTTATGCGGTCACCGCGAGAGCGATAAAGGAGGTGGATTCCGCAATTCAGGTTGGCGGACCCTCTACAAGCGCATGCTTATGGATAGACGAATTTATAGATTTTTGTGAAAAAGAGAACGTGCCTTACGATTTTATTTCAACGCACCATTACCCCGGCGACGCGTTCGGAAACTCGGTAAGCGCTTACACACGGTTGCCCGAATTTATAAAGGACACGGTTAATAAGGGGTTAGACTTGACGGACGGCTTGACGAATATCTTTTACCATATCGAAAATTTCGCTAATTGGACGAAGGGCGGCTTGAAGAAACTCGACGAGGAAGCGCGAAAAAAAGTCAAGGATAAGCCCTTGTATATTTCGGAATGGAACAGCTGCGCGATTTTCGGCGCACCCGTGCACGACGAAAAATATTCGGCGTGCTTTGCCGTTAAAACCTGTCTTGACAGCGCGCACTTGACAGACGGATACATGTTCTGGTGCTGTTCGGATATCTTTGAAGAAATACTGTGTATGAACAAACCCTTTGCGGGCAGTTTCGGGTTAATTTCAATTGACGGCATTCCCAAACCCAATTTCTGGGGATTTAAAATGTTAAAGGAACTCTATCCGAAACGTTTAGAGCTTCCTTACGGCGCGGACGACGTTGAGGTTGCGGCGTTTGTTGACGGTAACAAAACGCAGGTGCTTGTATACGCCCAAAACGCAAAACCCGACATTGACGAACAGTTTGCCGTTCGTTTAAATGTCAACGCGGCGGCAAAGCACGTCGGGAAAAAGGTTATCGACAATACGCATTGCAATCCCAAAGCCGAATGGATAAAGTTGGGTAAACCCGATATTCTGACGCCTTCTCAGGTCGGACTGATAAAATTAAAAACAAAGCTTGCCGAACAAAACGCTGATTTTACCGTTAGCGGCGGCAACACAAATATAGAATTTACGATGAGAACAAACGACGTTGTAATGTTCACTATTGAGTAGAGGTTTTCATAATGGATTTAAAATCAAAACCCTTTTACCTTAATAAAGAGGAAACCGAATGGGTTCAAAACACCCTTTCTGGAATGTCTTTAAGTGATAAAATCAAACAGCTTTTCATTGATATGGCGGCGCCTGTTTCCGACGAAATAATAAAAAAGATAGTCCGGGAGCGGAAAATCGGCGGACTGCGCTATATGAACAAGGATGGCGCTTCTATATCTAAGCTTATTGCAAGCTATCAGAGTGCGAGCGAAATCCCTCTGATAGTAGCTGCAAATACCGAAGCAGGCGGCAACGGCGCTTGTGCGGACGGTACGGAAATAGGCAATGAAACCAAAATTGCCGCAACCGGCGACGTAAGGTATGCCGGCGCGCTCGGCGAAGTCAGCGCTAAAGAGGCAAAGGCGATAGGATGTAATACGCTTTTTGCACCTATCGTCGATATTCACCGCAACTTCCGTAATCCCATAATAGCGACGAGAACGTTCGGCGGTAACGAAAAGAAAGTAGCGGAATATTCCAAAGCCTATTTAAAGGCGGCGCACAAGGAGGGCGTTGCGTGTGTATGCAAGCACTTCCCCGGCGACGGAATAGACGAAAGAGACCAGCACCTTTCAAATTCCGTAAACAGTCTTTCGTGCGGGGAATGGGATAAAACGTTCGGATACGTCTATAAAGAAATGATTGATGCAGGCGTGGACGGAATTATGGTCGGGCATATTTTATTGCCCGCATACGAGCGCAAATTCAACCCCGGGCTTGAAGGCAAGGCTTGCATGCCGGCAACACTAAGCAAGTATTTATTGCAGGATTTACTCAGAAAACAGCTCGGCTTCAACGGGCTTATTGTTACAGACGCAAGCCATATGGTCGGTATGACCGGGCGTATGCCGAGAAGGGATATAGTTCCCACGGCAATAGCGGCGGGCTGCGATATGTTCCTGTTTTATAACGAATACGAGGAAGATTTCGAGTACGTTAAAGAGGGAATTGACCGCGGTATATTGTCCGTTGAACGGCTTGACGAAGCGGTTACGCGCATACTTGCATTTAAGGCGCATTTGAAATTGAATAGGCCGAAGACGGCGGGCGATTTATCCGTTATCGGCTGCGAAAAACATAAAGCGGTTGCGGAGGAGGTTTCGCACAAGGCGGTGACGCTCGTTAAGTCGAACCAGACGGGCGTGCTTCCGCTGACGCCGCAAAAGTATAAAAGAATATTAATTGTTCCGCACAACAGTTCCAATCCGTTCAATACTTACACGACGGGTAAAAAGACCAAGTATTACGAAATAGTCAAAGCCGAGCTTGAAAGCCGTGGCTTCGAGGTGGAAATTTATACGCCCGTGCTGGAACAGCTTGCGCGTGCGGACGAAGAAAAAATTAAGGAAATAATGGGCAGGCTCTATACTTCAAAGAGCGCAATAAAAACGTTTACGGAGAAATACGACCTTATAATTCAAATGGCGAATATCCCCGGCAACGGCGTAGTCCAGAGAATTGACTTCGCACTTACCAAAGGCAGTATAGATATGCCATGGTACGTTCACGAATTACCGGTAATATTCGTTTCGGTAAATTCACCCTTCCACCTTATCGACGTGCCTCAGGTGCAGACCTATATCAACTGCTATGACGCAAACGTACATACTATGAAAGCGCTGTGTAAAAAGCTGACCGGTGAAGAGAAGTTTACCGGCGTTTCACCGGTTGACGCATTCTGCGGCAGCGAAGACACGAAATGGTAAAGGAGTAAGCTATGGCTAACAAATATTTATATCCCCAAAACAGTGCGACGAGACAGGTCGTAGACCTTTCCGGAATGTGGAAATTTGCTTTCGACTTTGAAAGCGAGGGCGACGTAAAAGGCTACAAAAACGGCATTCCCGACGGCATATTATTGCCCGTACCCGCAAGCTTTGCCGATTTTTTCACCGAGAAGCTGTACAAGGAATACACCGGCGACTTTTGGTATGAAACCGAGTTCTATGCCGACATAGCGTGGGCAGACAGAGACGTCGATATCCGTTTTTATGCGGCGGCGCACGTTGCCGAAGTATACTTCAACGGCGAAAAGGTTGCCTATCACCACGGCGGATTTCTGCCCTTTACCATAAACGTAAACAAGCAGTTGAAATATGGCGTACCCAACCGCATAGTGGTTAAGCTGAACAACGAGCTTTCGCATACCACTTTGCCGTGCGGCGAATATAAGGTGCTTAAAAACGGCAGAAAGCTGACCGCGCCTTACTTCGATTTCTTCAACTATTCGGGGCTTATCCGTCCGGTAAAGCTTGTGATTACGCCTAAGAATTCTATCGTGGATATTACGCTGAACCATAGGACTGAAAGCAAAACCGCTTATACCGACTACACCGTCGAAACGGTAGGTGCAGGTAACGTAAATGTAGAAGTGTACGATGAAAAGCATAAAAAAGTTGCCGCAGTTTCGGGTAATAACGGAACGGTTGAGATTAAAAATGCACATCTCTGGCAGCCGCTTAACGCATATTTGTACACGTTCGAGTTTACTCTGTCCGATAACGGCGTTATTTACGATAAATACTCTTTGGAAGTCGGCGTCCGCACCGTAAAGGTTGTCGGTAACCGCATTTTGATAAACGAAACCCCGGTATACTTCAAGGGCTTCGGCAAGCACGAGGACAGCGCGGTGTGCGGCAGAGGTTATAACCTTCCGTTTATTAAGCGCGACTTCGAACTTATGAAGTGGATAGGCGCAAACTCTTTCCGCACCAGTCACTATCCTTACAGCGAAGAAATATATCAGCTTGCCGACAGAGAGGGCTTTTTAATTATAGACGAACTCCCCGCAGTCGGTATGCTCGTTTCGACGAGAAACGCGGTGGACGCGGCTACGGCGGCAAAGATAAAGCCTTTTTTTGAAGAGGAAATAGTTCAGACCGTTACGCTTAAAAATCACATTAACACGCTTGAAGAGTGCGTTCAAAGAGATAAAAACCACGCTTCGGTGGTTGCCTGGTCGCTTTTGAACGAGCCCGACACCACGGGTTCGGAAAAGGCTATCCCTTACTTCAAAGCGCTTTTTGACAAATGCGCCGAGCTTGACGTGCAGAAACGTCCCCGCAGCTTTGCACATATAATAGCTTCTCAACCTGATAAATGTCTTTGCACACATTTGACTGATTTTGTTATGCTTAACCGCTATTACGGTTGGTATCTGTTGGGCGGATACGAGCTTGAGGACGGCTTTGCCAGGCTTGACGAAGAACTTACTAAATGGGACAAGACGGGTAAACCCGTAATGTTTACCGAGTACGGTACGGATACATTGCCAGGCTTGACAAGGCTCCCCGCTATACAGTGGACTGAGAATTATCAGGAAGAATACCTTGAAGGCTATCATAAGATTTTCGATAAACACGATTGCATTATGGGCGAGCAGATTTGGAACTTTGCCGACTTCCAGACGACGGAGGGCATTATACGCGTTGACGGAAATAAAAAAGGGATATTCACCAGAGAACGCAATCCCAAACACGTCGCATTCGGATTGAAAAAACGCTGGGATAAATTACCTGTAAATTACAAAGGAAACAAATAATATGGCTTATCCTCTTCCGGAATTCAAGAAGACAAAAAAATATTTACTGTGCGTAGACAGCGACGGTTGCGCTATGGACACTATGAATATTAAACATATAAAGTGTTTTGGTCCTAAATTTGTTAAAATTTTTAATATAACTAAAAATGCGCAATCAGTTCTGGACAGGTGGAACGAGATAAACTTATATCAGATTACCCGCGGTATCAACAGGTTTAAGGGGCTTTCGCAGATTTTGTGTGAGTTGTACCCGAATAACGCGGAATATGCCGTGTTTAAAGCGTGGACGGACAGCGCAAAAGAGCTTTCAGAAGCGGCTGTTAAAAAGAAGATAGAGGAGGGCGGCGGAAACGTTTTTAAAAAAGCGCTCTTGTGGTCGCAAACGACGAACGTTGCCATAAAATCATTGCCAGATATAGAAAAGAAAGCGTTCGACGGAGTTTACGAGGCGCTTAAAGAGGCCGGCAAAACGTTTGATGTTGCTATCGTTTCTTCGGCTAATTTTGCCGCAGTCGTTGAGGAATGGACGCGTTGCGGGCTACTTGAATTAACCGACTGTGTTACGACCCAGAAGGACGGCAGCAAGGCGTACTGTATAGCCGAACTTATTAAAAAGGGTTATGACCCCGCAAACGTGGTAATGGTCGGCGACGCCGAGGGTGACTTGAAAGCCGCCGATGAAAACGGTGTTTCATTCTATCCGATTTTAGTAAATCACGAGGCCGAAAGCTGGCAAAAAATATGCAAAGTGCTTGACGGATTTACGAAAGGGCAAGAAATAGATTTTAAAGAGGAATTCAGAAAGAATTTCAGGTAAAAGTAATTATGATTGACTTAAAAAAGTCCCCGTTCAATTTAAGCGATGAGGATATTGCGTGGGTGCAAAAGACGAAAAGCGCAATGACGCTTGATGAAAAGATAGGTCAGCTTTTTGTGCCGATAGGCTATAATACAACCCCCGAATATCTCGAAAACGCGCTTTTGCAATACCATATCGGCGGGGCTATGTATCGGCTTGGCGGCGCGAAGGAGTTGCAGGAAACATTCCGCTATATGCAGACGCACAGCAAAATCCCCTTGCTTATCGGCGCAAATCTTGAATACGGCGGGGCGGGAATAGCTTTGGAGGGTACGTATTTCGGCAGTCAGATGTTTGTTGCGGCAACGGGGGACAGCGAACAGGCTTACCGCCTTGGAAAGATTTCGTGTTCGGAAGGCAAGGCGGTCGGGTGCAATTGGAGCTTTGCGCCCGTAGCAGATATAGACCTCAACTACCATAATCCTATAACTAATACCCGTACTTACGGGAACAATGCGGACTTCGTTTTAAAATGCGGTTTAGCGTATAAGCGGGGAGCGGATGAAGAGGGCGTTGCAGTTGCCGTAAAGCATTTCCCCGGCGACGGAGTAGACGAGGTTGACCAGCACATTTTATGTTCTGTAAATTCGCTTTCTTGTGAAGAGTGGGATAAAACTTACGGCAAAATATATAAAGGGCTTATCGACGGCGGCGCTATGACGGTTATGGCAGGACATATCGCACAGCCTGCGTATGAAGAGCGTATAAGCGGAGAAAAGAAAAATATGCTTATACCCGCTACGCAGTCCCCGTCTTTACTTAAAGGACTTTTAAGGGAAAAGCTCGGTTTTAACGGCGTTATTGTCACCGATTCTACCTGTATGGTAGGTTTCGGAGTTGTAAAGCCCAGATGTGAAAGCGTGCCGTATGCGATAGAAAGCGGATGTGATTTGTTTCTGTTCAATAAAGATTTGGGCGAGGACTTCGCATATATGAAGGCGGGTTATGAAAGCGGTTTGCTTTCGGAGAAGCGTTTGGACGAAGCGCTGACGCGTATTCTCGGAATGAAAGCTTCGTTAGGGTTGAATAAAAAGAAAAAGACGGAAATTGTTCCCGACAATTCCGCACTTGAAATACTTGCCGATAAAACGCATAAGGCGTGGGCTAAGGAGTGTGCGGACAAAGCCGTTACGCTTGTAAAGGATACACAGAACGCTTTGCCGCTCAGCCCGAAAAAGACCAAAAAATTGTTGCTTGAAGTTCTTGGTGAAAACCCGTCAAGCGAACGCGTTGAAAAGGTATACAAAGAACTGCTTGAAAAGGCGGGGTTCACGGTGTCGGTGTACAGGCGCGAAGATTTCGGCAATATGGATTTCAGTGTTGAAACCTTTAAAAGTAAGTACGACGCGGTGCTGTATGTAGGCAATATGCAAAACGCCTCAAACCGGGTTACAAACCGTTATCAATGGTATACCTTCTTTGGCAACGGCGATAACTGCCCATGGTTTACAGCGGAAGTACCTGTAATTTACATAAGCCACGGCAATCCATACGCACTGTTGGACGCACCGCAGATTAAGACTTACGTAAACGCTTATTCTAACCACGACGATGCTATTAAAGCGGCATTGGAAAAGATTTTAGGACGCAGTAGTTTTAGGGGCGTAAGTCCTATCGACCCTTTCTGCGGGAAAGAGTATTTGAAATATTGAGGTAATAATGAATGAAAAAAGCGTTTATTTTCGATTTGGACGGTGTGTTGTGCTTTACTGATAAATATCATTATGAAGCGTGGAAGACAATTGCCGATAGACTTTCTCTGCCTTTCGATGAAAAGGTCAACGACAGGCTTCGCGGTGTATCCAGAATGGAAAGCCTTGAAATAATATTGTCTTTGGGAGGCAAGACTTATACTGAAGACGAAAAGGTTAAATTTGCCGAAGAGAAAAACGAAGCTTATCGCAAATTGCTGGAAAATATGACGCCCTCCGACGTTGCGGACGAAGTTCGCAACACTTTAAAGGAATTGCACAAGTGCGGATATAAGCTTGCCATAGGTTCATCGTCTAAGAACACCCCGCTTATTCTCGACAGGTGCGATTTAAAAAAATATTTCGACGCGGTGTCAGACGGTAACAATATAACTCGCTCAAAACCCGACCCGGAAGTGTTCTTAAAAGCGGCGGAATATCTTGGCTTTAACAGCGGTGACTGTTATATAGTCGAGGATGCGGAAGCGGGCATAGATGCGGGCAAAGCAGGCGGCTTTGTTACGATAGGTATAGGCTGCGCCGCAGGGTACGAGAAAACGGATATAGCTATAAAGACGTTTAAAGATATATTGAGAACGGCGATTTAAAACTGAAATAATAAATCAAATCAGGAGATTTAAAATTATGAAAATGACTTTTCGCTGGTATGGTGAAAAGGATTGCATTCCTTTAAACTATATTAAGCAAATTCAGGGAATGACCGGCGTAGTTACCGCCGTTTATGACGAACCCGTGGGCGCCGTCTGGGGTTTGGACAAGCTATTACATCTTAAAAAACTCTGCAACGATGCGGGGCTTGAAATGGAAGTTATCGAATCCGTTCCCGTTCACGAGGACATTAAACTCGGTAAGCCCTCAAGGGACAAGTATATTGAAGCTTACAAGCAGAACATAATCAACTGCGGTAAGGCTGGGGTTAAGTGCATTTGCTACAACTTTATGCCCGTGTTCGATTGGTTCCGTACCAACCTTTATTTCAAGCATACTGACGGGGCAACCTCGCTTTCTTACAGTGAAGCGGACTTTGCAAAACTTGATAAACACAATTTGCGTTTACCCGGTTGGGACGAGAGCTATACTCCGGAAGAGCTTAACGGGCTTTTAAAAGAATACGAAGGAATGACGCACGAAAAATTATTTGATAATTTCGTTTATTTCCTTAACGCGGTTATGCCTGCCTGCGACGAAGCGGACGTAAATCTTGCCGTTCATCCCGACGATCCCCCCTGGGATATATTCGATTTACCGAGAATAGTAGGGTGTGAAGAAGACTATGACAGGCTGTTTAAAGCTGTGCCTAATAAACATAACGGAATAACCTTCTGTACCGGTTCTCTCGGCGCGGGGAGATTTAACGACTTGCCCAAAATGGCGGCAAAGTATGCCGACAGAATTTACTTTGCGCATCTTAGACAGCTCAAATATACGTCAGAAACCGACTTCTACGAAAACGGACATATGACAGATTGCGGTAACGTTGATATTTACGAAATCGTCAAGGCGCTGGAAAAAAACGGATTTGAAGGATATTTACGCCCCGACCACGGCAGAAACGTTTGGGGCGAGGACGCAAAGCCCGGCTACGGATTATTTGACAGGGCAATGGGCGCAACGTATCTTTGCGGACTGTTTGAAGCAGTTAAAAAGGATTTACAGAAATAATTTTAGGGAGCATACATAAATGAAATTACCTTTTACAGTCGATTTAAAAGACAAAGTAGTAGTTATAACGGGCGCAGCCGGAGTTATCTGTTCACATTTGGCAAAAGCTATTGCCCAGTGCGGAGCGAAGGTTGCTATTTTGGACAGAGATATAGCGAAAGCGCATGAGTTTGCTGAACAGTTAGTGGCCGAAGGATATAAGGCAAAGGGCTTCGAGGCTAACGTATTGATAAAAGAATCGCTTGAAAAATGCCACGAAGAGGTATTGAAAGCATTCGGTAAATGCGATATTTTAATTAACGGCGCAGGCGGTAATAATCCCAGAGCGACAACCGACAACGAGTATGCCGAACTTAACGACGAAGTTAAGGGAATAAAAACGTTTTTCGATTTGGAACAATCCGGTGTAGAGTTTGTATTCAATCTTAACTTTATCGGTACGCTGTTGCCGACGCAGGTATTCTCGAAGGATATGATAGGCCGAAAACACTGCAATATCTTAAATATATCTTCAATGAACGCATATACGCCACTTACGAAGATACCCGCATACTCGGGCGCTAAGGCGGCAATATCTAATTTCACACAGTGGCTTGCCGTACATTTCTCACATATCGGTATCCGCGTAAACGCTATTGCGCCTGGTTTCTTCTCGACGAAGCAGAACGAAAAGCTTTTGTGGAATGACGACGGAACGCCTACTGCGAGAACGGGCAAAATTCTTGCCGCAACCCCTATGGGCAGGTTCGGCGTTGTTGACGACCTTGTCGGTACAACGCTTTACCTTATCAGCAGTGAGGCGGCAGGTTTTGTAACAGGTGTTTGTATTCCTATAGACGGCGGATTTTCATCATATAGCGGCGTCTAATAGTATAAAAAATTTCTCTTTATAAAAGGGTCGGGGATATTATACCCTGACCCTTTTATAGCGGTATATATTATGAAGAACACTGAAAAATATTTAAAATTACTCTCTAACGCTTTCCCGACTGCGCGTAAAGCGGCGTCGGAAATTATAAATCTTTCGGCTAACCTGAACTTGCCTAAGGGAACGGAACATTTTATTTCCGATATCCACGGCGAATTCGATGAGTTCAACCATATTCTTAAAAACGGCTCAGGTTCGATAGCAAAAAAGGTTGACGATGAGTTTGGCTGCGAATTGACGTTAAAACAAAAGAAAACGCTGTGTACGCTGATATATTATCCGGAAGAAAAGCTGGAACTCATAGAGCGGGCGGAAGAAGATTTCGGCAGTTGGTGCAAGCAAACCCTGTTGTGGCTGATTCGCATTACCCGCAGAATGGTGTCAAAATACAATCGCACAAAAGTAAAAGCCGCCGTAAAGCCCGAATATGAGTATATTATAGAAGAGTTATTGAGCGAGCGTTCAGAAGTGCCCGACAAACAAGCGTATTATGACGAAATATTGCAGGCAATTATAGAAACTGATTGCGCAAAAGTGTTTATCGTCGAGTTTTGCAGGTTAATTCAGGTGTTAGCCATTGAACGGTTGCACGTTATTGGCGATATTTTCGATAGAGGAAGCGGTTCTGCGGACGTTATGGAAACGCTGATTAATTATCATTCCGTTGATATAGAGTGGGGCAATCATGACGTTGAATGGATGGGAGCGGCTTGCGGTAGTTACGCTTGTATAGCGTCCGTAATCAGACTTGCAGTAAGAAACGGTAATTTGAACGTATTGGAAAACGGTTACGGTATAAGTCTTGTACCGCTGATTGCTCTTGCGCTGAAAAACTATTCCGACGACCCCTGCAAGCTGTTTACGGTTGATAACGGTTCTGCCGACGAAAACAGAATTTATACAAAAGTTCATAAAGCTATTACGGTATTACTTTTAAAGCTTGAAGGGCAGTTAAGCATAAACCATCCCGAGTTCGGAATGGATAACAGGCGCGTTTTGGAAAAAATAGACGCTGAAAACGGCACGGTAGTGTTGGACGGAAAGAAATATCCGCTTTTAGACAATTATTTTCCTACATTACAAAAAGACAACCCTTACCGTTTAACCGCCGAAGAAGATAGCGTTATGCGGCAGATTGCGGCATCGTTCAAGCAATCCGAAAGGTTGCAAAGGCATATAGAGTTTTTATATAACCGGGGAAGTATGTACCGCATTTATAACGGTAATTTGCTCTTTCACGGTTGCGTGCCGTTTACAGAGGACGGTGAATTTTTAACGGTTAATATAGGCGGAGAACAAGTTAAGGGGAAAGCGCTTTTTGACACTTTGGAAAAATGGGCGAGGAACGCACGGTATTCAAAAGTTAAAAAGGAAAGAGAGTACGGCAAAGACGTGTTGTATTATATGTGGTCTTGCCCTTCTTCGCCGTTATTCGGAAAGGAAAAAATGGCGACGTTTGAGAGATGTTTTCTATCCGACGAAGCTGTTAAGGCAGAGCATAAAAACAGCTATTACAAATTTTATAATAACAGTGAAAAAGTAAAAGCCGTTTTTGATGAGTTCGGTTTAGACTTTGCAACAGGGCATATTATCAACGGACATGTTCCAGTCAATGTAAGAAAAGGACAACACCCCGTTCATTGTAACGGAAAGGTTATAGTAATAGACGGAGGGTTTTCCGAAGCATATAGAGAGATAACGGGAATAGCAGGGTATACGTTAGTATCCAATTCTCACGGTCTAAAACTTGTTGCCCATGAACCGTTCGTGTCCGTAAAGGAAGCGGTTGCAACTGAAGGGGACATACAATCCGTTACGGAAGTCGTGGATTTAAGCAATAACCGCTTGCGTATATCCGACACTGACAAGGGAAAAGAAATGCAGGAAAAAATTGCGGATTTAAAAGAACTTATATCGTGTTACAAGCGTGGCGTTTTGAGGGAACACCAGGATTTGGACAATAAATAAATTGAAAGAATTTTCAGGTTGGCTTTGTTAAAATGTTTGATTTTTAACTGATTTTTGCATTTTTATATCGCAATTTTATTTTAAATATTGACCAATGCAAAACAATGTTAATTACTTTCATAAATAATTGCAACAATTTGATTAAAAATGAAATTTACTGAGCGTCAAGCAAATGATATATTTAGGGTGTCTGAAAATACGGTGTAAAAATACAAATAAATTTTATGCAAAAAAGGTGACTAAATGAAAAAGAAATTTTTATTCATTCTGGTAACTCTCATATGTGCGCTTTGCTGTGCTTTCGGTTTTGCTGCTTGCGGAGGAGGAACAACGCCTCCGCCGAGTACGGAAAAACACAAGGGCAGTCTTCGCGAGGGATACGTAGAGAAATACGACGGTTTAACCGGTACCGTGCACTGGGTCAAGAACGAGGAAACAGGCTTGGAGATTTATACCAGAATTTTCCGTCGGGAAGATTTTGACGAAAGTAAAAAGTATCCCGTAGTAATAGCGAGCCACGGTTACAACGACTTCTCTAAAAACGGAAATTCGGCTCTCGTTTCAAATATCGTGAAGCAGGGCATCGTGTGCGTAACCTTCGATTTTTGCGGCGGCGGAACCCAATCTAAGAGTGAAGGCAAGACGACGAATATGTCCGTTCTTACCGAAATTTCAGATTTGGAGGCGGTTCTCGCCGAGGTCAAAGGATTTAGCTATATCGACACCGCAAAAATATGTCTGTTCGGACAGAGCTTTGGCGGTATGGTGTCGTCGGTTACGGCGGCAAGGCACAACGACGAAATTGCGGCGCTTATATTGCAAGCACCGGCAATAGGCTATGCAAACAGAGGCGGATATACTTCCAAGGACGAGATTCCCGAAGAAACTGTAATCAATTATATGAAGGTCGGTAAAAAGTACTTCCTCGACGCATGGGATTTTAATTCCTGGGATGAAATCGGTCACTATAAAAAGGACGTACTTATAATGTACGGTACCGAGGATGATGCGATAAGCCCGGAAACCATTAATCGTGCGTGTGAGGTTTACGGCGAGGAACACTGCACTTTACGCATAGTTGAAGGCGGACCGCACGGCTTTCAGGACAAGCAGTATATAGAGGTTGCCGATGATATGAAAGCCTTCTTCGTTAAAACAGGGCTTATAAAAAGCGCGGCATAAAAACAAACGTGAAATAAAAAAGAGTCAAGCTCAGACTTGACTCTACAAATCAACAGTATAATAATCGGAAGAACAACGGCAACCGCCGCGGCTTTATAAAGCCGCGGCGTTAAATTATTTAAAAAAGTTGTTTTATTCTTCCATTGCCTTTTTATAGGCGCGGTAAAAGGTGGCGGTGTTGCTGAACCCGCACTGCATTGCAAGCTCTATAACCGATTTATCCTTGTTTGCGGGCAACGACTTTAAATCGAGGTAGTTTTGTATGCGGATATTGTTGATAAAATTTCTTATATCCGTCTTTATATAATGGCTGAAAATATGGCTTAAAGATATAGGGGCGTAATTAAACTGTTCCGCCAGCGAATTAAGCGAAAGATTTTGCGCGGCGTTTGCCTGCTTGTCGGTAAGCAGTGTGGGTATCTGTCTGTCGCAATACAGTTCGTGAAAGGGTCCGCCAAAATCGACGGAATGAACTTCTGGCAGATATTTTTTACGATTTCGCCCGACGGCGATTACAGCTTCCAGTGCGCAACCTCGCTTATGGCAATGGTTCCGCTAATCATAGTCTATCTGTGCTGTCAGAAATTCTTTATAGAAGGCATTTCTTTCGGCGGCGGCAAGGAATAACTGAAATTTTATTTATAGGAAAGGGGAAATTGCAATACGCTGTTGTTATGTTGCGGTTTCCCCTTTGGCTTACCGCGTCAGCGGAGAGGTAAAAAAGTCTTAGACGATTTCGCCAAAGCCGAAAAATTTATTGCAAATACAAAAATTTATAGTATAATAACCTTGCATTATTCCGCAACCGAAACAAATCTGTGCTCCTGTGCGCCGATTTTGAAGAATTTAAACCGCCGCGAAACGCTTATAAAAAAGTAATATTCCGCGCTAATCAGTTATATTGATGTAAAGCCCGTTGCGCAGGCAGGCGCAAACGTTGTGTTTTTCCAAAGGGATAAAGGCGTAATTTTCGCGGTGGAAACGCAAAACACCGCGGGATATGCTGCGTTTAACGGCGAATATACAGATTCACTTAGCGGTAAAAAATATAAAGACAAAGCGGAAATAAAGCCTTTCGGGGTTTTGGTTCTTAAAAAATAAAAAACAAATTTAAAATTCAAGGAAAATTTTTATGAAAAGCATCACTTTCGGCAGCGTACGCATACAGCTTTTAAGCGAAGAAATAGTCCGCATAGAATATGCAAGAAAAGGCAAATTCTGCGACGACAACACCTTTTTCATTCCGTCCAGAGATAAATTCGGCGAAGAACCGGAGTGCAAACAGTACGGCAATTACATAGTTTTCGGCGATTATTCCCTGTCCGTGCCCGAGGGCGGCAGAGGGCTTTCGGGCATAACTCTTACAAAAAACGGCAGTAACGTTTACCGCTATAAAAGGCTTTTAAACAGCGGCGAGCTGCCCGCTCTGGACAAAACTCCCGAAGTTTTCGCACTTTCCGACAACCCGAGAATTATCGTGCCCGAGGGCGGTTATTCCAAGGACAGAAAGGGGCAGTATAAAGTAGAAGAAAACGTACAGGATATTTATTTATTGCTCTGCAAAAAGGACGCAAAAAAGCTCCGCAAACTCTACGTCGGGCTTACGGGCCGTAACGAGCTTGTCCGTCTTTCCACGCTCGGCGGTTGGAACAGCAAATACTACGCTTATACCGAGGACGAGGCGAAACAGCTTATTTCAGACTATGAAAAGCACAATGTGCCCCTTGACGTAATGGTCATTGACACCGACTGGCGCAGCTGTGAACACGGCTGGGGCTACGATATAAACAAAAAGCTTTTCCCCGATATGAAGCGCTTTTTAAGCTTCGCGCATGCGCACGGCGTTGAAATAATTTTCAACGACCACCCCGAACCCGTTGACGGACTGCACGTTTTCAAGTCAAAGGAAATTGCCTACCGCGAGCGCAATTTACAGGCTTTAATGAAGCTCGGGCTGGATATGTGGTGGTATGACAGAAACTGGTCAACCGCGCTCATATCGCCCACTAAAAACGTCCGCTGGGAAACGTTCGGACTGTATCTTTTCGACGAAATTACAAGGCATTTCTATCAGAAGCAGTCTGGCGATAAAGAAGTTTACCGCCGCCCCGTAATTATGGGCAACGTCGTAAACGTTGCAAACGGCTGTTTTGAAAAAATTCTGGACAGCGCGTCTCACCGCTATTCCGTGCAGTGGACGGGCGATATTTTAAGCGACGCCGACTCGCTCTCGCAGGAAGTTGCAACGCTTATCAGGGCGGGGAACGACGGAATCGCTTACTGCAACGCCGACTGCGGCGGACATATCGGCAACCCCGATAAAGAGTTGTTTATCCGCTGGATGCAGTTCGGCACGCTTTCACCCGTATTCCGTCCGCACTGCACCAAAATCGTAGAGCGCACCCGCGAGCCGTGGGCATATGATAGCGAAACGCTGGATATTGTCCGCGAATACAACAATTTAAGATACAGACTTTTGCCCGTAATTTATAAAAACGCATACAACAATTATGAAACCGGCGAGCCTGTTTTCAAGTCGTTGGGCTGGGAATATCCCGCGGATAAACATGCTTTAAGGTGCGATAACGCGTATATGCTCGGCAACAATATTTTGATTAGACCCGTTGCGGGCAGAACGCCGAACGCCGTTGAAAAAAAGAATTTTGTTGAGCCCGTTAAGGCGGTTTATTACAACGGAACGAAGCTTGAAGGCGAGCCGATTGCAACTGCGGAATACGGCAATCTGAATATTTTACTCAACCATACCTCGCCGGAAAAAGGCGTGCCCGTGTATAATTTTTCCGCTCGGTTCGAAACCGTTGTAGAGTTTTCCGAGCCGGTACAGCTGTACGTCCGCAGTGACGACGGTTCAACCGTATGGATAGACGGTGAAAAGGTGCTGGAAGATAAAACGCTTCATTCCGCAATGAATTTCCCCTTGAAAGTAATCGAGGGCGGAAAACCGCACAAGGTTGAAATAGAATACTTTCAGGCGGGCGGCGAGGCGGCAATCGGGCTTTATTACAGCGAAGTTAAGACGGGCGAAGAAACCGAGGTTTATCTGCCTGCGGGCAAATGGCTTGACGCGTTCAGCGGCAAAATTTACAGCGGCGGCAAGACAATTAAAAGGGTATACGGCATAAACGAAACCCCGCTTTTCGTAAGGCTCGGCGCGCTGTTGCCACTCGCATATGCCGCGGCTAACACGGGCAAGCAGAAGTGGGATAGGCTTGTTTACGACTTCTATCCCGATAAAAATGCAAGCGATAAAGGCTATCTCTACGAGGACGACACCGTCACCACGGCTTACAAAAAAGGCAAATTCCGCAAATCGGCCTTCGATGCGGGATATGACGCGGCTAAAAACGCATACGTTATAAAACTGCACGCGTCGGAAGGCGTTTTCGAGGGCGAAAAATATTTCGAAACGCGCGAAATAGCCGTTAAATACCATTTGCTGAAAGGCGCGGAGGACGTCAAAAAAATAACGGTCAACGGCGAAAATTACGGCTTTGCAACAACTCCGAAAGACGCAGGCGCTTTCCCGCTGAACACCGACGCGGCATCGCCCGACGGTAAGGTTGTTTTAACCAAGTTCAAAGCCGATTTAAATAAGGCATACGAAGTTATTTTCTATCTTTAATCCTGCAAACATAATTTACTTGGGTTTTTACTCCTCGGCGTGCGGGACGATTGTTCCGTAAAGGACGAAGCGGAAATAAAACGCTTTTCCGATATTGTTTTATGGTTTGAAAGCTAACCGTAAAACTTCGGCTTAGCCGTGCCGCGCGCGTATATTTTTAAACAAGCTGTAAATCAAAACGGCAGTACCCGAAAAAGGTACTGCCGTTTTCGGCGTTAAATTATTCTGTTTGTCGAATCTCTTGCAATTAAAGCCGTGGATACGGTGATTATTCTCGAAGGCGCATCGGGGTTTTCAATTCTGTTTATAAGCGTTCTTATAGTTTCCGTACCCAAAAATTCTTTATTTACCGAAAATGTCGTAACCGAGGGCACGCTTGCAACCGCCTCGGAAACGTTGTCAAAGCCTACTGCCAAAGCGTTTTGCGGAACGGCTACGTCCAAAGCTTTCAGCGCGTTGCAAACCCCGCGCGCAACAAAGTCGTTACAGCATATAAAGCAGTCGGGTCTGTACTTCAATTTCAGAATTTCCGTTTTTATCGCGTTGAAATCGCCGTAGTTAAAGGTCGCGTCGCTGCAAAGTATATCCTCGCTCCGCGCGTGCGCCGCGCCTATTGACAGAATACCCGTCAGCATACCGTTGTAACGCTCCTGAAAGCTTTTGCAGTGCCTGTTGTCGCCCACAAACGAAAACCGCGTTATTTTATACTTTTTATGCAATGCCCTTACAATATTATATATAGACTGCGAATCGTTTGCGCTGATAATGTCGTAATTTTTGTCCGTCTTTATTTCCGAAGGCGAAAAATCGTTAAAGCATACGGGCTTGCCCAAGTTTACAAGCTTATAAATAAAATCTTTATCAAAGCACTCTATCGCAACAATTCCGTCCGCTTTCAGGTCGCCTATATAGTCGGAAACCTCTTTAAACGGGGTCTTGTCGCCGTTATGCGTGTACTGAAACAGCTCGTAATTCTTTTTGAAGCAGTTATTTTCAATGCTTTTAATAAGCGGGACAAAATAGTTCATATTATTCAGCGGTTTGCCGGAAACAAGCAGTATCCTGTATTTTTTACCGCCGGACTCTATGCGGTTCACGTTCAGCGACTTATATTTCATTTCCTGCGCCTTTCTTAAAACAAGCTCCCTTGTGCTTTCGGGCACGTACTGTCCGTTAAGCGCCTTTGCAACCGTGTTTCTTGATAAATTCAGTTGTTCCGCAATGTCTTTTATTGTTACAGCCCTTTTCATATTTTTAATTATAAGTTATGCCTTTTTAAAAATCAAGTATGCAAATGCACAAATTTTTGTATTTTAACATTGTGCATTTGCACAATGCATTTTATTTTGGTTGACAACATTTATATATTTAAGTATTATGTAACAAAAATACAAATATTGTTACAATATTTCATTTGGGGGAAAATTATGAAAAAGTTTATTGCGGCAATATCGGCGGCGGCAATGCTGTTCGGCGCGGTTGCGGGGTTAACCGCTTGCGGCGGCGGACACGAACATATCTGGGACGGCGGCGAAGTCACTACTGCGGCAACCTGCGTTTCAAACGGCGTAAAAACTTTTAAATGCACGGTTGAGGGGTGCGGTGAAAGCTATACCGAGCCAGTCGCTAAAACCGGCCACGATTTTACGGGCGGTTGGGTAGAGGCGGACGGTGCCTCTCACGTACAAAAATGCGCAAACTGCACCGCGGTTGACAGCGAAAACATCCAAGAACACAGCTTTGAAGAGGATATTGAGCAACGCGTTCCCGCAACGTGCCATTCTGACGGAAGCAAAACGCTTGTATGCAACGGTTGCGGCGCGCAGAAAACCGAAGAAATTACCGAGCGCCCCGGCCACGATTTTACGGGCGGTTTGGTTAACGTAAACGCCGAGGGGCACGCAATAAAATGCGCCGACTGTGAAGAGGTTGACCTTGAAAGCATTGTTCCACACAACTTTGAAAACCAACCGCTTATAAGCGACGGTAAGGAAACGCATCACCGAAACTGCGCCGACTGCGGCGCGCCTTCCGAAAGCGTTGCGCACGTCTGGGGCGAGGAAGTTATCGTTATAGAGGCAACCTTTTATAACGACGGTAAAACCGAAAGGGTTTGCGCGTGCGGCGACAAGACGGAAATAGTAATTCCCGCGCTTGACAGTATGCACGCCTCCGTTGACGACGCAAGCTGGCAGTTCGGCACGGGCGAGATTACGAATTTCGATACCTGCGAATACACTTTTACCCAATTAACGCAGAAAAACGCTGACAACGACGGTTATACCAACGGCACCGACGAAATTAAGGCGGACTGGTTCAGCAACGGCAGCTTCGATACGGTCATTATAATAACTTACACTTTTGAACAGGATGTAACTGCAAGCGTTGTCGCAAGCTTTAAAGGCGTGGGCGATACCGCAAACAATCCCGAAGCCGCAATTTCCGATTATTCATTAAGAATAGGTTTAAAGGACGGAACCGCACTTAAAGACGTAGCTTTTAAAAGGGGCACGCAGTTTAAAACCGAGCCTTACGTCAAGAATTTTAAACAGGGCGATACGCTCGTGTTCATTTTCAAGCACGAAACCGACGGTTGGGACCAGGGCAATTACATTATAACGGTAAATAAAGCGCAACCTACTGTCAATGCGGGGTAATTTTATGAAATTAAGCAAAATTAAAACGGCGGGCTTTATCTGCTTTGCGGCAATAGCCGCGGGCGCGTCGGTTTTATGCGGTACGCTATTTAAACATACCGCCGTTTTTGCGGAACATGCAATTAAATCCGCGGAAATTTCCGCATACGCGGTCGGCGTGACAGCAGATGCGGATTATGAAGTTTCCGCAGAAAAGGACTGCAAGCTTAAATTAGCTTCGGCAGTTGACGGTAACGGTATAGCAGTCGGCAATGACGAAGTGATTAAAGTCGTCAACGTAACCGACGGAAGTTACAGGCTTAAAGACGGAGAGTACTCCGTTGAGGACGGAATACTTTTAATCAGCGAAAGCTATCTTAAAACGCTTGAACAAAACGCTGAATACACTTTCAGGGTGGTAACTTCGTCAACCGACTTCGACGCGGTCATAAAAGCCGAGTATACTTCGGCGGAAATATCCCCCGCGCGGGAAGAATTTTCAAGGGAAGAAGATTTATCCTTTACGATAATCGGCGGAGCGGAAGTTTATAAAGTGGAAATTAACGGCAGGGAATACGCTTACGAGCTGGAAGGCAACACAATAACCGTGTCCGCGGAAGCGCTTAAAAATCTTACGAGCGGAACGCATATTATCAGGGTTTACACCTCCGAAGGCAGACCTGCGGTAAATTTCAGTCTTGCGGCGCTTCCCGACTACCGCGAAGAAACGGTTGAACCTGTAAGCCACGTGTTTTTCTGGGTGGATATAGCGGTTTTTGCCTCGCTTATCGCGGGCTATGCGGTATTCACGATAGTTAAAAAATACGGCAAAAAGAATAAAGGGGAAAAGGAATGAGGAAAAATTCAGTTGCGGAAGCTTTGCCCGCCGCGCCGTTAAGCGAAAACGATTTGCTTGTGGAACAGGCTTACGAGGCTATGACTAACGGCGAACCGCAAGCGGACAACGGCGGTATCAAAAACAACAAACCCGTTTCCAAATGGGATAAATGGAAAGAAAATTTCAAGCGCAGGGGCTGGGTGCTCGCGTTTATACTGCCCGCGCTTATATACGTTCTTATTTTCTGCTACGCGCCTATGTACGGCATACTTATCGCCTTTCAGGAATATATTCCCGGCAACCCTATAATAGGCTCGGGCACGGAATGGATAGGATTCGATAATTTCAGCACGTTCTTTTCAAACCCCAACTTCTGGGATTATTTCACCAACACGTTTTTGCTTTGCTTTTTCGGGTTTATAGTCGGCTTTCCGTTGCCTATACTCGTTGCGTTGCTGTTGAATTCTCTGCGCAAACCGAAGGTGAAAAAGGGCTTGCAAATTCTCTACTATGCACCGCACTTCATTTCGCTTGTGGTAATGGTGGGAATGTTGAAGCTGATTTTCGGCTCGGACGGACTTTTAGACCAGCTTTCTATAAAGCTCGGCGGCGACGTTAACGGCTTACAGCTGTTTTTAAAGCCGGAAGCATTCAGACCGCTTTTCATCTTCTCGGGCAACTGGCAGGATTTCGGCTGGTCGGCGATAATCTACCTTGCGGCTCTTTCGGGCGTTGACCCCGCCCTGCACGAGGCGGCAAAGGTTGACGGCGCTTCGCGGTTCAGAAGAATTTTCAGCGTAGATTTACCCGCTATTGCTCCCACAATAGTAATGCTTATGATTTTGTCTGTCGGCAATCTTATGAGCTGCGGTTACGAAAAAGTGCTTCTGATGGACCCCAACGGAATACTTTCCACAAGCGAAATTCTGTCAACCTACGTCTACCGTTTCGGTCTCGGCGGCGGTAATTACGGCTTAGGTACTGCGGCGGGACTGTTCAATTCGGTAATAAACGTTGCATTGCTTGTAATCGCTAATTTCACCTCCAAAAAACTTGCAAACCAGAGTATGTGGTGACGCGTATGGACGAAAAAGAATTAAAAGCGTTAAAAAAGAAAAACAAAATCAAAGAGAGCAAAACCGACTACGTTTATTACGTTATCTGCGGTTTTATCCTCTTTTTGCTGGCAGTTATAATAATTTATCCGCTGTACTATATCATTATCGCCTCGGTATCCGACCCGGACGCGGTTATGACGGGCGAGGTCTGGCTTTATCCCATAAAAGTCACTTTTTCAGGTTACGCCCAGCTTTTTAACCGCAGCGACGTATGGCGCGGTTACTTCAACACGCTTGTGTATACTATTTTCGGAACGGCTTTCAACATAGTTTTGACTATCCCCGCAGGCTGGGCACTTTCACGCGATTATCTGCCGTTCAGAAAGGTTATTATGCCCCTGCTTATAATTACAATGTTTTTCGGGGGCGGACTTATACCCTATGTTGCGGTGTGCCGCGCTTTGGGGCTGTATCAGAACCCGCTTATTTTAATAATCGGCGGCGGAGTAAGCGTATACAACGTGTTTATGTGCAAGTCGTTTTTCCAGACCAACGTTCCCAAAGAGGTGCTGGAAGCGGCGCAGATAGACGGTGCGGGCGAAATCCGTACGTTTTTCGATATAGTTCTTCCGCTGGCAAAGTCTATAATAAGCGTAATGGTGCTGTTCTACGCCGTAGGTCACTGGAACAACTACATCGACGCGTACATCTTCCAGATTGAACAGAATTTTTATCCGCTTCAAACGGTGCTTGACGGTATACTTAAAGCAACCGCGGGCGGCGAGGGCGAAGTGGTGTTAGAGCAAATGCGCATTGCAACGCAGATAAAATTTACTTCTATAATAGTGGCAACGGTACCCATTCTGGTGCTTTATCCTATGATTGAAAAGCACTTCGGTCAGGGCGTGCTTGTCGGTTCGTTCAAATAAAACAATGCGGGGAAATTTATGAAAAAAATAATTGCAGGCGTTTTAGCCGCAGTGCTTTGGTTCGCGGTGGTAATATCTTATACCGTTATTGCAATGCGTGCAGACGGTGACGAGGACGGACACGAGTTCACCGTTCTCGCCGTCAAGGAAGAAACGGTCAAAGATTACAATACCATGCCCGTATTCAAAGCGCTGGCAAAGGAAACCAACAGAGACGTTTACTGGACGTACAACACCTCCGCCCAGTACACAAACAGCCCCGACCCCGTAGGCACAAACGGAATAGACGCAATATACCATGCGGGTTTTTCCAATTTACAGCTTTACAACTACGGCAAAAGCGGCAGAATAGTTGCAATAGACCAATATCTTAACTATATGCCCAACTTTGCGGAAATTTTAGAAAAGCGACCCGACATTGCCGAAGCGTTAAAGTCGCCGGACGGACATATCTATTCCCTTCCGCGCGTGGAGGAAATGGGGCTTAAAGCCTATCCCAACATACTGTTTGTAAATAAAGCGTGGATTAAGAAACTGATTGACGGAAACAACCTTCCCGCAGAGGTCAGCCTTACCGAAGCCGACCTTACCGACGGTTTAAAGCTTACAAGAAACCAGTTCAAGGCCATACTGCAAAAGTTCAACGATTTGGATATGGACGGCGACGGTTCTACAGTAAACGAAGTTCCTCTTTCGTTCGTAAGCAACAACTGGCAGGGCAACGAAAGCGATTTGGTAGCGTCGTTCGGCGTTCCCGAAAACGCACAGCACAAAACGGTTTTAAACGGCGAAATAACCTTTACAGTGGAAAGCGAAAACTGGTTTAATGCGGTAAAGGAATTAAACGAATGGTGCAGTAAAAAACTGATACGCTCCACTGCGTTTACGCAAACTCAGGACGAATTTCTTGCAAAGGGACAGGACGGAAGATACGGCGCGTTCTACTGGTGGGAAAAAGAAACCGTCGTTGCCAAAAGTCTGCAAGGCGATTACATTATGATGCAGCCCCTTGTTGACGACGCCACGGGCAAGCAGTACGTCGGCGTCAGCAACGAGCTTGAAGTGGAAAAGGGTGCTTGCGTAATTTTGAACGCATGCAAGGATAAGGCGGGGCTTTTGTCCTACTTCGATAAATTTTTCGAGCCCGAATATTCCGCCCAGCTCAACTACGGCTCGATTGAATCGGGCGCGTTCGAAAAGCGCAAAGAGGGCGAAAAGCTTATTCCCAACGACGACCACGGCGCGCAGAGCGCGGACGATTTCCGTATGAAGAACGCGCCTTACGGCGTAGTTTATTTAACGCAGGAGGTCTGGGGAAACGACGTTGAAATGGAATCGAGGGCGAAGCTCAGGCTTGAACGGCTCGAAGCGTACGTAAAACCGTATACTTACGAGGGCGCAACTCCTATCCCCAACCTCAACTATACCAAAGAGGAGCTTGATACTCTCAACAGATACGAAAATTCGCTGGGTAAAAACATAACAATGTGGTTTACCAACAAGGTTACGGGCGCGGCTCCTACCATAAGCGAATGGAAAAGCTTTTTAAAAACCAACGCAACCTCGATAGAGCAGGTTAAAAAAGTGAATCAGGCGGCGTACGACAGATATGTTGCCGCAACGCAGAATAAGGAAAACCGATAAAAAAACGCGTGCGGAACGGCGCCGGCGCCGTTTATTTGCTTTGCAAAAGCAAATAAAAAATTTGTTAAAAGGAGGGAAATGACAATGAAAACTTTCAGGCTTATAGGCGATTACGCGTTTGAATTTTTTGTCGTCACCCTTTTACTTGCGCTTTCGGCGGTTTTAATAATTCCTTTCGTGCCTGTGCTTACGGGCGTTACGGGTTATTTTAAAACGGATATAAATTCCCGCCGTTTCAAAGATATATTTACAACAATAGGCAAAAACCGGAAAATTCTTATATTTTACACGCTGTTTCAGCTTATAATAATAGTTTTTCCCGTGCTTAACATTTACTTTTTCAACACACACCCCGCAAATACTAACTATTTCGTGCTTGCGGTAAGCTGTATAGCGCTGTTTGTCGGCGTAATTTATCTTGTAACAGGCCCGACCGTAATAGTCAATATGCGGGTGAATTTGCGCCAGCTTTTATATAACGGAATTATGCTTGTTTTCGGCGGGCCCGTGCGCAGTCTGATTGCTATTGCGTGCGTGGCGGGCGTCGTTGCGCTGATAATTTTTTATCCGTACGTAGTACCGCTTACCCTTTACGCGGTTCCTTTCCTTATATCTAAATTAATGGCGGAAAACTTTATAAAGCTTAAAGCCAAAGCGCTTAACACAAGCGTTTTCGAGCTGAAAAAACAGCAGACGCAGGACGATTATATCGACGAGTACGGCGAAATCAACGGCGCCGAAGCTTTGGAGAAGAATGATGAAGAAATTTAAATTGCTGATATTGCCGTTTATTGCGGTTTCGGCGGTAACGCTTTCGGCTTGCTCGGGTGCGGACGTAAATCAGGGGCCGGAGCTTCGCGGTGTAAACAATATAACCTGTCTGGCGGATACTGCGGTAGACTTGCTTGACGGGGTTGCCGCACTCGATTTGGAGGACGGCGACATAACCCCCGCTCTGCAAATTACGGTGACGCCCGAGGTTTCGGTTGAAAACGGCTATGCGGTTTTCCCGAAAGCGGGCGAGTATGAGGTATGTTATGAAATCCGCGACAGCCTCGGCAAGCTTGCGCGCACTACTGTATCCGCAACCGTAACCGAGCGCGAGGTTTACGCCGATAATCTGCTTACAAACGGCTTTGCGCTTAAAGCCGATGAAAATGTAACCGTGCTTTCAAACGGCTTGAACGGCGGCGCGTTCGCATTTAAGGTTTCGGGACAGGAAATTGCCGAAAACGTGCAATTGACCCGCACATATACCTTAAATACGGGCGTTGAATACACCTTTAAGTATTATTTTGAAAGCAGTGTTGCAGGCAGAATAAAGATAGCGGCAAACGGCAAGGCTTTTACCGAAGCGCAGGTCAGCGCGGGCGGTAACGAATTGCAGTTTGTTTACACGGCAGAGGGCGCGGACGAAACGGAAACGGTTGAAATCGCGCTTTGGCTGGGCGGACTGGAAGGCGGGCTTGAAATTTCGCTGACAAAGTCGGAAACTCAAATATATATGCAGGGCAACAACTTAGTTGAAAAGCTTGAAAATTTCAGCTTCGACGGAAAAATCTTAGACAGGTTCGACGGTACCGAGGGCAGTATAGGCACGGTAGACAACGGCAAGGGCGTGTTTGTTGAAATTACAAAAGCTTCCGACGCAACATGGCGCGGAGGCGTGTTCGTTAACACTGGGCTTGCAATCGGCGCGGGCGCGAAGTATACCGTTTCATACGATATAGAAGCCGAAAACAACGGCGCTTTCGAGGTGATTTTGCAAAACAAGCAGTGGGGTGCAAACGAGTTCCACAAGACGTACACCGCGGGACATAACGAATTCGACGTAACCGTGCCCGAAAGCGGAACGCTTTGGATATATATCGCCTCGGGCGCGAACGTAAACAAGATAACGCTTAAAAATCTCAGCGTAAAAGAGCATAAAAGCGGTTACATTACCGAAAGCTTCGCCGTGGGCAACGTGTATGCCAACAATTTCGGCGGCGGTTCGGGCAGTGCAAAATGCGAGTACGGAAAAATAGTCTACGAAATTAATACCTTCGGTAGCGACTGGGGACAAAACGAGCTGGGCACGCCCTCGTTTGCGCTTAACGGCGCGGCGGGCAATTTCGTAATAACCTTCAAGGCAAAGGCTTCCTCGCCGGTAAGCTGTGTGTTTGCGGCAAGCGTTGCCGATTACTGGGACACGTTCGTGTGGAAACAGCTTAAACTAAGCGTTTCCGAGCAGACTTATTCTATCCGCTGCGACGATAAGGCGGTAGAAGGCAATTATAAATTTTTATGGCAGTTCGGCACTTCCGCAAACGCGGTGTTCTCGGGCGCGACCGTGGAAATAAGCGATATAAAAATTTGTTATTTAAGCGAGCTGGAAGGATAAAAATATGGGCGAATTAAGTAAAGCCAACGCTTACATTGCAAAAGCGAAAAAATCGGTTAACGGAAAATACAGACTTAAATACCACGTTATGCCGCCCGCGGGCTGGATGAACGACCCCAACGGACTGATATATTTCAACGGCAAATACCACATGTATTACCAGTTCAACCCTTACGATACGCACACGGGCAAAATGTGCTGGGGACACGTTGTTTCCGAGGATTTAATCTCTTACACCGACTTCGGCGCGGCGCTTATGCACGAGGGCGCGCACGAAAGGGTTTTTTCGGGCGGAGCAATCGAAACGGACGGAAAAATTACCGCATATTACACACTGCATACCGAGGACGGTGAAAACAAGACCGAGGAAGTTTACAAAGCGGTATCCCGCGACGGTAAGGAATTTAAAAACGGCGTAAAGGTTTTCGATAACGAAGCTCTACCCGAAAATCTTTCCCGCACGGACTTCCGCGACCCCTGCCCCGTAAAAATAGGGGATACGTATTACGTATTTATAGGCGGAAAGGACGTCGTGCTCAACAAGGGCGTAATAATCGTCCTCGGCGGAAAGTCGCCCGACAGTCTCGAATATAAGTTTTACCTCGGTCCGTATTACGGTTTGGGCGATATGGGGGAATGTCCGTCGTACTTCAAAGTAAACGGCAAGGACGTTATACTCGCTTCGGGCTGTCACGTCCACGACAGGGATAACGACTTCAAAAACACCAACGCAAGCGTATTTATTGTCGGCAGTTTAGACTTTGAAAAGGGCGCAATGGACGTTGATTTTATTAAAGAAATCGACAAGGGCGATACCTTTTACGCCCCGCAGTTTATCCGCGGAACGGATAACCCTGTTATGGTCGGCTGGATGGAAATGTGGGATAAGCCTTATCCCACCAAGGATATGGGGCACGGCTGGGTTGGCGCGTTTACAATTCCTCGCGCGCTGGAATACAGGGACGGAGATATCTTTCAAGCCCCCGTTGAAAGCCTCAGCGCTTACCATTACGAGCCTGAAAACGGCGAAGTCCCCAAATGCGCGGATATATCATTTGAATTTTTCGGCGAAGGCTCGCTCACAATCGAGGGCGATAACGGCAAGGTTATAATAGGCAACAGCGGTGAAATATACCTCGACACCCGCTTTACGAACAATTCTTTCGGCAGTATCCGCCGCACAAACGGCAGTTACAGCCGCTGCGCGGTCCGTGTTCTGCTGGACGTTTCGTCCGTTGAAATGTTCGCGGACGGAGGCAGAGAGGTCATTTCAAGCAGAATTTATATAGACGGAAATTACCGCGTCCACACTTCGGGCGGGGTAAGCGGACTTAAAATCAAGGGCATAGGTGGCAGGCAATGAACAAAAAACCGTTTTTAACAGTAATAGCGGCTTTAACGTGCATATGCGCGGCGGGCTGTGCCGCTCCCAAAAAAAATTCGGTCGAACAGGGCGAAAAAACCGTTTTTCCCGTTTCTATGACTGAGGACACCGTTTCGTATTCAATGGGCGACGTAATGCCCTTTTACGACGGCGGGGTTATGAATATCTACCACCTGCAAAACAGCAGAGGCACTTTAAGTCTTTTCTATCACCCCATATCCCGCATTACAACTTCGGACTTTGTAAACTATACCGACTGCGGGGTTGCGATTAACTATGAGGAAGACTCCAAATCAATTGACGCCGCGCTGGGTACGGGCTCGTTTATAAAGGATAAGGAAGGCAATTTCCACTGTTTCTACACGGGGCATAACGATAACGGTCAGGACGAGGGGCTTAAATTCAACGAAGCCGTGCGTCACGCGGTAAGCTACGACAACCAGCAAACATGGGTAAAGGACGAGGAGTTTATTCTTTTCGGCTATGAAAACGACTTCCGCGACCCGTACGTCTATTACGACGCGGACGAAGACTTATACAATATGCTTGTAACCACGCGCGACTTTGGCGCGGGCGTAATAAAAAGATATACGGCGGACAGCTTAAACGCAACCGCGGAGCAGTGGCGTGATAACGGCATATTCTTCCGCAACGACGCGGGCAATTACAATATGGAATGCCCCTCGTATATCGAATACAACGGCTATTACTACCTTGCTTACAGCGAGCAGGGCGAAAACCGCGTAACCCATTACAGATACAAAACCGAAAAAAACGGCGGCTGGAAAAGGTTTGAACGCGACAGCATAGACGCAAGCGGTTTTTATGCGGGCAGGCTTGAAAAAGCCGAAGATAAGCTTTATGCGTTTGCCTGGTGTGCAAACCTTACGGGCGGAAGCACCGGCGAGTTTGACTGGGGCGGAAACCTCGTCGCCCACGAAATAAAACAGCTTTCCAACGGCGAGCTGTGCGCGGTAATGGTATCCAACGTAAAGCAAACCTTTTCAAAGCAGGTGAGTTACAGCTTTATCGACGGTGAAAAGATAGAAAGCGCGTCTTTCGGCAAAACCTTCTCGGCAAAGGGCGCGGAAAGGCTTGCCACAAATATAACGCGCATAAGCTTCAAATTTTCGGTTGATGACTTCGGCGGAAACTTCGGCATTACCTTCGGGCTTGACGGAAAGTATAATAACCGCCTCGGCGCTTCCGCGGTTGCGTTCGACGCAAAAAACAGCAGACTTGTCTGCTATAACGGCATATCAAGCATAGTCCGTTACGGCAAACCGCTCGCTTCGGTGCCGTTCGCATATACGGCGGGCAAGGAATACGGCGTAGATATCATAATCGAGGGCGAAATTCTCACCGTGTATCTTGACGACACCGTCTGTCTTACGGCAAGGTTCCCCGATATGCGCAGAAAAAACTTCGCGTTTTATTCCAACGGCAATCAAGTAAATTTTAAGGATATAGCCTTTTATGAGTAAGTTATTTTCCATAGGCGAGCTGTTAATCGACTTTCAGTCGGTCGGCACGGGCGGTCTTAAAGAAACAAAGCAGTTTATAAAAAACGCGGGCGGCGCCCCCGCAAACGTGTGCGTGCAGGCGGTTAAGCTCGGTCAGAAAGCCGTATACCTTACCAAGGTCGGCAACGACGGCTTCGGCGATTTTTTGATAGAAACGCTTAAAAACGAGGGCGTTGACGTAACTTTTATTTCAAAAAGCGATAAATACGATACCTCGCTTGCGTTCGTAAGCTTTAAAGACGGTGGCGAAAGGGAGTTCAGCTTTTACAGAAAAGCCGCGGCTGACCTGCATTTTACGGAAGAAGATTTCAAAGACGTTGAGTTTACCGCGGGCGATATTCTGGAATTCGGCAGCGTCGCGCTTAAAACCGAACAAGCCAAAGCCGCGCACAAAGCGCTTATAGAAAGGGCTGAAAAATCGGGCGCGGTTATCTGCTTCGACCCTAATTTAAGGTTCAACCTGTGGGAAAGCAAAACGGAGCTTAAAGCGGTTGTCAACGAATTTTCCGCCTATGCGGACGTAATAAAGGTCGGTTGTGACGAGCTGGAATTTTTAACGGATTTACCGGCGGAGGACGCGGTTAAAACGTGCTTTAAGGGCAACCTTAAAATGCTTTTGGTCACGGACGGGGGCAAGGGTGCAAAGCTGTATCTTGCGGACGGGCGCAAGTTTATCTGCAACGGCTACAAGGTAAAAACCGTTGACACCACGGGCGCGGGCGACAGCTTTTTCGGCGGAATTATAGCGCAGATTATGCAAGAAAAGCTTGTTCCCGCAACCCTTGTCAACGGAACGACGGACTATAAAAAAATACTTGATTTTGCCTGCAAATGCGGGGCGTATACAACGGCGGGCTACGGCGCTATCCCAGCAATGGGCAATAAAGACAATATAGATAAGGCGGTAAAATAAAAATGGCTTCGGTTCAACTTATCAAAGTAAACAAGGTTTACGACGGCGGCGTTCACGCAGTGCACGATTTTTCTATCGATATTAAGGATAAAGAATTTATCGTGTTCGTAGGGCCATCGGGGTGCGGAAAATCCACAACTTTAAGAATGATTGCGGGGCTTGAAGAAATTTCTTACGGCGATTTTCTTATCGACGGAAAAATTATGAACAGCGCCGCGCCCAAGGACAGGGATATTGCAATGGTTTTCCAGTCCTACGCGCTCTATCCGCAAATGACCGTCTATAACAATATGGCTTACGCGCTTAAACTGCGGAAAGTTCCCAAGGACGAAATAGATAAAAGGGTGAGGGAAGCGGCTAAAATATTAAAGCTTACGCCCTATCTTGACAGAAAGCCCCGCGCGCTTTCGGGCGGACAAAGACAGCGCGTTGCTCTGGGCAGGTCAATCGTGCGACGTCCTAAGGTCTTTTTGATGGACGAACCGCTTTCCAACCTCGACGCAAAGCTCCGCGTCGCAATGCGCAGTGAAATCGTACGTATCCACGAGGAAGTCGGCGCAACAACCATTTACGTCACCCACGACCAGATTGAGGCTATGACCATGGCGTCGAGAATAGTCGTAATGAAGGACGGATATATCCAGCAGATAGGCGAGCCGAACGAGGTATACAAAAACCCTGCAAATATGTTCGTCGCGGGCTTTATAGGCACGCCCGCAATGAACTTTCTGCACGGCGTAATGGAAAACGGCTGTTTCGTGCTTGACGGTACGGGTGAAAAAATCAAACTCACCGCAGAGCAGAAAAAGCTTCTTAAAAATTACGAGGGCAAACAGCTTGTATACGGCGTCCGCCCCGAAAATCTTATTTTTGAAAAGTCCGAACGTTTCGAAAAATTCAAAGACTGTTCGTTTAAGCTTAAAGTGGGCATGATAGAGCTTTTGGGCGACATAATCAACGTTCACGGCGAAGTCGGCGCGGGCAAAGCCATTTTAAAAATGAGCAACGAATACCCCGTTAAGGAAAAAACGGAAATAAGCGTTGCCATTGACTGCGAACACGCGCGCTTTTTCAACGCAACCACGGGCAAGGCGATAACGCCAGAGTATTGCGAGTACGAGGAGGTTGAAATTACCAAATCTTTGGACGAGGATAACGTGGTTATCATACAGCAAAAACCGCAGGGGCTGTTTGCAAAGGCGGTTGAAGCGGTTAAGTCGCTGTTTAAAAAGAAAACCAAGCCCGAACCGCAAAACACGTCCGCAACAGAAAGCGAACCCGACCAAGGCGAGGCGGTCGAGCCGAATACTGACGACAAAAAGTAATATGCTAAATATGTTGAATATGGCGAGTATGCTAACGTGCGGGGCAATCCTTCAAGATTGCCCCGCACATTTTATCGGTCATTTCGGGCGTAGTCGGGAAATCCCCCCGTGCAAGCGCATAAGACTTTGGGATTTCTCCGCTCGCTTTCGTTCGGTCGAAATGACGGGTTACTGTCATTCTGAACGCAGTGAAGAATCTGATTATCCTATCCGTTTGTCATCCAAAGCTTACCCCCTGCCCTGCGGCGAGGGGGGTAGGGTGGCGGTTTATAACGTATGTTAAAGCCTTGCAATCAGTTCGGCTTTGTATTTAAAATGTCCGCACTTATCTTTTTGCGTCACAATAAAGTTTTCACGCGCCTTGTCTTCAAGACAAATGCAGTGCCCGCAGAAAACCGCACAAAACTCTCCGTCAACCTCAGCGTAATGCTGTACAAAAAACACACAGTCTTTACAGCTTCTATTTAATTCATTGTTTTCCATAATTATACCTATTTTAACCGTAATTTTTACGGTTGTCAAGATTTTGCCGTAATTTTTACGGCAAAATAATGTTATGGATATATTTGCAGTCAGACTTAGGGAAACCCGAAAAGAAATGAAGCTCACCCAAAAAGAGCTTGCCGTTGCCGTAAATACAACCGATGACAGCATTTTCTCGTGGGAAAACGGAAGAAGTCAACCCTCGATAGAAATGATAAGGTTATTGTGCAAAACTTTGGAAGTCACAAGCGATTATTTGCTTGGCTTAGAGGACGAAACTGGTTCAAAAACCATTCCTTAAAGATTAACATAAAAGCCGCGGGCGCAGTACGCGCCCGCGGCTTCGGTTCATAATAGTAAACTTAAAGTTGCGCAACTATTGCTTGCTTGCAACGGGCGGCAAGGCGTGCTACAATAAACTTACAAACGTCGGGACAGCGCTATTTTTAACCCGCGTTTTATTAAAAGGAGCGGCAATATGCTTGACTTTCAGGCAGTGGGCGAACAAATACATAAATTGAGGGTGCGCAACGGTTACAGCCAGGACGGTCTTGCGGAAGTGCTTTACGTTACGCGTCAGGCAGTTTCCCGCTGGGAACTCGGTCAAACGTTGCCTTCCGTTGACAACCTCGCCGAGCTGTGCAGGCTTTTCCGCGTTTCGTTTGAAGAACTGCTTTGCATGGGGCAGACCGCTCAGTTCGACGAAAACGACTTGTTCAAAGGCCACAGCAGGGAATTCGTGGTAGACGGCATTATCGGCGGTAAAATTAAAGTGAACCTGACGGACGTGCTGTACCAGTTTTCGCCGAAAGAACGGCTGGCAATTTTAAAGGCGGTTAAAGAGCGTAAAATCAAAACCGATTTGTCCGAGCTTTTACCGCTGTTAACTAAAAACGAACGCATATATATGGGAGGAATAGTAAAATTATGAACGATTTCGAAAAGATATTAAAGGACGTTGAGGAGCGTTTGCAGGGCGTGGAACTTAAAATAAAAAAGAAGCTTGACAGCATTGACCGGGTTGTCAACGATAAGCTTAAAGCGCACGGCTTCGGCTGGGACGACGATGACGACGAAACGGACGCTAACGGCGCGGATATGAACGGCTCGGGCGGGCGTAACGGCGATGCGGAAAACTCAGGCGAATACGCGCAAACGGCGCATACTGCGGGGGCAGAGGCAAACGGCGGAGTAAAATATTCCGACGTAGCTAAAAAATTAGAGGAAATCGCGCCGTTTATGGATAAGCAGACGCTCCACAATCTTGTGGACGAATTTCTGTACGGCGAGCTTGAAATGAATATGACGGTAGTGCTTCCGTTTTTGGACGAGGGCGACATTTCGCTGATTATGAAAAAGCTTTTGAAGTGCGAGGGCGAAACCTTCAAGGGGCTTAAAGTGAAAGATTTATTGCCGTTTGCCGACGATAAAGACATTGACGAGCTGTTTATCAAACGCGCAAAAGCTGGACATATAGACAGGGATATGATGCCGTTCGTCAGCAAAAACTGCTGGCACGAAATTGTAAAAGATTATTGCAGGGACGAGGACAGCACCCTGAATATAGACGAATTTTATCCCTATCTCGATGATAACGACATTCAGCTTTTGTTTAAAACATATCTGAAACGCCAGAAAAAACACAGAATAAAATAATCTGTATACTCCCGTAAAACACGCGTTAAACGGCGCATATTCGGGGGGATAGCGCAGGGCGCGCCGCTTAAAAAGCGGCGCGCCCTGCTGTGTTTTTTATGAAAAAGGTTAATTTTGGGCGGTCAAACGCGGTTTTAAGACTTTTATAATAATTGACAAAGCTTTTTTATATGTATATACTGTAATATACTGAAAAAAACAAAAATTTTGACGGACAGGGAGAGATATATGCGCAGAACAAGGGCACAGGAAATAAAGCGTCTGCAAAAAAAGTTGATACCCGTAAACCTGCTGGTATGCATACTTTGCATAGTTGCGTCGCTTTCACTGTTTTTTATGCCGGTGGTAAAAATTAACCTCGCAACCATTGTCGGCGATAAAACTTTAAGAGGCGTAATAACCGACGTTGCCGTAACAAAAATAAACAGCTTTATCGAGCAGGCGGGCGATTCAATCGACGGGTCGCTCGACGGTTCCATTGACGGAAGCGGAAACGGCTCGGATAACGGCTCGGGCGAAACGGGCGGTGAAAACGCGGGTGAAAACGGCTCCGAGGGCGAAACCCCCGAATTAAACCCCGACAATAACGGCGGTGCGGTAACTTATGAAGAACTCGGCGGCGAAACAAACGGCGAGGGCAGTGAGGGCGGTTCGGATAACGGCTCCGAAGGCAACGAGGGCAACGAGGGCGACCAAGGCGGTGAAGGCAACGAAGGTAACGAGAATAACGGCGACGTCACAATTAAAGACCTGCTTAAAGAAGTTGACGTAACCGAGCTTGTCACACAGCTTGTAAACGAAATTTTCGACGAGCTTAAAGCCGATATATCCGTTTCGGCTAAAAATTCGCTTACGGTTTTCAGCGCGCAGGACAAAGCGGAAACGCTTATGGACGAATTGTTTTTCCATAAAGAAAAAGGCTTTGTTACAAATCTTAAAAGCACGCTTATATCCGGCTTCGGCAACGCGTTCAACGCCGCGGGCAATATTGTGCAGAGCGCCGTTGTAAAAGCGGTGGTAGTGCCCGCGCTAAAAGAAAATCTTCCCAAAGAATACGCCGACCTTGTAGTCGCGGAGGATTTGCAAAAGACGATTGACAGCCTTGATAGCGCCAAAAGCGCGCAGGAGGCCTCCGATACGATAATAAACTACATAGACGGGCTTTCCGAAAACAGCGAGGAAATAGATAAACTCACCCCCGAGCAGAAAGCCGACATAACAAAGCAGATTACCGAGCTTTACGACAAAACAGTCGAACACACCCGCGACGACGTAACGGGCGAGGATAATTTCACCGTCGAAGCTATGATATCCGTTATGGCTTCGGAAATGCTCGGCGGCGTAGGCGACTTTAATCTCAGCGACATAATCGCAGGTTTTGCAAACAGCGGTAACGGCGGAAGCAACGGCGGCGGTACGCAACCGCCCGAAAATCCCGACCCCGCCGATGACGGCGCGGAAACTTCGATTGTTAAATTCCTTATGCTTTCCAAGCTTGCGCTTGCCGAAGGCGAACCCGCGGACAGCAACGGCGAAACGGGCGGCGGAAACCCCGACATATCCCCCGACGAAAAACCCGACGTCAACCCCGACGAAAACGCCGGCGGTGAAAACGGCGAAAAAGAAGTTGTCAAATACACAACCTACCGCGCCATGGGCGAAGGGCTTGCCAAAGACTTTATCGGCGACGATTTGGAAGGCTCGCTTAAAAGCGCAATCAAAAACGCGGTCGGCGGTAACGAGGCGGTGTTCGGCTATTACGGATATATATTTATAGGTATAGGCTTCTTTATCATTCTCTGGCTTATACTTTTCCTGTTTGCGTTCTTCCATATGTTCGCAAAAAACAAACGGTTTATGATGTGGTACGTTAAGCTGTTCTGCGCATGGCCGTGCATAATATTCTATATAGTTCCGCTTATGGTTAAAAACGTGCTGGCAACGGCTTTCCCCGAATTGTATAACCAGTTTATAGATACCATAGCTCAGGCAATAGGCAATGCGGCAAACGCAGCGGTTACAACCGAGCAGGCTACAAGCATTATGAACGCGGTGCTTGCGTCCGTGCAGTCGTTCGCATGGATAAGCGGTATATGCTATCTTTTGCTTTGGATAATTTCCATTTGCTGGGCGTTCCCCATCAAGCACAAAATAAGAAAACTCAAAAAAGGCCGTTAATTATAATTTATATAAACCGTTCACGGCGCGGATAGCCCATGCTATCCGCGCCGTATTTATGTGTTTATTGTGTTTGACATTATCGGCAAATTGTGATAAAATATTAAAAGAGTACGTTTGCGGACGGAATAAATTATAAAAACAAAAGCGGTTTTTCCGTAAACGTTATATGAAAAAAAGGAGTAAATTTACGGCCTCAATCCGCGGTAAAAAACCGCCGCAGACCGTAGTTTGTTAAATATGATTGAAGTAAAACAAATTTCTTCCAAACGCGATAAAAAGAAGTTTTTCAAATTTCTTATAGATTTGTATAAGGGCAACCCCTACGCCTGTCCCAACCTGTATATGGACGAGTTTGCGGAGTTCGACCCCGAAACCAACGACGCTTTCCGCTTTGCCGACTGCAAAATGTTTCTTGCCTATAAGGACGGTAAAATCGCGGGCAGAATCGCGGCAATCTGGCACCGCGGCGCCAACGAAAAGTTCGGCAAAAAACAGATGCGCTTCACCCGCTTCGACGTTATAGACGACTTCGAAGTAACAAAAGCGCTTTTCAACGAAGTTTTCAAATGGGCGCGCGAAGTCGGAATGGAAGAGGTTATCGGCCCTATGAGCTTTTCCGACCTCAACGAGGAGGGTATGCTTATAGACGGTTTCGACCGCGACAGTACTTATATAGAGATTTACAACTATCCGTATTACGTCGAGCATATGGAAAAGCTCGGCGCATATAAGGTCGTTGACTGGCACTGTTTAAGGCTTGCCGTTCCCGAAAAGGACGAGCGCCTTGAAAAGCTCAACGACGAAATAATGGAAAAATACGACTTCGAGGTTCTGGACGTAGCTTATCTGTTGAAGCACGACAAAAAGAAGCTCAGCGAGTGGATAATGAAGTGCCTCGGCGTGCTTGATGAAGCGTACGCGCACCTTTACGGCGTTACGCCCATTAACGAAAAGCAGAAAAAACGCGAAATGGACACCATTTACCAGGTGCTTATTCCCGAGCTTGCAACCGTAGTCGTAAAGGACGACGAGGTCGTTGCCTACGGCTTTATGATGCCTTCCATTAACGAGGTTATGCAAAAGGGCAGGGGGCATATTTTCCCGTTCGGCTTTATTCCTTATTTAAAAGCTATGAAGCACGTCGAAGTTGCCGATATGATGAGCATAGGCATTGCAAAAGAGCATAAAAACAAAGGCGCGGTGGCAATGATTTTGCACAACTGCCTTGTCGGACTTAATAAGCTGGGCGTTAAGTACCTTGAAACAGGTCCCATGCTCGAAGATAATAAATATATCCAGAATTTGTGGAAAAGCTTTAATCCCGAGCTTGCAAAACGCAGACGTTGCTGGGGTATGAAGGTAGAGGACTGGAAGTTTTAATATTAATTAATAAACTAAACGCTGAATACGGCGGATGGCGATTATAAATCGCCCTCCGCTTTTGCTTTAAAAAAATTAAATGCGGTATTGCATTTATTAATTCAGTATGCTATAATGTCACCGCTGAAAAAATTTCGGAGGAGAAAAATGACGCAAGAACAACTTATAGAAAAAATCAAACAAACGAAGATAGTTCCCGTAGTGGTGCTTAATTCCATAGAGGAAACTCTGCCCAAAATGCAGGCGCTTATAAACGGCGGTCTGCCCTGCGCGGAAATCACCTTCCGTACGCCCTGCGCGGCGGAAGCAATAGCGCTTACCGTAAAAACCTATCCCGATATGCTTGTCGGCGCGGGCACGGTAATCAACCGCGAGCAGTGCGAAAAAGCCATTAAAGCCGGTTCGAAGTTTATAGTTTCCCCCGGCTTTTCCGAGGAGGTTGCCGACTGCTGTAAACAGCACAATATGCTTTATCTCCCCGGTATCGTCACCCCTACCGAGGCTATGGCGGCGATAGCAAAGGGTTTGACCGTGCTGAAATTCTTCCCCGCTTCCAACTACGGCGGACTTAAAACCATCAAAGCAATCTGCGCGGCGTTCCCTTACCTTAAAATTATGCCCACAGGCGGTATTTCCGCAGATAATATTCTGGAATACCTCGCATACGATAAAATTATCGCCTGCGGCGGAAGCTGGATGATGACGGGCACGCCCGCCGAAATCGAGGAAAAAACCAAAGCCGCAGTAAAGCTTGTTAAATAATTATAAGTAATAATGTATTAACCCCGCACGCAAAGGTATGCGCGCGGGGTTTTTGCGCTTTTTATGCGCCCGCGCCCGTACTGCATACTGCGCAGAATAATTGCATAATTATTACTTCAAAATACATTTATTCATTTTGAAAGCGTTAAAAATGTTATAAAATTGTAATTATTTAACTTTTTGAATAAAAAATGTATTAATTTTTAAAAATTTTTGAATTTTTTAATAAATTTATTTGACAGACAGCGCGTAGAATGATAGTATAAATGTTAAATAAATTGCATTAAGGTGCGGTTTCATAAAAAAGCCGAATAAAAATTCAAAATGAGGGTACCCTCATTTGCGTTATTAACTAACGCAAATGAGGGTACCCTCATTTGCGTTATTAACTAACGCAAATGTAAAGACTGTTAAAGGCATCGGGGTATTAATAAAATTTTAAGCGGCAAACTAAGACAGGAAATAAATTTTTTGGAGGTTATAAAAATGGCAAAAAAATGGAAGAAAATTGCGGCGGTTGCAACTACCGTGGTTATGGCTTCTTCCGTGGCGGCTAGTTTAACCGGTTGCCGCAAAACCGCGGACGGAATTACCTATAACAGCTATACTATAGCAATGCCTTCTGACTGGAACCTGATGACTTATCGTGACAATAACGATACGCAGATTATCGATTACATCAACTCAGGGTTCTTCGAGTTCGATTATTTGTTTGACGAGAACAAGGGCGGCAAGTTCAACGCCGATGGCACCGTCAACACCGATGCAATCGTAAGCGGCGGTTATTCCGTCAAATATTCGGCGGCAACCAAGCTTGAAGACGTAACCGCTTCCGTAGACGCAAAATTCGGCTACACGCAGGCCCAGAAGGATGCGGGCGGTTACGCGTGGAAGTTTACCCTCCGCGACGACCTTAAATGGGACGACGGTACGCCCATCAAGGCGGAAGATTTCGTCTATTCCATGCAGGAACAGCTCAACCCCGATTTCAAAAACTTCCGCGCAAACTCCTATTACAACGGCTCCAACGCGCTTGTAAACGCGGGCTACTATTTCAATAAAGATGTGCCCGAAACGTACGAAACGGTTGCCTCGCAGGGCTACGCTTCCAATCAGGCGGCGATTGACGCGGGCGAAACGCTCTACCTCGATATGTGGAACTTCTTTGCATTAGAGGGCGCAACAACTCCCGACGGTTCGGCGGAATGTCCCCAGTGGGTTGCAATAACCGATGAAACCGTTTACGTTGACCCCGCGGACGGTTCCGAAGTTACTGCTAAGGCAATTTACGAGGCATATATAAGCGACCTTGAAGTGGGCGCAGATAATGCAAACTGCATCGGTATAAAGGTGCGTAATACCCATACGGATATTAAGTTCAGCGACGTAGGCTTCTACGCGGCGGGCGAGTATGAATTCGTTATGTGTCTTATAAACCCGCTGTATCCTCTTAACAAGGACGGAAGTCTTAACTACCGTGCGGCTTACAACCTTTCAAGCCTTCCGCTGGTAAAGAAAGACCTGTACGAAAGCTGCAAAAAGGAACCGCAGGCAGGTTCTACGTTAAAATGGACCAACTACAACACCACGCTTGCAACCTCGGCAAGCTGGGGTCCTTACAAGCTGACTGAATACCAGTCGGGCAAATCCTACACGCTTTCAAAGAACGAACACTGGTACGGCTACAAGCTTGACGACAACAAAGACCAGTACAAGGTAGAAAAAATCTCCTGCGAAGCTATTAAAGAAACAACCACGCAGTGGATGGGCTTTTTCAACGGCACGCTGGATACAATAGCAATCGACGTAACGCACAAGGACGATTTCAGAGATTCCAAGTACACCTATTTCACCCCCGGAACGGGCACCTTCTCGCTTAACCTCTATGCAGGGCTCGACGTTCTTAAAAAGAGCGGAAGAAACAACGGCTTGCTTGCTATCGACGAATTCAGAAAAGCCGTTTCGCTTGCTATCGACCGTGCGGATTACAACGCGGAAACAACCACCGCAATGCAGCCCGCATACGGTATAGTCAACTCTATGTACTATTACGATATAGATAACGGCGGCGTTTACCGCGACACCGTTTACGCAAAACAGGCGCTTCTCCGCGCTTACGGCTTCACCAAGCTCGACGGCGATAAATGGTCCGACGGCACCCACGAGTATCCTACTATGGACGCCGCTTACGAGGCGCTCAACGGCTACAACCCGACTTTGGCTAAGGAGCTTGTAAACGAAGCTTATAACAAGCTTGTTGCTAACGCAGAATACTACGGCTATGACGCAAGCAAAAACATTCAGTTTGTTTACGGCACTTCGGTTGATAACCCCAACACAAGGCGCGACTACGATTATATAGTAAAGGTATTCAATAATTTGGTTGCCGACACCCCGTTAGAGGGTAAAATCACAATCACGTTCGATTCTTCCACGGGCAATAAGTGGGCGGACGACTTCCGCGCAGGCGCATACGAAATCGCGTCGGGCACGGGCTTCGGCGGCAACCCGCTTAACCCCGCAAACTTTATCAGCCTGTACGTTGACCCCGAATGGACTTATTCCAGCTGGTGGGATACCGAAACCGAAACAATCACGTTCACTATGCCTGCCGGCGATTATGCGGACGCGGGAAAGACCTTTACAATGCCTATAATGAACCTTGCTCGCTGCCTTGAAGGACTTGCTGAAAGCAAAGACCGCTACCAGAATAACTGGGGCTCGGGCGCAATTCCCGAGGAAGCAAGACTTCAGCTTATGGCAATGATTGAAGAACTTGTTATAACCAAGTATTACAGTATTCCCACAAACTATCAGTATTCCGCAACTATGCTGGGCATGCAGTTCTCTTACCTCGCGGAAGACTACAACTACTTTATGGGTTACGGCGGTATGCGGTATGTACGCGTCAACTATACCGATAAAGAGTGGAAGAGTTATTCTTCAAGACACAATCTTGAAGCCGAGTATAAAAAATCGGCAGATTAAACAATAAATAATACAGTTAAAGCGGCGGGGACGGAATTGTTTTCCGCCTCCGCTTGTTTTTAACATAAACAAAGGGAGGTAAAGCAGGTAATGTATATGTTTAAATACGTTATGAAAAGACTGGGGCTTATGCTTTTGTCTTTCAGCGTAATTATGCTTATATGCTTTGTGCTTATCAAGCTTTTGCCGATAGTTGTTACGGTGCAGGCAGGCGAGGACGCCAGAATTGTCTACGCCCAGCTTGAGGCAAGGGGCTATATACAAAATATTCAATACGACGCCAACGGTCTGGTTACGGGTTACGAACGCGTTCCAATCCTTACCCAGCTTTTCATATATCTTAAAAGAATTTTCGTGTACGGCGATTTCGGCATAGGCGTAACCATGGCGGACTACCGCAATCAGCCCGTATGGGACATATTTTTGGAAAAACTTCCGCCGACAATATTAATCAACATTTATTCCTCGCTTATAGGCGTGCCCATAGGCATAGGTCTGGGAATTTTTGCGGCGCTTAAAAAGAACAAATGGCAGGACCAGATTATTTCCACGGTAGTCATTCTGCTTATTTCACTGCCTTCAATAGTTCTGGGACTTGTAATACAGTATGTATTCTGCTATAAGCTGGACTGGTTCCCGCTGACCATGCTGTCGGGCTACGACTATTTTTCATGGGAAATGTTCCGTTCTATGCTTCCTGCGGTGCTGTCGCTCTGCCTCGGTTCGATTGCGGGCTACACAAGGTTCACCCGCGCCGAGCTTACCGAGGTTTTAACGGGCGAGTTTATGTTGCTGGCAAGAACAAAGGGCTTAACGCGCGGTCAGGCGACCTTCCGCCACGCTTTAAGGAACGCAATGGTCGTAATTTTCCCGTCTATACTTTCCGAATTTATCAGCGTGCTTTCAGGCTCGCTTATAATTGAAAGTATGTTCTCTATCCCCGGCGTAGGCGGACTTTATATCCAGTCGATAAACGCTCAGGACTACGACTTTTTTATGCTGTTATCGGGTTTTTACTGCCTTGTCGGACTTGCGGCGGGCATAGTGGTTGATATAAGCTACGGCTTTATCGACCCCAGAATAAGAATGGGGGCTAAATAATTATGGAACAAGTTAAATCTATCCCCAAAGAAAAATTTCAGTTCACTTCAAAAAACGATACCTTTCACGATGCAAAGCCTAAAACCAAGCCCATAGGCTATTTCAGGGACGCCTTCAACCGCTTCTGCAAAAACAAAGGCTCGGTAGTAGGCGCGGTGATAATTTTAGCGCTTATTCTCTTCGCCATAATCGCGCCCTTCTGCACGCCGTACAGCGTTTCGTATAAGGATACTTATTTCCGCGAAACCCTTCCCAAATCAACCCTTTTTGCTAATACGAATTTCTGGGACGGTTGCAGTGTTAAGGAAGCGGGCAAAGCAAGGTTCAAATACCTCTACGCCATGGGCGAGGAAACGGGACACAACGCCGTAAAAAATCAGAAGTACGAGCTGTTGGACAGCGGAATGTACAAATTCCGCGAGGACAGCTATTATTCCGCAGGCTGTATTTACAGAAATTTCACAATGGAAGAATACGCGCGTTTAACCGCCTATCAGGACGAAACGGGCATACAGGTTATTTACCCCACCGTAAGGGTTGCCGACAGACCTAAGGCAAGTCAGGACGCGGAGGACGCAAACTACTACTTCAAGACCGAAGGCACTACAAGGACGCGCATAGTCTACGATGAAAACGACAACGTTATCCCCGTCTACTGGACGTATAAAGCGGGCGAGGATGACAGCTATCCTTACAATTCTTTAAGAATAGAGGGCGAAAACGGCTTTGAAAAGGACGGCGAAACTTACTTCTACGCATATGCAAGGCCTGTGCCTACGGGCGTGCAGTGCAGAATAAACTATTACGAATACTATGTTTACAATCACAGAAATGACGGTATTAAAAAACCCTTGTTCTTGTTCGGAACCACGGGCGACGGACAGGATATTTTAACCTGTCTTGCCTCGGGCGCAAGGTTTTCGTTTATATTCGCAATAGCGGTTGCAATAGTCAATATGGCAGTCGGCGCAATTTACGGCGCGGTAGAAGGCTATTACGGCGGAAAAATAGACCTTGTTATGGAAAGAGTTTCGGATATTCTTTCAGCCGTGCCTATGATGATAATAATCACGCTTTTAAAACTGCATATGGGCGCTTCAAGCCAGATTTTAGTGCTGTTTTTAGCATTTTTCTTAACAGGCTGGATAGGTATGGCAGGTTCTACGCGAATGCAGTTTTACCGCTTTAAAAACCGCGAATACGTTTTGGCGGCAAGGACTTTGGGCGCAAGCGATGCACGGCTTATGTTCAAGCACATTTTCCCCAACGCTCTGGGCACGCTTGTAACGGGCAGCGCGCTGGTTATACCGTCTATGATTTATTCGGAAACGAATTTAAGCTATCTGGGCATTATAAATCTTTCGTCAGGCAATATAACAAGCGTCGGCACGCTTATTGCTGGCGGTCAGGCGCTTATGGAAACCTCGCCGCACATCGCGCTGTTCCCTTCGATATTTTTAGCGTTGCTTATGCTCAGCTTCAACTTATTCGGAAACGGCTTGCGCGACGCGTTTAACCCGTCGCTTCGCGGTACGGAGGGCTGATATGAACCAAAAGGAAGTTAAATTATCCGTTAAAGACTTAAAAATTTCCTTCCGGACGGACAGGGGAAAGGTTCAGGCGGTGCGCGATATAAGCTTCGATTTGTACAAGGGCGAAACGCTGGCGCTGGTAGGCGAAAGCGGTTCGGGCAAGTCGGTTACAAACCGCGCGATTATGGGAATACTCGCCGGCAATGCAATCAAAGAGGGCGGAGAAATAATCTACGACGGACAGGACTTGTTCAAAATTCCCGAGGAGGGCTTTCATAAGCTCCGCGGTGATAAAATCGCAATGATTTTCCAGGACCCTATGTCCAGCTTAAACCCCATAATGCGCGTGGGCAAACAGCTTACCGAAGCAATGCTTATAAAGGGCAAAATTTCGCAAAGAGAGAGCAGAAAAGACTTTAACGCAATGCTTTCGCTGTTAAACGAGTGCATGGACGGGGCGCGCGGCGCGGACAACGCGGAAATTATTGCCGAAAACAAGAAAAAGTGCGCCGACTTCAACAAGTTCGAATACAAGCATTTAGAGCTTGAAAACGCGTACAACAAGGCAAAGGAAGCCGCGGACGACGCGCTTGCGGAAATAGGCGACGTGCTTTTCAGAATAGAAAAAAACGCGCTTAAAGACGTCCGCCGCGACGTGGCGGAAATTGTAAGAATTTCGGGCGAAGCATACGAACAATACGTTGTCTGCGCCCGCGCGGACGAACTGAAAAATATACTTGAAGAAATTAAAAAGTGCATAAAAGTACCCTTTTTGGAGCAATGCACAACTTTTGTGCGCAGGCTTTTCGGACGTGCGGAAAAAACCGCGGACGAACAGGTAGACTGGGCAAGCGTTTCTGAAAAGCTTGAAAAGGTGCGGGAAATCCTCAGCGAGGCGGTTGCGTTCACAGAACCTAACTTCTTCGCAATGGGCTATTATCTTACCTTCTCGCCCGAGCCTTTGCCCGATTTAAGCGTTGCCGAGCTTAATAAGTTTTTAAGAAAATATCTTGACGATAATTTTATGCTCGACTTTATTGCGAACGCAAAGCAGGGTATCATTTATTCAAACAAGCTTTCAATAGAGCGCAAAAAGCAAGCAATAAAGATTATCGACGAACAGATTTCGGTATTTTACAATACGGATTGTAATAAAGCTGATATATCAAAAGCAGTACAAGTTTTAATTCAAGGGGTAGAAAACGCGATAGATAAGCTTGAAATTGTAAAGGACAACAGCCTTTATACTTTCAAATCCAGCCTTAAAGCGGCGGTCGGACTGTATTTGAACGCAACGGATAAGGAGGAGGCGCGGCAGGGAATTTTAGCCCTTATAAACCGCGTCCGCGAAAACCTCGATAAAAAAATTGCGGAAAACGATGCGATTGACTTCGACAAAACCACCGTCGGTATGATAGACTATCTTAAAGCCAAAGCTTCGGGCGTGGTTTACAAGGTTACTCGCCGTATGGCTAAAACCCGCGCGCTTAAACTTTTGGAAGAAGTGGGCATACCCGAACCGAGAAGGCGCTACAAGCAGTATCCCTTTGAGTTTTCGGGCGGTATGCGCCAGAGAATAGTTATAGCAATCGCGCTTTCGGCTAACCCCGATATATTAATCTGCGACGAGCCGACTACCGCGCTGGACGTTACCATTCAGTCGCAGATATTAGAGCTTATTAACAAAGTAAAACGTGAAAGAGAGCTTTCCGTAATATTCATCACGCACGATTTGGGCGTGGTTGCGAATATGGCGGATAGAGTTGCCGTAATGTATGCGGGTAAAATTGTGGAAATAGGCACTGCGGAGGACGTTTTTTATGCTCCCGCACACCCTTACACCTGGGCGCTGTTATCCTCTATGCCCGATTTGGACACAAAGGAAAAGCTGGAAGCTATCCCCGGTACACCGCCGGATATGATTTTTCCGCCCAAGGGCGACGCTTTTGCAGAGCGCAACAAATACGCTATGCAGATTGACTTCGAGGAGCAGCCGCCCATGTTCAGAATTTCCGATACCCACTATGCGGCAACGTGGCTTTTGCACCCCGACGCGCCTAAGGTAGAACCGCCCAAGGCCGTTACGGAAAGAATAGAAAGAATGAAAAAAGCGGGAGGAGTTAAACTATGATTGACAACCCCGATACTAAGGGCGCGCCCGAGGTTTTGCTGAGGGTAGAGCATCTTTGCCAGTACTTTAAAATGGGCGCGGGGCAGGAGCTTCGCGCAGTGGACGACGTAAGCTTTGAAATTCATAAGGGCGAGGTTTTCGGGCTGGTAGGCGAAAGCGGCTGCGGAAAAACCACTACGGGGCGTTCCGTTATAAAGCTTTACGACATTACAAGCGGAAGTATTTATTTTAAAGGACAGAGAATTTGCGCGGGAACGCGTTCGTATAAAAACGCGGTAAAGACTGCGCGCGCCGAATACCGAGCGGAAGCTTCGGAAGTGAAAAAGCTTATAAAGGCCGATAAAGCGGACGGACAGACGGAAGTCAGGGCGGATTACGCCGAGCGCTTAAAGACGGCGGAAGAAAAGTACCGCGCGGTTTTAACCGAACAGACCGAGAACATAAAGGCGGCTAAGGCGGACGAACGCAACGCAAGGAAAAGCAGAATAATCTACAAAATGCAGATGATTTTTCAAGACCCCGTTGCTTCGCTTGACCCGCGTATGACCGTGCGAGATATAATAGCGGAAGGGCTTATTATCCGCGGTGAAAAGGACAAAAAGTATATCGACGAGCAGGTTTATAAAATGCTCGATTTGGTCGGGCTTCTGCCCGAGCACGCCGGCAGGTATCCCCACGAATTTTCCGGCGGACAGCGCCAGAGAATAGGCATAGCAAGGGCTATAATTTTAAATCCCGAGCTGATTATCGCGGACGAACCTATTTCCGCGCTGGACGTTTCAATTCAGGCGCAGGTTATAAATCTTTTAAACGATTTAAGGGAAAGACTGGGGCTTACAATACTGTTCATAGCGCACGATTTATCGGTTGTAAAATATTTTTCAGATAAAATAGGCGTTATGTATTACGGAAAAATGGTAGAGCTTGCCCCCGCAGACGAGCTGTTTGCCCGTCCTCTGCACCCGTATACAAAATCACTGCTTTCGGCTATTCCTCTGCCCGACCCCAACTTTGAAAAGGGCAGAAAGCGCATTGTTTACAACCCCATAGCCGAGCACGATTATTCCGTAGATAAACCCGTTATGCGCGAAATTGCGCAGGGACACTTTATTTACTGTAACGAGGCTGAGTTCGAAAAATACAAAAAAGAGCTTTAAACGCACGGAAAATAATTATGAAAAAGGTTTTGCCGTATCTTATTTCCGCCGTAATCGGCGCGGCTGTTGCAATTTTAATAATGTTTGCAAGCTATAAAATTCATACCGTTGCGCCTGTGCGGGAAAACGCAAGGGAAATTATGGGAATACTTTCCAACGCGTTTTTGGTGCCGGGGGTGATTCTTGCGGGAATAGGGCTGATAATTTTTGCGAGCAACGGCGGGGCTTTCGATATGCTTGCGTTTGCGGTGATAAGGTTTTTCGACCTGTTTAAAAAGGACGTAAAGGGAAAGTACAAGGACTTTTACGAATACCGCGCCGCAAAAAAAGACCGTGAATATAAGACCACGTTTATGCTTTGGGTAGGGCTTGCGTTTATAGCCCTTGCGGTTATATTCTTAATCTGCTATTACAATGTATGAATTTTTGCGCAGACAAAAAAGGGCGCTGACAGCTTTTAGCTGTCAGCGCCTTAAAATTTATTTTTAACCGATTTAATCTGCTTTAATCTGCGGACTGAAAGCCCTTGCCGAGTATTTCGTTTGTGTCGGTAACTATTACAAACGCTTCGGGGTCGGCTTGCTGTACGCGGTATTTAAGTTTAAGCGCCTCGCCGCGCTTCAATATGCAAAGCATAACGGTTTTTTCTTCGCCCGTGAACCCGCCCGTCGCCTTGTAGGAGGTGTATCCGCGGTGCATTGTATCCAGAATAAAGGGGGAAATAAGCTCCGGCTTGGCTGTTATGATTGTTATGTATTTGTTTTTGCCTATGTTTTCGATAACGCCGTCAACTATAAACGATTTTGCAAACAGACCGAGTATCGAATACAGCCCCGTCTGAACTCCGAAAATAAAGAAGGCGGAGGCGGCTATCACAATGTCCGTTATAAACAGCGCAATGCCTATGTTTTTGATGCTTGTGTATTTTTTAATTATCAGCGCGATAATGTCCGTTCCGCCCGAGGATGCCTTGCAGTTGAACAAAATCGCCGCGCCCGCGCCCGTTAACAGCATTGCAAACACAAATTCGAGAAAGACGTGCTGCGTCATAGGCAGTTTGACGTTGACCGCCTTTAAAACCGCTTCGAGAGCGATTGATTCCAGCGTGTACGCAAGCGTGCAGTAGGCGGTTTTGAAAGAACAGCCTTTCCCCAAAAATATAAAGCCGAATATAAGCAGAATCACGTTTATTATCCACATAATAACCGTCTGCGTTAAAAATTTTTCGGTAAAGCCGTTAATGGGCGTTATGAATTTGCTTAAAACGATTGAAAGACCGCTTACTCCGCCCGTGGCGAAGTTGTTGGGCGCTTTAAAAAGCACCACGCCCAAAGCGGTAAGCACAGTGCCTAAGTTAAGAACAGCCCAGTAACGGACTTGCCTTAATATTTTTTGACGTTTTTCCGATTTTTCGTTCATATCGTTCCAGATTTTGTGGTTTTAATATGCGCTTGCTTGATTGTTGTGATGGTGCCACCCCCCTTAGTCTTCTCAACAGCCGTAAGGGCAGGGGGTGGGGTTAGGACAATCAGATTCTTCGCTTACGCTCAGAATGACAGAAAGGACGTTCAGAATGGCAGAATGGTGTCATGCTGAGGCTTGCCGAAGCATCTCGAAGTAGTTTACAACGCATATTAAGGCGGTTTTTGCTTGCGCCGTTAATTGTTGTAATTGTGTTGTAATGAGGTATGCGCCGTTAAAAGGTTCCGCCGAAGCCCTTGCCCAGAATTTCGTTGGCGTCGGTAATGATTACAAACGCTTCGGGGTCGAACTGTTTGACTTTAAGCTTTATTTTAAGCGCTTCGTTGCGTTTGCAGACCGTTACAATCACCTTTTTGCGCTCGTGCGTGTATCCGCCTTCCGCGTCGTACATAGTGTAGCTGTGGTTTACCACGGTTAATATGTATTCGCCTATGTCTTCGGGGTGCTTTGTGATTATGGTAAGATACTTTGTTTTGCCGAAGCTTTCAATAACTCCGTCCAAAAGGAAGGTTCTTGCAAACAGTCCGAGGAAGGAGTACAGCGCGGTTGAAACGTCTTTGAAAGTGAATATGGATACGACGATTATTATCAAATCCACAATCATAAGCGCGACGCCTACGTTCAGCTTTGTGTATTTTTTGGTGATAAGCGCGATTATGTCCGTTCCGCCCGAGGACGCGCCACAGTTGAAAATGAGCGCGCCGCCGACGCCGAACAGCAGAATGGAAAAGCACAGTTCGAGGAACGGCTGACTGCTTCCCGCAATCATAACGCCCGCTTCGTCAAACTGCGTGGTCAGGGGGATAGGTGTGCCGCCCTTGGGAGTGGGTACGCCGGTTATCAGTCCGATAATATCTATATATTCGAATACCCATATAAGCCCCGTATACAACAGCGAACAGTAAATAGTGCGGAAGGTGCATTGCTTGCCGAGGATTATAAAACCGATTATAAGCAGTAAAACGTTGATAATCGCCATTATTACCGCTTGCGTCAAAAATCTTTGAGTGAAAGAGTTTAAGGGGGTTATGTATTTGCTGAGTACGATTGAAATGCCGCCTACGCCGCCGAGCGTGAAGTTGTTGGGTACCTGAAAGAAGTACACGCTTATTGACATTAATATCGCGCCGAAGGTTATAAACGTCCATCTGAGCGCGGTACGTTTGTTGCGCTGGGCTTTGGTAAGCACTTTGCCGTTTACGACAAGTCCCGACTGCTCTTTTGCGGCGGCCGCCGCATCTGCGGAGACGTCGGGCTGAGGCTCGGGCTTGCTTGCCGCCGCTGAAACCGTAGCCGCCGTTTCCGCTTCCACGGTTGCCTCGTTGGTGTTTTCGGAGGGTGCGACGTCTGCTTTTACTTCGCTTTCGTCAATGTTTTCAACATTTTTTTTGCGTTTCATCTTACTCTCTTGATAATGTTTAGTCTGTATGGCTTCAAGCTTGCGCCCAAAGCTTTTAAATCATATCATACGGCAGTTTTAAAGTCAATAAAAATATTATTTTTGAAGTGCGGAAAATTTATATATAGAGCGCGTGTTTACGGTGAAAATTCCGTATTGACTTTAAACGGGGGCTGTGCTATAATTTTTAAGGCGGTTAACCGATATATAAATTTGTTTGCAAATCGGTTTGCCGTATAAAAGCGCATAAGGAACGGCTTTAATGATTAATATTCGGGCGCTTTTCAGCGATGAAACCCAGACTTTCAAAACCCCGTACGAGCCTTGCGCGGGGGATACGGTTACTATAAGAATAAGAACGCTTAAAAACGACGTTTTAAAGGCTTACGCCATGATAAACGGCGCAAAGCGGGTTATGGAAAAATATAAGACGGACGGAAGCTTCGACTGGTTCGGAGTTTCGTTCAAATGCCCGTCAAAGCCCGTCAAATACTATTTCAGGCTTGTGGACGAGGACGATACCGTTTGCTACAACCGTTTGGGCGGGGTGGAAAACAGTCAGCCCGAGTACGATTTTTCGTTTGTGCCCGGCCAAAAGGTGCCCGACTGGGCGAAGGGTACGGTATTTTATCAGATTTTTCCCGACCGTTTTTGCAACGGCAACCCCGATAACGACGTGGAGGATAACGAATATTACTATACGGGCGGACATTCGCGCAGGGTGCGGGAGTGGTACAAGCTGCCCGACGAGCTGGACGTGAACAATTTTTACGGCGGGGATTTGCAGGGGGTATGGCAAAAGCTGGACTATCTGCAATATTTAGGCGTTGAGGCGATTTATTTCAACCCGCTTTTCGTTTCGCCCTCAAACCACAAGTACGATACGCAGGACTACGGATATATTGACCCGCATTTAGCGGTCATAGAAGAGGACGTTGACCACCGCATGCAGTACTGGGAAAAGCACAACGGTTTCGCGCCCAAATACATTAAGCGCGTTACCTCCCGCAAAAATTTGGAGGCGAGCAACGCGTACTTTGCCGAGCTTGTTAAGGAAATTCATTCCCGCGGAATGAAGGTAGTTATAGACGGAGTGTTCAATCACTGCGGTTCGTTCAATAAATGGCTTGACCGCGAGGGAATTTATCTGAATAAAGAGGGCTATGAATACGGCGCGTACCAGTCGGCGAAAAGCCCTTACAGAAGCTACTTTAAATTTAACAAGCCCGCCGAGGCAAAGAGCGATTACGAGGGGTGGTGGGGATATCAGACTCTGCCTAAACTGAATTACGAGCAGAGCGAAGAATTAGTTGAATATATCCTTGATACGGGCGCGAAATGGGTTGCCGAGCCGTACAACGCTGACGGTTGGCGGCTGGACGTTGCGGCGGATTTGGGGCACAGTCAGAAATTTAACCATAAATTCTGGAAGCAGTTCCACGAAAGGGTGCGCGAAAGCAATCCCGAAGCGTTTATTTTTGCCGAGCACTACGGCTCGCCGGAAAGCTGGTTTGCGGGCGGAGAGTGGGATTCGGTAATGAATTACGACGCGTTTATGGAGCCCGTAACCTGGTTTTTGACGGGTATGGATAAGCACAGCGAAAGCTTCGACGGGGGCAGGCTTTACGACGGAAAGCAGTTTTTCGACAGTATGTTCAAGAATATGTCCAAATTTCCGCGCCCAGCGCTGGATTCGGCTTTGAACCAGCTTTCAAACCACGACCATTCGAGGTTTTTAACGCGCACAAACCGCACCGTCGGCAGAATAAGCACCAAAGGCCCGCACGAGGCGGGTTACAATACCGACAAGCGCACTATGGAGCTTGCCGTGCTTATTCAGATGACGTGGCCCGGCTCGCCCGGGATATATTACGCGGACGAGGCGGGGCAGGTAGGCTGGACAGACCCCGACAGCAGACGCACGTATCCGTGGGGCAACGAGGATTGGCAGCTGATTGAATTTCACAGGGCGGCTATCGAACTGCGCAAGCGTATTCCCTGTCTTAAAATGGGCAGTGTGAAAAAATTGGACGCGGGCAACGGCTTTATCGCATACGGAAGATTTGACGGAAACGAGTGCTGTGCGGTGATTATAAACTGCTCCGACAGCGAAATAGCTTTAAGCGTGCCCGTGTGGGAATTGGGCGTTCCGCGCGACGGGGCAAAGATGACTTGCAGATTTTTCTGCCGTGACGGAGGCTTTGACTGTACTGAGCACGGCGCGGAGGTAAGGTTCGGCAGACTGTTCGCAACCCTGCCCGAAAAGTCGGCTTGCGTATATTATTACAGCTTTAAAAATACAGATTAAACGTGTAAAACTCTTGCATATATAGGGGGCAATTTTGAAAGCGGCGGTAGTAAAGATAAATTATGAGCTTATTGACGAGATAATAAGGGAATCGTTTGCAGTAGGTCTTATGCCCGAAACGGACAGGGCGCTTTATTATAAAATAAATTTAAACGGCGGAAACGCGGGCTTGTACGCTTTCGCCGCAACCGTATACGCCGAAACAATTCAGGCAACAAAAGATTTTAACAAAAAATGCAATGATGCGGAAAGTGCGGAAGAATTGATTAAAAATATTTCCGACTATGAAGATTATGCTTTTGCCCGCGCGGACAGACGTTCGATGCTGAGAATAATCGGGGAACATATTGCATATAGGCCGATAAAAGGTTTGCCGAAAGAAAAATACGTTGCGGCGATAGATTTCTTCGGCGAAACGGAAGAAGATTTAAGGTGCACTGCAATTATCATTACGGAAGACCCCGAAAAGCTTGAAGACGTTCGGTTTGATTTGTGCGAAGCGGATAAAATAAGCGATTTTTCCGTCGGCGGGTTTAACGGGCTCAATAATGTTACCGCATTAAAAATTAAGAATTAAAAAGTATAAAACTCTTGCATATATGGGGGGCAATTTATGGAAAACAGGTTTTTCGGCGATTTGGACAGATATCTGTTCCATCACGGAACGCATTACGAGCTATACAACAAAATGGGCGCGCATATACGCGAAATAAACGGCGTGCGCGGCGTGCATTTTGTGCTGTGGGCGCCCAATGCGCGCGCGGTGTGCGTTATTTCCGACGGTAACGGCTGGACGAAGTGGCGCGACGTTATGGAAAAGGTTGACGACTGCATCTGGGAGCTTTTTGTGCCCGGAATGTGCGAGGGCGTAAAATACAAATACCTTGTTGTGCGCGAGGACGGTTCCGAAGTCGAAAAAATCGACCCGTACGCCTACCGCACCGAGCTTCGTCCGCACAACGCTTCGGTTGTGGCTAATCTTGAAAACTATGTTTGGGGCGACAGTAAATGGCGCAGGGAAAACAAGGGGGGAAACTTCCTTGAAAAGCCTATGAGCGTTTACGAGGTTCACCTCGGCAGTTGGAAAAAGGATACGTGGAAGCAGGACGAGGACCAGTATCTGGACTACCGCAGACTTGCGCACGAGCTGTGCGAATACGTGCAGTGGATGGGTTACACTCATATCGAGCTTATGGGTATATGCGAATATCCCTTCGACCCGAGCTGGGGCTATCAGGTTACAAGCTATTTTGCGCCGACTGCGCGCTACGGCTCGCCCGAGGATTTTATGTATTTCGTAGACCATATGCACAAAAACGGCATAGGGGTAATACTCGACTGGGTGCCCGCGCACTTTCCCAAAGACGACTGGGGGCTTGCAAACTTCGACGGAACTCCCCTTTACGAATACGCAGACCCGCTCCGAGCGGAATATCCCGAATGGGGAACAAAGGCTTTCGATTTGGGCAAGAAGGAAGTTTCCAACTTTTTGATTGCTTCGGCGTTTTTCTGGGTGGAAAAATACCACGTTGACGCATTGCGCGTGGACGCGGTTGCGGCGATGCTTTACAACAGCTTTGGCAGAGAGCAGTACCGCCCGAATATGTACGGCGGTAACGAAAATTTAGAGAGCTTTGAGTTTTTCCGCCACCTTAACAGCGTTTTAAGACAGCGTACGGACGCGTTTTTAATAGCCGAGGACAGCTCGATTATAGCGGGAATTACCAAGCCCGCAAAAAACGGCGGGTTCGGCTTCGGGCTTAAATGGAATATGGGCTGGATGAACGACAGTATAAAGTACTACAACACCGACCCGATTTTCCGCCCCTACCACCACGGACTTATGACGCACACGCTGGATTATATCTTTGACGAGAATTATATGCTTGTGCTGTCCCACGACGAGGTTGTGTACGGCAAGGGCAGTATGATTAACAAATTCCCCGGGAACAAGCTGGATAAGCTCGGCTCGCTTAAAACGTGCTATACTATGATGATAGGGCACCCCGGCAAAAAGCTGTTGTTTATGGGGCAGGACTTCGCGCAGGAGCGGGAGTGGAACTTCAAAACCAGTCTTGACTGGCACTTATGCGACGATAAAGGGCACCGCGAGGTGCTGGAATGCTGGCGCGCACTGCTCCATATTTACCGCGAGCGCCCCGTGCTTTACAACGATTGCGGAGGACCGAAAACCTTCGAGTGGATAAACAGCGGGGACTATAACCGCAACATATTCACGTTTATAAGGCGCAACCCGTGGAATTACAATAACGCGCTTATATTCGTGTGCAATTTCGCGCCCGTAGAGCGTTGGGAAATGGGCGTGGGCGCGCCCGTAGCGGGCGTTTATAAACGCATATTCTCAACATATCCCGACGGCAATCCGCTTGAAATAGAGGCGAAGGAGGAGCTTTGCGACGGAAGAAAATACAAGCTTATTTTCAATCTGCGCCCGTTCGAGTCGGCTATTTTCGAGGTGCCGTATATAGAGGCGACCGAGGAAGAAAAGAAGACGGAAAAAACCGTGCGCACACGCATTAAGCGCGAGCACGCGGAGGCTAAAAACGATTTGTCGCATATACCGCAAATTCCGCCTTTAAAAAAATAAAGTAATAAAATTAAGGCGGCGGCGCAATTTGCGCCGCCGCCCGCTTTTAAATAGCCGAAAAATTTATTGACCTCGGCGGTAGAATATTGTATAATTTTATGCGATATAAAAGGTTATACTATGATTAAAGACTTACAGCAGGAAATTTTAAAGCTTAAAAAGGAAAAGGACGTTTGCATTTTAGCCCACAGCTATATGTCGGAAGAAATCTGCGAAATAGCGGACTTTGTCGGCGACAGCTACGCGCTTTCCGTAAAGGCGAAAACCGCGCCTCAAAGCACGGTGCTTATGTGCGGAGTGCGCTTTATGGCTGAAACGGTGAAGATGCTTTCACCGCAGAAAAAGGTTATTCTTTCCCACCCGCAGGCGGGCTGTCCTATGGCGGAGCAGTTGGACAGGGAAATTATTGCGGAGGTGAAAAAGCGCTATCCCGATTACGCCGTGGTTGCGTATATCAACACCACCGCAAGCCTTAAAACCGTTGCGGACGTATGCGTTACCTCGTCAAGCGCGGTTAAGATATGCAAGGCTATTCCGCAGAAAAATATTCTGTTCATTCCGGATATAAACCTCGGCTCGTACGTGCGTTCGCAGGTTCCCGAAAAAAATTTCAAGCTTTTGTCGGGCGGTTGCCCCACTCACGCAAGAATGGAAAAAGCCGACGTTATAACCGCGAAAGCTGCGCACCCGAACGCGCTGTTTTTGGTGCATCCCGAGTGCCGCGCGGAGGTTGCGGAGCTTGCCGATTACGTCGGTTCGACCTCGGGTATAATGGACTTTGCGATAAAATCGGACGCGCAGGAGTTTATTATAGGCACGGAAAACGCCATTGCCGAGCATTTGCAGTATAAGTGCCCGCAAAAGAAGTTTTATCCGCTTTCCAAAGACCTTGTATGCCATAATATGAAGCTGACCACTCTGCCCGACGTATACAGCTGTCTTACGGGCACGGGCGGCGAGGAGATAATTTTAGACGAGGAAACGCGTTTAAAGGCGGTTAAGTGTATTGAGAAAATGATTGAATACGGCGGTTAACCCCGTAATATGCGCCGTTTAAGCGCGTTTGTGTTACCGTCATTCTGAGCGTTGGTTGTGTGTCATTCTGAACGCAGTGAAGAATCTGATAGTAATATGCGCAACCCATAACTGCCTTAACATACGTTGTAAACTACTTTGAGATGCTTCCGCAAGCGTCAGCATGACACGTTTCAACGTAGTGCACGTTTCAATTTTATTTAATCGGGTAAATTTTTATGATGATAACGACAAAGGGCAGAAACGCCCTTAAAATTATGATAGATTTGGCGAAGAACGAGGGCGCGGGATTTATTTCGCTTGCAGATATTGCCCAGCGCCAGCACGAATCTTTGAAATACCTCGAAGCCTCGGCAAAACAGCTTTCGGCGGCGGGGTTTGTGGTAAGCGCACGCGGAAAAAGCGGAGGTTACAAGCTTGCGCGCCCTGCGGACGAGTACACCGTTGCGGAAATTCTGCTTTCGGGCGAGGGTACGCTTGCGCCTGTTTCCTGCCTTGAAAGCGGTGCGGCTCCGTGCGAAAACGCGTGCAACTGTATGACTTTACCGCTGTTTAAAGAGCTTGACGAGGTGATAATGAATTTTTTAACCTCTAAAACGCTTAAAGATTTAATTAAATAATTTATAGTTTTTTGAAGAACGGCGCCACCGATTGAGGTGGCGCCGTTTAATTTTACTTTGTGTGATATTCTTCAAACAAATCGTTTGGGGTGCATTCCAAAATTTCGCACAAAGCCTGCAACGTTGAAAATTTAATCATAGTTGTTTGATTATAAAGTAATTTGTTGCAATTTTGAAAACTTAAACCTAATTGCATATTTAACCAATATTTGGTTTTGCCTTTTTCTTTTAGAATTTCAAGAATTCTTAATTTCATAGTATATCTCCACATAAACTAATTTAAACATTAGGTAATGCACAAATTATAAAGCTGGAAAACGTTTGACAAATAGATAATAATATTAATATAATGTTTACATTAGGTATACTAAAAAGGAGCACGATACTATGAACGATTTGAGGGAGAGGCTTGACTCACTGCGCGATTTATCCGCAAAAATAGCGTGGGAAGAAAAAAGAAGGCAGCAGCACAAGCTAATCAACAAAACTATCAGTCTTGTAAACAAGCTTGAAGAAGTGGGAAAAAAGCTTAAATCGCCGACGCATACCTCTGGCGATTTGGTCAAGCATATGAAACTGCTGACCGAGCTTAGGCTTTTATACCGCGCGGACGAGCTGCAATCGCCCGTTAACTGCATTAAGCGCGAAATGGAGCTTATAAATAAGTTTTACAGCGGGTTAATGCAGACTTATCAGGCGATTATCGAGGAGTTTACCGCCGACAGCGGATTAAAATGATATACACTCCCTCCTTTAAGGGGTAGGTCACTATGCGTTGCGCCGCCGCCCGTTTGGGCGGCGGCGCTTTTGTTGTAATGCCACCCCCCTTAGTCCCCCCGCCGTGGCGGGGGATGGGGTTGCGGTATTTTGAAATATGTAATACTGAGCCTTGGCGAAGTATCGGATAGTGGTTTACAACGTTGGTTAAGGGGTGCGCATAGGACAATCAGATTCTGACGCGATTGACGCTGAACGCGTAACAATCGCTATTCCGTCGCTCCGCTCCTTACACTGCGTTCAGAATGACAAAGGGGACGTTCAGAATGACAAAAGGAAAAAAAATTTATAAAAGCGTTTAATTCCTATTGACAAAGTAGGAATTATTTTTTATAATCAAGGCATACTTACAGTACAGGAAGCGACAAATTGACAAAAAAAACTATTTACGTTGACAACGCGGCGACTACCGCAATGAGCGATATTGCAATTTCTGCAATGACGCCGTACTTAAAGGAAGTGTACGGAAACCCTTCCTCACTGCATACCGTAGGACAGATTGCAAAAGAGGCGCTTGACGGTGCGCGCGCGAAGATTGCAAAGTGTCTTAACTGCGACCCGAAAGAAATTTATTTTACCTCGGGCGGGAGCGAGGCGGACAATCAGGCGATACGCTCGGCGGCGGTTAACGGCGCGAAAAAGGGCAAAAAACACATTGTTTCAACCGCTTTCGAGCATCACGCGGTTTTGCACACCCTTAAAAAACTTGAAAAAGAGGGCTTTGAAGTAACCTATCTTGACGTGCACGCAAACGGCATTGTTACCGCGGACGAGGTCGCTTCGGCTATCCGTCCGGATACTGCGCTTGTTACCGTTATGTACGCGAATAACGAGATAGGCACGATTCAGCCCATAAGCGAAATAGGCGCTGTCTGCAAGCAAAAGGGCGTGGTTTTCCATACCGACGCGGTGCAGGCGGTGGGGCATATTCCCGTAGACGTAAAGGCGGACAATATAGATATGCTTTCGGTATCCGCGCATAAATTTCACGGGCCGAAGGGCGTCGGCGTGCTGTATTGCAGGCGCGGACTGCCCCTTAACACGTTTATAGACGGGGGTATGCAGGAGCGCGGTAAGCGCGCCGGCACGGAAAATATCGCGGGCGCGGTTTCTATGGCGGCGGCTTTGGAATACGCGTGCGAAAATATGCAGAAAAACAGCAAAAAGCTTATAAAACTGCGGGACAGGCTTATTGACGGACTTCTGAAAATTCCGTATTCGCGGTTAAACGGCGATAAAACTAAGCGTTTGCCGAATAACGTAAACATCAGCTTCGAGGGCACCGAGGGCGAAAGTCTTTTATTGCTTCTGGACGCAAAGGGTATTTGCGCTTCAAGCGGTTCGGCGTGCACTACGGCTTCGCTTGAACCGTCGCACGTTCTGCTGTCGATAGGGCTTCCGCACGAGATTGCGCACGGCTCGTTAAGGCTTACGCTTTCGGCGGAAAATACCGAGGACGAAATTGATTATATAATAAAGGAAGTACCCGAAGTAGTGGACAGGGTGCGCGGTATTTCGTCGTTCTGGGACGATTTGCAAAGCGGAAAAATCAAACACTTTATAGAGAAATAAAAGGAGAAAATTATGGCGCTTTACAGTGATAAGGTTATGGACCATTTCACCAACCCCCGCAACGTGGGGATTATAGAGGACGCGGACGGCGTGGGCGAGGTTGGCAACGCAAGATGCGGGGATATAATGAAGATATATCTCAAAATCAATAACGGAATTATAGAGGACGTTAAGTTTAAAACGTTCGGGTGCGGAAGCGCGATTGCTTCCTCGTCGATGGCGACGGAAATGATTAAGGGGAAACCGCTTTCTCAGGCGTTGGAGCTGACGAACAAGGCGGTTGCGGAGGCTTTGGACGGTCTGCCCGCGCACAAAATGCACTGCTCGGTGCTGGCGGAGGAGGCTATCCGTTCGGCAATCAAGGACTATTACGACAAAAACGGAATAGAATACGATAAATCGCAGTTCCCCGAACCGCACGGCGAGGAGGACGGGCATCATTTTGAGGAAGATTGAAATTTTAAAGATTAAGACAGCTTAAAAAGCTGTCTTTTTTAATAAAAGAGTTGATAACCCCGCAAAAGTATGTTAGAATAAAAAAAAGTGTATAAAAAGACTGTTACGGTCCCGCTGTCGGCGGGCGGTTTATTGTCCGTACGGAGTTTCAAGTGAACAAACCGAGAGTTATATTCCCATTTACCGAAGCGGGCTTCGGGCACATAATGCCGCTTAAAAGTATTGCCGACGAGTTTGAAAGGCTTTACGGCGACAAGGCGGAGTGCGTGCGCTCGAACTTCTTTACCGAAGGCGGCGACGAAAAGCTTGCCGAGTTACAGGACTGCTTTAAAGCGGAAGTGGTAAAACATAATAAAAGCGCGTTTTACGGTTATATGACTATGCTGGGAATGGACGTTCTCGGCTCGCGCGGGGCGGTTAACGCGGTTATGTCCGTCTGGAAGCCCGGCACTAAGGAGCGCGGTATAAAGCATATGGACGAGCTTAAACCCGATATGGTTGTAAGCACGCACTGGGCGACTAATTATTACGCAAAGCAATGCAGCAGCAAACCGCTTACGGCAAACTACTGCCCCGACGCGGAAATTTACGACGTTTTCAGGTACCCGTGCGATTTGATGATGATTTCTGCCGAAACGGGCTACGAGCGCGCGCTTAAAAGGCATTTTATACGCTTTAATAAGGACAATTTGAAGCTTGTGCCCTTTCTTATAAGAAACGAGGTGTTTTCAGCCAGCACGGACAAGCGGGCTATGCGCAAAAAGCTGGGCTTTGACGAGGACAAGTTTACCGTAGTGCTTGCAGAGGGCGGTTACGGCTTGGGCAAAATGCACAAAATATGCAAAATTATTTTGGAGCGGGATTTGCCCGTTACGCTTGTGCCCGTCTGCGGAAAAAACAGCGAGCTTTACGAGGAGTTCAAAACCTTTAAATCGAAGGGAAAGACCGATTTCCGTCCTATGGGGCTGGTGAAAAATATTTTCGAAATTTTAGCAACCGCCGATTTGTTCTGCGGTAAAAGCGGGGCGAGTATGATTGCCGAGCCGTGCTATTTCGGTATTCCGCAGATTATAACAAAGTACGCGACGAGCATAGAACAGCGCAACGGCGAGTACTATATCAAGACCGTTAAAAGCGCGATGAAAATTTTCAAGCCGAAAAAGGTCGTTGACAGAATAGAGGAATTTTTAGAATACCCCGAGCGGTTGGAGCCGTTCAGAAAAGCCGCTTTGGCGAGGCACGGAAACTACGGCGCGACCAGAGCCGCGGAGGAAATATTTGCGCTTTTGTGCACGAGGTTCCCCGAATTGAAGGAAGATTGAAATTTTTGAAAAAATGCGGTTAACCCCGCAATATGTTTGACTTTTGAAAAGAATTTAAACGCCGCGCGGCAATTTTGCCGCGCGGCGTATTTATTATGCTTTGATTAAGCTTACCCTTATTAAGCTTCTTCGGCGGTATTTTATCATAATTTTAATATTTTTGCAATAGAACTGCGGTCATAATGTTTTGCTTGTCCGAATACCTTAAATAACGAGGTAGATTATGGCTAATTTTTGCTTTGAAGAGGCGGGGCAGACGCTTTCAAGACTGAAAACCTCGAAAGAGGGGCTTTCTCAGACGGAGGCGGCGGCGCGCCTTGAAAAATACGGGAAAAACGCGCTTGAAAAGGGCAAGAGCGCGGGCTTTATAAAGCTGTTCTTTTCGCAGTTCAAGGACTTTATGACGATACTGCTGATTGCCGCGGCGGCGGTTTCGGGGCTTATCGCGTTTTTGTCGAAGGACAAGAACGATTTGACGGATACGGTTATTATTCTCGTCATAATTTTTATAAACGCGCTTGTCGGCGCAATCCAGCAGTTCCGCGCGGATAAGGCGATAGAAAATTTAAAAAAGCTTTCCGCGTCGTTTTGCAAGGTTCGGCGCGGCAACAAGGAATTTGTTATTCCCTGCGAGGATTTGACGGTGGGCGATATTGTTCTGTTCGAGGAGGGGGACGTTGTTCCCGCAGACTGCCGCGTGCTGGAAAGCAATTCGCTTGCGTGCGACGAGGCGGCTTTGACGGGTGAAAGCGCCGCCGTGGAAAAGAACGAAAAGCGTATTCACGGCAATAAGGTTGCGCTCGGGAATATGACGAACACGCTGTTCGGTTCCACTTTCGTGGTGCGCGGAAACGGTTCCGCCGTGGTTACGGGCGTGGGAATGGATACCGAAATGGGCAAAATCGCCGCGATGCTTCAAAACGGAAAGGCGGCGAAAACTCCGCTTGAAAACAACCTGGATAAGCTGGGCAAAATTATTTCCGCGTTCGTGCTTGCGGTTACGGCGATAATTTTCGTTATGGGGATTTTCGTCCGTCAGGACGGACTTTTGAAAAACTTTATGACCTCGGTTGCGGTTGCCGTTGCGGCAATTCCCGAAGGGCTTCCCGCCGTAGTAACCATAATTATGGCTATGGGCGTACAGCGGATGAGTAAAAAAGGAGTTGTTATCCGCAAGCTGAAATCGGTAGAAACGCTGGGCGGGTGCTCGGTGATATGCTCGGACAAAACGGGCACGCTTACGGAAAACAAGCTTAAAGTTGAAAGGGCGTATTTCGATGGAAAAAGCGTTTCAACCGAGGATATTAAGGGTGCAACGCGCCTTGTGCAGTGCATGGCGGTTTGTACGGGCGTAAAGGGCGCGAAGGGCGCGTACATAGGCGACCCGACCGAGGTTGCCCTGCGCATATGCGCCGATGAATGTGGTTTTAGCGACAGTTTTACGCGTCTGGGCGAGCTTCCGTTCACTTCAGAAAGAAAGATGATGACGGTTGCCGCGGAAATGAACGGCGAACGGCTTAACTTTACAAAGGGCGCGCCCGACATTCTTATAAACAAATGCACGCATATTCTGACTGCGGGCGGAGTGAAGCCGTTGACCGAAACGCTTAAAAACGGGATTTTAGCGGAAAACAACGCAATGAGCGACGAGGCTTTGCGCGTGCTTGCGTTTGCGTATTCGCCTTTCGGCGGAAAAATCAGCGAGGAAAATCTGATATTTTTGGGGCTGTGCGGAATGAGCGACGGTCTTAAAGAGGGGGTAAAGGAAGCCGTTGACGAGTGCCGCCGCGCGGGGGTTACTACCGTTATGATTACGGGCGACCACGTGCGCACCGCGTTCGCAATAGCAAAAAAGCTGAATATAGCGCAGGATATGCGCGAGGTAATGACGGGCGAGCAGCTGGATGCGCTTTCACCCAAAGACCGCGACAGGGCGATAGAAAATTGCAGAGTGTTTGCGCGCGTTTCGCCGAAGCATAAAAATATGATTGTAAAAGCCCTGCAAAGGCGGGGTAAGGTATCCGCAATGACGGGCGACGGTATCAACGACGCGCCCAGCATAAAGAGCGCCGACATAGGCATTGCTATGGGGATATCCGGCACCGACGTAACAAAAAGCGCTTCCGATATGGTCATTACGGACGACAATTTCACAACCATTGTTTCAGCCGTGCGGGAGGGCAGAAGAATTTCCGCCAACATTAAAAAGACGATACAGTTTTTTCTTTCCACAAACCTTGCGGAAGTGCTTTCAATACTGATTGCCTCGCTGTTTTTGTTTAAGTTTAACTTTTTGCTTTCAACCCAGCTTTTGTGGCTGAACCTTATAACAGACAGCTTTCCCGTGCTGGCTTTGGGTATGGAAAAAGAGGACAAAGACTGTATGAACCGCCCGCCCGAGCGCGCCGAAAAAAGTTTGTTTTCAAAGTCCTCGCTTATATCTATCGCGGTTTACGGCTTATATATGACGCTGGCAACGATAGGAATGTTCTTAATCGGGCTATATTGCTGGGGCAACGAGACTGCAACCACGGCAACGTTTATGACGATTTCCTTCCTCGAACTGTTTCAGGCGTTCAATATCCGCACCGACAGACAGTCGGGCTTCGGCAAAGGAATGTTCTCTAACAAAATTCTGCTTGCAACCGTGCTTGTCGGTATTGCGCTGAACGTTATTCTGTGCGTAAGTCCGCTTTCCTCGGCGTTCGGGCTTGTTCCGCTCGGCTGGAAGCAGTGGCTTACGGTGGTGGGGGTTTCGCTTTCGATAATTCCCGCGGGCGAACTTTACAAGCTGTGCCTGCGCACCGTTACCCGCCGTAAAAATAAAAAGAGCTCGGCGGTATGTCACTCCCCTAAGTCCCCCCGCCGCAGGCAGGGGGAGGAAGTGCGGTAGATTTATAACGTGTCATGCTAAGCCTTGGCGAAGCATCTGATAGTGGTTTGCGACGTGGGTTAAAGCGGTGCGCTTATAACAATCAGAATAATACATATACTTCCGCCGCCCGCGGGCAGATTGCCCGCGGGCGGCGGTTTTGTTGCCGAAAAATTTGGCATACTAATTTTTTTGGTAACAAATGTATTAAAATGAATATCGACTTAAACTTTAAACGGAGGGTTTGATATGCAAAAAATTCATTATGTTAATATAAATTTAATTAAACAAGCTATGCGGGAAAAGGAAGATACGGTTAAAGATTTGGCAAAACTGACGGGATATACTCAGCGCACAATAAAAAAATATTTAAACGGTGCAGACAAAAAACGCCTCGGCAATATTTTTCGGTAAAATAGCTGCGGCTTTAAAAATTTCGTTAGACGGCTTATTTTATGCGCAAGAATTAATTTTAACCGATTAATTTTTTACGGAATTTGGCAAAAAAGCGCTTTACAATTATATTAAAGTTTGTTAAAATAGCAAAGCTATAAAAATTCACACCCGCAAGGCGGACGTTCCGTGACGGTAAAATTTTTTGCATTGCCGTGTATCAAACGTCTAAAAAACGATTTTTGCGGGGAGGTAAAACGGAGGATTATACTATGGCAGTTATATCAATGAAACAGCTGCTCGAAGCGGGCGTACACTTCGGGCACCAGACGAGAAAATGGAACCCCAAGATGTCCAAGTACATCTATGCGGCGCGCAACGATATTCACATTATCGACTTGCAGATTACCGTTGACTGCATCGAAGAAGCTTACAAATTCGTTTGCGAAAGCGTAAAAGAGGGCAAGTCCGTTCTTTTCGTCGGCACCAAAAAGCAGGCTCAGGACGCTATCAAGGAAGAGGCGGAGCGCTGCGGTATGTATTATGTAAACTCGCGCTGGCTGGGCGGTACGCTCACCAACTTCAAAACCATTCGCTCGCGTATCGACAGAATGGTAAAAATCGAAAAAATGGAACAGAACGGCGAGTTCGAGCTTCTTCCCAAAAAAGAAGTTGCTAAACTTAAAGAAGAATTCGCTAAGCTGGATACCAACCTCGGCGGTATAAGGGAAATGGGCAAGCTTCCCGGAGTTATGTTCATTGTTGACCCCCACAACGAGGATATTGCGGTTGCCGAAGCGCGCAAGCTGAATATTCCCATTGTTGCTATCACAGACACCAACTGCGACCCCGATTTAATCGACTACGTTATCCCCGGTAACGACGACGCTATCCGCGCGGTAAAGCTTATATCTTCAGTAATCGCAAACGCGGTTATCGAAGCAAATCAGGGCGAGACGCCCGTTCTTCCCATAGAGGACGAGGGCGAGCCTACCTCTATCGAAGAAGTAGTTGCGGCTGTGGAGGCTTCCGTCGAAGCGGCGGCAGAACCCGTTGAAGCGCCCAAAAAGACCGTTAAAAAGAAGGTAGTTGAAGAAACCGCGGCGACTGAAACGGCTGAACCCGCAGAAGCGCCCAAAAAGACGGTAAGAAAAAAGAAGACCGAAGACGCAGAGTAATATAGCAGAGTAATAGAGAAGTATAAGGAGATTAGAAATATGGCAGAATTTACCGCTAAGGACGTTATGACTCTCCGCGACAAGAGCGGAGCGGGTATGCTCGATTGCAAAAAGGCTTTGACCGACGCTAATGGCGATATGGACAAGGCAGCAGATTTATTGAGAGAGCGCGGAATTGCGAAAGCAGTTAAAAAGGAAGGCAGAATTGCCGCCGAGGGCGTTGTAGGCGCATACGTTTGCGACAAGTGCGGCGTCGGCGTGCTTATCGAAATCAACTGTGAAAGCGACTTTGTTTCCCGCGGGGAAAAATTCCACGGAATTGTGGACGCGGTTGCAAAGGTTGTTGCGGAAAACAAGCCCGCGGACGTTGAAGCTTTGAACGCTTGCAAGCTGGGCAAAGAAACCGTTAAAGATTATATTACCAACCAGACCGCCGTTATAGGCGAAAAAATTTCTATCCGCCGTTTCGTTATTTTCGAAACAAAGGGCAAAATAGAAACTTATATCCATATGGGCGGAAAGGTCGGCGTTATGGTTGAGGCGGTTGACTTTACCGCAGGCGCGGAGGAAACCCTGCACGACGTTGCGTTGCAGATTGCGGCTTCCAAGCCCGGATACCTTGTTCCCGAAGAAGTTCCTCAGGAGGTTTTGGACAAGGAAAAGGAAATTATGCTTGTTCAGATGCAGAACGACCCGAAGAATGCGAAAAAGCCCAAGGATATACTTGAAAAAATCGTTGCGGGCAAGCTGGGTAAATTCTATTCGGAAAACTGCCTGCTTGAACAGGTTTTCGTAAAGGACGATTCCGTTAAGGTTTCGCAGGTTATCGGCAATAAATTCAAGCTTGTGCGCTTTGTCCGTTTCGAAATGGGCGAAGGTCTTGAAAAGAAGAACGAAAATTTGCAGGACGAAGTTCAGAAGCAGATTGACGCAATGAAGAAATAATCAATACGTTCAAAATATTTTGAAGATAAAAAAGCGGCGCGGTTGCTTATTGCAACCGCGCCGCTTTTTGTATTTAATTATTAAAAGCCGTTAAAATTTTCTCCGCTTTTTTAATTTAAAGGTTGATTTTGTTTTGGCGTATATGCTATAATCATTAATGGAAATATATTATAAGGGGATATTATGAAACCCAAGTACAAGAGAGTTTTAATTAAGCTTTCGGGCGAGGCGCTTGCAGGTCCCGTTGGGCACGGTCTTGACGAAAACGTTATTTCCGGCGTGGTAGAGCAGATTAAAGCCATTCATGATATGGGCGTGGAAATAGCGCTTGTTATCGGCGGGGGAAACTTTTGGCGGGGCAGACAGGGCAAGCAGATGGACAGAACCACTGCCGACCATATGGGTATGCTTGCGACGGTTATGAACTCGCTTGCGATGATGGACGCGCTCGAACAGAGGGGCATTCCAACCCGCGTGCAGACCGCGCTTATTATGACCTCCGTTGCCGAGCCGTACATTTTGAGAAAGGCTTTGCACCATTTTGAAAAGGGCAGGGTTGTTATTATGGCTTGCGGAACGGGCAATCCGTACTGCTCGACCGATACCGCCGCCGCGCAGAGGGCTTGCGAAATTCAGGCAAATCTGTTGCTGATGGCTAAAAATATAGACGGTATTTATGACAGCGACCCCAAACTCAATTCCAAAGCCAAAAAATACGACCATATACGTTATATTGATATTATAAATAATGGCATAAAGGCGATGGATACCACCGCCGCGACGATGTGTATGGAAAACGATATTCCCGTGCTTGCTTTCGGGCTGGATGAGGAAAATTCCATAATAAAAGCTGTTTGCGGCGAGCATTTGGGAACGCTTATTGATAATAAATAATCTGCGTTTTAGAGTGACTTAGCAGTTTCGAATAAAATATTCAGGAGTATTTATATGATAGACAACGAACAGGTAGAGGAAATTTTGCTGGTTTTGGACGATAAGCTTTCCAAAACGGTAAGCGTATTGAAAGAGGACTTTGCCGCAGTTCGCGCAGGACGCGCAAATCCGCACATTCTGGATAAAGTTACGGTAGACTATTACGGTGCGCCCACGCCCGTCAACCAGACTTCTAATATTTCCGTACAGGAGGGCAGATGTCTTGTAATTGCGCCTTGGGATATTTCGCTTTTAAAGGCGATTGAAAAGGCAATTCAGACCTCCAACATAGGCATAACGCCCACGAACGACGGTAAGGTTATAAGGCTTGCTTTTCCCCAGTTGACGGAAGAAAGGCGCCGCGATTTATCCAAACAAATCCGTAAAATGGGCGAGGACGCCAAGGTTGCGGCAAGAAATATCCGCCGTGACGCTTTGGAAGGCTTCAAAAAACTTAAAAACGATAAGCTTCTTTCCGAGGACGAGTTTGCTTCGTGCGAAAAGGACGTTGAAAAATACGTTTCGGACGCGGTTGCGGAAATTGACGCGGCAACTTCTGCCAAGGAAAAGGAGATAATGACCGTTTAATGGGCGAAAACAGACGTACGCCCAGCCACGTCGGGCTTATTATGGACGGCAACGGCAGATGGGCAAAAAAACGGCTTATGCCGCGCTCTTACGGGCATAACGCGGGTATGAACCGCATGATAGGGCTTGCGGAGCATGCGAAAAAATGCGGGGTGCGCTATCTTACCGTTTATACGCTTTCCACCGAAAATTTTTCGCGCCCGAAACAGGAACTGGAAGGGCTGTATTCGCTTTTCAGGAAGTATTTTTCCGCAAATGCGAAAAAGCTTTACGGGCAGGGCGCGGCGATAAAAATAATAGGCGATTTGTCGGTTTTGCCCGAGGACGTGCAGATTCTGCTTGCGGACGGTGAAAAAAATTCGCCCGAAAACGCTGAATTTACTTTGATTTTTGCAATTAACTACGGCTCGCACGCGGAGATTTTGCGCGCGGTGAATACTGCGGTTGAACGGGGTGAAAAAATCGGCGCGGAAGATTTTGCTAAACTTCTGTACACGAACGGTATTCCCGACCCCGATATGATTATAAGAACGGGCGGGGAAAAACGACTTTCAAACTTTCTTTTGTATCAGGCGGCGTATGCGGAGTTGTATTTCAGCGACACGCTTTTTCCCGATTTTTCCGATGAAGAGCTTGATAAGGCTTTGGAAGATTTTTCCAAAAGAGAAAGGCGTTTCGGCAATGTTTAGCCGAAGCCCGGTTTAATTTAAAAAAAGGAACAGATATTTTGGAAACTGTAAAAAATAATTCTAAACACAGTACCGCAATTACAAGAACGGTAACTTCGGTAGTATATATGGTTGTGGTTGCGGCTTTGTGCGCGCTTAAATGGTGCGTGCCGTTCACTACAACGGTCTTCGGCACAAACGTATATTGGGGCTCGCTTGGTTTCGACGCAGTATTTTGCGCTATTTCCGTGTTGGGCTGTCTGGAATTTCTGCGCGCCGTTGACAGCGGTGCAACTCCTGCCGAAAGAAAAATATCGCTTGCACAGCGCACTTTTACAATTGCGTTTTGCGCGGTGACGGTTCCTTTATATGTAATTCTGGAAATTACCTGGCAGGCGGGCTTGCTTGCAATGGTCTGCGCGTTTGCGGTCTATTTTATGTGCCTTGCGGCGACTTCCGTATTCGACCATGAAAAAAGCTCGGTAAAAGGCACTATTTCGTGCGTGTTCTGCATGCTTTACTGCGGAATACTTTCTACGTTGCTTACGGCTATCAATCATCTGGAAAAGAATTCAATGTCGGCGATGCTTGTGCTGATAATCTGTACGGTGTTCACTGACGCGGGCGCGTATATAATAGGAACGATTTTTAAGCGCTGGATACCCTTGAAGCTTGCGCCCCAGCTTTCACCCAACAAAACGGTTATAGGCGCGGTTGGCGGAGTGCTTGGCGGCATACTCGGCGCAATTATCGCGTATTATATTATGTATCTTTGCGGGGGTATGAACAGCGAGATTTACGTTTGGAGATTTAACGAAGTTTATCTTGAATTTGCCAGCGAAAGAATTCACCCGCTTGTTTCGTTTATTCTTGTAGGGCTTGGAACGGCTGTTCTTGCAATGATAGGCGATTTGTTTGAAAGCGCAATCAAGCGCGAGTGCGGTATTAAAGATATGGGCAATCTTCTTCCCGGACACGGCGGAGTGCTTGACAGATTTGACAGTATGCTGTACTGCGGAGTGTTGGTATTGCTTGCGTTCGGCACGATTATTGCGTAAATAAAACCTTATATATACGGCGCTATGCTGTGTTGCGGGAACATTTTCTCGGGTCACGTACGTCTGTGTACGCTCCCCTTCGTAAAATAACCCCGCGCCTTGCATAGCACCGCATCTCTAAGGTTTTAGGGTTAAGGTTTAAAACTATAAAACTTACAAATGCCGCCGGGATGGCGGCGTTTTTGATAGGTAATAAAGAAAATTCAGGGTATAGATAATTATGAAAAACATTGCGTTAATCGGTTCGACGGGTTCAATCGGCAGACAGGTGCTGGAAGTAGTAAGAAAAAACCCCGCAAAATACAAAATAGTTGCGCTTGCCGCGCAAAATCCTTCGGTAGAGTTTTCAAGGCAGGTGCGCGAGTTCAAGCCCGAGCATAACGCTTTGGCTTCGACCGAAAGGGAAGCCGCGCTTGCCGCGGCGGACTGGGAAAGCGCGGACGTAATTTTCAACGCCGCGGGCGGGTTTGCGGGGCTGGAATACAGCCTTAAAGCTATCCGCGCAAAAAAAACGCTTGCGCTTGCCAACAAGGAAACGCTTGTGTGCGGGGGCGAGGTTGTTACCCGACTTGCCGAAAAAAACGGGGCGGAAATAATTCCCGTGGACAGCGAGCACTCGGCAATATGGCAGTGCCTGAACTATGATAAAAAGGCGCAGTTCAAAAAGCTGATAATTACGGCGAGCGGAGGCGCGTTCCGCGGAAAAAGCCAAAAAGAGCTTTCGTCCGTCACGCCCGCGCAGGCGCTTAACCACCCCACATGGAAAATGGGTAAAAAAATTACGGTAGACAGCGCAACGCTTCTGAATAAGGGGTACGAGGTAATCGAAGCGCACGTTTTATTTAACGCGCCATATTCCAAAATAGAAACGGTTATTCAACCGCAGAGCATAGTTCATTCGCTGGTGGAGTTCAAGGACGGTGCGGTTATCGCGCAGATGGGCGCGCCCTCTATGGAGGTGCCCATAAGTCTTGCACTTTCCTATCCGCAAAGAATAGCAACCTCGGTTGAACCGTTAAGCTTCAAAAAAGCGTTTTCTTTGCAGTTTGAACCGCTTAACCGCAAGGACTATCCCCTGTACGATTTGGCTATGACCTGCGCGAAGGAGGGGGGCACTTTGTCCTGTGCGCTCAACGCCGCGGACGAGGTTGCCGTTAAAGCGTTTTTAGACGGAAAAATCAAATTCACCGCCATATATGACGTGGTTGCGGGCGTTCTTTCCACAACTCCGCGCGACGAGTCGGTAAGCTTTAAACAGCTTGAAGAGGTGGATAAAACCGCGCGCTGGAAAGCCCAGAAAATAATTTTTAAATTGCAATAACCGCGGTATATCCGCGCTCCGCCGCATAGTTGCGGTGTAATTTGCATAAACATATATATAGATGCAACTTCTTTCGGTAACTTCTGTTTTGCAGACGGTAGGCTCGGTTCTGCTTGCGCTGTTGATATTGCTTGCAATGATAACGGTGCACGAATTCGGGCATTATCTCGCGGGCAAAGCTTTAAAATTTAAAATAAACGAGTTTGCAATCGGCTTCGGGCCGAGGCTGTTTAAACGCACCTCAAAAAAGTCGGGCGAGGCGTTTTCCATAAGGCTTTTGCCCTTGGGAGGGTTTTGCGCGTTCGACGGCGAGGACAACGGCACTGACGGTGAAAGCGAGAACTCTTTCAACCGCAAAAAACCGTGGCAGAGAATTATTGTGCTTATAGCAGGACCCCTTTTCAATTATATTTTGGCTCTGCTTTTAATAGTTATTTCGCTTTTCGCTTTCGGACAGACTGTCTTTAAGGTCGGTGCGGTTGCGCCCTATCAGGGGGTGAACGCGGAGGAATATTCGGAGTGTTCGCTGAAAGAGGACGATTATATTTTAAAGGTGAACGGCAAAAATATCTTTCTTGTAACCGACGTTATGAGCGCGCTGAACGGCAAAAAGAGCGGGGATATAGTGGACTTTTGCGTGTTTCGCGGGGGCAAAGAGGTTAATATCGACGTTAAACTGCGCACCGACTGCAACTTTAAAAATACCGAGCAAGCGTACGATGCTTTCGACGCGATAGGAATTTTAAAGAACGAGGAAGGGCGGTATTATATGTCCGCCGTTAACTACCGCTTCGGATTTTTTACAACAATAGGTCATTCGTTTTTGTATTCGTTCAGAATAGCGGGTACAATATTCAAGGTTTTGGGCGAGTTGTTGACGGGGAATTTAAGTCTTTCCGCGGTGGGCGGACCCGTGACTACGATAAAATTAACGTCGCAAATAGCAACACAAAGCGTGCAAAGCTTTTTCAATATCGCGTCATATATAGGGGTCAATTTGGCGGTTTTCAATCTTTTGCCCATTCCTGCGCTTGACGGAAGCAAGGTTGTCTTCTGCCTAATCGAGTGGATTTTCCGCAAGCCCGTGCCGAGGAAGATTGAGGCGGTAATTCATGCGGTGGGGTTTGTGCTTATACTCGGCTTTGCCGTGCTTGTGGATATTTTGCAATTTGTGCACTGTTAGCTTTATTTAATAAAAGAAAGCGGCGGACGCTGTTTAAAGGTGTCCGCCGTATATTATTGTTTTTTAAACTTTATTTTTCGTCGGTTGAAGCGGGAGCGCCTGCTTCGACAGCTTGCGCGGGTTCGACAGCCTCGGCAGGCTTCTGCTTTTTCTGCATAAGGTTTAAAAGCTTGTCAAAGGTGTTCGTCTTTGCAAGCGCGATAAGCACAACCACGCACAGAACGCAGTCCGCGGGCAGATATACGCACTGGTAAACGAATGAGTACAGGAACATATTCGCCAGAACAGCGTCGGGCAAGGTTACCCATATTGCGCCTTCGGCAAAGTATATAAAGCCCGAAATAAGGTGGAATATAAACCGTGCGGTATAGACGAGAACCGTTCCCAAAGAAACCTTTGCGGTTGCGGAAAGCTTGCCGAACTTAGGGGCAAAGCCCATAAGACCTATGCTTGCAAACGCGAGGATATAGTCGAGTATAAACGTCAGCGGGGTGAGGATATAGGGGCCTGAGATAAAGTTGAAAAGCCCTAAAATTACGCCCGCAAGCGTGCCTTTTACCGGCCCGAACTTATACGCGTAAATTAAAAGCGGGACAAAGCTTGCAAGCGTTATCGAACCGCCGAGCTGCACGGGCGAAACCTTGATAAAGGACAGCGCAAACGATGCGGCAAGGCAAATGCCGGCGTAAGCGATTTCGCTTGTGGAAAACTTTCTGCCCTTGATGCAGGTTGCGGCAAGGATAACAATCAGCAAGGCAATCGCGCCGATTGAAACCCACTTTATGATGTCGGTCGTCTTTTCGGAGACTTCCAGAAGTGAAAATGACAACATTCAAAACTCCTTCTACCGCCGAAAATAAAAAAATTGCTCCCGCGAAAAAAATCAGGGAACAACGAAAAAATCTCTTTGTACTATCGCTCAACCATTACGTTGCCGATTCAAAGGGTATAATCTCAGCCCGCATTGAAAATTTTACGGACACCCCCGACGGTATATTAATTTTTATGGTTAAATTATAAACTTAAAATATGAATATTGTCAACCGCAAAGCGTTGAATTTTTTGCAAAAAGGCTTTATAATATTAAAAAATATTTTGCGTTGGGATAAATTATTATGGGATACGATTTTTTCGCGTTTATGGACAGAATGAAGTATATCAAGCGCTGGCAGCTTATGCGCTCCGTCCGCGACGAGAATATAATGGAACACTCTCAGCAGGTGGCGATGTTTGCGCACGCGCTGGCGGTTATTAACAACAAAGTTTTCGGGGGGAACGCCGACCCCGCAAAAGCCGTGCTTTACGCGGTTTATCACGAGTGCAGCGAGGTTATGACGGGGGATATGCCCACGCCGATAAAGTATTTCAATCAGTCCATTTTGGGCGCGTATAAGGATTTGGAGGACAAGGCTTGCGAAAAACTGCTTTGCACCGTTCCTGCCGAGCTTCAAAGCGAGTTTGCGGCTTGTATCAAGCCCGATACTTCGAGCTGTGAGTATGCTTTTATGAAGGCGGCGGACAGGCTTGCGGCGTACGTAAAGTGTCTTGAAGAACTGCGTTGCGGAAACAAGGAGTTTGTAAAAGCCGAAAAGTCAATAAAAAAAGATTTGCTTTCGCGTAAAATGCCCGAGGTTGAGTACTTTTTCGAGAATTTTATTGAAAGCTTTAATTTGAGCCTTGACGAGCTTGACGGTATGGCTTGATTTATTCTTGTAATTAATGAGCGCCGCCCGCGGACTTTTGTCCGCGGGCGGCGAAGTTTTAATAAATTTTCGAACCTGTTTCATCCTCTAAACCCAGCAAATAGTCGGCGCTGACTTTAAAGTACATTGAAACGGCGTAAATGCTTTCGGCGGTCGGCTGAATTTTACCGTTCGTCCAGTCGGATATGCTTGTTGCGGAAACGCCGATTTTTGCCGCGAAAGCGCGTTTTGATAAATTATGCTCTTTCAAAAGAGCTTCGAGCCTTGATGCAAACAAATTTTTCATAAAATTATTCTGTTACGTTATTAAAGTATTCTGCGGCAAAAAATTCGGATAAACTCATTTCAAATCCGTCGGCTATGGCGTAAATAACGTTTAAACTGACGGTTTTGTTGCGCTGACGCCTGATTGCGCTTATGGTAGGTTCTGCAATTCCCGCAAGCTTGGCTAATTTATACTGCGTTAAATTTCTTTCCATTAAAAGCTCGTCAATTCTTCTTGCAACGGCAGAAATTAACGAAAAATTTTGTATATCCGCTTTATTTTTCATAAAAAGTATGATAGACTAATTTCAAACAAAAATACTAAATTGTGGCTTAGTACTTTACTATCGCTAATTATGGAGAATAAAATTTTATGAAAAACAAAGAAGCCGGAAGGTCGTGCGAGAGCTGTAAATTTTTTGAACGGCACTACGCAAAATTCGACGGAGAGTTTAAAAAAGTAGGTTGCGGGCACTGTTCAAACAATCTGCTTTCGCCGAGGAAAAGAAACAAATGCCCGCGGGCGGTAAATTGCAGACAATGGAGCGAGTGACCGCGCTGTAAACCGCAATAAAATTTTCACTTGATTTTTTGCCGTGCATATGATAGAATTCAGTCATATTTATTTTTACGGTGAAAACAATGAAAAAAAGAATAATTGCCGCGGTTATTGCGGTTTTAATGCTTGTTTCCTGCGTGCCGTTTTTATCGGGGTGCAAGGCGGGCGTTGAGTATATATTAAACGAAGATAACTCCTCATACGCGGTAAGGGTGACGGGCTTTGCAGGCGCGTTCGGAGGCGAAGTTATAATTCCCGAAACGTACGGCGAGGGGGAAAATCAATTTCCCGTAACGGCAATCGCAAGTCAGGGCTTTGCAAGCACTAATATATCTAAAATAACCATACCTAAAACGGTAAAAAACATAGGGATTTCCGCTTTTATGTATTGCAATAATCTGCAAGAGGTTATTTTTGAGGAAGGGAGCGAAATCGAAGCCATATTAAACGGTACGTTCGCCGCGTGCGAGCGTCTTGTAAGCATAAACATTCCGCAAACGGTACAACTGATTTATCCTATGGCTTTTATGGGCTGTACAGAGCTGAAAAGCGTGGCTCTGCCCGATATTCTGGAAAGAATAGGCTACCGCGCGTTTTATCAGACGGGGCTTGAACAGATTATAATTCCCGCAAGCGTGCACGATGAAACCGTTCCCGATTTGGACGAAAACGGCGAGCAGAAAAAGGACGAGGACGGTAAACCTTTAACGCTGACCTATATGGGAATAGGCTACGGCGCGTTTCATTCGTGCGTAGACTTAAAGCTTGCCGTTGTCAACGCTGAAATAGAAACGCTGTACGCGGGCGCGTTCGGTTACTGCATTGCGCTTGAAACGGTTTATCTTTCCAAAACGCTTAAAAAGGTGGAGGGGGCTATATTCAGCGGGAGCACGCTGTATTACGGGCACGCTTTCCACCATGACAAGGCGCTGAAAAACGTGTATTTTGCGGGCACGGAAGAAGAATGGAACGCAGTTGAAATAGATAACAAGGAGTATAAGGACAAGCAGGTTTCAACGCCGTTTGACAATTCCGATTTAATTAATGCGGAAAACAAGTACTTCGGGCAGACGTATAACGGTTGAATGTAATTTTGAAAAGAATAAAGCCGCCCGCGCTTACATAAGCGCGGGCGGCGGATTTTTTGTAATGTTAAAATAAGGGCAACAGAAAAAACTTATGCTCTTTCTACGGATTTAAGGCAACGCGTACAAACGTAGCCTGTAACCTGTTTGCCGTTTTCAACGTAAGAAACCTTCTGAACGTTTGCCTTGAAAGTTCTTCTTGTTCTTCTTTTCGAGTGGCTTACGTTGTTGCCGGTTGTCTGACCTTTTCCGCATACGCTGCAAACTCTTGACATAATATATAGCACCTCCGTAGGGTAAATTCTTAAAGTTAAAAATAAAGCCGCATAAAATCGACCTTGAATAATATAACACGCATTTCAAAAAAAATCAATCAAAAACGCAATCAAAGTTTTAATTTTTTGACGATTTTACAAAATAATTTAAAGCGGGTTTGTGCAAACGGGGTGTTTACGGCTTGTTTCGGCGCAAAATACGCGCAGATTTTGCAATACAAGGCAACGAAATTGAGATATTTGCCGGGAAATACTTGCAAATTGGAATAAAATAGTTTAAAATGTGTTACGAATAAGGAGCAGAAAATGTCGGTAAATACAAGTAACGTATACGGTAAAATATCAATATCCGACCAGGCCATCGCAAAGGTGGCTAAAAATGCTGCGCTGGAATGTTACGGAATTGTAGATACGGCTTCGCGTTCGCTGACCGATTCGCTTTCAGAACTTCTTAAAAAACAGCCCGACGGACGCGGTGTAAAGGTAGTTACCGCAGGCGACAGAATTTTTATAGATATTAACGTTGTTATTAAGTACGGCGTTTCTATCAACGCTGTTGCAGAGTCGCTTAAAGAGGGCGTTAAATACAAAGTTGAACGTTTTACCGGTATGATTGTAGATACCGTTAACGTTAATATTATAGGGGTAAAGCTGTAAATACGTAAGCGCGTATTTTATAGGTTTACCTTGTTTTTTTGCAACTTTGACGGACAGAATTATTCAAACCAATCCACACCAAATATAAATTTGTACACATATTTCAGGAGTATTATGCAGAAAACTATTAACAGCACCGAGTTTCGCAAAATGGTTCTTTCCGGTGCGAGAATGCTTGAAATAAACAGAGCTAAAGTTGACGCTTTGAACGTCTTTCCCGTTCCCGACGGCGACACGGGTACTAATATGTCGCTTACCCTTCAATCGGCGGTAAGAGAGATGAACGCCTGCACCTCTAACCGCTTTCAGGAAATCTGCGACGCGGTTTCAAAGGGCGCTTTGAAGGGTGCGCGCGGCAATTCGGGCGTTATATCCTCTCAGATTTTCCGCGGAATTTGTTCCGTTATTAAAGAAACGAAGGACAGCTTCGACACGAAAACCTTTGCAAAGGCTATGGAAGCGGGCACAAAGGTTGCTTACAGCGCCGTTTCCATTCCCAAAGAAGGCACTATTTTAACCGTTGTGCGCTGTATGAGCGAGGCGGCGGCTAAGCTTGCAAGCAAGCACAAGGACTTTGTGGACTATCTTAACGCTCTTATCGAAGTCGGCGACGAGGCGCTTGCGCGCACTCCCGAGCTGTTGCCCGTGCTTAAAAAAGCGGGCGTTGTGGACAGCGGCGGCGTTGGTTTAATGACAATTATGCGCGGGTTCCTTGCCGCTATTTCGGGCGAGGATACCGACCTTGACGAAATTCCCACCGAAGCGGTTGACAGTAAAAAGAGCGAGGACGAGGTTTTCGGCGATAACTCGGATATTATCAACCTCGATTTGGGCGATATAGAGTTTGCTTACTGCACGGAATTTTTCGTTATCAATTTAAAGCAGATGACCACCCTTGCGGACATCGACAGACTTAAAGAAAAGCTTATGCAGATTGGCGACAGTGTTATCTGTATAGGCGATTTGGAGCTTGTTAAAGTTCACGTTCACACCAACACCCCCGGTATTGCGCTTACTTACGCGCTTGAACTGGGCGAGCTGGACAGAATTAAAATAGAAAATATGCTTGAAGAAAACCGCGCCCTTAAAGCCAAGCTGGAAGCCGAAAAGAAGGAAATGGGCATGCTTGCAATCTGCGCGGGAAGCGGGCTTGAAGAAATTTTCAAAGACCTGCTTTGCGACAGAGTAATAGAGGGCGGGCAGACTATGAACCCTTCTGCGCAGGACATCGCGGACGCCGTTCAGAAAATAAACGCAAGCAGTGTTTTTGTGTTCCCCAACAACAGCAACGTAATTTTGGCGGCTGAACAGGCAAAGGCGCTTGTAACAAACCGCACTATTCACGTTATTCCCACCAAAAACGTGGCGCAGGGCTTTGCGGCGGCGTTGCAGTTCAATGCGGAAGCGTCCGTTCCCGAAAACAAGACTAATATGACGCACGCGATAGACAACGTGGCTTCCGGACAGGTGACTTACGCGGTGAGAAATACGACTATGAACGGCTTTAAGCTGAAAGAAGGCGACATAATCGGACTTGACAACAAGCGTATTCTTGCCAAGGGCGAAAATATAGAGGAAACCACGCTTAAACTCGTCAAAGCGCTTAAAAACGACGAACACGAAATGATTACACTGTACTACGGCAAAGACGTAACCGAGGACGCGGCGGAAGCGCTTGCGGCAAAGGTGCAGGAAGAATACCCCGACTGCGACGTTGACATCCATTTCGGCGGACAGCCCGTGTATTACTATATGGTGTCACTCGAATAAATTTAATAAATATGTCGCAAATATTAAAATCCACAAGGGAAGACAGAAGTCTTCCCTATTAATTTACCGATATGCAGTTAACGTCTTTAAAGTTCGTTTCCGAAAAGAGGGAGAGGGACTTCAACAAACTGAATATTTATACCTGCGAGGAGCTTGTCCGTCATTACCCGCGCGACTATCTCGATTTGAGCCGCGTTACGCTTTTGAAGGACGCGTACCACAACGACATTATTTTAACGCTGTGCGAGGTGCTTAACGTTGAGGTCAACCGTTACTCCCGCCGCCCGTTCGTAAAAGCGCTGTGCCAACAGAACGGCTGTATTTTCACCGCAATTTGGTTCAACCAGATGTATATGGCGAACAAGCTGGACAGAGGGGAATATTTGTTTTACGGCAGGGTGCAGAACAAGTACGGTAGGGGCTGTCAGATGGTAAACCCGCAAATAGAGCGCGCGGACAGAAATTCGGTGCTGAAAGGGCTTATTCCCGTGTACCCGCTTTCGGGAAGTTTAACGCAGGGAATTGTGCGCACGGCGGTAAGGCAGGCGCTTAAAAAAGTGGCTTTACCGAGCCATATTCCCGCACCAATTCAAAAAAAGTACAATCTTTTGCCTCTTTCGGAGGCGTACATAAAGCTGCACTGTCCGCAAAGTAAGGACGATATTGCAAAAGGCTCGGCGCGAATTGCGCTTGAAGAGTACTTTTTGCTTATTTCGGCTTTCAAGGTGATAAAGGGCGGGCGGGACGACGCGCGGCTTAACGCGTATTCCGTGACCGAAAACGAGCTTAACTCCTTCATATCCCGCTATCAATTTGAATTTACGGAGGGGCAGAAGTCTGCCGTTAAATCTATTTTCGACTGCGTACACTCACCGCATAAGATGAATATGCTTTTGCAGGGCGACGTAGGCAGCGGAAAGACCGCGGTTGCGTTCGCGGGCATATATATGGCGGTCAAATCGGGTTATCAGGCTGTTATGCTTGCCCCGACCGAGGTTTTGGCGCGCCAGAACGGCGAGCTTTTGAAGAAATATTTTCCCGATTACGAAACGGCGGTTTTGACCGGTTCGACGCCCGCCGCCGAAAAGCGTGAAATAAAAAAGGCCGTTGCAGACGGAAGGTGCAGTATTCTGTGCGGTACGCACGCGGTAATTCAGGGCGACGTGGCGTTTAAAAATCTTGCGTTTGCAGTCTGCGACGAGCAGCACCGCTTCGGCGTGGCTCAACGCTCCTCGCTGTCCGAAAAGGGCGACGGCTGCGACGTGCTGATTATGTCGGCAACGCCCATTCCGCGCACGCTTTCGCTTATATTTTACGGCGATTTGGACGTGGCGACAATCAAGGATAAACCGCGTTCACGGCAGGATATTACCACGTCAATTATCCCAGAGCGCAAGTACGGCGATATGTACAAATACATATCCGGGCAGGCAGGCTTGGGCAACCAGACCTATTTCGTCTGCCCCAAAATAGAGGGCGACGACGAGGGTACCGTTATGTCCGTGACGGAGCTTTTCGAGGATTTGAAGGCTAAGATGCCGAAGGTGAGAATCGCCCTTCTGCACGGCAAAATGAAGGACAGGCAGAAGAACGAGATTATGCAGGCTTTTAAAAACAAAGAGTTTGACTGCATTGTTTCAACGACGGTAATCGAGGTAGGCGTAGACGTGCCGAACGCTACGGTTATGGTTATTTACAACGCCGAGCGGTTCGGGCTTTCGCAGCTGCACCAGCTGCGCGGGCGCGTGGGCAGGGGCGATAAAAAGAGCTATTGCTTTTTACTGATGGGTGCGGACAGTGAGGAGGCGCGCGAGCGGTTGTCCGTAATAAAAAACAGCAACGACGGGTTCGAGATAGCCGAAGCCGACCTTAAACTGCGCGGAGGCGGCGACTTTATGGGCACCCGCCAAAGCGGAAAAATTTTGTCGGAAATCAAAAATCTTAAATTCCCTGTTGAAACGGTATTTACGGCAAAAGCGCTGTCGGACGAGGCTTTTTCGGGCGCGTTCGATACAGCCGAGCTTATGCGCATTGCCGCGGAAAAATACGAAAGCTTAAAAGACGTGGTTTTGAACTGATTTTAAAAATTAAATATTGCGCAATATAAAGGGCGCGCCCGAAAGCAAAAACGCTTTCGGGCGCGCCGTATTTGTATTATATGTTTAATTCTGCGGTGCGTCGGCAGTTTCTGTTGCGGGCGGTTCGTCGGGCGGAAGTTCTGTCGGCGGAAGTGCGCTTGGCTTTTCTTTACTGTATAAAACTTTCAGTAAAATGGGGGTAAGAATGGACGAGATAAGTATTAAAAGCACGGTCATTATCATAAAATCGGGAGAAAGGGCGTATTCGCCGAGAGTTTCCGTATTTATGACCGCCGCCGTGACAATCAGTGCGACTTCGCCGCGCGCCATCATGCCTACGCCGCCTATCGCGCTTTCCCGCCAGCTGTATTTAAACGCTTTGCAGATTGCGCCGCAGCCTATAATTTTGCCTAAAAGCCCGACCAAAACCGCAAGCACCGCAAACAGCAGTATGCGCGGGTCAAGCCCCGCAAAGGATATGCTTGAAATGCCTATATTTGCAAAGAATACGGGCGCAAATACGGTGTAAGTGTCAACCTCGACCTGCCTGTCGGTGTAACGGCTTGCGCGTATGTCCGTTGAAAGCACGACTCCCGCCAAAAACGCGCCAGTAATGTCCGCAACCCCGAAAATTTCTTCCGCTATCCAGCTGTAACCGAAGCAGACCGCCAGCGCGAAGATAGGTATGCGGTGGTGCGTGGGCCAGCGTTTATCCATCCATTTGAACAGCTTGGAAATGACGAAGCCGGCAAGTACGGCGAACATGAAAAAGCAGATAATCATTATTACGGTGCCGTATATGGTCGATTTAAACGCCTCGAAGCCGTTTGCGTTTTCAGTAATGCCCGCCTTGCCCTTTGCAATGCCCGTAACGACCGAAAGCAGTATTATGCCGATAACGTCGTCTATAATCGCCGCGGAAACAATGGTTGTGCCGAGCTTTGTGTTGATTTTGCCAAGCTCTTTTAAAACCGAAACGGTTATTGCAACGCTGGTTGCGGTAAGGATAGTTCCTATAAATATTCCGCGAAAAATTCTTGTTTCGTCCGAAAAGCCCAGACCTATCCCCCCGAACGGCAGGGAAATTAAAAATCCGAATAAAAGGGGCAAGGCTACGCCCGAAACCGCCATTAAAACGGCGGCAAGTCCCGTGTTTTTCAGCTCTTTCAAATTTGTTTCAAGCCCCGTCGAAAACATCAGCAACAGTACGCCTATTTTTGAAAAAATCGCAAGCGCATTGTCCTTGGGCAGTGCGAGCAGCGCGGTGTAACCGCTGTCCTCGAAGCCGATAAAGCAGAATCCTCCGCCGAACCATTTATAAAACAGCTCGCCGAATATGGCGGGGCCGACCAAAATGCCCGCTATGATATATCCGAGAACCTGAGGCAGACCTATGCGTCTGAACAGCAGTCCCAAAAATTTGGTTGCAAACAGAATTATTGCAAGTACGGCGACAAAGCCGATTGCCGAGTTTCCTTCAAAACCCTTAAATGCCAACAAGTAAGTATTCATACTGCAACGTATTATATGACGAAATTAAAATAATGTTAAGTAAATTTGCGCACATTTTTAGGAATTTTGCAGTTTGCATATATTAAACATATTTTTGAAAAACTTAAAAAATTTTTAAAAAAGGTATTGACAAACTTTTTATGTATGCTATAATAAGGGTACAAAAGGAAAATAACTTACAAAAAATGTTAGGTACCAACATTAATACTTGGAGTAAGCTATATGAAATATAAGTAGCCGCGAAAGCGGGTCAAGGTTAATTTTTTCGAGAGCGGAAAGCCGCGGCAGCACCGTCTCTATATGATAAAGGGCAAAAATTTAAGGGAAAATTGTTTGGGAGGTAAAGTAGAATGATTTTATTTTACGCCAAAACGATAGAAAGAGAAGGAAGGTAAACTCCGATGTACAGCTTTACGGAGGGAATCTGATTCCGAAAGCGGTTTGATTTACGCAGACGGTATGGCGCGATACTGACTGCACGGTTTATAAACCGAGTGACCTATGGGTAACCGTACGGAGGCGATTTCCAAATCAAAATTAAATATAAAGCAATACCCTGCACCGACGTATTGGCGCAGGGTTCGTTTTTTTGTTTGGGCGGGTATAAGGTTTATATTTGTTGAAATATGTCATGCTGACGCTTGCGGAAGCATCTCACAGTAGTTTACAACGCTTATTAAGGCGGCGGAAGCTTTCGTGAATATATAAACAAAAGCCTTTTTACATACCCAAAGTAAGTAAAAAGGCTTCCCGTATAAACTTCACCGAATGGTAAAAATTTATCTTTAAAGTATTTCAGTGCGAAAGTATCCAGTTTTTAACGTTTTCCCTTGCAATGGGGGTAACGTTTTCTTCGGGGTACTTCGATTTTTTTCCGCCATAGGTGTAGATAAAATATCTTCCGTCGCTCGTTATATATAAAGTCTCTTCATAGCCGCAAGGGTCGCCGGGGGCACCGTAGGTGAATTTTTTGTCTATCGTAGATGTTGCGGTGTCGTAACTAACGCCGTCGATGTCTTTGCACATAAAAGTTCACTCTTCCCACAGTTATCTGTTAAATCAATGAAGAAATTTTATCACAACGCCGTTTTTCTGTCAAATTAAAATATTTTTTGTTTAACCGTCAATCTACTTTGTTAAAAAATAAAAGTTTTTGTTAAAAATCGGGGAATTTAACAGTATTTCTTTTATAATGTGCCCGTATATTTTAATAATCTGATAATCCCAATAAGAAATCGGAAGAAGTTTCAAACAACTTACAGATTTTTATAAGCGTCTTTAAATCGGGTTCGCGGTAGCCTTGCTCGTATCCGCCGTAACAGCTTACGGAAATTTCCAAAGCTTCGGCAACGTCCTTTTGCTTTAAACCCCTTTCAACGCGCAATTCTTTCAATCTTTCTTTAAGTATCATAAAAAATTAATCTTCCAGACCAAGCAAATAATCTGCCGAAACTTCAAATACTTTGCAGATTTTTATAATTGTATCAACAGCAAGCTGAATTTCTTCGCGCTCGTATTTGCCTACGGTGCTTTGGGTGGTTGAAAGCATTTCTGCTAACTGTGATTGCGTTATGCCTTTTTTCCTGCCGAATTTCTTTTATTCTTTGTCCGTACATATGCAAAATTTATCTGTTTATCTTAGGGTTATCCGTTCTTTCAAGCAGATAATCAATCGAAACGTCGAAGTAATCGGCAAACTTAATTAAAGTTTCATAATCTGCCTGATGTTCTCCCGTTTCATATCGGCTGATGCTGTTTTGGTTCATATTTAAATCCATAGCAAGTTTAAGCTGTGAAATTTTTTTCTGTTCCCTTAAATTTCTTAATCTCATTAAATTTTTTCTGCTAAACATCTTGACATTAAGTATACCGAAATAGTATAATGCTAATATCCCGAAACGGGATACGGACAAAAAAGTATGAAACAAAATAAAAGTACAACAAACTGTTTTAACTGCAAGCACTTTCTTCAATATTATGTAAAGGAAAAGCGGTTCTTCGAGCCGATAGATTACGGACATTGCAAAAGGCGGGTGCTGACTTGTAAAGAGAGCATAGGCTTTCCGTTTGCGTGCGGTTGTAATTTTTGGGAAGAAAAACCGCAAGAAAATGAATAGCATAATTTTTATGTCTGTCAAGAAAAAATACTTGACAGATTTTTTTTGCGGTGTTATTATACTGTCAAGCTAAATTGCTTTACTTTATTTATGAACAAGACAGCGTTTATGCGTCTGTGGGATTTGTACAACGGACTTCTCACGCCGACGCAACAGGAAATAACGAATTTATATTTCAATCTGGATTTGACCGTTTCGGAGATTGCCGAAGAAAAGGGGATAAGCCGACAGGCGGTTTCCGAGTGTTTGAAAACCTGTCAGAAACAGCTTGAAGAATACGAGCAAAAGCTTAACTTTGCGGAAATTAACGCCGAAAGCGGTCTTAAAACTTCTTTTCAGGCGACTGATGCGGTAAGGTGGGCGGAAGAATTTAAAACGGCTCACCCCGAATTTACGGAAGATATTGAACGGCTTATTCAAATTTTGAAAAAAGATTATTCAAAGCAGATTGCCGAGGGCAATAATTAATAAGGAATAAATAATGGGTGCTTTTTCCTCTCTTTCCGAGAGATTAAATCATATATTTTCAAAGCTGACGAAGCGCGGAAGGCTGACGGAGCTTGAAATTAAGACCGCCATGCGCGAGGTGCGCGTTGCGCTTTTGGAGGCGGACGTAAATATTCAGGTTGCGAAAAAATTCTGCGCAGACGTTTCCGAAAAGGCTGTCGGGCAGGAAATTATCAAAAGTCTGAACCCCGCCCAGCAGGTTATTAAAATAGTTAACGACGAGCTTATCGCTTTGATGGGCTCTACAAACCAAAAGCTTACGGTTGCGCCCAAACCGCCTACCGTAATAATGATGTGCGGATTGCAGGGCGCGGGCAAGACCACGCTTTGCGGAAAGCTTGCCGTAAATTTAAAGAAGAACGGCAAAAAACCGCTGTTGGCCGGTTGCGATATTTACCGTCCCGCGGCGATTAACCAGCTTAAAGTAGTCGGCAAAAACGCGGGCGCGGAGGTGTTTGAAAAGGGCACACAAAACCCCGTAAAAACCGCGAAAGAGGCGGTGGAGCACGCGCGTTCGCTGGGCTTCGATACGGTGATTATAGATACGGCTGGCAGACTTGAAATTGACGAACCGCTGATGCAGGAGCTTGAAAACATCAAAAACGCCGTTGACGTAAGTGAAATTTTGCTGACGGTTGACAGTATGATGGGACAGGTTGCCGTGAACGTTGCAAAAACCTTTAACGAAAGGCTTGAAGTGACGGGCGTAATTTTAACTAAGCTTGACGGCGATACCCGCGGCGGCGCATGTCTTTCCATAAAAGCAGTTACGGGCAAGCCAATTAAATTTATCGGCGTGGGCGAAAAGCTGACCGATTTGGAACCGTTCTATCCCGACAGAATGGCTTCGCGTATTTTGGGAATGGGCGACGTGCTGACGCTTATTGAAAAGGCGCAGGAGGCCGTGACCGAAGAACAAGCCAAATCAATGCAGAAAAAGATGCTGGAAAATACTTTCACGCTGGAAGACTATTTAACGCAGTTTGAAAGCATGAAAAAGATGGGCGGTGCGCAGGCGTTGCTTGCAATGATGCCGGGCGGAGCTAAGGTGAAGGCCGAGGACATTGACGAAAGCCGTATAGAGCGCACGAAAGCGATTATTTTATCTATGACTAAGCGCGAGAGAACGGAGCCTTCGATTATCAACTCTTCGAGGAAAAAGAGAATTGCGGCGGGCTCGGGCACGAGCGTGCAGGAAATTAACCAGCTTTTGAAGCAGTTCGAGCAGACAAAACAGCTTATGAAGCAGTTTAAAAACGGAAAGCGCAGGTTACCGTTTTAACGTTATCAATGCGTATAAACGTCGCAATGCAGACGTTGAAATATTTGGGCGTAGAATTGCCCCCGATATATGGTGCGGTGAAACGCGTCATACTGACGCTTGCGGAAGTATCTGAAAGTAGCTTACAGCGCTTGTTAAGGCGTTCAATAAAAAAATAAAAAATTTATATATATGCCGTAAAGGCAAAGGAGTTTTACAAAATGGCAGTTAAAATGAGACTTACGAGAATGGGCGACAAGAAAAGCCCTTTTTACCGTGTGGTTGTTATCGATTCGCGCAAGGCGCGCTCGGGCGAGTATATCGACAAAATCGGTTACGTTAACCCCCTTAAAACGCCCGCAGAAATCAATATCGACGTTGAAAAGGCTAAGCAGTGGCTTGCGAACGGCGTTCAGCCTACCGAAACGGTTAAAAGCTATCTTGTAGCAGTCGGCGCAATGGAAAAAAGCAATAAGCCTTCGGCGCCGAAAACTAACGATAAGAAAAAGAAAAAAGACTAATGCGTTAAGTTGAATATATACGGCGCAATACTGTGTCAAGCTTACGTTTTTCTTGCTCGTGTACGTTTGGGTACACGTCGCATCGAAAAGCCGCGCTTTCCTTGTCTTGCTTGTATCTATTCAACTTTGATGTGCTTTACCCATAAGGTTTAGACGGGCGGGTTCTGCTCGCTGTCGTGTATTACACAAACAATATTTGGGGCGCATATATCCCTAAGTTAACGCGCCCGAGGGAGCAAAAAATGGAAAATAACGTTCAGGAACTTATCAAATACGTTGTTGAAAGTTTCGCGGAAAAAAAGAACGAGATAGAGTACAAAATCGAAGAAAAAGAAAACGTTATCGAGGTAACGGTTCTTTTGAATTCGAGCGATATGGGCAAGGTTATCGGCAAGCAGGGCAAAATTGCCAAAGCTTTAAGAACGCTTGTCAGCGCTTCTACGCCCCGCGACAGTAAGCGCTATATCGTTGAAATTAAAGAGAAAGTTTAGTAGTTGTACTTAGCTTATCAGCCGAACGCAAGCCGCTCGGCTTATTTTGCATATTGAAATAAAATTATGGAACAAAAAATAAGTATCGGCGCGGTTTTAAAGCCTCAGGGAATCCGCGGCGAAATAAAGGTGAAAGTTTTTTTGGACAGCGCTGAGGATTTGAAAAATTTCAGGCGCGTGTTTGTCGGCGGAGAGGAATTTCAGATTATGTCCGTACGCGCTCAGGGCGAGTTTGCCTACGTTGTTTTGCGCGGAATTGCGGACAGAAACGCCGCCGAGCTTTTGCGCGGAAAGGATATCGAGGTATATCACGGCGAACTGCCCGAACCGCCCGACGGACGCTATTATATAGCCGATTTAACAGGGTGCGAGGTTGTTACCGCAAACGGCGAGGCTATAGGTACGGTTGTTTCCGTTACCCCCGCAAAAACGGACGTATACACGCTTGAAACGCCCAAAGGCGAAGTGAGCTTTGCCGCGGCGGAGGGAGTTATCGAGAGCGTGGACGTTGAAAATAAGCGCATTACGGTCAACAAAAAAAGATTTAAGGAAGTTTCCGTTTGAAAATTACGGTTCTTACGCTTTTCCCCGAAATGTTTACGCCGTTGTTTTCAAGTATAACGGGCAGAGCGGTCGGCGCGGGAAAGCTTGAAATTGATATTGTTAATATACGCGATTTTGCCGACAACAAGCATTTTAAGTGCGACGATTATCCTTTCGGCGGCGGCGCGGGAATGGTTATGATGCCGCAGCCGATTGGCTCGGCAATAGAAAAAATCGACCCCGAACACAAGGCGCACAGAGTTTATATGTCGCCGAAGGGTGAAACGTTCAGGCAGGACAAGGTGTTTTCGCTTTTAACGTACGGGCATATAATTTTGCTGTGCGGGCATTACGAGGGCGTTGACCAGCGGGTTATCGACTTGTATATTGATGAGGAAATTTCCATAGGCGATTACGTTCTGACGGGGGGCGAGCTTCCCGCAATGGTCGTTTGCGACTGCGTTGCAAGATATGTTGACGGGGTTATTTCCAACGGTTCGCTCGTGGACGAAAGCTTTGCCAACGGCTCGCTTGAATATCCGCAGTATACCCGTCCAGCGGAGTACAAGGGGTTGAAGGTGCCCGAAGTGCTTTTATCGGGCGACCATAAAAAAATTGACGATTGGCGCAGAGCGGAAAGCGAAAGGCTCACCAAAGCGCGCCGCCCCGATTTAAGAAAAAAACAATAATAAATAATTTGCGGCGCAAGCAAAAATCACATTTTTTGCTTAGCGCACCCAATTTGCGCAAACTTGCGCCTCAGCGGGTGAGCGGTTGCAATTATATTATATGAGGGCGCTTAGTATTGCAACCGCGAGGACGAGGACGGAATTCCCAAAACAGCACAGTGCGCTGTTTTGACGTCCGAGATAAGCGAGCGCAAAGCAACGCGCGAGCGATGACCGAAACAGCCGAATACCTTACGGCTGTTGAGAAGCGCCCTTACACTCACGAAATTTCGTAGCTTTCCGCTAAGCGAGAAATTTGTGAATAAGGATTATATGAAAACTATTCAGTGGTTTCCCGGTCATATGACTGCGGCAATGAGAATGATGGAAAAGCACCTTGCCATAGTGGACGGGGTTGTTTTCGTGCTGGACGCGCGCTGTCCCGCCGCATCGTTCAACCAAAAACTGAAAAAGCTTGCGGGAGTAAAGCCTGTTTTATACGTTCTGAACAAGGGCGACCTTGCAGACGAACGCGCCGATATTCTTTTAAAAAAAATCAGGGATAAGGGCGCCGCGGCTATCAAAATAAATGCGGTCAATAACGGTTCGCGCCGTGATATTACGGGGGCAATTGAAAAACTTGTTGCCGAAAAGCGAGAGAGGGCGGCTTTAAAGGGGCAGACGAAGGTTTTCCGTTTTATGATTGCGGGCGTTCCTAATACTGGCAAAAGCACGCTTATAAATCTGCTTGCGGGCGGACGACGCGCAGAAACGGGCGATAAGGCGGGCGTAACCCGCGGGAAACAGTGGATTCGCTGTGAAAGCTTCGAGCTTTTGGATACCCCCGGCACAATGCCGCCCGCGTTTGAAAACCAGTATCTTGCAAAACACCTTGCGTTTGTCGGCAGTATAAACGACGATATACTCGATTTGGACGACATTGCGCTTGAACTTTTAAATGAATTATATGAAAAATACCCCGCGCGCTTGCAGGAACGCTACGATATTTCGGGCGGTACCCCCCTTGATATGCTTGAATCAGTGTGCAAAAAACGCGGTTTTCTGATGCGCGGAGGTGATTACGATTACGAGCGCGGAGAGCGCGCCGTGATAGACGATTTCCGTAAGGGCAAGCTGGGCAGAATAACCTTGGACGTTTCCGAAGATATTGAAAAACTTAACTTTTAACGGGTATGGACAAGCTTTTTTACGAAAGACAACTTACCGCCGATGGGCGGAAATACGTTTGCGGTGCGGACGAGGTGGGGCGCGGCCCGCTTGCGGGGCCTGTGGTCTGCGCGGCTGTGATTATGCCGTTTGACGATATAATCGACGGCGTTGACGACAGTAAAAAGCTTTCCGCAAAAAAGCGCGAAAGGCTGGCGGAAATTATTAAGCAAAAGGCGGTTGCCTATGCAATATGCCGCGTTGAACCGCAGATTATAGATGAAATTAACATACTCGAAGCAACAAAGCTTTGTATGAAAAACGCAATCGAAAGTCTTGCCGTTAAGCCCGACTACGTTCTGACGGACGGAAATATGACGCTGGATACGGATATTCCACAGCAAAGCATAGTCAAGGGCGACGGGCTTAGCTATTTGATTGGAGCGGCTTCGATTATAGCAAAGGTTTACCGTGATAATTTAATGGACGGATATGCGGAGCGCTTTCCCGGATACGGCTTTGAAAAAAACAAGGGCTACGGCACTGCCGAACACATAGAAGCGATTAAAAAATATGGACTGTGCGAAATTCACCGCAGGAGCTTTACAAAAAAATGGCAGTGAGAAACGGCGGTTCAAAAAAACCTGCAAATCCGACAGAAAACCGCAATATGCACAATAAAAACCTCGGTAAAGAGGGCGAGAGAAAGGCGCGTTGGTATTTGCGTTTGCACGGCTGGAAGATTATTGAAAAGAATTTCAAAAATCCGTTCGGGGAAATTGATATAATCGCAAAAAAGAAGGACGTTTTAGCGTTTATAGAGGTTAAAACAAGGCTGACGGATATCTTCGGAACGCCTTCGCAAGCGGTTACAAAACAGCGTCAACAGCGGTATATTATGGGGGCAAAGTACTATTTTGCGAACAGAGAAGCCGACTGCACCGTGCGTTTTGACGTTATAGAAATTTTCCGCGGACAGATAAATCATATAGAAAACGCATTCCGTGACAGCTCGCGCTATGCGAATTAAATAAAAGGAGCAATTTATGGAGAAAAGAGCTTACGACCTTGTTTCTAAAATCAACAGAGGGGTTGCCGTTAAAGTAATACCCGGTCACATTGCAACAAAGCACTCGCACGTCAATTACTGCGTGGATATGACTAAAATAAAGTCGCAGCTCGGCGCGGCGAAGGCTGCCGCAAAGATGCTGGCGGACAGATTTTCTTCAACTCCCGTCGATACCATTATCACGCTTGACAGAATGAAGATGGTCGGCGCGTTTATGGCGGACTATCTTGCGAACTCGCACATAAATTTAAATCAGGATATAGCGGTTATAACGCCCGAAATCAACGACGGAATAATGGTTTTGCGCGATAACTTTCTGCCGTTTGTCAAGGGTAAAAGAGTTTTGCTTTTAACCGCTTCGGCAACCACCGGCAAGGACGTAAGAAGCGTTGTCGAGGGTATAGTTTATTACGGCGGAGATGCGGTTGGCGCGGCTATGGTGTTCGGCGACGAGTTCGAGTGCAAGGTGCCCGTGGTTAAAATTTTCGGTATGGAGGATATTCCCGATTACGCATCGTACGCGCCTGTGGAGTGCCCTATGTGCAAAAGCAAGGTTAAGGTTGACGCGCTTGTAAATTCCTACGGTTACAGCAAGATTGTAAAGTGAATTTTTAAGGCGCTTGGGAAGACGTGATTTGCCACCCCCCCCTCAATCTCCCCCCGCCAGAGGCAGGGGCAGGATATTACAATTTTCCATAGTAAGGCAGGGGGTATCATTTCGCCCGAGCGCGTATTGTCGTTTCCGTCATTTCGACCGAGCGGAAGCGAGCGGAGAAATCCCAAAGTCTTATGCGCATAATAAAATCAGATTCTGACGCGATTGACGCTACGCGTAACAATCGCTATTCCGTCGCTCCGCTCCTTACGCTTACGCTCAGAATGACAGTAATACAAACGCTGAGTATTAAAGAAAGTAAGGCGGGATATAGCGGTTCACGGAAAAAAATTAATTGTGAAAATTGCGACACACCCCTTAAAATGAGTTGCAATATATATTTTAATTTGGTAATATATGAAAGATTTCGGACAGTCCTCTGCTGAAAAAAGCAAGAATGTCGCATTTAAATGGAGGTAAATATAATGAAAGGTTTAGTGGAAGCCATTGAAAAAGAAAATATGAAGACGGAAGTGCCCGCGTTTAACGTAGGCGATACCGTTAAAGTAGGTTTCAAGGTAATCGAAGGCACGAAGGAAAGAATTCAGAATTTCGAAGGCGTTGTCATCGCTAAAAAACACGGCGGAATCAGAGAAAACTTCACCGTACGCAGATTGTCGTTCGGCGTAGGCGTTGAAAGAACGTTCCCTCTCCATTCCCCCAAAATTGCGTCGATAACGGTTGTAAGACGCGGTAAGGTAAGACGCGCTAAGCTTTACTACCTGCGCGGTTTGACCGGCAAGGCTGCAAAGATTGCGGAAATAAAGTAAATATTAAAAGGGCTCCCGCCGAAAAGACGGGAGCCCTTGTGTTTTTTAAGCGGTATACAAAATCCGACAAAAACTAACAAATAGCCGACATATTTCGACACGGCTGTCAGCTTTGTGTTGGTTTTGCTTTTTATAAAGGGGAATATAATGTTATCAAAAATTACAAGCTTTGCGCTGTGCGGGCTGGAAGGCGTGCCCGTTGAGGTTGAAACGGACGTAAATAAAGGCATGGTTGCGTACGATTTGGTCGGGTTGCCCTCCGCTTCCGTAAAGGAAAGCAAGGACAGGGTGGAATCCGCCATAAAAAACAGCGCAATGTATTTCCCCGTAAATAAAATAACCATAAATTTAGCCCCCGCCGATATAAAAAAGGACGGTTCGCATTACGATTTGCCGCTTGCGATAAGCATTTTGAAGGCGAGCGACCAGCTGACCGCAGATACCGACGGAATAGTATTTTTGGGCGAGCTTGCGCTTGACGGCGCACTGCGCCCCGTTGCGGGCATTATGCCTATTTTGATTTCCGCAAAGGCAAAGGGCTATACGCGCTTTATTATCCCCGCGGGCAACGCTAACGAGGCGAGTTATTTAGAGGGAACGCGCGTGTACGCGCTGTCTTCTCTGCGCGACACTGTTGATTTGCTGAAAGGCGAGCGTGCGTTCGCACAGGTTGAAAAGCGTAATTTTTCCGACGTGTGCCGTACAAGAAATTATAATTACGATTTAAGCTTTGTCCGCGGTCAAAAGGTTGCAAAGCGCGCGCTGGAAATTGCGGTTGCGGGCGGGCACAATCTGCTTTTGGCGGGGCCTCCAGGTACGGGCAAAACCTTGCTTGCGCGGTGTATTCCCACGATTATGCCCGATATGACGTTTGAAGAAGCTTTGGAGGTTACCAAAATTCACTCGGTTTCGGGCGAGCTGACGGAGGAGGGGATAGTTTCTCTGCGTCCGTTCAGAACTCCGCACCACACGGCGACGACCGTTTCGCTGTGCGGAGGCGGAAACTTGAAGATTCACGCGGGCGAAATTTCAAAGGCGCATAACGGCGTGCTGTTTTTGGACGAATTGCCCGAATATACCCGTCACGCGCTGGAATCACTCCGTCAGCCCCTTGAAGATAAGGTTATAACCGTTGCAAGGGCGGGCGGCGCGATAACATTCCCCGCCGATTTTATTTTGTGCGCAAGCATGAACCCGTGCCCGTGCGGGAACTACGGCTCCGCCTATTTAACGTGTACTTGCACCCCCGCGCAGATACATAAATACAGAAACAAAATTTCCGGCCCGCTGCTTGACAGAATAGATTTGCAGGTGGAAGTGGACGGAGTAAAATACGAAGATTTGACGGGTGAAAGCCGCGAGGAGCCCAGCGCAACGGTAAAAGAGCGCGTTGAAAAGGCGCGTGCAATTCAGCGCGAGCGTTTTCGGTGCGAGGGCGCGTCAATAAAAGTAAACGCGAATATGGGTGAAAGGCAGATTAAAAAATATTGCGCGTTGTCCGCCGAGTGCGAAAACGTACTGCGTTCCGCGTTCGAAGCGCTGCACCTTTCCGCGCGTGCGCGTACAAGAATAATCAAGGTTGCGCGGACTATTGCAGATTTGGCTTTTTCCGAAGAAATTCTGCCCGAGCATATTTTGGAGGCTGCGTCTTACCGCAGTTACGACAGCAATAATCTGTAAAATATAAATTTTCAGCGCGTTTCGGCGTTTGACTGCGTTTCGCTTCAAAAATACTCGCGCGCCTTGTCTTGTTCGTTTCTCTAAGGTTTACTAAAAAACGGCTTTTTAAATTTTTACCCGCATTTTTGCGGGTTTTTATATATTAATGATATGTATAATCAGGACGAATTGAATTTAATAACGCTGTGCTCGTTTGAAGAGCTTACATACAAAATGCGGTTTGAATTGCTCGGCGGGTTAGAGCGCAAAGCTCCCGATTTTGTAAATTTTAAAGATAAGCTGATTAAAAGCCTTTCCGAGGGAGTATATAATAAAGTAAGGGGCAGATTTTTCAGCGAGGAATACCGCCGCCGTATACTTCAAAGCTTACAGCGGCGCAATATCGTTTGCGTGACGTATTTTTCGGAAAACTATCCCGAAAATTTGCGTCAGACGCCTTTCCCGCCCATAGTATTATATTGCAAGGGCAACGTAAAGCTTTTAAATACCCGATGTTTTTCGGTCGTTGGCGCGCGCATTACCGCGCCGAACGTTCTGGCGGAGTGCAAAAAAATCAGCCGAGAGTTAACGCAGCACTTCACCGTGGTTACGGGTATGGCGGACGGTGCGGACAGCGCGGCGGTAGAGGGCGCGGTTGAAAACGGAAAAGTCATTTCGGTGCTTGCGTACGGCTTCGATTATTGCTATCCCGCTTTCAACGACAGACTTATAAAGTCGGTTGAGGAGCGCGGACTTTTAATCACCGAGCACACTCCGCAGATTGCGCCTAAGGCTTATCTGTTTCCTATTCGCAACAGAATTATTGCGGGGCTTTCCGAGGGAACGCTTGTGGTTTCGGCGGGCAACAAAAGCGGTGCGCTGATTACCGCCGATTACGCAATAGAGTACGGTAGACATCTTTTTGTCTTTCCTTATAATATAGGTGTAGCTTCGGGCGCGGGGTGCAATTCGCTTATCAAAAAAGGCGGAATGCTTACCGAAAATATACTTGACATTCTCTCGGCTTTTGGTTTAGACTTTATAGAGCTTGAAAAACCGACCTTGTCGGAGGACGAGCAAAAGCTTTTTGCTTTAATATGCGAAGCGGGCGAAATTTTTCTGCCCGAGGCGGCTGAAAAGCTGGGCAAACTGCCCTTTCAGCTTATACCGCTTTTAACTTCTCTGGAAGTTAAGGGGCTTATAGTAAGATTAGGCGGAAACCGCTACTCTGCGGTTTAGCCGTAGCTAAAAACGTAAAAGTTTCCATACAAACGGAGTATTCTATGGATTTAATTATAGTGGAATCGCCTTCAAAGGCGAAAACAATTTCAAAATATTTAAAGGGGAAGTACAGGGTAGACGCTTCGGGCGGACACGTAAGGGACTTGCCGGAAAAAACTCTCGGCGTGAAAATTACGGCGGGCTTCGAGCCGAAGTATGAGATAACGCCCAGCAAAAAAGAGGTTATAAAGCGTCTTGCGGCCGAAGCGCAGAAGGCCGACCGCGTATATCTAGCAACCGACCCCGACCGCGAGGGCGAGGCGATAAGCTGGCATTTGCAGACCGTTTTAGGGCTTGACGAATCAAGCGAAAACCGCATAGAATTCAACGAAATTTCACCCGCGGCGGTACAGAACGCCCTGAAAAAACCGCGTAAAATAAATATAAATTTAGTCGACGCACAGCAGGCGAGAAGGGTGTTGGACAGACTTGTCGGCTACAAGCTTTCTCCGCTTTTGAACAACCGCATACAAAACGGTCTTTCGGCGGGCAGAGTGCAGTCCGTTGCGCTCCGTTTAATAGTTGAAAGAGAGCGCGAAATTTCCGCTTTCAAACCCGACGGTTACTGGGTTATGAACGCGTTTTTGCAGGATTTGGGTGCCCAATATGCGCCGTTTAAGACCGTTTACCAATATAAAAAGAACGGCGTTACAATTACTCAGGAGCAGGCCGACGAAGTAGAAAAAAAGGTGCTTGCGGGACAGTTTAAGGTTACGAAGGTAAAAAAAGGCGTAACAAAACAGCACGCGCCCGCGCCGTTTACAACGTCGTCGTTACAGCAGGACGCTTCGAATAAATTCGGTATGTCCTCGCCCGAAACTATGCTTGTGGCACAGCATTTGTACGAGGGTATGGACGTCGGCGGCGACCATATCGCGCTGATAACGTATATCAGAACGGACTCCGTACGCGTTTCGGCGGAAGCGCAGAATAACGCGCTGGAATTTATAAAAACTACTTACGGTGCCGAATATGCCCCGACTAAGCCCAATTTCTATGCTACGAAAAAGGGCGCGCAGGACGCTCACGAGGCTATCCGCCCCATAAATCTTGCCGTTACCCCTGCAAGCGTAAAGGGCAGTCTTGACAGAAAACACTACAATATCTATAAACTGATTTACGACCGTTTTATCGCCTCGCAAATGGCGGAAGCGCAGTATAACTCTATGCAGATTGAAACGGAGAGCGCGGGCTATACCTTCAAGGCAAGCGGAAAAGCGCTGTTGTTTGCGGGATATACCGCGGCGTATCAGGAAGTTCAGAAAGAAACGGACGAGGAAGAAAGCGCAAAATTATTCCCTCCGCTGAACGAGGGCGATATTCTCGATTTAAAGGAATTTACCAAGGAACAGAAGTTCACCCGTCCGCCTCTGCGCTATACCGACGCTTCGCTTGTAAAGGCAATGGAAGAAAAGGGTATAGGCAGACCTTCAACATACGCTTCGATAATTTCCGTGCTTACAAAGCGCAAGTATGTTGAAAAAGACGGTAAATATATGGTGCCGACCGACGTTGCGTATAAAATTACCGATATGCTCGTCAAATACTTTACGGACATTATGGATGTGGGCTTTACGGCGCATATGGAATCCGACCTCGATAAAATAGAGGACGGGGGTGTTGACTGGCACAAGATTATTGCGGACTTTTACCCCGGTTTTGCCGAACAGCTTAAAACGGCTTCGACCGACGGCGACGAGCCGACCGACGTTGTTTGCGAAAAGTGCGGAAGCCCCATGATAAGGCGCATAGGCAAGTACGGCAAGTACCTTGCATGCTCTAACTATCCTTCGTGCTCGAACATAGTCAGCGAAAGCGAGCAGGAGCTTTCCGAAATGCGCTGTCCCAAATGCGGCGCGAATATGGTTGTTAAAAGCGGTAAGTTCGGTAAATTCCTCGCTTGCCCCAACTATCCCGAATGTTCTTTGATTTTGCCCATAGACACCCAGCCCACGGACGAAAAATGCCGTGAGTGCGGCGGAACTATGGTAATTAAGCCCGGCAGATACGGCAAGTACGTCGAGTGCGTGAACTGCGGTGCGCGCCACCCGCAAGCGGGCGAGGCAAACGCTGCCGCGGAAAATAAATCGGAAGGAATTTGCCCCGACTGCGGAAAGCCTATGCGCAGAATGAGGTCAAAATCGGGCAAAATTTACTTCGGCTGCACGGGCTATCCCGACTGCAAATTTTTAAGCTGGGACGTTCCCACGGGTACAAAATGCCCCAAGTGCGGACAGTTTTTAATAAAAAAGAACGATAAAATAAAATGCTCGTCAAAGGACTGCGACTATTCGGAAGACGCGCCCGCAGACGAAAATACGTCCGACAATGGAAATTAAGGTAATAGGCGCGGGACTTGCGGGAAGCGAGGCGGCTTACTATTTAGCCGAGCGCGGATACAGGGTTGCGCTTTACGATATTAAGCCGAAAAAATTTACGCCCGCGCACTCAAACAAAAGCTTCGGCGAGCTGGTTTGCTCCAACTCCTTAAAAAGCAAGGACGTTTACGGCAATGCGTGCGGACTTTTAAAGGAAGAAATGCGCATTTTGGGCTCGCTTACGATGGAGGCGGCGGAGTACGCGCAGGTGCCCGCGGGCGGTGCGCTTGCCGTTGACAGAGATAAGTTTGCCGGGTTTATAACCGAAAAACTCACCGCGCACAAAAACATAGAAATTATATGCGGAGAGGTTGTTTCCGTTCCCGAAGACAGGTGCATTGTCGCAACCGGCCCGCTTACGACAGACGCGCTTTCTAAAAGTATTTCGGACATATGCGGGGGGCAATTGCACTTTTACGACGCTTCCGCGCCCGTAATTTCGCGGGAGAGTATAGATTTCGACTGCTGTTTTTTCGGCGACAGATACGGCAAGGGCGGCGACGATTATATCAACTGCCCGCTTGACAAGCAACAATACGAAGAATTTGTAAACGCGCTTTTAACGGCGGAAAAAGCCGTTTTGCACGACTTTGACAAGCGCGAAATTTTCGAGGGCTGTATGCCCGCAGAGGTTATGGCGGCGCGGGGGTTTGAAAGTCTGCGCTTTGCAAATTTAAAGCCCGTGGGGCTGAAAGATAAAAACGGCAACCGCTTTTACGCGGTTTTGCAGTTGAGAAAAGAGAACGAACAAGGCACTGCTTACAACCTCGTCGGGTGCCAGACAAACTTGAAATTCGGCGAACAGAAGCGAGTGTTTTCTATAATTCCCGCTTTAAAGCACGCCGAATTTTTGCGTTACGGGGTTATGCACCGCAATACTTTTATTAATTCACCGCAGTGTTTAAACGCGGATTTTTCGTTGAAAAGCAATCCGCAGGTGTTTTTTGCGGGGCAGATAACGGGCGTAGAGGGATATGTGGAAAGCGCGGCAAGCGGAATACTTTCCGCAATTCATTTGATTGAAAAGCTTAACGGACGTCAACCGAAAATTCCAGACAACACAACGGTTACAGGCGCGTTGTCGGCGCATATATCGGGGGCAAATGTAGATTTTCAGCCTATGAACGCAAACTTCGGTATACTAAAACCGCCCGAAAAAACCATACGCGACAAAAAACAGCGCTACGCTTATCTTGCGGAACGCGCGCTGGAAAGCATTAAAAAATACAAAAACGATTTGGAGCAAAATTTATGACAGAATTTCACGCAACTACAATATGCGCCGTTAAAAAGGACGGCACCACGGCAATCGCGGGCGACGGACAAGTCACAATGGGTGAAAACGTAATTTTCAAAACCACGGCGCAGAAGGTGCGCAGAATTTACGGCGGTAAAGTTATTTTGGGCTTTGCCGGCTCGGTTTCGGACGCGTTTTCTTTGAGCGAAAAGTTCGAGGGAATGTTGAATAAATTCTCCGGCAATTTAATGCGCTCCGCAGTGGAGCTTGCCGAGCTTTGGCGCACTGATAAATTCAGGAAATTGGAAGCCTTGATGATTGTCGCGGACAAGGATACGCTTTTGATAGTTTCCGGCACGGGCGAGGTAATCGAGCCTGACGACGGGATAGCGGCAATCGGCAGCGGCGGTAACTACGCTTTGGCGGCGGCGCGCGCGCTGTATCAGAATACGAAATTTTCCGCGGAAGAAATCGCTAAAAAATCGCTTAAAATTGCAAGCGAGATTTGCGTTTACACCAACGACAATATTAAGTGCGAAACGATTTAACGTCAGTCTTTACGGATTTTTGCCGGCACGGCTTGCCGGGAAATTCGTGAATAAAATTTAAGGAGTAATTATGGATTTAACACCCAAACAGATAGTTCACGAGCTTAACAAATATATTATAGGTCAGGACGAGGCTAAAAAAGCCGTTGCAATCGCCCTTAGAAACCGTTACAGAAGGAGTATGCTTTCGCCCGAGTTGCAGGACGAAATAACTCCCAAAAATATTATTATGAAGGGCCCTACGGGCGTAGGTAAAACGGAAATTGCAAGAAGGCTTGCAAAGCTTGTAAAAGCTCCGTTTTTAAAGGTTGAAGCAACAAAGTACACCGAGGTCGGCTACGTCGGACGCGACGTTGAAAGTATGATTCGCGACCTTGCCGAGTGCGCTATCCGACTTGTAAAGGAAGAAAAAACTGCGGAAGTCAGCTACCGCGCGACAGCCACGGCGGAGCGCAGAATTGCAAAAGTCATTGCGGATATGCGCAAGGACGAGCGCGGCGAGCTTCCCCGCGATATTTTCGAGCAGAATATCGTTGACGAAATTCATTCGGGCAAGCTTGACAACGTTATGATTGAAATTGAGGTAGAGGATATTCCCAAACCGTTGGAGCTTTCACCCGGAAGCGGCGCGGCGATTGATTTGGGCTCGGTTTTTTCGGGACTGGGAATGAGTAAAAAGAAAAAGCGCAAAATTTCCGTAAAAGAAGCTAAAAACCTTATTATCGCCGAGGAAGCCGACAAGCTTATCGACAACGACGCGGTAAATGCCGAGGCTATCCGCCGCGCGGAAAACGACGGTATAATTTTTATTGACGAAATCGACAAAATCGCGGGCAAGGAAAACCGCGGCGGCGCGGACGTTTCGCGCGAGGGCGTTCAGCGCGACATTCTGCCGATTGTCGAGGGCTGTACGGTAATGACAAAGTACGGTCCTATCAGAACGGATTATATTCTGTTTATTGCGGCGGGCGCGTTCCACGTTTCCAAGGTGGAGGATTTAATTCCCGAATTGCAGGGGCGTTTTCCCATTCAGGTAGAGCTTAAAAGCCTTACTAAAAGCGATTTTATCAACATTTTAACCCAACCGCAGAACGCGATAACCTCGCAGTATCAGGCGCTTTTGGCGGTGGATAACATCGATTTGCAGTTTGCACCTGACGCGATAGAAAAAATTGCGGAAATTTCCGAGGATATAAACAACACTTCCGAGGACATCGGCGCGCGCAGACTGCACACCGTTATGGAATACCTTTTGGAGGATATTTCGTTCAATGCGGGCGGGAACGACTATCCCGTTATCCGCGTGGACGTAAACGCGAAATACGTTGAGGAGCATCTGGAAAATATCGTACGAAACCGCGATTTGAAGAAATACGTTCTTTAATAGTTATTGTCAATCTGAATGTTGCTTTACTGTCATTCCGAGGCTTGCCGAAGAATCTGATTGTCTTTACCGTAACCCATTACAGACTTAACGTTCGTTGTAAGCTGATTTCAGATGCTTCCGCAAGCGTCAGCATGACATGTTTTATCAAGATTTATACGAAGCCAAAAAGGTACGTGTCGTAGATTATTTTAAGGAGAGAAAGTATGTTAAATTTGCTTGCAGGTTCGTCCGACAGCGCCGTTTTGTTAATTTTCGGGATAGTCGGCGCGATTATGATTATTTCGGTAGTAATCGGACTGATAAGAATTATCCGCAGTCCCTCGCGCAATTCCGACGGGAAAACCTCGTGGGGCAGAAAAGCCGACGAGCTTGCCCAAACAATGTCCGCGGACGAGCTTTATAACCTTGCGCAGGCGCATATCGATAAAACCATTCCCGATGCGGACTTTGTTCTCGGCGAGGCGATTATGCGCAAAGCCGCCGAAGCGGGCAACGCGCAGGCGCAGTTTTATATCGGCAAAAAATATGCTTACGGCGACGCCGCGCAGTCGGTAGAGTGGTTCAAAAAAGCCGCGGAGCAGGGGCTTGACGAGGCTTGCGAAAAGCTGGGCAATATGTATAATTACGGGTATGAAATCGGCGATAACCCGATTGAGCCCGACTATAAAGAGGCGGAAAAATGGTACTTGCCGCTTGCCGAAAAAGGCAACGTAGAGGTTATGAAAACTCTCGCGCTTATGTATTCGCTTGATTTGCACGATGAGGAAAGCTCCCTCAAATGGAACATAAAAGCCGCCGAAACGGGCGATTTGGAAGCAATAGAGGCGGTGGTTGCGCACTACGATTTAGAGGACGATACCGAAAACGCAATTAAATGGTGCAGAAAAGCGGCGGAAATGGGCAATGCGGAAAGTATGTATAATTTAGCAAGGCTTTACGAATTTGCCGAGCAGCCCGATATGGAGCAGGCGGTTCTGTGGTATAAAAAATCCGCGGAAAACGGTTATGCAAACGCAACCGTAAAGCTCGCGCTGTTGTATATCGACGGCGACGGAGTGGAAAAGGACGAGAAAAAGGGCTTTGAAATGTTGCAAGCCGAAGCCGCAAACGGCACAAAAAGCGCGCAGTACCGCCTTGGTCTTTGCTACAAAAACGGCACGGCAACGGAAAAGGACGTGAAAAAAGCGTTTGAAATTTTTATGAAGTCGCAAAATTATTTCGCGTCGAAATATCAGCTCGGGTTTATGTACCTCGATGGCGAGGGCGTTGCAAAGGATGAAAAGAAGGGCTTTGAATATTTGTCGCAGGATAAGGAAATTTTCGACGAGGACGTTTTGTTCAGACTCGGCGAATGTTATTTTTACGGGCGCGGAACCGAAAAGGACAAGGAAAAAGCGCGCGAGCTTTGGCGCAAAGCCGCAGAATACGAAAGCGAAGAAGCGGTTGAAGCGCTTGACAGATTGTTCGGCGAGCAGTTCGTTCCCGAAGATTAAATATTTAACAATAAGGAAAATTTATGATTAACATACCCAAGGGCACAAAGGACGTTTTGCCTAATCAGTCCTGTAAATGGCAGTTCATAGAAAAATCGGCAAGAGAAACGGCTGAAATTTTCAACATAAAAGAAGTCCGCACGCCCGTGTTTGAGCATACGGAGCTGTTTTTGCGCGGAGTAGGCGAAACGACCGACGTAGTAAACAAGGAAATGTACACATTCGAGGATAAGGGCGGGCGCAGTATCACGCTTAAACCAGAGGGCACCGCGGGGGCCGTAAGGCTGTTTATCGAAAACGGACTTGCAAGCACGCCCATGCCCTTGAAAACCTACTACATTACGCCGTGTTTCCGCTACGAAAGACCTCAGGCGGGGCGGTTGAGGGAGTTTCACCAGTTCGGCGTGGAGGTGTTCGGCGCGAAGTCCGCGGAAACGGACGCGGAGGTAATTTTCGCCGCCTCTACCTTCCTTAACAAGCTGGGAATTAAAAAGACGGAATTGCAGATTAACTCGATTGGGTGCCGTATATGCCGTGCTGAATACAACAAAGCGCTGAAAGAGTACTTCCGTCCGCACCTTGCGGAAATGTGCGAAACGTGCCGTTCGCGTTTTGATAAAAACCCCTTGCGCATGCTTGACTGCAAGGAGGAAAAGTGCAAAAAAATAACCGCGGACGCGCCGAAGATTTTAGATTTTCTCTGCGAGGACTGCAACACCCACTTTGAAAAAGTGAAGTCGCTTTTATCGGCAAATAAGGTGCCTTACGTAGTTAACTCGGGCATAGTAAGGGGTTTAGACTATTATACAAAAACTGTTTTCGAGTTTGTTTCCACCGACATTGGCGCGCAGGGCGCGGTCTGTGCGGGCGGAAGATACGATAATTTGGTGGAGGAGCTGGGCGGTCCGTCGTTGCCTGCAATCGGTTTTGCGGCGGGGATAGAGCGACTTATGCTTTTAATGGAAAACACGGGCGTAAGCTTCCCTGACGGGCAAAAGCCCCTTATATATGTTGCGGGTATGGACGATGCAACCCGCGCAAAGGCTTTTGAAATTGTGGCTCGGCTTCGCGCAAACGGCGTTAATGCGGAGGCGGATTTGATGGAGCGCAGCGTTAAGGCGCAATTTAAGTACGCGGATAAGTTGGGTGCGCAATATGTCGCTGTTATCGGCGGAAACGAGCTGATTTCGGGCGAGGCGAACATTAAAAATATGACCGAGGGAACGCAAACCGCGGTTAAATTCGGTGAGATTTACTCATATTTAAAATGCAGGCAGTCATTCTGAGCTTGTTTTTTATGTCATTCTGAGCGTAAGCGAAGAATCTGATAATCATAAGTGCAATTTGAAAGCTTTAACATACGTTGTAAGCCACTTTGAGATGCTTCCGCAAGCGTCAGCATGACACGTATTTAAGAACGAATAAAGGAGATAAAATAACTATGGAACAGATTAACACTGAAAAATTCGACGAGCTGTTGAAGGGCGATAAGCCCGTTGTATGCGACTTTTTCGCGACGTGGTGCGGACCTTGCAAAATGCTTGCGCCCGTAATGGACAAGGTGTCAGGGGAATTTGCGGACAAGGCGGTTTTCGTTAAAGTAGATATTGACGAAAATGCGGAGCTTGCCGTGCGCTACGGCATTATGTCCATTCCGCTTGTTGCGGTTTTCAAAAACGGCGAAAAAACGGCGGATAACTTGGGCTATACCGACGCAAACGGAATGACGGAGTTTTTAAACGCAAATCTTTGATTTTTAACAAAGGAAGAAGCGCGCCTGCAGACAGTTAGTCTGCGGGCGCGCTGTTTTGTATTGCATTAATGCGCCCACCCCCTATGTTCCCCCGCCCGAGCGGGGGATTTTGTTTGCAAAAAATTATAATTGCCGTCATTTCGACCAAGCGAAGCGCGTGGAGAAATCCCAAAATCCTATGCGCTTAAACGTGGGGATTTCTCGACTGCGCTCGAAATGACGGTAAAAGAGGGGGTGACCGCAAATTTACCCCCTGCTTCGGCGGGAGGATTTAAGGGGGTGGAATTAGTCCTCTTTTACGTATTCAACAATGTCCTCAACTCTGCAATCTAAAATTTTGCAGAAATCGTCTATTGTGGTTGTTGTAATACCTTTATTTTCTCTTAATCTCTGTATAGTACTGTTGCTAATTTCATAATCATTAATCAACTTATAAGTTGAAAAGCCTTTTGCTTTAATGGTTTTCCAAAACGGTGCGTAACTAATCATATAGTCAATTTTATGATATGGTCAAATAGTTGACAAGGTCGTAAAAAACGCTATAATATAGACGTAAAACAGGCTATAAAGGCGGTAAACTTATGGAAGAAAGACAGATAAACGTTTGCAGAGATTGTGTTTATTTTTCCCAGCACTATATAAAATACGGCGAGGAGTTTATTCCCATAGAATACGGCTCTTGCATGTGCGATAAGCTTGGCAGTGACAAGCGCAGGCAGTTCAGTATTTATTACGGTTGCGGTTTTCATAAGAAAAAAGAGGGGTAAGGGTTATATCAATCAGATTCTTCGCTTACGCTCAGAATGACACTAAATCAAACGCTGCCATAGGCAGGGGGTAGGGTTATATCAATCAGATGCTTCGGCAAAGCCTCAGCATGACACGTTTAAAAAGTTTGGGCTACTGTCATTCTGAACGCAGTGAAGAATCTCATAGTCATAAGCACAGCCGACCCGCGCAAAAATTTGCGCGGGTCGGCGCTCTTTTATAAAAAGGTAAAAATTGCTTTACAAAATTTGTTTTTATTTGTCGAAAACGTTTTATTTTTCGGCTTTACAATGATATAATAAATTCGATAATAATTTATCAAAACGTATTTCAAAAAAATTAGGAGAGTAAAATGTCAAATATCGAATTTGAGGGCACTAAGCAGCAGATGAGCGAGCTTAAAAAGTGTATCAAAGCGCACAAGGGCGAAAAGGGCGCGCTTATGCCCGTTTTGCACGAGGCGCAGAACATTTACGGCTATCTGCCCTCGGAAGTGCAGACGGTTATCGCCGACGAACTGAACATTCCGCTTGCCGAAGTTTACGGCGTGGCTACGTTCTATTCGCAGTTTTCGCTTCAACCCAAAGGCAAGCACAAAATCAGCATCTGCCTCGGCACGGCTTGCTATGTTAAGGGTTCGGACAAGATTCTTGAAGCGGTTGAGCATGAACTGCGTATTCACTGCGGCGAATGTACGCCCGATAAGAAGTTTTCTATCGAAAGCTGCCGCTGCGTAGGTGCCTGCGGACTTGCCCCCGTCATGATTATCGACGGCGAGGTTTACGGCAAGCTTTCCCCCGCGGACGTAAAAGGTATTCTTGACAAGTATATGCAGGACTAAGGAGGCGGAAAAATGAACGTTAAACAACTTAAAAAAATCGCGGCTGAAAAAGCCGACTTAATAAACGTAAGAAGAATTGTCCGCGAACAGGCGGAAAAGCTTTCCGCTAACACCGGTTACAGAAAACAGGTGCTGGTCTGCGGAGGCACGGGCTGTACATCGTCGCACTCGTTGCAGGTTATCGAACAGCTTGAAAAATCGTTTGCGGAACTCGGCATAAACGACGTTTTAATCGTAAAGACGGGCTGTTTCGGGCTTTGTGCGCTCGGCCCCATTATGATAGTTTATCCCGAGGGCGCGTTTTATTCGCAAATGACGCCCGAACATGCAAAAACCGTTGCCGAAAAGCACCTTGTAAAGGGCGGTCAGATTGTAAAAGAGCTTTTATACGCGGACACCGTTCACGAGGACGGAAGCGTTATTCCGTTCGCGGAAATTCCTTTCTACAAGCATCAAATGCGTATAGCTTTGCGCAACTGCGGCGTTATTGCGGCGGAAAGCATTGAGGAAGCTATTGCGGCGGGCGACTATGCGGCTTTGGCAAAAGTGCTGTTTGAAATGACGCCCGACGAGGTTATTTCCGAGCTGAAAGCGGCGGGCTTGCGCGGCAGAGGCGGCGCGGGCTTCCCCACGGGCTTGAAATGGCAGTTCACGAAAGAGGCGAAGGGCGACAAAAAGTACGTTTGCTGTAACGCGGACGAGGGCGACCCCGGCGCGTTTATGGACAGGTCGGTGCTCGAAGGCGACCCGCACACCGTGCTTGAAGCAATGACTATTGCAGGCTACACCGTCGGCGCTCAGGAAGGCTACATATACGTCCGCGCGGAGTACCCGATTGCGGTAGAAAGACTTAACATAGCAATTGCTCAGGCGAGAAAGCTGGGGCTTTTGGGCAAAAACATTTTGGGAAGCGGTTTCGACTTCGATATTCACGTCCGTCTTGGCGCGGGTGCGTTCGTGTGCGGCGAGGAAACCGCGCTTATGGCGAGCATTGAAGGTCATCGCGGTGAACCCAGACCCAGACCGCCCTTCTCGGCGCAGTGCGGTGTGTTCCGTAAACCCACCGTTTTGAACAACGTTGAAACATGGGCAAGCGTTGCGCCTATTCTTTTGAAGGGCTCGGCTTGGTTCGCGTCTATCGGCACGGAAAAGAGCAAGGGCACAAAGGTGTTCGCGCTCGGCGGAAAAATTCACAACGTAGGTCTTGTGGAAGTGCCTATGGGCACACCGCTTAAAACTATCGTATACGATATAGGCGGAGGTATTCCCAACGGAAAAGCGTTTAAGGCGGCGCAGACGGGCGGACCTTCGGGCGGCTGTATACCCGCTAAATTTATAGATATAGGAATGGACTTCGACAACCTTGTCGCAATCGGCTCGATGATGGGCTCGGGCGGACTTATCGTTATGGACGAGGACACCTGTATGGTTGACATTGCGAAGTTCTACCTTGAATTTACCGCGGACGAAAGCTGCGGAAAGTGCGTTCCCTGCCGTATCGGCACGAAGCGCCTTCTGGAAACCCTTAATAAAATCTGCGACGGCAACGGCGAGCCTGAGGATTTGGAAAAAATAAAGGAAATAGCCGACCATATGAAGAGTTCGTCGCTGTGCGCGCTCGGACAGTCGGCGCCCAACCCGATACTTTCGGCTATGGAGCACTTCGGCGACGAGTACAAGGCGCACATTTACGATAAAAAATGTCCCGCGGGCGTATGTAAATCGCTGTTGAATTATTATATCGAACCCGACAAGTGCCGCGGCTGTACGCTGTGCGCGCGCAACTGTCCCGCAAACGCAATTTCTGGTACGGTCAAGAGCGTGCACGATATCGACACCAAAAAGTGTATTAAGTGCGGACAGTGTATTGCGCATTGCAAATTTAACGCGATAGTTAAAAAATGATAAGCTTTGCCGTTTGTCATTCAAAACGCACGGTTTACCGTCATTCCGAGCGCAGCCGAAGAATCTGATTGATTAAGCGCAATCGGTCAATCGCCTTGACGTGCGTTGTAAACTATTTTGAGATACTTCGATAAATCTCAGTATGACAGGTTTCAGCATTTTGCTTTTTGAATGACGTTGCAATAAAGCTCATTTATAAATTTAATTTACGTCGGAAAACGCAAGGCGGGATTTAGTTTTGCCGTTAAGCGTTTTCACGGCAACGGCAATCTCGCGCAAATAGTAACGGAGCGAGATTTGCGCGAAAAAGGAGTATTATGATAAATTTGAAAATAAACGGCATTGCAGTCAGCGTGCCCGAAGGTTCGACTATTTTACAGGCGGCTAAGCTTGCCAATATAAGAATTCCCACGTTATGCTTTTTAAAGGACGTGCAGTGCGTAGGCTCGTGCCGTATGTGCCTTGTAGAGGCAACGGGCGCAAGGGGGCTTGTTGCGGCGTGCGTTTATCCCGTTTCGGAGGGAATGGAAGTGCGCACCAACACTCCGCGCGTAAGAAAATCAAGAAAAACCACGCTGGAACTTATTCTTTCAACCCATAAAAAGAAGTGTTTAAGCTGTGTGCGCTCGATGAACTGCGAATTGCAGAAGCTTGCGCTGGAATACAACGCCGAAGAGGATAAATTCGGCACCGACCACGATATTAAGCCCATTGACGATTTGTCTGCTTCGGTTGTGCGCGACAATTCCAAGTGCATAATGTGCACCCGCTGCGTTGCCGCGTGCGAGCATCAGACAATCGGCGCAATAGGTCCCAAAAACCGCGGTTACGCTAAGACAATCGGTTCGCCGTACGACGTTTCGCTTGCGTTTACGCCCTGCGTTAACTGCGGACAGTGCGTGGTTGCCTGCCCCGTAGGCGCGCTTTACGAAAAGAGCGCGGTTGCGGACGTTTGGGGCGCGATTGTAGACCCGACGAAGCAAGTCGTATTCTTTACCGCTCCGTCTATAAGGGCAACCCTCGGCGAGGCGTTCGGCTTGCCCGTAGGCACCAACGTAGAGGGAAAAATGGTTTCGGCTATCAAACAGCTCGGCGACGTTAAGTGCTTTAATATGGACACTACCGCAGACCTCACCATTATGGAGGAGGCGAACGAGCTACTTGACAGACTTAAAAACGGCGGTAAAACGCCTATGTTTACAAGCTGCTGCCCCGGCTGGATAAAGTTTGCCGAGCATTACTATCCCGAGCTTTTACCCAACCTTTCCACCTGCAAATCCCCGCAGGAAATGTTCTCGGCTCTGCTTAAAACCTATTACTGCGAAAAGAACGGTATAAACCCTAAGGATTTGTACGTTGTTTCGGTTATTCCCTGCACGGCGAAAAAGTTTGAGGTTACGCGCGAGGAGCTGGGCAACTATACGGACGCGGCGCTGACCACGCGCGAGCTTGCTAAAATGATTAAGGAAGCGGGTATCGACTTCGTGAACATTGCGGACGACGTTTACGATAATCCTTTCGGCGAGGCGAGCGGAGCCGGCGCGATATTCGGCGCGACGGGCGGCGTTATGGAGGCGGCTTTGCGTACTGCGGCTTACAAGCTGGGCGGAAGCGGCGCGCCGTTGGAATTTACCGAAGTGCGCGGTACGCAGGGCGTTAAAGAGGCGACTTATACCGTCGGCGGAGCGACCGTTACGGTTGCGGTTGCAAGCGGTTTAGGCAACGCGAGAAAGGTTATCGAAGCTATTAAGAGCGGAGAAAAGAATTATACCTTTGTTGAAATTATGGCTTGCCCCGGCGGGTGCATAAACGGCGGCGGTCAGCCGTACGTTCACGACGAGGTGCGAAACAGCATCGATTTGAAAACCGTGCGCGCGCAGGCTTTGTACGATTATGACGCGCAGGACAGTATGCGCTGTTCGCACGAGAACCCCGCGGTTACTATGCTCTACAACGAGTATTTCGGCGAACCCAACTCGCACAAAGCGCATAAGCTTTTGCACACAACTTACGCTAAACGCGAAAAATATTGATTTATTAAATAACCCTCCCCGCGGACGTAAAGTCCGCGGGGAGGGTTTTCTTTTTTAAATTACAATCAGTAAGCTAAGTAAGTGGGAACGGTTGCTCCGCCGAAATCGGGAATTTCGTAATATTCGTCTAAATTTGCAGGCAGTTTTATTGTGCCGTTATAAACCTTTAACGAAGTCGCGCCCTTCAAAGACGCCGTAACCGTATCGCTGTCGGCGACCGTGACCTCAGTATAAATATTGTAGTTTGCCGCAAATCCCGCAAACTTGCCCGCCTTGTCTATTGAAAAATAAATTTCAAGCTTAGAGCTGTCGCTTAAAGCAGTCGAATAGAAAATATCCGAATCGATATTCCACAGCAGATTGGCAATCGCCTCTTTATCGGCTGTCAGTTTCAGCTTGATTCCGTTATTGAAGTCAATATATGTTTTAAAGCCGAGATTTACGGCAATCTCGGCGAATTCCCCCAGACTGAATCCGCCCGAAATACTGCCTTCCGCCGAGGGGGTTGTTCCGCCGATAATACCGTTAATTAAGTCCTTAATCGCATCGTAAGATATTTTGTATTTGAACGCGGACGACTGTTCCGCTCCCGAAACGGTTGATTTTATACTTGCGTCAAGATAAAGATTGCTGTTGTCGGCGTAAAAGCCTGCGCTTAAAGTATTGCTGCCTAATTTGCTTATGTTGGTTAACAGCTCGAAATTCAGCTTGCCCGCGCCGTTTACGTTAAGACCGTTATCGTCCGTTTTTGCAAGAATAAACTTGACTTCCGCATCCGCTTTTGCCGAAGCTTCAAACGCATCGCCCAGATTTCCCCCGCCGTAACTTGTTTTTCCGCTTGTTTCGGTGTGAAATTCGTAACCGAATTTCTCGGCGTCCTCCGCGGGGGTGAAAAGATTTTCGGTATCGATTGCTTCAACCGCGTTGGTAAATTCCGCAGAGGTGGCTTCTTTGTAATCGCCGTGAATAACCCCGCTTTCGCCGTTTTTGCAGCCGCTGAACGTAAATGCCGCGGCGAAAACCGCGCCCGCGCACAGTACCGCGGCAACTGCTTTCAATTTTTTCATTTTTCTATATTCTCCTTTAAAGCAATTTTTGCTTTTTTATATACTCATTTTATGTTAAATTACAAATAATGTCAATTTTTTTCGTAGCATTTTTATTTTGCTATTGAAAATCGCATTAGCGTGTGCTAAAATAGTGCTGTTAAAATTTTCCAAACGGGGGAATAATTATGAAAGATAATAACTGCGGTTACTGCGTTCACGGCGAACCGCTTGCAAAGTTCGGCATTTATATCTGCGATTTGTCGGTAAGCCAGCTTATTCTGTTCAAAGAACAGTCCAAACGCGGACGGTGCATTGTTGCGTATAAAGACCACGTCAGCGAAATCGTGGATATTTCGGACGGGGAGCGCAACGCGTTTTTTGCGGACGTGAACCGCGCGGCAAATGCAATTCACAAGGTTTTCAAGCCCGATAAGCTTAATTACGGCGCGTACGGCGATACGGGCTGTCATTTGCATATGCATTTGTGCCCTAAATACAAGGGCGGCGACGAGTGGGGCGGAATATTCCAGATGAACCCGCAAAAGGTGTATTTAACGGACGAGGAGTACGCCGAAATGATTGAGGAAATAAAGAAAGCGCTGTAAAACGCATATATGCCTTGCGTTTGCTTTGAAACGCGTCGTGCTGAGGCTTGCCGAAGCATCTGGTTGTGGCTTACAACGCGGGTTAAGGCTTTTTGGTTTGCGCTTACTGCTTCCAGATTCTGACGCGATTGACGCTACGCGTAACAATCGCTATTCCGTCGCTCCACTCCTTACGCTTACGCTAAGAATGACAGTTAAAAGACGCTCGAAATGATATAATATATGGGGAAAATTTAATATGGCTCATAACGTAATAGCCGAATCGAAAAGATGTTTAAACTGTAAAAAACCGCTGTGCAGGACGGGTTGCCCCGTCAACACGCCCATTCCGCAAATGATTTCTATGTTTTTGAACGGACAAATCAAAGAAGCGGGCAAAATGGTTTTCGAAAACAACCCGCTTTCGGTCGTTTGCTCTATCGTATGCAACCACGGCGACCAGTGTCAGGGGCATTGCGTAAGGGGAATTAAAGGCGAGCCAGTGGAAGTAAGCTCGATAGAAAACTTTGTTTCGTCCGCATACCTTGACAGTCTTGCGCTTGAAAAGGCGGAGCCCAACGGCATAAAGGTTGCGGTCGTCGGCGCGGGGCCTGCGGGTATAACCATTGCAATAAAAATGGCTCAGCTGGGCTACGACGTGACTATTTTCGAATCCAAAATGAAAATAGGCGGGGTTTTGCGTTACGGTATTCCCGAATTCCGTCTGCCGAAGTCTATTGTGGACAAGTATGAAAGACTTCTGCGCCAGCTGGGCGTAAAAATCAAATATAACGTAACTATCGGCAAAGCGTTCGGCGTGGAAGAGCTGTTCCGCGACGGTTTTAAGGCGATTTCCATAGGCACGGGCGTTACCTGGCCCATTGCGCTGAATATTAAGGGTGAAACGCTTGGTCACGTGCATTACGGCGTGCACTTTTTAGAGCGCCCCGACAGCTTTCACCTCGGCAACAGCTTAATAATTATCGGCGCGGGCAACGTTGCAATGGATGTGGCGCGTACGGCGTTGCGCCGAGGCGTTAAGGACGTTAAAATCGTGGTGCGCAGCGACCGCTACACCGCAAGCGAAGAAGAAAAGGAGTATGCGGAAATAGAGGGGGCAAAGTTTGTTTACAACAAGGCGCCCGTGGAAATTACCGACGACGGAGTTATGTTTGCAGACACCGTCTGCGACGGGGAGCACCGCATTGTTTCCGTTTCCGATAAGCCCGAGCTTATGCAGGCGGATACGGTTATGATTTGCGTTTCGCAAAAGCCTTCGAACCTGATTTTGACGCAGACCGAGGGGCTGGAAGTGAATCAGCGCGGGCTTGCGAAAATAAGCGAAAACGGCGAAACTACGCGCGCGGGGCTGTTTGCCTCCGGCGACGTTGTGAAAGGCGCAAAGACTGTTGTGGAAGCGGTTGAAACTTCCAAACGCGTTGCCGCCGCCATGCACGAGTATTTGCAGAAACTGCCCAAAGAATAATGTAAATATTAATAAACATACCCCCGCCCGCGGACGAAAAGTCTGCGGGCGGGGGCTTTGTTATAAAAAGGTAGATTGTGTTTTAATGTTTAATTTCGGAATTTGCCTCCAAAGCAACCAAAAGACCCGTTTTAAAGCCTTCGGTATAGTTTTCGCTTGCAACTTCCGCTTCAAGCTCGCCTTGCAAACAGTTAAGTTCTGTAAGTAAGGCTTTTCGCTCGCTTTCGTTCTGGCTTGCCGTTATTTTGATTATTATACCGCTTATTTTGTTGGCAATTTCGGCATAACGTTCGCTTTGCTTGATTTTGTCGCAGTTTCCGCGGTTGCCCGCAAACATTTCTTTGATAATCGAGTAATTCATAATGTTTCCGTCTTTATTCAAGTATAGTGCACATAATTGTGCAAGTCAAGCATTTTGCACAAATTTGTGCGTAAATGTATCTGCGGAGATAAAAAGATGAAAAATTACGGCGAAGCGTTAAAATATCAAAGAGAAGTTGCGGGTATAACAAAATTAGAGCTTTCAAAAAGAGTAGGCACGTCGCACCAGAATATAAGCCGTTGGGAAAGCGGTGCGGTTTTGCCTAATATTGATTTTTGCGTAAAATTAGCAGACTTTTACGGTATATCTTTGGACGAGCTTGTGGGTAGGGATAGATAGCCCACCCCCCTTAATCCCCCCGCCGTAGGCAGGGGGTAGGGTAATTGTCATTTCGACCGAGTGTAAGCGAGCGGAGAAATCCCAAAGTCTTATGCGTTTGCACGGGGGGATTTCTCGACTTCACTGCGTTACGCTCGAAATGACAGTAAACCAAGCGTTCAGAATGACAATCGGTCAGGACAATCAGATGCTTTGCCAAGGCTCAGCATGACAGGTTTCAACACGCGGCAAGCGTAAGCGTGACAACGTTTTAATATGTTGCAAGGCTCAGTATGACAGGTTTTAACTATATTTTTATGTGTCATTCTGAACGCAGTGAAGAAGCTGATTGTTTTATGAGAAAAAACCCGCGCGAAATTGCAGACGCAATTTCGCGCGGGTTCGATTATTAAACAAAATTTATCTTCTTATCTCGTATTCTTGGTTCATTAACTTAATTATGGATTCTTCGTCGTCCGTTATATTAAAGTCGCCGTGCATCGTGTGCTTTATAACCGACGCGGCAACAGCAAAATTCACTATGTCCTCGGCTTTCATTTGGCGCATAATCGCGTAAATCATACCGCTTGCAAACGCGTCGCCGCCGCCTACGCGGTCTAAAATATTAAAGCGGAAGGTGCGGCTTTCATACGTTTCTCCGTTATACCACATAAAGGCTTTAAGGCTGTTTTCACTGCCTGAATGAACGTAACGCACGTGTCTGCCGATTGCGCGGATATTTGGATAGCGCTTGCTGATTTCGCGGAAAACTCTGTCCTGTTCCTTGTAGGAAGGGTTCATTGAAAGTCCGTCCTTCAAATCTTTTCCGTCGGGGCCCAAAAGATTGAACGGCTCAACCCCGAAAAGCACGTTGATATAGGGCAGATATTCGGTTATGCAGTCGCGCGCCTCCTGCCAGCCCCACAGTGCGGAGCGGAAGTTGCAGTCAAAGCTGACGGTAATTTTCATTTCGTTTGCGGCTTTAAGCGCGTACATAATCAAATCGCGGCAGTTTTGCGAAAGCGCGGGCGTAATTCCGCTAAGATGCAGCCAGTTGAAGCCTTCAAGCTTCTTTTTAAAGTCTACCGTTGCAAAATCGTAAACCGCAAAAGCGGAATCCTTTCTGTCGTAAGTTACTTTGGACGAACGCACGCCGAAGCCCTCTTCAAGAAAGTATATGCCCATTCTGCCTTTGGGCGCGTAAATGCACGGCGAGCAGTGCACGTCGTTGCTTCTTAAATACCTTATAGCCGCCTTGCCGATAGAGCTGTCCGGCACGACGGTGAAGTAAGACGCGTCTATGCCGAGGTTGGAAAGCGAAGCCGCTACGTTTGCCTCGGCGCCGCCGTAGGTTACTTTGAATTCGTCGGTGGTGCGTATTTTTTCGTAGTTGGGGGGCGAAAGTCTTAGCAAAAGCTCGCCCATGGTTATAAATTTGATATTATTTATGGTTTTAGACATTATTTCCCCCCGAAAATTTTGTATTTTAATTATAACACCTGATTTTTCAATAGTAAATACCCAAATCAAAATTTTGTTGCATTTTTGCCGTATATTTGTTAAAATGGCTTTATGGAGCTTAAAGTAACCGTAAATTCGGTTGCAAACGACACGGAATACGGCGGCGAACAGCTTTTGCACGTTGCAAAGGGCGAATATCTGCTTGACGAAATTTTCCGTCTGCCGTTTTTCAGAATAATTATTGACGAAATTATCGGCGGTGCGGTGTGCTTCCGCCTTATGGAAGGGGCTGACGCGCACTATTTCGTGCTGGACGGCGGGGATAGTACGGCGGAATTTTCGCGGGAAACGAGCCTCGGCGAAGATAATTTCACTTTTGAATTATTATGATTAGTTACGACGGAATAATCGAATACGTTGAAAGCCTTGCGCATACATCGCACGACTGCCCTTGGGAGGGTGATTTTTATTCGCGGGTTTTAAGGCGTTCGGACAATAAAAAGTGGTTCGGGCTGATAATAAAAGCGCCGAAAAGCTTTTTTTTGAGGTACGGCGTCGAGGCGGAGGACGGGGAAACCGTGCTTAATTTAAAATGTCCGCCCGATTTGCAGTTGTTTTTGCGGGAAAAGTACCCCGAATGGGTGTTGCCTTCATATCATATGAGCAAAACGCACTGGATTTCGGTAGTAATTGCATCAGATATGCCGGAAGATGAGATTAAACAGTTGATAAAGTTGAGTTATGAAATAACTAAAAGCGGAAAACGTGCTAAAAACGGTTAAACGGAAAAACCGCACGCAGGAGGACGAATGAAAATAGCATTAAGCACAAGCGGAATGACGAACGGCGATTTGGATTTATCGGCATTTGAAAAATTAGGGGAAGTGAAGTACTTCGGCGAAATTCCGCGCGAAGAAATTATAGCGATTGCTTCCGATTGCGACGTACTGCTTGTAAATAAGGTTATTGTTGACGGAGAATTGCTTGACGCGTGCCCTAAGCTTAAATACGTAGGCACTTTTGCCACGGGTTATAACGTTGTGGACACGGAGGAGTGCAGAAAGCGCGGTATAACGGTTTGCAACGTGCCCGACTATTCCACAAATTCGGTAAGCCAGCACGTCTTTGCACTGCTTTTGAACTATTACGGAAAAATAGGGGAATACACTTCGTCCGTTGCTAAGGGCGACTGGATAAAGAGCAAATCTTTCAGCTATTCGCCCTATCCCACATACGAGTTGAGCGGAAAAGTTTTCGGAATTTACGGTTACGGAAATATAGGCAAAAAGGTTGCGAAAATTGCGGAAGCGTTCGGCGCGGACGTCAGAATTTGCACGCGGACCGTGCCGAAGGACAGCCCGTATAAGGTTGTAAGCTTCGAGGAAATGCTTAAAACCTGCGATATAATTTCTCTGCACTGTCCTCTAACGCAGGTAACGGCAAAAATGATTAATAAAGAAACGCTTGCGTTTATGAAAAAGAACGCCGTGCTTATAAATACTGCGCGTGGCGGGCTTGTGGACGAGGAGGCGCTGGCTTCGGCGCTGAACAGCGGAAAAATCGCGTGCGCTTGCCTCGATACGGTGGACGTGGAGCCGATGGCGGTGGATAACCCCTTGCGCCTTGCGAAAAACTGTTACATAACCCCGCACGTTGCGTGGGTTGCGCTGGAAACGCGCGAAAGACTTGTAAAAATTGCGGCGGATAATTTAAAAGCGTTTTTAAACGGCAAACCGCAGAACGTTGTAAATCAATAAGGTTAAAAAGTTAATAATGTTAAAAAAGCGCCCCGCGGACTTTTCGTCCGCGGGGCGCGCGTTTTTATAATTAAAATCAACCGTTCCAAAGAGTGCTTTCAAAGCTTTCAAGCGTGTAGCTGACAGCGCCGAGGTTGTAAGATATCGGCTGTGAAAGTTTAAGCATGGTCGCTCTGCCGGTGTTGTTGCGCTTGTCGTTTATAGCGGCAAACCAGTACGTTTGCGAGCCGCCCGAATGTTTGTTGTTGTAGTGGAAGCTTACCGCAACCGTCTGCAAACCGCTGTCGTTGGGGATATAAAGTCCCTTTACGCCGAGCTTTGTTTCAAGGTCGCTTTTAAGCTGTTTCAATTCATCTTCGCCGTTTACAAGCGCGGCTGTCGAGCCTGCGAAATTGAAGTTTTCAATCTTTCCGCTTTTGGGGATATACAGACTTACCAACTGCGAAAGACCGCTTCCCGTAGCAAGATTTTGCGCGCGCGCCAAAATATCGAGCATATTTAAATCGAAAAGCGAGTTTTTTGCTTTTGCAAGGGAAACTTCCGCCGTTTTTGTTTGTTCGCCTTGCGCAAGATTGTCGGTTGTAACCGTCGTCACCGCCGAACCGCTGTAACTGTAAAAGTTTTCGTAAACCCTGTCGTATTTTTTATACGCCGCGCCGTCTTTCAGCTCCGAGGGCTGTAACATATTCGGCGAAACGCTTTTTACCGTCTGTTTGGAATAGAGGGGGCGCAAATAGTCTTTAACAGATAAAAACCAGCTTTCCGTAACTATATGGTTTTCGTTTTTAAACACTTCGGTCTGTTCTTCGTGGCTTTTGTTTGCTTTCAGCGTGAAGGTAACTTCGGGTATAATAAGCTCGGTTCTGTAATAATATGCGGTAATTGCGCCCGCTTCGGCGTAAGCGGTTTTGTATTCTGCGGGGAAGCCCGATATGCTTTCCGCGTTAAACTTGTCCGCGTAAAATTCGGTAGTGTAAGTAGCGCCGTCGCCGTAGGATACCGAGTAATACTTGTTCCGATAGCTTTCGCTCAAAGGCTCGTGCGTGACCTTGTAGGTAATTTTCTCCGCGCCGACTACTTCGGTAAAGCTTTCATGGTCTTTGCAGATTGTCGGCTGAAAACCGTCGTAACCCGTTCCAGAATACCAGTTGGAGCTCAATACCGCAAGGTTTTTGAATGAACTTTTACAGCCGCTTGCGCACACAACGCAACCCGCCGCGAGTACCGCGGCAAGTATATAAAAGGGTTTTTTCATATTTATTCCTTAAAAATTTATATGTGGTATTATACCACACGAAAATTAAATTGTAAAAACTTTTATGCCATAAAATATTTAAAATTGCAATAAGTTTGTGTTATAATCAAATTATGATTAAAGCGGTTAACTGCGCGGCGCTTTCCACCGCGCTTGAAAAACTGAAAAACATAGTTAAGAAAAACGAAGAAAAACGCAAAAGGACGGTAATTTTTTGCGAGGACAGGCTTTCGCTTGCCGCCGAGCGTACCGTCTGCGCGGAAGTGGGCGGAACGTTCTTAACCTCCGTATATACTTTTGCGCGTTTTTTGTCAGCAGAAGCGGGAAAAGCTGAAAACGTTTTAAGCGCGCAGGGCTCGGCAATGGCGGTGCGCAGAATCATAGAAGAACACAAAAACGAGTTAAAGCTCTTTAAAAAGCTGTCCTCGGCGGGTGCGGCGCAGTCGGTTTACGATACTATCGCGCTGTTGTATTCCTCGCGCATATCCGCGGAGGACGTAAAAAACGCGGCGCAGGGCGGGGGCGTGCTGGGGGGCAAGCTTCACGATTTGGCTATAATTTATTCCGCTTACGAAAGCTATCTTAAAGACAGCGGATTTACGGACAGAAACGGTTATTTGAAACAGCTTGCGCCGATAATCGAAAACAGCGCGAAAATCCGCGGAAGTTCGGTAATTTTTCTGGGCTTTCAGGCTTTCACCTGCACGGTTACGGAGTGCGCCCGCGCGGCGTTTTCGGCGGCGGAAAGCGTGTGGGGACTGTTTATCGGCGGGGCGGAGGATATTTACGTGAACGAGGCGTGCGCGGCTTTTTTAAGCGCGGCGAAGGACTTCGGCGGGGCGGAAACCGAGCTGATTACAGGCGAACGGAACGCGGAAGCCGAGGCTTTGCGGACGGGGCTTTTCAATCCCGAAAGCTTTTACCGTGCGCCCGTTGAAAGCGAAAGAGTGCATTTGTACGAGGCGCAGGACGGCGAGGAGGAGCTTGAATTTATTGCCGCAAGCATTAAAAAGCACGTTTTAGACGGTGACGAGCGCTACGCTAAAATTTCCGTTATGCTGCCTGATATGGACGTTTCCGAACGGCTTTTATCGCGCGTGTTCAAAAGGTACCGCATACCGTACTATGCCGACAGACAGCTTGCGCTTTCCGAGCATCCGCTGTGCGATTTTATAATAAATTACATTCTGTGCGTTACGGCGGGGTGCCGCCCGAGCGACGTTGACGGAATAATCGCATCGCCGTTTTTTTTAGCAGACAGGGCGGACAAGGATATTTTCCGCAACTACGCTTTAAGGCTTGCCGCTTTCCGCGGGGGAGTCAAACGCGCGCCCAAAAAAGAGATTTGCGAAGAGCTGGGGTTTGATTTCGGCGCGGTGGAAAGGGTGAGAGTGAAGTTTTTGGAAGGGCTTGCGCTTTTGCCTGCAAACGGCGGTAGTTCGGGCATATGCGGGGGTATAAAGGCGCTTTTGGCGCATTTTAAAACGGAAGAAAAGCTTAAAACGCTTGCGGAGGAGTTCCGTGACGAGCGTCCCGCGGCGGCGCAGTTTAACGCGCGCGCGTACGATGCTGTTTTGAGCGTGCTTGGCGAGGCGGAAACGCTTATAGGCGCGCAGACGCCGTTAAAAGAATTTGTCAAGATACTAAAAAGCGGTTTTTCCGCAATGAAAATTTCGCTGATACCGCCAAAGTCGGACGCGGTGTTCGTGGGGGATTTAGCGGCAACGGCAAACACCGGTTCGGAGGTGGTTTTTGCTGTTCGGCTTACGGGCGACGTGCCTGGCGCAAGCTCTGACTGCGCGTTGCTTACCGACAGAGAAATTGCCGCGCTGGAAGGGGTTAACCTCAACATATCCCCTAAGATACGGCAGGTGAACGCACGCAGAAGGGAAACGGTTGCGCTTAACGTCTGCGCATTCCGCAAGCATCTGTACCTGACTTATCCCACGTCCGCGGACGGAGAGGAAAAGGGCAAAAGCGAAATTATTTTGTATACGCAGGCGATTTTTACAAACGCGGAGGGCGAGCATTTAAAGCCCGCGCAGATTAAAAAATACGAAAAGTCCGCCGTTTACGCCCCCTATTATTGCAGCGAGCTGCTGCCCGCCGTAAGGTACCTGCAAAAGTCGGTTTCGGGTGCGGAAACTGACTCCGTATACGAGGTTTTGTGCCGTAAAGGATATAAGCAAAATGCGGACTCCGCGCTTGAAAAGACTGTTAAACGCAATATATCGGGGGGGCAAAAGCTGTATTTAAGCTACGGAAGCATTTCCCCGACCGCTCTGGAAACGTATTTCGCGTGCCCTTATTTAAGCTTTATTCGGCAGGGGCTTAAAGTGCGCGAGCGGGAAGAAGGGGCTGTCCGCGCCGTGGATACGGGTAATTTTATACATTCCGTTTTGCAGGATTTAGCTCCCGAAACGGGCGTGACAGATAGCGAAAACGAATTTGAAATACGCGCCCGCGCCCTTGCCGAGGACAAGCTGAAAAAACCGCCTTATTCTTCGCTTGCGGACAGTAAAAGCGGTCAGTACACCGCTGGCGGACTGATTGAAGAAGCGGTTAAGGTTTCAAAAGGAATGTACGCACAGCTTAAAAATTCCGCTTTCAGCGTTTTTGCGACCGAGTGCGCGGGCGAAGTGACGCTTGACGGAGGGGTTAAAATTTACGGCAGAATAGACCGCGTTGACCAAAGCGGGGATATGGTGCGTGTGATTGATTATAAAACGGGCAATATCGACGCTTCCGCAAGCAAATACTACGCGGGCGCGAAGCTGCAGCTGCCGTTGTATCTGTTGTCGGCTTCGGAAGGCAAGCGGGCTGTCGGCGCATATTACTTTCCCGCGGCGGTTGAATACCGTGACAGGCAGGACGGAATTTTCCGCTTGCAGGGCTTTATGGACGGAAGCGACGACGTTGTTTCGGCTTCGGACAGCAACGTGAAGCCAAAGGGCAAAAGCGACTTTGTCGAGGCATATTTAGGGGTTAAAAAGATAGATTCTGCTATGACAAGCGAAGATTTTACGGCTTTTTTGGAATACAGCCGGCTTGTCGCGGGCAAGGGCGCGGGCGAAATGATTGCCGGCAACGTAACCCCCTCGCCCGCCGCCGATACGTGCAAATACTGCAAGGCGGGCGGAAGCTGCGGATTCGCGGTCGGACGCGACGGTGCGGAAAGAAAGACGGGTTCGGTAAAGTGTTCTCAAATCGCGGCGCTTGTAAAAAGCGTGAAGGGGGAAACAAATGAATAGCCTTACAAAAGAGCAGTTATCCGCGGTTGAAAGCAACGGAAAGGTGATAGTTTCCGCCTCGGCTGGAAGCGGTAAAACATTCGTAATGATTGAAAAGCTTGTAAAAGCCATTGCCGGCGGGGCGGATTTGGACGAAATTCTCGCCGTGACTTTTACAAAAAAAGCGGCGGCGCAGATGAAGGAAAAACTGCGTTCGGCGCTGATTGCGCGCATGGACGGTGCGGACGAGGAATCAAAAACAAAGTTGAAGATTCAGCTTTCAAAAATTTCTTCGGCGGATATTTCAACAATTCATTCGCTGTGCGCAAGGCTGATAAGAACTTATTTTTACGTGCTTGACGCGGACGCTGGCTTCGATATAATTTCCGCGGACGACGCAACCGCAAAGGATTTGAAGTCGCGCGCGATGGACGCGCTTTTCGACAGACTTTACGAAGAGGACAGCAAGGACTTTAAACTGCTTTTAAGCTGTTTTGTCAAAAAGCGAAGCGATAACTCTCTGCGCAAGCTCGTTCTGGAAGCGTACAATGCAGCCCGCTCTTGCGCGCACTATGAAATTCTGCTTGAAAACGCGGAAAATCTGTATACGGAAAACGGCTTTAAGCTCGTCTGCGGGGAATACGGCAAAATACTTTCAAACAAGTTTAAACGGCTTATATATGCGGTGCAATCGTTTAAAAACGGCTTTGTAATAAGCAAAAACGCGGACGTTTACAATATAATTTTCGATGAAATGCTGTCCGCGCTGGAAACTTGCGCAAACGGCGGACTGTTTGTTGAAAAGCTCCCGATTGTTTCCACAAAAAAACCCGTTTCAAGGGCCGGCGACAGTATGGAGGACAGAATCGCAAGCGATAATTTCAAAGCGTTCAAGGACGAGATTTCCAAAAAATACAAGTCGCTTTGCTCCGACCTCGAAAACGCGGAAAACGAGCGCAAATATTTTTTTGAAAGTGGTAAAATAGCCGTAGCTTTTTCACGGCTGTTGTTGCAGTTCGATGCGGAATATACCGCGGTCAAGCGCGACGAGAACAAGCTCGACTATAACGATTTGGAGCATTTGACGCTTAAACTGCTCGCCGACGAAAGGGTGCGCGGAGAGATTAATTCAACTTACAAATACGTTTTCGTAGACGAATATCAGGACGTTAACCCCGTTCAGGAAGAAATTATTTCCGGGCTGGGGCGGGAGGTCTTTCTTGTCGGCGACGTAAAGCAGGCGATTTACGGCTTCCGCGGAAGCCGTTCGCAGTTTTTTGCCGATAAATTCAAGGATTTTTCGCGCGGCGCGGGCAGTGCGCTTAAACTTTCAAACAATTTCAGAAGCTCGGACGGGGTGCTGTATTTCGTAAATGCGGTGTTTTCCGACATTATGCGCTTGGATACCTGCGGTATAGACTACGCAAACGACGGGATTATGCTTGCGGGCGGGGGCTATCCGGAAAATTACGGCGACGCGCATATTCATATTTACGGCAAGGACGACAAGGAAGAGCGCGAGCTGAAAATTTATTCCGTTGCGGAGGACAGCCGACAGACAAAGCACACCCGCGAGGGGCTTGCCGTGCTTGCGATAGTGGAAAGCGAGCTGAAAAAGAGCCGTTACGATTTAAAAGAGAAAAAATTCGTGCCCGTGCAGGCGGGCGATATATGTATTTTAACGCGCAAAAACAAGGGCGCGTCAACGGAGGGGATAGTCCGCGCTTTGCGCGACGAGGGATATTCGGTTGCGGGCGAACAGCAGCCGAACATATGCGCTTTGCCCGAGGTTAAGCAGTTTTTAGACGTTTTGTCGCTTATAGACAACGCAGAGCAGGATATTCCGCTTGTTTCCGCATTGCTTTCGCCGCTGGGCGGACTGTGCGAGGACGAGCTTGCTAATATCCGCATAACGTTGAAGGATAAAAAGAATTTGTCTTTCCGCGCGTGTTGCAGGGAGTACTGCGCAAAAATGCGTACGGAAATTGCGCGAAAGATAGAAGAATTTTATCAAAGGCTTGAAAAACTGCGCGCGCTTTCTGAAATTGCCGATACGGGCGAAATTGCAAACGAGCTTTTGGAAAATTACGGTCTTGAAACGGCTTACGGCGCAGGCGGCGGCGCAAAACTTAAAAACGTTTTAAAACTGATAGGCGAGGGCGCGAATTTAACGCTTTCCGCATTCCTCGAAAAAATAAAAACGGGCGGTTACGAGGTTTCCGCGCCTGCTTCGTCCGCATCTGACAGCATAAAAATTATGACAATGCACGCGGCTAAGGGGCTGGAATTTCCCGTTGTCATAATCGCGGACATTTGCAAAACCTTCAAGGGCGCCGATTACAGCGAAGCACCGTTTGACGAGCTGTACGGCTTCGCGCCGAAATATTTCGATATTGAAAACAGACTTACGCATAAAACGGTTTTAAGGCGGCTTGCCGCCGTTCGCTCGGACGCGGAAGAACTGAAAAACGAAATGAATTTGTTTTACGTTGCGTGCACGCGCGCAATGTGCAGTCTGCATATCCTTGCGGAGGAGATTAAGCCGTTTTCCGCTTACGACGTTTCGGACGCGCGATGCTATGCGGATTTGTTCGATATAGGCAAATTCTTCCCCGAAGCGCTTGCGCCCAACGGCGAAATTGTTGCGGATACAGGTGAAAATACCCTTGTCTACCGCCCCGACAGCAAGCTTGTCGAAAAAATTGAAAAACGCTTTTCAAAGCCCTATGCTTATGAAACAAGCATAGATTTGCCGGTTAAAAGCTCGGCTTCGGCAATTTTGAAAATGCGCGACTTCGAGCCGTATTACGAAACGAATCAGCTTTTCGGCGGTGAGGGTGAAACGGGCACCGAGCGCGGTACGGCTTACCACAGATTTTTAGAGCTTTGCGATTTTTCCTTGAAGTCTGTTGAAGAAATAAAAAGCGAAATTGAAAATTTTTTGGTAAGCGGAAGAATCACCGACGGACAGCGCGCGCTTTTAAACGCGGAGGAGCTTGCCGAAATCTTACAGATGCCCGTGTTTGAAAATTTAAGCGGGGCAAGACTTTTCCGCGAGCAGGAGTTTTTGTGCCGTTTGCGGGCAAACGAAATTCTGCCCGGCGTTTCCGCAAATGACTGGGTTTTGGTGCAGGGTGCGATTGACCTTTTGGCGGAATGCGGCGACTGCGTAAAAATAATCGACTATAAATACTCGCACAAGTCCGACGAACAGCTTATAAAAACTTATAAAGCCCAGCTTGATTTATACAAAAAAGCCGTTGCGGTAATAACGGGAAATTCTTTTGATAAAATCAGCTGTACAATTGTAAATATTTTTGCTCGCAGACAAATAGATTTATAGACCAAAATAGTGTTAATTCGACAATATCCGCGGTCGTTTTTGATATTTTAAGGCTATAATTAATGCGTGATGTTTTCGGATTTTGTAAACAATTTATATGCTTTCGTATCTGGTATTCCGTTTGACAGCCTTGTCTGGTACGTTTGGGGCTCGTATGCGGGAATATTCTTGCTTGCGCTTGTTTTAACGGTATTTTCCCGCAGGTTCAAGGCGGTATCAAAACGGCCGTTTTTATGCTTAACCAACGCATATGCGGGGGTTAATTTGGCTTTATATCTGTCTGCGTGCGAACTTGCGCAGTCGGTTATGATTACCGCGCTGTTCTGGGTTGCGGGTTATATTTTATTCGGCGCGCTGTGCGCTGTATCCGTAACCGCAAAGCCCAAAAAAAGCGCGGAAGCCGCAGGGGGGACGGTGGTAACAAGTCTGCCGGTGCAAATTCAGGCTCCGCCGCCCAAACCCGTTAAACAGGATATACCCGCGGCTAAAAACAGCGTAAGGCTGGAACACGCGGCTTCCGTTACCGAAAAGCTTCTTTCAAAAAACCTCGGCAAAACAGACCGTCAGGAGCTGGAAAAGCTTAAAAATACGCTTGCCGTTCTGCGGATAAAGGGCACCCTTTCGCCCGCGGAATCGGAAATTCTGAACGAGAATTTCAACACGCTTTTAAAGCTTATGGCAAAGTACAACGTCTGATTTTTATTCAATAAAACTGCCCGCCCCGCGCTTAAAAAAGCGCGGGGCGGGCTTTTCACATTTTAAACAGCCTTAACGTACGTTATAAACCACAATCAGATGCTTCCGCAAGCGTCAGTATGACGGTTTGCAAAATACCAAAATCGGCATATCCGACAAAAATTTAAATTGATTTTAAATTTGTCTGTATGTATTCGCCTTGCGTTTCGGCGGCGGCAAGCACCTCGGCGGTGAGCGGTGTGCCTTTTTTGATTATAACTTTTCCGTCCTTTACAACGTCGGCGTTGACGCGCTTTATCTTTTTGACGATAATTATATCGCCCAGCAAAATTCCGTCAGCGGAGTAGGTTTTTTTGCCGATTTTGGCTTTAAGCAGTTTGTTTTTGGAAAAGGTGTATTCTTCCAGATTGCCTAAATACACGCCCTTCTCGTCGAACCCTGCACAGCCGAGGCGCAGCGGTCTGGAAGCTTTTATTGCGCTTTCTCTGTCCTCGTAAATAATTAAATTGTTTTCGGCGCTTACAATATTTTTAATATCAACGGCAAATTCGTTTTCGTCCTCGTCCGCGCAGATAAGACATTCCAGCTTTCCCGCGTTGGCGTTCACTGAAATAACGTAACCCTTTTTCCCCGCAGTGCTTTCAACTTTTTTGCCGTAAAATTCGGAAATCTTCATAATCCTCACCTCGAATAATTCTATATTTATGATATTTGCCGCGGCTACGCCGTAACACGCATTTTACAGCGTAAAAATACAATATTTTGTCGATTTTGAACGCTTCTATTAAAACTTCGGTTGTTTTAAGCGTTCATAAAAAGTTAAATTGCCAAAATTTACCGTGCAAGCTTAAAAAGTTTACATATGACTTGACAGGTGTAAACTTTTGGTGTAAACTTGCGTATAATAATCTAAAAATTGAAACGGACTTGAATTTGAAAAACAAATACGACGTTATTATTGTCGGCGCGGGCGTTGCGGGGCTTAACTGCGCGCTTCACCTGCCGAAAGACAAAAAAATACTTTTGATATGCAAGGGCAGTGCAGAAAAGAGCGACAGCTATCTTGCGCAGGGCGGTATCTGCCGTATGCAGGGCGAGGAGGACTATGAAAGCTACTTCGCCGATACCATGCGCGCGGGACATTCAAAAAACAATCCCGCCGCCGTGGAGTGCATGATTAAATCGTCACCGCAGGTCATTGACGAGCTTATTTCTCTCGGGGTGGACTTTGCGCGCAATCCCGACGGTTCGCTTGACGCCACTCGCGAGGGCGGGCACTCGAAAAACCGCATCTGCTTTCATAAGGACTGCACGGGAAAAGAGATAACTTCCCGTCTTATGAACTGCGTTTCCGCCCTTAAAAACGTAGAAATTGTGCCCGAAACCACTATGCTGGACATTATTGCGGACGGTAACGAGTGCTTTGGAATAGTCGCTTTTGACAACGCAAGCGGAAAGGTAAATAAAATTTTTGCCGATTACACCGTGCTTGCGTGCGGGGGCATTGGCGGAATTTTCGAACATTCCACAAACTTCCGTCTGCTGACGGGCGACGGCGTAGCGGTTGCTTACAAGCGCGGAGTTGCTGTCGATAACGTCAACTATATACAAATTCACCCGACTACGCTTTATACCGAAAGAACGGGCGAAAGAAGCTTTCTGATTTCGGAATCGGTGCGCGGCGAGGGCGCGGTTTTGCGGGATAAAAATTTTAACCGCTTTACGGACGAGTTACAGCCCCGCGACGTTGTTACCGCCGAGATTTTAAAGCAGATGAAAAAGGACGGTACAAAGCACGTCTGGCTGGATATGCGCGGAATAGACCGCGGCGAAGTGGAAAACCATTTTCCGAGCATTGTCGAACAGTGCCGTAAAGAGGGGTACGACGTTTTTAACGAGTGTATACCCGTAGTGCCCGCACAGCACTATTTTATGGGCGGTATACGCAGCGGACTTGACGGTGAAACTACGATGAAACGGCTTTACGCCGTTGGCGAAACGTGCTGTAACGGCGTGCACGGGGCAAACAGATTAGCTTCTAATTCGCTTTTGGAAAGCTTGCTTTTTGCAAAGCGCGCGGCGCTGGAAATTGCGCGGAAATACTCGCCCGCGGACGAATTGACCGCCGAATATGCCGCGGATAAGCTTGTTTTAAGCGATTACGCCGACAAGGAAAAGCTGTTAAATGGATACAAAAAATTACTGCTTGAAAAAATAGCGGAACTCAATAACAAAAAATATTAAATTTATTGACGCCGAAAAGGAGTGACTTATGGATAATTTTAACGCGGACAAGCTTATAAAGCTTGCGCTCGAAGAGGATATAACAAGCGAGGATATAAGCACCAACGCGGTTATGAAGGAATACAAAAAAGGCGCGGTTTCGCTTATATGCAAGCAGGACGGTGTTATCTGCGGGCTTGAAGTTTTCGAGCGAGTATTCAAGATTTTAGACGAAAATACAGAGGTAAATCTGCTTGCAAAAGACGGTGAAAAAGTTAAAAAAGGTCAGCATATTGCCGAGTTAACGGGCGATATCCGCGTGCTTTTGTCGGGCGAGAGAACGGCTTTGAACTACTTGCAGAGAATGAGCGGTATAGCCACCTACACGTCCGAAGTCGCCGCGCTTTTAAAGGGCAGTAAAACAAAGCTTCTCGATACGCGCAAAACAACTCCCAATATGCGAATATTCGAAAAATACGCGGTGAAATGCGGCGGGGGCAATAACCACCGCTATAACCTTTCGGACGGGGTTATGCTAAAAGATAATCATATCGGCGCGGCGGGCGGAATTAAACAGGCGGTCGCGGCGGCAAAAGCGTACTGCTCGTTCGTGCATAAAATAGAAGTAGAGGTTGAAAACCTCGATATGTGCCGAGAGGCGTTAGAAGCGGGCGCGGACATAATTATGCTTGACAATATGTCGGTTGAGGATATGAAAAAAGCCGTAAAGCTTATAAACGGACGCGCACTTACGGAGTGCAGCGGTAACGTCACGCGCGAAAATATTAAGAATATTATCGACGCGGGCGTGGACTTCGTTTCCAGCGGGGCGCTTACACATTCTGCGCCCATACTCGACTTGTCGCTTAAAAATCTGCACCCAGTGGAGGCGCAATGAAAGCCGAAAAGCGCAGGGAAGAAATTTTAAGCCTGATAGGCAATACCGAAAATCCCATTCCCGCCAACGTTTTGAAGGAGCGTTTCAATGTTTCGCGTCAGGTTATCGTACAGGATATAGCCATTTTGCGCGCAAACGGATACGATATTACTTCCACAAACCGCGGTTACGTTTTAGGGCGAACCGCAAGGGCACTGCGCGTTTTTAAGTGCAGACATTCCTTTGACGAAATTGTGGACGAGGGTATGCTGATTATCGAAGCGGGCGGAAGGATAGAGGATATTTTTGTGAACCACCGCGTTTACGGCAGAATTTCTGCGCGGCTGGACTTGCAGAACCGTATTCACGTTGAGGAGCTGTACCGCTCGCTTGTTTCAGGCGCGTCAAAACCGCTTATGAGCGTGACGGACGGCTATCATTATCACACCGTTTCGGCGGAAAGCGAGGAAATGCTTGACGAAATCGGTAAAATTCTGCGCGAAAATAAATTTTTGATAGAAATTTAAAGGTTTTTATAATGTATAAAAAAGCGGCGGGCGCAGAGAGCTATGTGTGGTAACAGCTTGTTTTATTGCCTTGTTACGGTATATTGATTGTACGGTAAACAGTAATTTATAGGTGTAAGATGGAATATAAAGAATATGGTTCAAAGAATAAAGATATTATAATTTTATTGCATGGTGGTGGTCTTTCTTGGTGGAATTATATAGATGAAATAGGATTGCTTGAAGATGAATTTCACATAGTCATTCCTATACTAGATGGACATTCGAATAGCGATACAAATTTTACTTCTATTGAAAGTAATGCTTTAGAAATAATAAATTTTATAAATGATAATTATAATGGGAAAGTAAAACTAATTGGAGGGCTATCATTAGGAGGACAAATATTGTTAGAAATACTATCTAAAAATCCTAATATATGTGAATATGCTATTGTTGAAAGTGCTTTGACAATTCCTATGAAATTTACTTATAAAATGATAGAGCCAACATTTAATTTATTATATTGTTTAATAAGTAAAAAATGGTTTTCAAAACTACAGTTTAAAAGTTTAAAACTTAAAAACAGTTTGTTTGATATATATTATGAAGATACTTGTAAAATTACAAAAGATAATTTAATTGCTTTTATGAAGTCAAATTCTAGTTATGAAGTCAAAGATACTTTATCACATACTAGAGCAAAAGTTCTTGTATTAGTTGGAAGTAAAGAAAGACCTATTATGAAAAAATCGGCAACTAAAATTGCTGATTTAATACCAAATAGTGAACTTGATGTATTACAAGGGTATTATCATGGGGATATTAGCATAAATCATGCAGATGATTATGTTGAGAGGGTAAAAAGATTAGTTCGTTAAATTTCAATTTATCTTACTTAGTAGATTAAAAAACACTCTCGGAACAACTCGTCCGAGAGTGTTTTCTCATCGTTTAAAAGAGCAACTCTTAAAAATTTAGTTTTTTAATTCGCTTGGTCGAAATGACTTGAATCTGTTTCTTCGGCGGTTTGCCGTTTTTTGCGCTTAGTCCAGCTGATAAAGCCGTAAATATCGTTTATAAGAAATACCGCAAAGCAAACAACCATTGGTATGTAGTTCAGCGACCTTGCGCACGCAAACGACCAAAGCGCTATAAGCACAATATCGTTTATAGTGAACGCCGCCGCATAGGCGGGCACGCGCAGAACCATAAGGAACAGCGCGACAAAGCTTGTGCCTACGGAAATTGTGCTGACTATTAAATTTTCCGTATTGAAAGCGCGCAGAATAAAATAGAAAGCCGTTGTAACGGCAACTGCCGAAACGGCGATAATTGCAATATATTTGGGGGTTAATTTGCCTACTTTTACTTCGCCCGCGCCATTTTTGCTCGGATTTTTAAGCCAGCTTATCAGCGAAGCCGTGCAGACAGGCATCTGCATACACAGATAAATAATCATCTCGCCGTAGTAGCCGAAGCAGTACGACACGAACGCGTACACAGCGGAAAAACACAGCATAAGCATCAGTCCGAACGCGTCGCCCTTTGCCGCAAAAATCAGTGCGGATACGCCTATAAGCGATACTGCAAGAGTAGAATAATCGGTATTTTTCGCCGCAAAAAATGATACGGTTACGGCGGTAAGCGAAAATATCCAAAGCGCCCACTCGAATTTTGTAAGCGCCTTGAAAGGGTTTCTTAGTTTTATTTTGTGCTGTTTGTCCGTGCGCGGTTGTTTATCTTTCATAGTAATCCTCTGATTTCCAAAACTAAAAAAAATCACCCGACGGCGCGCCTTCACAGACCTAACGGCGCGTGCGAGTGTTAAAACGGCTACCCGGTGGCAACCGTTAGCTTGATTATATTTATTTGCGTATGCAAAGTCAAGCAAAACATCATAAATTGAACCTTATATAACGGCGGTTTAACAAAAATATTGCAAGGCGCGCAGGTATTCGGAAGCTTTACCAAAACGGAAACGATAAAATTCAAGGGTACCGTTGCGGAATGGAATAAGATTACCAAGGACACAGAATGGAACGCTTATGCTAACGGTACAAAAAATTATACCGTAGTCTGTACCGACGGAACAGTACGGGTATGATAGGGTTATTCGTGACAGAGGGGCGCGACGGGTAGGACAACGCGCAAATATTGCCGCGGATTGCAAAATTGCAATCCGCGGCTTGTTTATTTTAAATTCTTTAAAAAAATATGTAACTTTTTTGTTTAAGCGCGGTTGCAAAGTTTTATATTAATATTGTAAGTAAGTAAAATATCCAGTCGACTGGATATCCGCTTATGTGAGAAATTATTATGGCAAAGAAAAAAACACAGGAAAATAACAACGAAACCGTTGAAAATTCGGAAGATACGGTAAACGCCGTAAACGAAGCGGCTGCGGCGCAGACGGCCGAGCTTGAAAAAGCTTTGGCTCAGGCGGAAGACTACAAGCGCAAATGGTATTCGGTATCGGCGGAATACGATAACTACCGCAAGCGCAACTCGGCGTCGGTTTCAAAAGCCTATGCGGACGGTGCGGCTGAGGCGGTTTTAAAGCTTTTGCCCGTTGCGGATAACTTCGGCTACGCGCTGGACTCGGCTTCTGACGAGAAAACCAAAGCGGGTATAGACAAGGTTATTAAAAGCTTTAAAAATATTCTGTCCTCGCTCGGCATAGAGGAAATAGAGGTAGATGCGGGCGCCCCGTTCGACGAAAGCGTTATGGAGGCGGTTTTAAACTTCCCTTGCGGCGACGGAGATGCTCCCAACACCGTAAAGCAGGTGCTTAAAAAGGGATATAAAGCCAAGGAAGGCAAGGTTATACGGTATGTGCAGGTTGCCGTAACCGTAGAGTAAAATTAAGTTATGCCGACGCTTGCGGAAGCATCTCAATGCAGTTTAAAACGCATATTAAAGCGGTTAAAATAAATAAACACGTTTCCGGCACCGTAGAGATTCCTCGCCGGGGCTCGGAATGACATCATTAAAATAAACAGGAGATATAAAAAAATGGGAAAAGTAATAGGAATAGATTTAGGAACAACAAACTCTTGCGTCGCCGTTATGGAAGGCGGCGAGCCTGTAGTTATTGCTAACAGCGAGGGCAACAGAACCACTCCCTCGGTTGTATCGTTCAAGGCTGACGGAAGCCGTATCGTAGGACAGGCGGCAAAAAGACTTGCCATTGCCTCCCCCGACAAGACGGTTATTTCAATCAAGCGCCATATGGGCGAAAGCCATAAGGTAAATATCGAAAAGGGATATTCCCCGCAGGAAATTTCCGCAATGATTTTAACAAAGCTTAAAACGGACGCGGAAAGCTATCTCGGCACAAAGGTTACGGACGCGGTTATCACCTGCCCCGCATACTTCAACGACAGCCAGCGTCAGGCAACCAAGGACGCGGGCAAAATTGCCGGGCTTAACGTTCTGCGTATAATAAACGAGCCTACCGCGGCGGCGCTTGCCTACGGACTTGATAAGCAGGAAGGCAGTCAGAAGGTTATGATTTACGACCTCGGCGGCGGTACGTTCGACGTTTCTATTCTCGAAATCGGCGACGGAGTTTTCGAAGTGCTTGCAACCAACGGCGACACGCACCTCGGCGGCGACGACTTCGACAACAAGGTAATCGACTTCCTTGTAGAAACCTTCAAAAGGGACACGGGCGTTGACCTTTCCAAGGACAAAATGGCTATGCAGCGCCTTAAAGAGGCGGCTGAAAAGGCGAAAATTGAGCTTTCCGGTATGAGCACGACGAATATCAACCTGCCGTTCATTACCGTTGTAGACGGCGCGCCCCAGCACCTCGATATAGACCTTTCCAAACAGAAATTTGACAGCTTAACGGCCGATTTGGTTGACAGAACAGTAGAGCCTATGCGCAAGGCAATGCAGGACGCGGGGCTTTCGTACAGCGACATTACAAAAGTAATAATGGTCGGCGGTTCAACGCGTATTCCCGCCGTATTCGATAAGGTTAAGCAGGTTACGGGCAAAGAGCCGTTCAAGGGCATCAACCCCGACGAGTGCGTCGCAATCGGCGCGGCAATTCAGGGCGGCGTGCTTTCGGGCGAGGTTAAAGACGTGCTTCTGCTCGACGTTATGCCTTTGACTTTGGGTATCGAAACCCTCGGCGGCGTATCAACTCCGCTGATTGAAAGAAACACGACTATTCCCGTAAAGAAAAGTCAGGTATTCTCTACGGCGGCGGATAACCAGCCCGGCGTTGAAATAAACGTTTTGCAGGGCGAAAGAAAGTTTGCCCGCGACAATAAGTCACTCGGCAAATTTATGCTTACGGATATTCCCCCCGCTCCCCGCGGAGTGCCCCAGATTGAGGTTACCTTCGACGTAGACGCAAACGGTATAGTAAACGTTACCGCAAAGGATTTGGGTACGGGCAAGAGCACGAATATTACAATTACGGCTTCAACCAACCTTTCGGACGAGGATATAGACAAGGCTGTAAAAGACGCCGAAAAGTACGCGGAAGAGGACAAAAAGCGTAAAGAGGCGGTTGACAACAAAAATAACCTCGAAGGTATGATTGACGGGCTTGAAAAGACCTTGAAGGAAGCGGGCGACAAGCTTTCCGCAGACGATAAAAAGATTGTAGAGGACGCTATCGCAAAGGCTAAGACAGAGCTTGAATCGGGCGACGACGGGCGCATTAAGGCGGCAATAGAAACGCTTTCAAACGAAATTCAGCCCGTAATAGCAAAAATCTATCAGCAGGCGGGCGGACAGGGCAATCCCAACGGCGGTAACGGCGGAAACGGCGACGATACCGAATTCAGCCAGCACTAAAAAATAATTCACGAATTTTTAATCGTTAAGAGGGTGTTGAAAAATACACCCTCTTTAACGGTTAATTAAAGCATATTACAGGGTCAATTTATGGCAGACAAAAAAAATTACTATGACGTTTTAGGCGTTTCCAAGTCGGCGACGCAGGACGAAATCAAATCGGCGTACCGCAAACTTGCAAAACAGTATCACCCGGACTTTCACCCCAACGACGCGGCGGCTGCCGAAAAATTCAAGGAAATAAACGAAGCCAACGAAACGCTTTCGGACGAGAACAAACGCAAACAGTACGATTTCGAGCTCGAACACCCCAATATGGGCGGAGGAAACCCGTTCGGCGGGGGATATTCGGGGGGCTTTTCGGGCGGCTTCGAGGATATAATCAATTCCGTTTTCGGCGGTGGCTTCGGCGGTTTCGGCGGAGGCGGTTCAACCGCAACGCGCGGCGCGGACATTCAGCAGACGGTAAATCTGTCCTTTTTAGACGCTATCAAGGGCTGTTCCAAAACTATCCGCTACACCCGCAACGAGCCGTGCTCGGCTTGCAAGGGCACTGGCGCAAAGGGCGGTACTGCTTTTCAGAAGTGCTCGCGGTGCGGCGGAAGCGGAAGGGTTAAGTTTCAGCAGGATACCATTTTCGGCAGAACTATACAGGTCGGCGCGTGCCCCGATTGCGGCGGCACGGGCAAAAAAATTACCGAACGCTGTCCCGACTGCAAGGGCAAGGGCTATCAGCGCGGAGAAACGGCGTTCACCGTCAATATTCCCGCAGGCGTTGACAGCGACAGCAGTTTAAGAAAGCGCGGTTACGGTCATGCTTCCGGCAACGGCGGTGAAAGCGGAGATTTGTATATTTATTTCCGTATAGAACCGCACAAAATGCTCCGCCGCAGTGACAGAGATTTGTACGTTACGGTGCCTATTTCCTATAAAACGGCGGTTATGGGCGGAAAAATTCTCGTTCCCACAATAGACGATATGATTGAACTGACCGTTCCCGAGTGTACGGCTTCTGGCACGCGGTTCACCTTGCGCGGTAAGGGCGTTAAAACGGTGAACGGCACGGGCAATCTGTACGTTACGGTCGAAATAGATATTCCCTCGAAAATCTCGCGCGAGCAAGCCAAAATACTTACCGAGTACGAGGACGGCGTAACGCTTAAATCGTGCGGAAATATGCAAAGGTTTTCAAACGACGTTTCCGCAATTTACGGCAAAAAGGTTGAAAAGCAGTAAGTGGATATAATTCATTATCCGTCTGAAAACGGTCGGAACGCGTTAATCGTGTTTACGGGCTTGGGCGGCTCGGCGAAAAGCGGTAAATACGTTAAAATTGCCGAAAACGCAACTAAAAATTATAATTTTCACGTTTATGTAGTGAGCGTTTCTGATAACTGTTGGGCTAACCCGCAAAGCGTGTTTGAAGAAGCGGTTAACTGCGTTATCGAAGAAAGCGCGCCGGAAAAAATTTACATATTCGGCAATTCGGCGGGCGCAAGCCTTGCGGTCTGGTATGCGTATCTGTATCCGCAGATAAAAAAGGTTTTGGCGGTTAATCCCGTTCTTAACCTCAACGTTCACAGAACGAGAAACGGGGTTTTGAATTTCCTCGGCGAAAAAATGTTTGTTTTTATAGGTAAAAACGACCCTTCGGCGCCGTATTTCGGGTTATTGCCGCATAAAGATAATGCGGTATATAATTTGCTTGAAGGGGTTGAGCACTTTTTCAGCGAAAAAACAGACGAGTTTATAAGTCTGCCCAACCTTTTATTTACGGAACAATATTAAGCCCCGCACGGCTCTGCGCCGTGCGGGGCGTTCTTTGTTTGTAAAACAAAATTTGTGTTTGTTTTTTGTTAAAATTTAAAACTGTGGATAACTGTTTTTATAATTTGCCCGAAAAAACGCTGAAAAAGTCGAATTTTCTTGCATTTTTAATGCGAGGTGAATAAAATGTGGAAAACTATTTTCATTTTTAGTTTTCAACAGGAATTTCACGGGCAAATTGTGGACAACTTTTTGTGGATAACTTTATAAATAACCGCAAAAAGGGCGGTTTTAAGGCAAGTTATCCACATTTATGCAGTTTTGCGCTTTATATTAATATTCTGCGTTTAGGGCGGATATGAAAAAAATTTTATAATTGCTGAAAATATTTTACGCTAAAAGATAAAAATTGTTTAAGAGGTTGAAATTTCATTACACTTTCATAAAAATCAAATAAAAAAACCGCTGTTTAATGTTGACAATATATTTTATATTTAGTATAATGCGCAATACAGTTTTATAATAAGTCATCGGAGAACCCGCCGCCGCAGCGGCTGAAACCGTTTATAACGCTTTCTCGGGTTGATAAGATGTCGGGTGCGCCCGGGTTTATTGCACCGGGGGCGCTTTTATTTTAGTTAGGCGTTCATTTTTATTAAGGTGTGCTATGAGAATACAGCTTTCAGACCATTTTACATATAAAAAACTGTTTATGTTCGTATTGCCGTCGATAGTTATGATGGTGTTCACAAGCGTGTACAGCGTTGTGGACGGACTTTTTGTTGCAAATTTTGCGGGTGAAAAAGCGGTTTCCGCAATCAATCTTATTTTTCCGCTTATTATGGTGCTCGGCTCAATCGGCTTTATGCTCGGCGCGGGCGGAAGCGCGCTTGTTTCCAAAACCCTTGGCGAAGGCGACAGTGAAAAGGCGAACAAGTATTTTTCAATGCTGGTTTACGTTACTTTCGGCATAGGCGTAGTTATTGCTGTGGCGGGGCAGTTTGCCGTACCCGCTGTTGCAAGGCTTTTAATTCGCGGTAATAGTGACGAAACCGTTTACGGCTATTGCGTGATTTACGGCAGAGTTTTGCTTGCCGGACAGCCGTTTTTTATATTGCAGAATATCTTCCAAAGCTTTTTCGTTACGGCGGAAAAACCCCGTTTGGGGCTTATCGTAACCGCATCTGCGGGGGGGTTGAATATGATTTTGGACGCTGTTTTAGTGGTGGGCTTTAAGCTGGGACTTACGGGCGCGGCTGTTGCAACGCTTGCAAGTCAGGTATTCGGCGGAATTTTTCCCGTAATTTATTTCGCAATGAAAAACAGCAGTCTTTTGCGTTTGACAAAGACAAAATTCTATCCCCAAGCGTTTTTCAAGTCCTGCACCAACGGCTCGTCGGAATTCTTTTCAAACGTGTCCTCGGCTATTGTTATGATGCTGTATAACTTTCAGATACAGAAGATTTTAGGCGAGGAAATGGGTACGTCCGGCGTTGCCGCGTACGGTTCGATAATGTACGTTGCAATGATTTTCTTTTCGATGTTTATGGGCTTTTCGGTGGGAAGCGCGCCGCTTATGGGTTATAACTTCGGTGCGCAGAATAAGGAGGAAATGCGCAACCTTTTCAAAAAAAGCCTTATTATAATGGGGTTGGGCGGGCTTTTGATGTTCGGACTTTCGGAAGCGCTTGCATGGCCGTTTATAAAAATGTTCGGTTACGAGCAAGCCGTTTTTGATATGGCTTTGCGCGGTTTCAGAATTTACGCCTGCGTATTTCTTGCCTCGGGCATAAGTATTTACGCCTCGTCGCTGTTCACTTCGCTAAACAACGGACTTATTTCGGCAATGATTTCGTTTTTGCGTTCGGTCGTATTCCAGATAACCGCGGTTATGGTTCTGCCTATATTCTGGGGGCTGGACGGGGTTTGGTCGGCGGCGTGTTTTGCGGAAATTTTCTCTATAATAATTTCGGTAGTATGTATAATTTGTTTCCGTAAAAAGTACGGCTATGCTTAAAGCGTGTTTCAAATATAATTTTTCCGTTTCCGTATTGTGCGGAAGCGGAATTTTTTTAATAATTTTCTTTATTTTATCATAAACAGGTGCTATAATTTAAACGGTAGTATTATGCAGAAGAAAACTGAACCGCGCGACTATAAAAACTATGATTATCTTGACGCGGCGGTCAAAAAAAACAGAATAAACGAGCTTGCCGCGCACTATGCGGCGCTGGGCTGGGTTTGCGTGGACAGCCGCGACGACAAAATTTATAAGGATTTCAAGTGCGTGGTTATGCGCAGACCGCATTGCGTCGCCCACAAGGACGAGTTGCAGTTGTTGCAGGTTTATCTTGAAGCCGCGTGGAACAGAATAGGCAGAGCCGAAGCAAATCCGTGTCCCAAAACGCTTGCGGCGGGACTTGTTTTAGGCGTGATTTCGCTTACGGCAATGGTTTTGGGATTGCTTTGCGGGCTTAGCGTTCTGCACTTTATCAATTCGTTTTGGGGATACATACTTTTCGGCGCGGGCGCGGTTTTGGCTGTAATTAACGCTGTAATATGCGCCAAAGCATACAGGCGCGAGCTTTTGAAAACGCGTGAAGAGGCGGTTGAAGCGGCGCGGATTATAGAACGCGTTCACCTTGACGCGGCGGCGCTGACGGATAATGCTTGCGCAGACGGAGCGGTGACGGAGGTGGAGCATGCGCGATAAAAAAATATACGTCCGCCCCGCGGAATTCCGCGCAAATCCGTCGGGAGGCAGGTTTGTAAAAATACACACGGAAGGCAAGGGTATAGGCGTTTTCAAAACCTTGTTCGTCGGGTTTCTCGTCTTAATTCAGCTTGCTCTTATGCTGCTGCTGTTTTTGGGCGTATCAAATTCCTTTTACTGGTATCAGCTGGTTGCCTTAATACTAAGTCTGCTGTGCTGTATACACGTGCTTTCAAGCGAAAAAACGGGGCAGACGAAAACTGTCTGGGTACTGTTTTTAATAGCGTTTTTTTATTTCGGCTTTATATTTTATCTGCTTTCAAGCGAGTATATTTTCTTTGCAAAGGCAAAGCGCAGATACGCGGCTGTTTTCAGCCGTACGGCGCAATACGTGCCCGAATATCCCGCGCTTAACAACGTTTCAAAGCAGGTTGAACGCGATTGCGCATATTTGAAAAACGCGGGCGGTTTCACCGCTTATACCAACAGCAGACTGAAATATTTTCCATCGGGCGCACAGCTTTTCGATGACGTTCTGCCCGCTCTCGAAAAAGCGGAAAAGTTTATTTTTATAGAATTTTTTATAATTTCGGACGGTATTCTGCTGAATAAATTTTATGAAATACTTGCCGAAAAAGCCGCGCGCGGTGCAGACGTAAGAATTATCTGCGACGGAATGGGCAGTCACGGCACTCTGTCGTATAAAACGCGCAAAAAGTTTAAAAACGCTGGTATAAAACTGCATTTTTTCAACAGAATCGTACCGCATTTTACGTTTGCGCTTAATTTGCGCGACCACAGAAAAATTATAGTGATAGACGGTAAAACGGCATATACAGGGGGGTGCAACCTTGCTGACGAGTACGTAAACCAAAAGCGTATGCACGGCTACTGGAAGGATACGGGGCTGAAAATAGAAGGCGACGCGGTGCAGGGGCTTGCGCTGACTTTTTTAAGGCAGTGGGAGTTTATTTGCGGCGTTGCGGAAGATTACTCGCCTTACCTTAAAGCTTTCCCCGCCGAAGGCAATAGCGCGGTGGTGCCGTATGCGGGCGGAAAAGAGTATAACCGCGCCATATGCAAGGGGGTATACGAAAATATAATTGCCGGCGCAAAAGAAAAGCTGTATATTATGACGCCGTATTTCGTGCCGGACGAGGACACGGCAAACCTGCTTGCGCAAAAGGCGCTTTCCGGTGTGGACGTGAGAATTATTCTTCCCGCCGTTCCCGATAAGGCTTATGTTTACAGAGTTACGGTAGACAATGCCGAACGGCTTTTATCAAGCGGGGTTAAGGTTTGCAAAATGCGCCATTCTTTCGTACACTCTAAGCTGGTTTTATCGGAAAACTGCGCGGTTGTCGGTTCGGTGAATATCGATTTAAGAAGTTATTACAACCAGTTTGAGAACGCGGTGTATTTTAACGACGCCGAAGCCATGCGGGAAGTGCTTTGCGACTTTGAAAACACCTTTAAAGCGTGCGACGCGGTGACAGAAGAAAACTCTGCGAGAAATAAGCTTATCCCGCGGATATGTGCGGGTGTATTGCGTATTTTTTCACCGCTGATGTAGGTAAATTCAATAAATAAAGCGCCCGCGCCGTAAATCGGCGCGGGCGCTTTTTAAATTTTAATCTTTATAACACCTTTGATAAAAAGTCTTTCAGTCTGTCTGTCTGCGGGGTTTCGAAAATCTGTTTCGGCGTGCCTTCCTCGGTGATAATTCCGTCAGACATAAACAGCACACGCGATGCAACTTCGCGGGCGAAGCCCATTTCGTGCGTAACAATAACCATAGTCATTCCCTCGTCCGCAACCTCTTTTATAAGCGCAAGCACTTCGCCGACCATTTCGGGGTCGAGCGCGGAGGTTGGCTCGTCGAAAAGCATAACCTTCGGGCTCATAGCCAAAGCGCGCACAATGGCAATTCTTTGCCGCTGTCCGCCCGAAAGTGTGGAGGGGTAAACGTTTGCTTTGTCTGCAAGTCCTATGCGCTCCAAAAGCCGTTTTGCGTTCTGAAAAGCTTCGTCCTTGATTTGCTTTTTTGTTTTTTCAACGGGCAGCAGGGGCGCTTTTTTGTCTTTTTTTCTGAACAGGTTGCAAAGCTTTATAAAAAAGTTTTTGCGCTTTGTTTTCCGTAAGTCCTGCAAGCCGACCTGTACGGGCGCAAGCGTTATGTTCTGCAAAACCGTCATATTGTTGAAAAGATTGAACTGCTGGAACACCATTCCCATACGGCGGCGCTGGATATTTATATCCACGTTCAAATCGCACAGGTTGTTTCCCTCGAAAAAGACGTATCCGTCGGTCGGGTCCTCCAAAACGTTCAGACACCGCAAAAACGTGCTTTTTCCGCTGCCGGAAGGCCCTATAACGGCAACCTTTTCACCCGTAAAAATTTTGTTGCTTATGTTGTTTAAAACTTTCAGCTCGCCGAACGTTTTGGTAAGGTGCTGAACTTCAATCAATGCTTCGGGGTCGTACGGCTCTACGGGCGTAACCTGCGTTTTGATAAACTTTTGCCCCTTGACCTTTACCGCTTTGGGGGCGTTTTGCGCGGAAAGCTGTTCTTCTTCGCTGACTTTAACGTTTTTCACTCTTTCTCAGCCTCCTTTCGATAAGGCGGATAATCACCGTTAATATTACTACAATAACAAAATACACAAGCGCAAGCATAAGGTAAGGAACCATAAAGTCGTATGTTGCGCCGGCTATTGCAGTGAAAGCGGCGTTTAAATCCATTGTGGCAACATATCCGGCAACTGAGGTGTCCTTGACCAACGCGATTAGCTCGTTTCCGAGAGTGGGAATAACGTTTTTGACTGCCTGCGGGAACACAACTTTAATCATGGTGGTTAGATATGAAAGCCCGAGCGTTCTTCCCGCTTCAAGCTGTCCCGCGTCTACCGAGCTTATTCCTCCGCGCATTATTTCCGCAACGTACGCTCCGCTGTTAAGTCCGAATACCAAAACGGCTTCCGCAAGCCCGTCAATATTGACCGAGGCGAAAATTATGTAGTGGAATATAAGCAGCTGAACGATAATGGGGGTGCCCCTGAATACGGCAATATAGACGTCGCCTATTAATGAAAAGGCTTTTACGGCTTTATTGCGTTTGCCTGCAAGCTGAATACACGCAACTACCGTGCCGATAAAAATTCCTATTAAAAGACCGCAAACGGCGATAAGCAAGGTATTTCTGAACCCGGTCAGAATATTCTTGTAACCGCCGTAGTCTATAAAATGTTTAAAAAACTTTTCGAATTTTGCTGACATTTTTAAATGAATTAAATTCCTTCGTTAACCGCGTTGATTGCCGCAGTAAGAGTGTCTTTATCACCGCAAACTAATTTAATTTTGCCGTTTGACAAGTCCTGTACAGCCATTGCTATGCTTTTGTACGCTTTAACGTTTAAGTTGGAATATCCTTCAAACTCAAACGATTCGTTGCCCGTAAGGTAAAAATAGCCCGTCTGCGCTTTTGCCGCGCCTGCTGTTACTTTAAGCTCTTTCAGCTTTGCTGTTACTTCTTCGGTAGAGGTGCAGTCATCGAAAGTGGTGTCGCTTTCAAGCACCGCGATATACTGTGTGGTGTCGTAGTAAGCAACGGAAAAGTCAACTTCTTCCGCGCGCTCTGCGTTAATGGTAAGTCCTGCCATAGCAATGTCGCTGTTGCCGTTCTTTAAGTCTTCGAGTACTGCGTCGAAATCCATATGCTTGATAACCAGCGTTTTGTCCATTTCCGAAGCGAGTATTTTTGCAACCTGCATATCGATACCGCCGAAGCTGTCGCCAATCATATACTCAAAAGGTGCAAATTCCGCATTTGTGGCAACGACAAGTTCGGTTGCCCTGTTTGAACTGCTCGTCTTGACCGTACCTATGCTGATATCGGAATTGCCGTTCATTTCAGCCGTATAAAGAGTGTTAAACGTAACCGTCTGACCGTTTACGTCAATACCCTCGCCGGAAAGCTTCGTCAAAATTTCGTCAACCTTCGCTTTTGTCGCGGTATCGCCTTTTTTGATTGCTACGCCGTACTGTTCCTGCGAAAGGCTTATATTTATAAGCTTAACTTTTTGGGGGGCGGCGCAAGCGGTCATTGTCAGCGCGGACACCACGCAAAGCGCTGCGCTTAAAAATGCAATAAAGATTTTTTTCATAATATGTTCTCCTTGAAGTAAATGTCGAATTAAAATATATCATTGCATAATTATAAGCGCAAGTAATTTGTATATAAATTATTTTTATTCAAAATTGCGTATAAATTTACATTATTTTTGAACAAAAATTACATTTTACGCTTTATGCGGCGGGCTTTTGCCGAGAAAGCCCGTCTTGGCGGAAGGGCGCTTTTGTGAAAGAAAAATAAAAAATGTTGTACTATACGATAATAATTAAAATTGCTATTGCAATTTTTACAAAAAGTGGTATACTAATATAGGCGGAAAAATGGAAAATTCAATTTCCGTCCAACGGATAAACGGGTATTTTTGTATGGAAGATATTATAAAGTCCATAACCGAAGCCGAAAGTCAGGCGGCTGAAATCAAGGCGCAGGCGGCGGAGCGCGCGGCTGAAATTATAGCCGAAGCGTCAAAGCGCGCGGCGGATATAACCGCAAGGTGCGAAACCGAGTGCAAAATTATGCGCGAGGTTCAGATTAATCAGGCGGCGGCGGACGCGCAGACCGCATACGATAAAGCTCTTAGCGAAAGCTCGGCTAAGGCAAAAAAATATGCGGACGGCGTTTTAAAGAATTCGGACGGCGTAATAAACGATATTGTCGGGAGGGTGCTCGGTGGCAATCGTTAGTATGTCAAAACTTAATCTCGTTGCTATGTCCTACGACAAAGACGCAATTTTAAACGCATTGCAAAAGACGGGCGCAACCGAGATAAAGCTGCATTACGAAGCGGAAAATACCGTTCCTCTTACGGCAGACTGCGAAGAACTTCGGGCATATTTAAACTCGCTCGAAGCTGTTTTGTCGTGTCTTACGCAGGAGGCGGAAAGCTACAACAAAGCAAACAAAATCAAGACCGACGCGCTTGCGGACGGTTTTGAGGTCAGTTACGGCGAATTTATATCGGCGGGCGGTTTAAAAACGGAAGCGGATGCGCTTGCGCAGAAGGTTAACGCGCTTGTCGCTGAAAGAAAGGAAGCCTCCGCCGGGCTTATAAAGCTTAAAAAATCGGCTGAAACTGCGGAAATTTATTCCGCGCTTTTACAGCCCTTTAATTATTATTGCGACACCGCCCATACAAGGGTGCGCCTCGGCACGGTCGCGGCAAATTCCCTCGATAATCTTTTAAAGGAAGCGGAGGAGGCGGAGCTTTTATCTGTTTCGGCGCTTGCAAACGATAACGAGCGCGCTTTGGTTGTCTGCGCTTGCCACAAATCGGCGTCGGCGCAGGCGGAGGAGCTTCTTCAAAAATTCAATTTTGCAAGCTGTCCGTTTGCGGAAGAAACCCGCACGGGCGCAGAGCTTAATGCGGATATTCAAAGAGAAATTTCCGCCGTTGAAGCGAAAATATCTGCCGCGGAAGCGGAAATTTACGGATTGAGCGAAAAAATCAGACCGCTTAAAATTTACTGCGATTATCTCGGTTTCGAAATAGAAAAGTGCGCCCTTTCGGAAAAAATGCGCGCAACCCAAACTACATTTTTGCTTGAAGCGTACGTTCCCGAAGAACGGGAGGAGGACGTGCGTTCCGCGCTGGACGGGGTTACGAGCAACATTTACTACGAGTTTTCCGAACCCGCAAAGGACGAAATTCCCCCCACGCTGTATAAGAACAACAAGGTTGTTAAAAACTTCGAAGCGGTTACAAATATGTATTCCCCCGCAAACTCGCGCGAGTTCGACCCCAACGCGGTAATGGCGGTGTTTTACAGTATTTTCCTCGGCTTTATAATGGCGGACATCGGCTACGGGCTGATAATGTTTATAGGCGGAGGCGCAATTTATTTAAAGACGCGCGCTAAGGAAAGCGGGCTTACAAGGCTTGCGGGCGTGTTCGCAATGGGCGGTATCTGCACCATATTATGGGGGGTATTGTTCAATTCATTCTTCGGCGCAGGCATTTTGCCGTTTACCGTTATGCCCGCTTTGAGAGGCGAGGACAGTATGTGGTCGCTTATGGGAATTAGCGTTCCCGCAGTGCTTATTATAAGTATGCTTTTGGGTATTGTTCAGCTTGCGGCGGGGTATGTGTGCCGAGCCGTGCAGTACTGGCGGCGCGGGCGCGTATGGGACGGAATCTGGGAAGGAATGACGTGGGCGCTGTTCTGCGCAGGCGTGTTCCTTGCGCTAATCGGCTTGACCGAGCAGTTCCACGCTTCGGTATGCGCTATGATAGGCGGAATTGTTGCGGCGGTCGGGCTTGGACTTGCGGTGCTTACCGCGGGCAGACACGAAAGGTTTTTCGGCAAATTTACAAAAGGCTTCGGCGCGGCGTACGGCGTAATAAATTTCGCTTCGGACATACTAAGCTATGCAAGGCTTTACGGACTTTTGCTGTCGGGCGCGGTAATTGCGCAGATAGTTTCCGACTATTCTATTCAGTTTATAACTGGCGGTAATCCGCTTTTGATAGTTTTAGGCGTAATAATTATGCTTGTGGGGCACGCGTTCAACCTTGCAATGGGTCTTTTGGGCGCATATATCCACGATGCAAGACTTCAATACGTTGAATTTTACGGCAGATTTTTCGAGGGCGAGGGTGAACTGTTTACTCCGCTCGGTTCAAACCACAAATATATAAATCTGCTGCTGAAATAAATATAAAAATTTTTTTAAAATATCACGGAGGTATTTTATGGGTCAGATTATCGGTATTATAGGAGTTGCAGTCTGCGTGCTGCTTTGCGGAATCGGTTCCGCACTCGGTCTTTACAAGACGGGCACCGCGGCGGCGGGAGTTTTGGGCGAGGACCCCAAAAAATTCGGTAAAGTCCTCGTTCTGGTACTGCTCCCCGCAACGCAGGGTATCTACGGCTTCATTATCGGTATAATCGCGTCTTCCTCGCTTGACGCGGCTATGACGGTTTGGCAGGGCTGGGCGCTTTTCGGCGCGGTAATGCCCATGGCTTTGTCGGGCTTAATCACCGGCATATTCCAGGGCAAATCTGCGGTAAACTGCATATATGCGGTGGGCAAGCAGGAAAGCTTGGGCGGTAAACTGATTATTTATCCCGCAATGATAGAGTTCTACGCAATTCTGGGACTTATCATTTCGATTATGCTTGTAGCGGCTTAATAAGGCGTAAATTATGAGCAAAGAAGCAATTCTGAACAGAATTATTTCCGACGCGCAATCGGCGGCGGAAGCGGCTGTGACCGACGCGGAAAACAAAGCGGCGTCGATTGTCGCCGAAGCCGAAACACGCGCCGAACGCGACAAAAAGGGTACGCGTGCGATAATTGCGGAAAGAAGCAAAGCCATTTTCGACGGTAAGTCGGCTACGGCTCGGCTCGATTCCGCAAAGGTTCTGCTTGCCGAAAAGCGTCGTGTTATCGATACGGTGTACGCGCAGGCGCTTGAAAAACTGAAAAACCTTCCGCAAAAGGACGCGGTTAAGCTTGCCGAAGCCTTGCTTTCAGGCTATGCGGAAAACGGCGACGAGATTGTCTTTGCGGCGAATTTTCAGTATAAGGCGCAGGTATTAAAGCTTGCGGTCGTTGCGGAAAAAAATCTTAAAAACTCGGGCAAAACCGCCGATATCGACGGCGGGTTCGTTCTTGTCGGCAAAAATTCCGATAAAGACCTGTCTTACGGCGCGTTGCTTGCGCTTGACAGAGAAGCTTATCAGTCGGAAATCGCCGCAAAATTATTTGTAGACGGGGTTGCAAATGTCTAAGGACGTGCTGTACACCAACGGAATAATCGCAGTCAGGGAACAAAGCCTGTTAAAGGATAAAATTTTAAAGCTGTGCGAGGGCAGTGCGGAGGAAGCTTTCCGTATTCTTTCGGACAGCGGTTTCGGCAAGGGAGCGGAAGCAGTTTCCGCACACGAATACGAACGTCTTTTATCCGCGGACGAGGCGGATTTAGACGAATTCATACGCGAATATGCCCCGACTAACGTCGAAAGGGAATATCTTTTATCCCCGCGCGACTTCCACAACGCAAAGGCGGCTGTAAAGTCGGAATATCTCAAATTGTCCGCGGAAGAAACCGCGCCGCTTTTCGCTCCCGACGGAATTTATACGGCGGAGCAAATTGTTTCGGCAGTAAAAAACGGAGATACTTCCGCGCTTAACGGCGAGCTTGCCGAAGCAATTAAAAATGCGGAGGAGCTTTTTTCGGAAAATAAAGAAAATTCCGAAAACGAAACAGAAAAGGAAGTTGCGGGCGCGGAAATAGGCATTATTTTCGATAAAGCGCTGTACTCGCATTTATTTAAGGCTTGCAGGCGCAATCTGTTTTTGAAAAAGTGTATCGCACAAAAGGCGGATATGCTTAATATTTTAACGGCTTTGCGTGCGCAGACCCCCGAATATGCCGAGGTTAACTATGTTTGCGGCGGAAATTTAAAGGAAAAACAGCTGAATAGTTTGTTCGGCGAAAACGGCGCGATAAACGAAAACGCGCTTGACGGCACTTCTGCGGAGGAATTTTTCAGGACGTGTTTAAAGCAGAAAAACGCTGGCTTGCCCATGACGGAAGCGGAACGCGGGCTTGACAGCCTTGAAACGCGTTTGCTTGCCGAACACAGGTACGAGCTGAAAAAAACTCAGCCGTTTTTGTATTACGTTTTCAGACGCCGCGCGGAAAACGCGAACTTGCGCATAGTTTTCGTGTGTCTGCTTGCGGGAATGGAAGAAAGGCAGATTAAAAGCCGTTTAAGAGAGTTTTAAGGAGCGGACAATGACAGGTAAAATGGCGATAGTCGGCGACGGTGACAGCATAACTGTATTCAAAGCGGCGGGAGTGGCAACCTTTCCTGCCGAAAGCGACGTAAAAGCGCGGGAGATTTTGCGGAAAATAGCCAAAGAATATAAAATTATTTTCCTCACCGAAGAGCTCGCCCGTCCGCTGACAGAATTTTTAAAACGTTTCGACGAGGAGCCTTATCCCGTAGTGCTTTCTATACCGTCCAAGGCGGGCAGTTCTGGCTACGGAACCGAGGTTTTAAAAAGCGCAATGGAACGCGCGCTCGGGGTGGATATACTTTTCAATAATTAACAACAAAAATTTTAAGGATATTATTATGGGTAAAACTGTAAAAATTTCTGGCCCGCTGATTATTGCCGAAGGTATGGCGGACAGCAAAATGTACGACGTCGTACGCGTTTCGGATAAGGGGCTGATAGGCGAAATAATCGAACTGCGCGGCGACAAAGCTTCCATACAGGTCTATGAAGAAACCTCGGGACTCGGGCCGGGCGAGGAGGTCGTTTCCACGGGCGAACCGCTTTCGGTAGAGCTTGCCCCCGGTCTTATTCAGGGCATTTTCGATGGAATCCAGCGCCCGCTGACAACGCTTTACTTTCAGTACGGTTCCAGAATTTCAAGGGGAGTTTCTGTAAATAACCTTGACAGAAATAAAAAATGGCGTTTCGTGCCCGCGGTAAAGGTCGGCGACAGCGTAGCAGAGGGCGACGTTCTCGGCACCGTTCAGGAAACGGAAATTATAGAGCATAAAATTCTCGTGCCCAACGGCGTAGCGGGTAAGGTGCAGAAAATTGAGGAGGGCGACTTCACAATCGAGGACACCGTTGCCGTAATTTCCTCCGCTTCCGGCAAAAAAGCCGTAAGCATGCTCAGGAAATGGCCTGTGCGCCGCGGCAGACCTTATAAAGAAAAGCTTTCGCCCGATAAGCCTATGGTTACGGGGCAAAGGGTTATAGATACGCTCTTTCCCATTGCGCGCGGCGGAGTTGCATCCGTCCCCGGCCCGTTCGGCAGCGGTAAAACCGTAGTTCAGCACCAGCTTGCAAAGTGGGCTGACGCTGATATAATAGTCTATGTCGGCTGCGGAGAGCGCGGCAACGAAATGACGGACGTTTTAAACGAATTCCCCGCCCTTAAAGACCCCAAAACGGGCGAGCCGATTATGAAGCGCACCGTGCTGATTGCAAACACCTCCGATATGCCCGTTGCGGCGCGCGAGGCTTCGATATATACGGGCATAACCATTGCGGAATACTTCCGCGATATGGGCTACAACGTTGCGATTATGGCTGACAGCACCTCGCGTTGGGCGGAAGCTCTGCGCGAAATGAGCGGTCGTCTTGAAGAAATGCCCGGCGACGAGGGCTATCCCGCATACCTTGCTTCACGACTTGCCGAATTTTATGAAAGAGCGGGCATAGTCAAAATTCTCGGCTCGGCGGATAAAACGGGTTCGGTTACGGCGATAGGCGCGGTTTCGCCCCCCGGCGGCGATTTAAGCGAGCCCGTTTCGCAGGCAACTTTAAGAATTGTAAAGGTATTCTGGGGGCTTTCGGCTTCGCTTGCATATAAAAGACATTTCCCCGCAATCGACTGGCTTATAAGCTACTCGCTGTACGCCGACAAAATGAAGGACTGGTTCGACGGCAACGTCAGCACCGACTATTTCCGTTACCGCGCGTTCGTAATGCGCGTTTTGCAGGAAGAAGCCTCGCTTGACGAAATCGTCCGCCTTGTCGGTATGGACGCGCTTTCCTCAAAAGACCGCCTTACAATGGAAACGGCGAAAATTATCCGCGAGGACTATCTGCACCAGAACGCGTTCGACGACATTGACACGTATACGTCAATGCGCAAGCAGTTTTTAATGCTTAAATTGATTTATGAATTTGACAAAGCCGCGCGCGAGGCAATCGCAAATTACGCTGATTTGAACGCGGTGCTCGCTTGCTCGTGCAAGGAAAAAATCGGCAGAGCGAAGTATATTCCCGAAGCAAATCTTGCCGAATTCGATACGATTTTACAGCTTATTTCAAGCGAAATGAAAGCGCTTATCAAGGGGGACGAGGAAGATGTTTAAGGAATACAAGACAATCCGCGAAGTTGTCGGCCCCCTTATGGTGGTTGACGGAGTCGAGGGCGTAAAGTATAACGAGCTTGTGGATATAGTCTGCGCAAACGGCGATATCCGCCGCGGCAAGGTGCTTGAAATCAACCGCGACAAAGCGGTAGTACAGCTTTTTGAAAATTCACAAGGGCTTCAAATCGCAACCGCAAAGGCAAGATTTACAGGTCACAGCCAACAGCTTTCCTGCTCGCGCGATATGCTGGGACGGGTGTTCGACGGAATGGGCAACCCCCGCGACGGCGGCGCGCCGATTATACCCGAAAAGGTTTTGGATATTAACGGCGAGCCTATCAATCCCGCCGCACGCAACTATCCCGACGAGTTCATTCAGACGGGAATATCCGCCATCGACGGGCTTAACACGCTTGTCCGCGGACAAAAACTGCCCGTGTTTTCAATGAGCGGACTTCCCCACGCCGAGCTTGCAGCGCAGATTGCAAGGCAGGCAAAGGTGCGCGGAACGGACAGCAAGTTCGCCGTGGTTTTTGCGGCAATCGGCATCACGTTCGAGGAAGCGCAGTACTTTGTAAACGACTTCAAAAAGACGGGCGCGATTGAAAGAACGGTGCTTTTCACCAACCTTGCCAACGACCCCGCGGTAGAGCGTATTTCAACGCCCAGAATGGCGCTGACTTGTGCGGAATACCTCGCTTTCGAGTGCGGTATGCACGTGCTTGTTATAATGACGGACATCACCAACTATGCGGAAGCGCTCCGCGAGGTTTCGGCGGCAAGGCGCGAAGTCCCCGGCAGACGCGGTTATCCAGGCTATCTGTACACCGACCTCGCTACTATGTACGAGCGCGCCGGCAGGATTCGCGGAAGCGAAGGCTCTATAACGCAAATTCCCATTTTAACCATGCCCGAGGACGACAAAACGCACCCTATCCCCGACCTTACCGGTTATATAACGGAGGGGCAAATCATACTTTCGCGCGACTTGTACAAAAAGGGGATTAACCCGCCGATAGACGTGCTTCCCAGCCTGTCGCGTCTTAAAGACAAGGGTATAGGCAAGGGCAAAACGCGCGAGGACCACGCGGACACTATGAACCAGTTATTCGCGGCATATGCGCGGGGCAAAGAGAGTAAAGAGCTTTCTGCAATTTTGGGCGAAGCGGCGCTTTCCGATACGGATAAGCTTTACGCAAAGTTTGCAGAGGAGTTTGAAAAGCTGTATATCAATCAGGGCTTCGAGGCAGACCGCGCAGTTGAGGAAACGCTGAATTTAGGCTGGGAGCTTTTGAAAATTCTTCCTGTATCCGAACTGAAACGTATCCGTCAGGCGTATATAGATAAGTACCTGAAATAACGTTAAATAAGGCATATATGCGGTACAATTAAAAATATTTAAATTGTCATTTCAAGCATTTGCTTTACTGTCATTCTGAGCGACAGCGAAGAATCTGATTGTCCTATGCGCAAACCAAAAACGGTTTAACCTGTGTTATAAACCGCAATCAGATGCTTCCGCAAGCGTCAGCATGACATATTTCAATATTTAAACATAGGCGGGGCGCAACGTCCTAAATAATTATAAGGTAGCAAACAGTGGCAAGATTAAACGTTAACCCCACAAGAATGGAGTTAAAAAAACTTAAAACGCGCTTAAATACGGCAGTTCGCGGGCATAAGCTTTTAAAAGACAAGTCCGATGAAATGATTCGGCGCTTTTCCGTGATAATAAAGGAAAACAAGCGTCTGCGCGACGAAGTGGAAAAAGAGCTGTCAGAAGTTTTACGGCAGTTCTCGGTTGCGCGTTCCGTAACCCCGGCGTATAAGGCTGAAACGGCTTTTGCAATGCCTTCCGTCGCGCTTTCGGTAGAGTGCGGTATTTCAAGCATAATGGGGGTGGAAGTGCCCGATGTTCAGCTTGAAGAAAGTAAAAAAACGGCGGGCTTGCCCTATGCTTATCCCGAAATCACAAGCGAGGCGGACTATTCCGTCGAATGTGCCGTAAAGCTGTTGCCCAAAATGATACAGCTTGCACAGACCGAAAAAGCCGTTCGCCTTTTGGCTGACGAAATAGAACGCAACAAACGCAGGGTAAACGCGCTGGAATACGTTATGATACCCCAGCTTGAAGAAACCATAAAGTATATAAAATCAAAGCTTGACGAAAACGAGCGCGCCGCAGTAGTGCGCTTAATGAAAGTGAAAAGCAACGGCTGATTTGCGGATATTTGCGGAAAATTTTCCATTGCCCCCGCAATATGCTTTAATTAATAACGTTTTTAATGTGATAGAAATAGCGCGTCCGCGGGACTTAAAGTCCCGCGGACGCGTTTAATTTTGTTTGCCGCCCCCTTGAGTTCCCCCGCCAAGGGCGGGGGATAGTTTACCTCATTTTACCCCGTGGGGATAAGGGGGGCAAATAACTGCTCAAATTCATTCCGCAATCAAATCGCTTCGGTTAGAGGCGATTTTTTTAACGCTTTCACGCGCGGTTTTAACAGTCCGCAACCCCTTTCCGTCAGCGTAAATAATAACGCACTTTGTAAAACCGCCTTCTTCGCAACCTTCCATAACCTCGTCAATGCAAAGCGAGGCAGAGTATTTTTTCAAAATCTTGAACGCGGTCACAAGCCCGATTCCGCTTCCCCCGTCGTCCTTGTGCGTGGTAATTTCCGTCCTGCCCATTTCCGCAAGAACCCGCTCGTCAAACAACGCGCCGTTATCGAAAATCTTCAACGTGGCAATTCCGCCGGCATAGTCCAAAACGGTCTTAACGCGCCCGCACGAAACGTGCTTTGCGGCAATTACCGCGTTCTCGCCCAAATCGCACAAAATCGCGTTAAAGTCCGTCATATCCTTGAACTGTTCGCGGAAAAACTCTACCGCACCCGTTTCCGCCTCGGCGGTGAACTCAACGCTGCACGCCTCCGACCGCGCATTCAAAAACCCCAGCACAGAATCAATCGTAACGTCGCCCGTAGTCTGCAAAACGGTAGCGTCGCTGCGGAAGTTTTCAACAGCGTTTGCGCGCTCGGCAAACAAAATATTCAGGCTTTTTAACAGTTCGGCAGCCTGCGCGTCGTTGGGGTAGCGTTCCAAAATCGTCTTTACGGAAAGCTCCATAGCCGGTAAAAGCTTGTTGTCGCGGTGAATAATTTTAGCAAGCTCGTTGTTTTGCTGGGCAAGCTTAGCCCGCTGTTCGTTGTACTCTCTTGCGCTATGCTCCAAAATTTCCACGTTTCTGTCAAGAATGTTTTTGCGATAGCTGTTAGAAGCCAACTTTCTCCACCCTAAAATAATAGCAAGACAGCAAAACGCTATAAATATAAACGCAATTTCAAGAAATGTAGTTTGTTTATATGTTGAATAAGCTAACGTCATTCCGAATATGCAAAGCACGCTGATAAACAGCAGTTTTTCAAATACGTCGTCCTTTGAAATAGGCGCGATATTTTTTCTGAATTTCCTTATTTTAAACACTGTAAAAGTAAGTAGCGTCAACATTATGCTAAAAAATATTACTATTACTAAATCTTTAAATTTATCAGCTATAACTCTGTCAAACAAAATCATTATCAGCATTGCGATTATAGTGCTTAATGCCATAAATAATATTGTAATACCCAACGCTATTGTGCTTAATGTTAAAGTATTATAAAAAGTTCTGCGGAAACCTATATAGAAGGATAGTACGCAAATAATAAGCAGACATATTGCAACGGCAAATCTGAAATATACCCATATAAAATGAAGTCCGAACGAGCATACCGCAAACACGGGCAAATACAGCAAATGTATAGGTTTCAGCTTACTTCCCGAAATTTTCGTATAAGCATACAGCGAGCAGGACAAAATGGTAAAAAAACGGATAATATTAGTTATAAAATCAATCATAATCTTTTATATTTATTCATTTTGACAAAAACAGAAACAATCGCAATAACGCAAAGTAATATTCTGCAAAATCGCCTTATTTTATAATTTTCCCCGAAGGAGGTAAGGTATTATGTGGAGCAGAATTTTCAGTATTATTCACAGAGTTTTATCAGTTATCTGGGGCTAAAAGCAGATTAAAGCGGGTTATGCTATACATAACCCGCTTTAATTTTTGTCTAACTTGCTGGGTTATTTATTTAGGTATTATATATAATAGACGATGGATGTTTTACCACCCACTTACCCCCCCCCCCGCCGCAGGCAGGGGGGGGCGGTGCTTTGAACAGCGTCGGTATATTAAAACCGTATCATGCTGAGGCTTGCGTCAGCATCTGATTGTGGGTTATAATGTAAGTTAAACCGTTTTTGGTTTGCGCATAGGATAATCAGATTCTTCGCTGTCGCTCAGAATGACATAAGGAATGTTCAAAACGACAGTAGAGCGAACGTTTAATAGTGTAAAGCCCAATGCCGAACGCGGTGATTATAAAATCCTATTTTTATGATTTTACAATACCAAGCGTTAAAAATCAACAAAAAGCATATAACATTTGTCGAATAATGTCGAAAAGCGTCGATAAATTCCGCGCTAAAACCTCTTTAAAATTCCACTCAAAAAAAATTTTTGTGAATATTTATTAACTGATTTTGAATATTCCGTATTTTTCACTATTATTATAAATCAGTCGGGTTTGCGAACGTTTGCGCAGAAAAATTTTAAATTCAAGCCCTTGACTTATTGAATTTGCGCCGTTATAATGGCTCAAAAAACTGACTTTTTAAAAATATAAAGCAAAATTCAAGCGTCATGGGGGATAAAATGATTAAAAAAAGAATACTCTCGTTTTTGGTTGCGTTGCCGTTTGCGGTGTCAATCGCGGGCGTTTTCACAGCCTGCAAAAAACCCGACAGCGGTAAAAAGCCCGATACCGCGGACGGTAATTTTCAGATTATAGATAACCGCGCGCATATCTCGTGGGATGAGGTTGAAGGCTGTACGGGCTATTTAATTCAGAAAAGCCCCTCGCGCTTCGGCAACTACGCCGACGCTGACTATGTGGCTGATGGCACCGATTACGTTACCGACGATATTTACGCGTATTACCGCATAGGCGCGGTCGGCGCGGACGGAGTGGTTAAAGATTTTCTCGGGCCGTTCAGCTACGAGCTGGAAACCTTCGGTAAAAATACTTATATCTTTTCGCCCTTAGACGATATTGAACAAGTTCAGTCCGTTCTGGACGGGTTTTACGCGCTTACGGACGGAACGGTGGAAAAGGACGAGGACGGAAACGGCAGAGCGCGCGGTGAATTTACCGACGAGCGCTTTTCCGCGTTTTTCAAGGCGGGCGAGTACGCGCTCGATATAAAAATGGGCTATTATACCTCGGTTGCGGGGCTGGACGCCTCACCCGAAGGCGTAAGTATTTCCAAAGTAACCGCAGACGCAACAATTTCCTTGTGCAACTTTTGGCGCACTGCCGAAAATCTGTCGGTCGGCGGGGATATGCTTTGGGCGGTTTCTCAGGCGACGAGCTTGCGGCGCGTTCACGTAAAAGGCAATTTACGGCTTTCGGGCAGCGGGGCTACTTCGGGCGGGTTCCTCGCCGATACCAAAGTTGACGGTACGGTCAATTCGGGTTCGCAACAGCAGTGGTTTTCACGCAATTCTGCGTTCGGCAAATGGAACGGCAAGGTGTGGAATATGGCTTTTGTCGGCGTTGATGGTGAGGTTCCCCAAAATTACTGGGACAAGAGCGGTGGATACACAAACGTGCCCTCGGACAGGCAGTTGCGTGAAAAACCTATTTTGACTTTTGACGAAGTTTCGGGGTACCGCATTTTCGTGCCCGAACTTCAAACTGGCGGAAGCGGAGTTTCGTGGAATAACGGCGCGCGGGGCGAATTTATACCGATTTCGGATTTTTACGTTGCAAGAAGCGACCGCGATACTGCGGAAACGTTGAACGCACAGCTTGCAAAGGGTAAACACCTGTTTTTTACGGCGGGAATTTACGAGCTTGACGAACCGCTTAAAATAACCGCGGGCAATACGGTTGTTACGGGCGCGGGGCTTGCGACTTTGCGTCCCTCGGCAAAAAATAACGATACGCTTATGCGCGTTGCGGACGTTGACGGGGTAAAAATAAGCGGAATTTTATTCGACGCGGGTAATTCTACCAAAACGCTTTTGGAAGTCGGCGGAAAAAACTGTACTGCCGACCATTCCGCAAACCCGATAGCGCTTAACGATTTGTTTTTCCGCGTGGGCGGGGCAAAAGCGGTTAAAACCTCGGTTGAAGCGTGCGTTGAAATAAATTCTTCAAACGTTATCGGCGATAATTTCTGGGTTTGGCGCGCCGACCACTGGGACGGCGTGGGCTGGACTGAAAACGTTGCCAAAAACGGGGTTATAATAAACGGCGCAAACGTTACGTTTTACGGACTGTTTGTTGAACATTTCCTCGAATATCAAACGATATGGAACGGAAACGGCGGTACTACTTATTTTTACCAGTGCGAACTGCCTTACGACGTGCCCGACCAAAACAGCTGGCTTTCTCACGGCGGAACGGTTAACGGCTATGCTGGATATAAGGTTGCGGAGGGGGTAACGTCGCACCGCGCATACGCCTTAGGCGTTTATTCGTACTTGCGCGACGCGCCCGTCAGGCTTGAAAACGCGATTGAATGCCCCTCAACGGGCGATATAAGCTTTTATCATATGATAACGGTGTATCTGACGGGTTACGAGCAAACGGGAATAGACCATGTTATCAACGGCGAGGGAGCGGCTGTGCAGAAGGGCGCGACCACCAGCGGACTTGAACAGTACGTTGCCGTTAAGCCGTAAAATCAAATTTGTTTATGCGCGGATACTTTGCGTTATTGAGTATCCGCGCTTATTTTTGCGTAGTTTTTGTCGGTTTTTGCCGAAAATTGAGTAAATTTCAGCTTTTTTAGGGGCGCGGCGATGGTGCGGTATTTAATAATAGTGAAAGAATTTCAGCCCGCGGAAAACCCGAAAATTAATTTTTTCCGAAAAATTTTTAAAAAACTGTTGCAAAGTCACAATTCTTGTGATAGTATGTAAAAGGTCTTGCTATAAAATTTCATATTTTTAAAGGGGTGCACCCCTTTATTGCTTGTTATACAAGCAATAAAAAAACTTTATTTGTTACTTGGCCGAATAGATACGTCTTAGTATTTAAACATCAAAGTAAAGCCAAGTTAAGGATTATAACTATGAAAAACAATCAAGTCGGACTTTTAAACAAAACAATAATTTTCGTTATGGCGGCGGCGCTTGCGGTTCTTTGCAGCGGTTGCGGCTTTTTTAGTGCAAAAAATCCCGAACCCGCCGTATATATCTCGCAGGCGGTTATAGAGCTTGAAGTAGGCGAAACGGTTCAGCTTGCGGCTGCTTCTTCGGACAATGCGGAAGTAAGCTGGGTGTCCGGCAGCGACGCAATCGTAACAGTTAATCAGAACGGGCTTATCACGGGCAACGGCGAGGGCGAAACGATTGTCACCGCGGCCACTTCAACGGCGCTTGCTTCGTGTACGGTAAAGGTAAGCGAAAAAACCTTAACCGGTCCTACCGACCCCGAAAACCCCGACGTACCGCAAAACCCCGAAATTTTCACTTTAATGCTTGACAATATTCAGCTTGCCGTTGGCGAACGGATAACGCTTAAAGCGGTTTCTTCCCTCGGCGATGAAATAAGCTGGCTTTCGTCCGACGGTAAGGTCGCTTCGGTAACGAACGGCGTGGTTACGGCCGTTTCGAAGGGTACGGCGGAAATAACGGCGAAAACTTCAAAAGTTTCGGCAAAATGCACCGTAATCGTGACCGAAAAACAGACGGCGCCCGACCCCGATGCGGATAAAGAAGGCTACCGCCTTGTCTGGCGCGACGAATTCAACGGCGCCTCGCTTGATACTGCAAAATGGGGCTATCAGACGGGTATAAAGGATACTTACGGTTCTTCTGTCGGTCCCGACTACTGGGGTAACGACGAGTTGCAGTATTACACCGAGGACGCGGTTTCGGTTGAAAACGGTTCGCTTAAAATAACCGCGACAAGACAGCAACAGGGCGACAGGCCTTATACCTCGGGCAGAATACTCACCCGCGACAAGGCAAGCTTCACTTACGGATATTTCGAGGCGCGTATGAAAACGCCCACGGGCAGCGGTATGTGGCCCGCGTTCTGGATGCTTCCGCAACCGTCTTCGCCCGCTAATTCGGAAAACGAGTACGGCGGCTGGCCCGCAAACGGCGAAATTGACATTATGGAAGCCAAGGGCAGACTTGAAAACAAGGTAGACACAACTTTGCATTTCGGCAAAGCGTCGAACGCGCACGATTACGTTACAAAAGAAACCACGCTTTCGTCGAACACTGACGAATGGCACGTTTACGCTGTGGACTGGACTGCGGACGCGATTTCATGGTTTGTTGACGGGCAGAAAGTTCTGACGGTAACAAAAGACAGATGGTGGTCGCAGGACACAAGCAATCAGGGCAAACCACAGCCCTTCGATAAGCCGTTCTATATACTTTTCAACCTTGCGGTCGGCGGTAGATACGACAGCTATAACCAGCCCGACGGAAGCTTTACTTCCGCGGCGATGTACGTTGATTACGTAAGGGTTTACGAAGCGGTTTAACCTTTTTAACCGAAAAAACAGTTTTATTTGAGGAAAAGTCGGGTTAAACCCGATTGAATAATTAGTCTTTATAGGAGGAAAATGATGAAGAAGACTAAAATTTTATCATTGGCAAGCCTGTTGCTTGTACTGGTATGCGCGCTTACGGCGTTTACCTTTACTGCATGCGGCGGCTCGAAAGTAAAAATCACGCTTTCGCGTACCGAAGTAACGGTAGCAGAGGGCGGAACGGCGAATATCGTTGCAACGGTAAAGGGTTCCACCGAGCAGCTCGAGTGGAAAATCGACAACACCGAGGTTGCGGAAATTTCCGTTATCGGCGGAAAAGTGTGCAACGTAAACGCTAAAAAAGTCGGCAACGCGAAGGTTACGGCGACTATCGGCAAGGTCAGCGCGGAATGCAGAGTAACCGTTGTAGAAGACAACACCGAAAAGGTTACAATCACTCTTGAAGGCGTTGAAGTTACAGAGCATGAAATGGATATGAATACCGAAGTAACGTTTGCGGCAACCGCATCCAACGGCTCGGCGATTACATGGGAAAGCTCTAACGAAAATATCGCAACTGTAGAAAACGGACTTGTAAAAGCTTTAAGGCCCGGTAACGTTACAATAGCTGCAAAAGTAACTGCTTCTATAAAGGCAGATGTTGCGTTAACTGTTAAATCGGTTGACGGTTACGAATATTACGATATTACGTTAAAGAACGGTGCGGCGGACGCGGCGGCAAACCCCGGCAAATGGGCTTACTGGACGGAATGGGCGCAGTTTACGACGCTTAACTACGATAACGGCACTGTAAACCTCGAATTTACCGAAAACGGCGGACAGTGGTATAACATTCAGCTGTTTAACAATAACCCTACGGTTGTTGCGGCGAAATACTATAAGCTTACGTGCGATATAGATTCTTCTGCGGCGGGACATGTAACTATTAACGGAAACGTAATTGCAATTGAAGAAGGTAAGCACTCCTACGAAATATATTTCACCAACGGCACAGGTTTCAGTATGCAGTTCGGCGTTGAAGGCAGCGGAATAGATATTCCCGTAGGTAAAGTTTCAATTTCTAATATTGTATATACGGAAGATACAAGCCGTGTAACGCTTTTGGCTCCTTCATTCACGTTCGATGCGGAAACAAGCATTGTAACCATAACAGACGGTAACACGGCGGGCGTAAAAAATTACGTTATCAGTTTCTATCAGAACGATAAAAAGATAACCGGAGTAACCGTTGCCAAGTCGGGCGATAAGCTTGACCTTACAAAGATAGCAAACGGCGAATATGACGCAAAAATACAGGCTGTCGCATTGAATGCGCATTATATCGATTCCGATGAATCTGCCGATGCCGTTAAGATTACGGTAAACAATGAAGGCGGTATCACATATTCATTCCACAATGCGGAAGGCGACTCCAACAATACCGAGATGGACGGTAACGGCATAAAGGCAATTGCTCAGGCGGGTATCTGGACGTACTGGTGCTCAAGCTGGGTAAATATGGACGGTTTGTTTGCTGACGATAAACTGACAGTTGAATTCAGCAATAATGCAGGTAATTGGTACGATACGCAGTTGTTCTATAAGGTTCCTGCACTTGAAAACGGCAAGATTTATTCGCTGATTCTTGCGATAGATTCCAATGCAAGCGGCAGAGTAACTTTAAACGGCAGTGAGTTTGCTATTCAGGAAGACGCACACGATTACGAGATAGTATTTACTGCGGGCGACGGATTATCTCTGCAATTCACGTTCGGACTTAACGGACAGAGTAATAATCAGGAAATTAAAGCGGGTAAACTGGTTTTTGAAATCAAGAGTGTAGAAGAGGTAAGCGTTACCAAACTTTCGGCTCCCTCGTTCACATACGATGCGGAAACAAAGAAGATTACTATTACCGACGACAATACGGCGGGAGTGGGAAGCTATCAACTCGGTTTCTTCAATAGCGATGCAACCGAACCCGTAGCAGGCGTTACGGTTACTAACGGAGGCGTTGTAGAATTACCCGCTATAAAGAACGGCACGTATACAGTAAAACTTATGGCAAAAGCAATCAATGCGAAGTACGTTGATTCAAGCTGGTCGGAATCGACTGCTGAAATCGAGATTGTAAGCGATAAAACAAATATTTCTTACGGCGGCGAAACTGCTTTGACCTCTGGCTGGTGCTACTGGAACGACGGCTCGGTTACAGTGAACGAAGGCGATTGCTATATGGACAGTGAAGGCAATATACATTTGACTTATAGCGGAAGCGGACCTTGGTACGGTATGCAGTTGTTCTATAAAGACGGGTTATCCGGTCAGCCGCATAAGCTTACGCTTAAACTTAATTCTACCGCCGAAGGAAAGATTACCGTTAACGGCAAAGTAATCGAACTTGTTGCCGGAGATAACGATATTACCGTTGATAACTACGGCGGAAGCTCGATAAGTATTCAGTTCGGCGTAGTAGACGCTACTATGATTGCGGGCGGGACGTTCGTGCTCAGCGATATAAGCGTAACGGCAGTTGCATAACCGCAAAGTTAAATAACAATTTTTCAACCCTGAGGGGCGGCGGTATTGATGCCGCCGCCCCGAATTTTATCAAATATAATCACGGAGTAATTTATGGATAAAGAAAAAAAATCAGGTTCGTCTGAAAGTAAAGGCAATTCGCAGATTATAAAATTTTTCGCGTTGCTTTTTCACAGCGTAAAATCTATTGTGCTTATGTCGGTTGCGGTGGTTCTTGCGGTTGTAATGATTGTCGCAAACGTAGTACTCAACCATTATTCGCTTATAATCAACAGGTTTTTAGTCGGCGATACCGCCGATTCTTCAAGCGCAGGCGCACAGGGCGCGCTTGCCGACGCCGATTTGGTCGTCAGGGACGCCGCCGAGGAGAGTATGGTTCTGCTCAAAAACGACGGTTATTTGCCTAAAAACGACCTGACTAAGGTCAATCTGTTCGGCTGGGGGGCTACCGACTACGGTCTGTTGCTTACGGGCGGCGGAAGCGGCGGCACTTCCATTACGGACACCCTCGGCAACGGCACGCCGAGAATAAAACTTGATTTAACCGACGCTTTCAGGGAAGCGGGCATAGAATACAACACTGCCCTTACCGCGGCTTACGAAAATTTCAGCAAATTCGACGCGGACTACCGCAGTAACGGCTCTACGGGCGCAAACGTAGTGCAAAGTCTTTTAAATCCCGATGAAAGCTTTTACACCGAGGAGCTGTTAAGCAACGCTTTAAACTTTTCCAAAACGGCGGTTGCGGTTATAAGCCGTTGGGGCGCTGAAAACGGCGGCGACGGCGAGCTGAAAAATATCGGTTCTTACAGAAACGGCACCTTCTTAGAGCTTACCGCAAACGAAAAAACAATGTTTGACAAGCTTCAACAGAAGGGCTTTGACGTCATAGTCGTATTAAACGTCTGCAACAATATAGAGTTGGGCTTCCTTGAAGAATACAGCTCTATAAGGGCGTGCATTTTTGCGGGTATACCCGGTCAGTCGGGTACGGCGGCAATTCCCAAAATTATTACGGGCGCGGTAAATCCGTCGGGCAGAACAAGCGATACGCTTGCCTACGATTACCAGACCAACGAGCCCACTTACGTCAATGCGGTTAAAAACGGCGAAGATTTAACCTATCAGGAAGGTATTTACTTCGGTTATAAGTGGTACGAAACCGCCGATGCAGAAGGTTATTTCAGCACGGTTAACAACAATTACGGAACAGATTACAAGGGCGTAGTTCAGTATCCTTTCGGTTACGGACTTTCCTATACGACTTTCGACTGGGACGTTGAATGGTTCGGCGCTTCCGCTCTCGAAGCAAACGGCGAATACACCGTAAAAGTAAAAGTTACTAACACCGGCAAAGTTGCGGGTAAGGACGTTGTTCAGCTTTACGGTCACGCGCCCTACTTCAACGGAAAGATTGAAAAGGCGGAAAGAGTTTTGCTCGATTTTGCGAAAACTCCGTTAATCGAACCCAAAGGACACGCGGAAGTAGAGCTTAAATTTACGGCTTACGACCTTGCTTCTTACGACGATTACGATAAAAACGGCAACGGTTTCAAGGGCTACGAGCTTGACGCTTCGGCTGCGGACAATGTCTACAAAATCAGCGTTATGAGAAACGCTCACGACGAGGCAGATTATAAAAATATGACGCTTGCGGGTAACGTCCGCTACGAAAACGACCCCAAAACGGGCAAGCCGGTAGGCAATCTGTTTACCGACAGTACGGCTTACGCAAACTGTCCCGTAGACGGAAGCACGGCGTTCAACACTAAAATCGAATACCTGTCAAGAAAGGACTGCTTTAAAAATATGCCTGTGCAGTCTGCGGGCACCTCTAACAACTCTAAGGTAAGCGCGGCGGCGAATTACAGATACACGGGCTATAACGATAAGGACGTTTCTTCCTATATGTACGGCGCGGATATAGGTTTTTACCTTGTAGGTGTAGAGCAGGAGGGTGCGGCGCCTGCAAGGGCGACAATCGAACAGCTTAAAGGCGAGGACACATCCGTCAGCCTTACGTTTAATAAGGAAATAATCGATTTGCTTCTTGACTACGATTCGGAGCTTTGGGAGTACTTCTTAAACCAGCTTACCGAAAGCGACGTAAAGAATCTTATAGGTCTTGGCGGTTTCCAGACAGCGGAAATTTACAGCATTGGCAAGCCCCGCTGTACGGATAAGGACGGTCCCGCGGGCTTCAACAACAACGTAACAAACATAGGTCAGTCAAGTATTTACACCCTTTATCCCAGCGAATCGCTGCTCGGTTGCAGTTGGAATTCACAGCTTGCATACGATATAGGCGAGGCTCAGGCAAAAATCGGTCAGGCAATGGGTATAAACGGCTGGTACGGTCCCGGCGTAAATCTTCACCGTTCCGTATACAACTCGCGCAATTACGAATATTACAGCGAGGACTCGGTTTTAAGCGGTAAGCTTGCTACCTATACCATAAAGGGCGCTAAGGAAAATAACCTTTACTGCTATATCAAGCACTTTGCCGTAAGCGAGGCGGGGCAGAACCCCAAAAATATCAACACATGGCTTACCGAGCAGGCGCTGAGAGAAAGCTATTTAAGACCTTTCGAAATTGCGGTAAAACAGGGCGGAGCAAACGCCGTTATGAGCGCTTTCAACCGTGTTGGCGCAGTGCTTTCGGGTTATAACCATGCGCTTTTAACCGACGTTTTAAGAAACGAATGGGGCTTTAAAGGCAGTGTAATTACCGACTGGTATGAGGGAAGCGGCTATATGAGCAATCACGAGCTCGGCGTGCTTGCCGGCAACGATTTATGGCTGTGCGGAACGACTACCCAGCCCGCAAGCCTCAATCTTTCCAGACCGGAAATAGCGTATGCGGCGCGTCAGTCGGCAAAGAATATACTCTATACATATATAGATACGTTCTCTACGGCGTCGTCCATAACGGTTAATGCGGACGCAAAATCGCCCCTTTATACGGCGCTTATCGTACTGCTTAACGTGTTGCTTGCGGCGGGCATAATCCTTTGTCTGGCGTTTGCGATTGTTCCGTTCGTACTTATTATGTATTTTCCCGACAGAAAAAAACGCGTCAAAGCTGCGGGCGGCGCAGACGCGGCTGTAACCGAAACGCAAAACGCGCAGGAAACTGATTTACAACAGAATGAAAACGAAACTCCTGCCGACGGCGCGGATTAAGCACGCGGATTAAATAACATACAGTAAAGCAAAGCCGCCGCAACGTTTAACGGTGCGGCGGCATAATAAAAATTAAATATTTTTATTGCAAAAACTGCGGATTATGCGCGGCGGGGCGCCGTTTGCGCATCGTAAGTTTAAAATGTTTTATTTCCTAATATATTATATATAAGCACAAGGAGAACTGCGGTGGGGATTGACGAGATTATAAAAAACCTTACTCTGCGTGAAAAAGCAGAGCTTTTAACGGGCAAAGACTTCTGGCAGACGCTCGATATAGAACGGTTGGGAATACCTTCGATATTTTTATCGGACGGACCCCACGGACTAAGGCGGCAGGCGGCAAAAGCAGACCACCTCGGTTTGAACCCGAGTATTCCCGCAACGTGCTTTCCCACGGCGGCGGCAATGGCTAACTCGTGGAACGAAGAACTCGGCGAGGAAATGGGCAAGGCGCTGGGCGAGGAAGCGGCTTCGCTTGAAGTAAACGTTTTGCTCGGACCGGGAACGTGTATGAAGCGCAACCCGCGCTGCGGCAGGAATTTCGAATATTTTTCGGAAGACCCGTATCTGGCGGGCAAAATGTCCGCGGCGTACATACGCGGAATACAGGCTAACGGCACTTCGGCATGCGTAAAGCATTTTGCGGCAAATAATCAGGAAGAACGCAGAATGGTTACGGACAGCGTAATGGACGAGCGCACGCTGAGAGAGATATATTTAACAGCTTTCGAAATCGCCGTAAAGGAAGGAAAGACTAAATCAATAATGACCTCATACAATATGGTCAACGGCACGTTCGCAGACGAGAACAAACACCTTATCCGCGACATATTGCGGGGGGAATGGGGCTATGACGGTGCGGTAATTTCCGACTGGGCAGGAACTAATGACAAAGTGAACTCAACCGTTGCGGGAAGCAATCTGGAAATGCCCGCTTGCCGTTACGGCGCGGACGATATTGTCAAAGCGGTGGAAAACGGCGGGCTGGACATATCGTATGTGGACGAAAGCGTACGTCATATCCTCAAATTAATCGAACAGACAACTGCGGGCGAAAAGGGCAAGCCGTTCGATATTGAAGAACACGATAAAATCGCAAAGCGCTGCGCGGACGAAAGCATAGTTTTATTAAAGAACGACGGCGTGCTTCCGCTGAATAACGAAGTCAAGGTTGCAATAATCGGCGGATTTGCAGATAAACCGCGCTATCAGGGCGCGGGCTCGTCGATAGTTAATCCCACAAAGCTGATTTCGCTTTTGGACGTAAAGGATAACGTAAATTTTATCGGCTATGAAAAGGGCTTTGACCGCTACGGCAAGGATAAACCCGCATTAATAACAAAAGCGGTAAAGCTTGCAAAAAAAGCGGACGTGGTGGTGCTTTGTCTGGGGCTTGACGAAGTGACCGAAGCCGAGGGGCTTGACAGGGAAGATATAAATATCCCGCAGAACCAGATAGAGCTGTTTAAACAAGTACGAGTATTCGGCAAAAAGGTAGTAGTAGTGCTTTCCTGCGGCAGCGCGGTTGAAACAGGCTTTACAAGAAGCGCAAACGCAATCGTGTACGGCTGTCTTACGGGACAGGCGGGCGCGCGTTCGGTAATGGACGTGCTGACGGGCAAGGTGAACCCGAGCGGAAAGCTTGCGGAAACTTTTCCCGTAAAATATGAGGACTGTCCGTCGGCTTCGCACTTCCCCGGCAAACAAATGACGGTGGAATATCGCGAGGGCTTGTATATAGGATACCGATATTACGATACTGCTAAAGTGCACGTAGCATATCCGTTCGGACACGGGCTGTCGTATACGAAATTCGAATACTCTGACATATCCGCGGACGAAAAGGGCGTTACCTTTAAAATTACAAACACGGGAGGATATGACGGCGCGGAGATTGCACAGCTGTACGTCGGCAAAAAAGACGGTAAAATCTTCCGTCCCGCAAAGGAATTAAAGGGATTTAAAAAAATATATATAAAAAGCGGGGCAAGCGCAACCGTAACAATACCGTTCGACGATAAAACTTTCCGTTATTTCAATATAAAAACTGACAAATGGGAAACGGAGGGCGGTGAATATCAGCTTTATATAGGCGCAAGCATAGCGGATATACGGCTTGAAGCAAGTGTTGTAAAGCAGGGTACTACCGCCGATTGCCCCTATAATATGGAGCAGGTACCGTCTTATTACAGCGGAAACGTTGCTTGCGTGCCCGACGGTGAGTTTACGGCGCTTTTGGGCGGAAGTATACCGAAAGCGGGCTATAACTTCTATAAAAAGAACAGAATGGTCATTCACGAAAACTGCACCGTTGCGGATTTGCGGTATTCCAAGCGCTGGATAGGCAGACTGTTCGCCGGCGTAATAAGGTTTGCAATAGGCTTTCTTAAAGCAACGGGCAAACGGGCAAAGGCAAACGAGCTTATACAGGGCGTGCTTCACCAGCCTGTGCGCGGACTTGCAAAATACGGTAAAATGAGCCGCAGACAAATGGAAGCGTTGCTTTTAATGTTTAACGGGCACATATTCAGGGGTGCAGGTCAATTTTTATCAAAAGATAAGTCAAAATAATCCGATAAAACAAAGGGGACAAAATGGACGAAAATAAACAATTAACGGCGGAGGCAGAGGGGGTGCAGGCTTCGGAACAATCCGTATTGCCTGCCGTAAATCCGAACGGTTACACCGCCGAAGATATTAAACAACAGATTAAACCGCTTTCCCAAAACGCGTTTGTAAGATTTTTCCAGAAAATCTGGCGTTGGTGGCTGGGCGTGTGGTACGGCTTTTGCGATAAGCACCCGAAAGGCTCGGGGTTGCTGTATAAGGTATTTTTCTTTCTGGTGTTTTCAGAGGGCGTTACAATTCTTCAATACATAATAATGACCTTTCTGCCGTATGCATTCGCGGGGCTTAACAACGGGCCTGCGGGCTGGCCGGGGGTGGAAGTCGGTTCTACCGGTCAGCAGTATATAATATTCGGCGATACGCAGGGCTGGGGATATTTTATCGCGTTCGAGCTTGCGGTGTTCGCGGCGCAGTGTATAAACTTCCCCCTTCAACGCAACATTACTTACCGCTCGCACGGAAATCCGTGGTTTCAGGCAATGTGGTATTTTATCGGCTGGGTGCTTGTTTCGGTGTTCACCAACGCGCTTTGGGGCATTTTAAACGTTTATCTTGTTTACTGGCACTGGCCCGACGCGGTTACGGGAATAATTAAAACCGTCATAACGGGCGGTGTTTCTATGGTAATATTTTTCTTTATATTCCTTGTAATTTTTCCCGATAACAACAAAACCGCAAAAAAGGCGCGCGCAAGGTACGAAAAGCTGAAAGCCGCAAACGCGTCTTCGGAAGCGCTTGCAAAGGCAGAAGCTAAGGCCGTTCTGTGGGAGGACCGCGCAAGCAAGTCCAATGCCGAAAAGGAATTTATAAAGGCGGTTTCGCAGTCAAGCGCAAAAGCTATGCGTTATTTTGCGTTGCAGAAGTCCGCGCAAACCGCCCAGACGGAGGAAAAGCGGGCAGAGTTTAAGACCAAGCTTGCAAAAAGCTTTGACGAGGCGGTCGAAGCAATTAAAATAAAAGCCGAAAAGGAAGCTGTATATAAGCAGATTACCGGCTGATTAATTTCAATCGATATGAAGTATATAAGTTTTGCCGTTCCCTGCTATAATTCTCAGGGATATATGAAAAAGTGCATAGACAGTCTGCTTACGGCGGGCGAGGACGTTGAAATTATAATTGTCAACGACGGCTCTACCGACGGTACTTTGCAAATTGCCAACGAATACGCGCGGAATTATCCGCACATTATAAGGGTGATTGATAAGCCCAACGGCGGGCACGGCTCTGGCGTAAATGCGGGAATTCAGGCGGCGCAAGGCGTGTATTTCAAGGTTGTGGACAGCGACGACTGGCTGGATGCCGACGCTTTAAAGGCGCTTGTAAACACGGTTAAATCGCACATATCCGCGGGGCAATCGCCCGATTTATACATAACCAACTTTGTTTATGATAAGTATTTTGAAAATACATGCCACGTTTCCGGCTATGCTAATAAAATGCCCGCGGGCAGGTTCATAGGCTGGGATAAAATCAAAGGTTTCAGACTGTCGCATATGATGCTTATGCACGCGCTTGTTTACAAGCGCGAGGTGCTGTTAAACAGCGGTATGGTTCTGCCCGAGCACACGTTTTACGTGGATAATATTTTTGCTTACGAACCGCTTCCGCATACCCGCACGCTGTTCTATCTTGACGTAGATTTGTATCATTATTTTATAGGCAGAGCCGACCAGTCGGTCAACTATTGCAATTTCGTCAAGCGTTACTGCCAGCAAATACGCGTTATGCTGCATATGACCGACGCTTATACACTTGCGGAAATCAAACGGCTTCCCAAGGGCTTAAAAAGATATATGTGGCATTCGTTGCAGACAATTATGATGACTACAATCTTTTTTACCTGCGCAGAGTATTCCGAAGAGCGTCGTCAGGCATTAAAAGAAATGTGGAGGCACATAAAACAGCGCGACAAAAAGCTGTACAGAAGGTTAAGACACTGTTCTTACGCAACCTCGGTCAATTACCTCGGCTGGCGGCTTCGCGGCAAGGTTATGACAAAAGGCTACCGCTTTTTATGCCGCAGAGTGAAACTCGGCTGACGGATTTTAAGGCTTGTGTTTACAATCTAAAATAAAATAAGCGCGCCGAAACACATTTTCGGCGCGCTGTTTTTATGCGGTTTTGCAATTATTATAACGGTATGTTTACGTCGTAAGTTTTGTCTATAAGAATATAGTTCAGTTTATACTTTTTGCAAAGCAGTAAATTGAGTTTATTGTCCTCGGTAAGCTGTTTTTTTGATATACGGTTGTCGGGTAAACGGCGTTCGATTATGTTTGCGAATTTTATTATATCGGCAAAGTTGTTTTCAATATAGTTTTCAGTCATAACAAGACAGTAAAAGTTAATATCTGTCAGATATTCCGCGCTGAAATCCTTTTGCCAGTCGAACGGAATATAACAACCTTCTATAATTAAATTTTGCCTGTTTTCTATCGCGGTCTTCACTATTTCTTTTACTATCGACCAAAGATAGGGTACAAGCCCGACGTCGTCGCAGGGAGTAAGATTTGTTTGTTCGCTGCGAATCAGTCCCATTTTTAAATGGTCTATTGACAGATACGGCATTTTATACTGCTCCATAAGCTTTTGCGCAAGCGCGGTTTTACCGGTATGGCTTGCGCCCGAAATCAAAATAATCATAAGCTTATTATAACAAATTTGAAATAACAATTCAAGCGCCCGTTTATTAAAGTATTCGCCGTAGCGCCATAAGAATTTCCAAACTTAAAATTTAATTTACAATTTATGTTGGTTTATGATATAATAACTTTATAATGTCAGTGAGATATAAAAAGCTGAGCGCGGAAAATTTTTCTATGATTTCGCTTGATAATTTTCAAAGATATCAAGAGGTTTTCTATTGTTGGCGAAACACAGACGGTGAATATTTGCTTCAACCCGTTCACTATATCGAAGACTGGAACTTGTATGAAAAACGAGAATTAGCGGAAAAATTTTAAACGGAATAATTAATGGCAACATTGCCTATGCCGCTTTAATCAACGGCGAAATAGTCGGATTTGCATTTCTTGAAAGAGAGCTTTTTGATTTGCAGATGGAATATTGCTTAATAAAATAAAAACACAACCTTATTCGAATACCGAATAGGGTTGTGTTTTTATTTACTAATAGAAAATTTAAGCCCAAAGTTAGGCTTGAATGTTTTGAATAATAATGTATAAAAACAACTTTTATAAAGGTATTATGCCTTGAAATGCTTCTTTAACAGAATCTTTGTAAAGCTGCTCTAAACCTTCAAAATACCCATCCGAAATAAACAAACTTGAATCAACAAAATTTTGTATCCAGAGTTTTTGGAAATATGCGTAAATCTCAAACAATAAAGGCTTTAAATCTCGCGTATCAATGGTATAACCAACTTCAGTATGTAAATTATGACTAATGAAAGCATTTCGCATTCCGCATACGCTTTTTTCTAAATTAGGGTTAATATAAATATTTTTTTCACTTATAGTATGGTTAAATGTATTGCGTAAAAATGCTTTCATTTTATAAATTGATAGCGAATCTTTACCCTTATCAAGAAGTAATTTCCATATGTTAATACAAATTTTTTGATTGAGCATTTTTACTATATCTTTGAAAAAATATTCATACTTATAGCCTCGTGGCTTAAAGTAATTTCCAAAAGATTCTTTTATTCCGTCAATATAATAAAGACACCGAAATGTTTCATTTATTGTTTCAAAAATCGTTTCGTAGAACTCTAAATAGTGTGATTTATTTTCTTCATTGATTAAACTGCTATCAATAATAATCATTTCATTCTTTTGCATTAGTCATTCCTTATGTTTTGTTCTTACTATTCGAATGCCGTCAATAATTGTTTCGTCTACATTTCCACTAACAAAGCGATTTTTTATCGTATGGAAATTTAACGGAATGCCATATGTTTCAAGAAATTCCGAAAATTCTAACGCAGAGGGAAAATGTAAAGAATATTCCCAAACACCATTTGAAAAATGTCTTTTTCCTCTTTCATAAGCAGTTGTTTCATCATAGTTACATAACCCTACCTTAGTACCAATTTTTAAATATTTTCTAATTGTGACTTTTCCGTATTTTAATTTTTCACGGATTTCGCCCAATGCCAAACCTTGATTCCATAAAATGCTCGCTTCTTTAACGAGAGAAGTATTATTTGCTTCATTAAAGAGTTCTGCCATATCAATATTAGAAATATCAAAATAATTCGTGAAAGAGGAATTACTTAAAGATTTATGTAAGTATTCAAACTTGTTATCTTCTGTATAATCGCAGTCTATTCTAATCAACTTATAACCATTTTCTATGGCTAACTTATCTTTCATTTTATCTATATATACAGTTTCTTCTAAGGTCTTTTTCGAGTGGGAGTGAAGTTTTTTTCCGTGTCCTAAACCACCATCCATTTCAATAATTAATTTTTTAGATTCTACAACAAAATCATAAACGCCGTGAGTAACTTTATCATTTTTATATGATGGAAATGAACACCATTTGAAAGCCACTTCACATTCAAATTCAACATTGTTTTTTTCTAATATTAAGTACATTAATTTATTTGGAATTGTTCTACCGTCACCACATTTTAGACAAGAAAATCCGTCAGCATTAATTTGATGTAATGTTCCCTTTTTGACAGTGTGACAGATAGGACATTCTAATTCTATTGTTCTATCTGAAGCCAATGTTAAACAGTGAATAAGTGATTTATCGTGAATGTATTGAACTAATTCAGGCTTAGTAGTAGCAACATCATTTACACCCTCAATTATCACTTTTCCCGCACAAACAGAACAACAGCGGAGACCTTTATCTAATTTGTATTGTTCAAGAGGTCTAATGTAACCGTCGTGTGTACATTTACATAAGTAGCCCCGTTTATTTTTACCTTTTGAGTCTTTTATTTTTATGTACTCTAATATTAAATTATCATTTACAGTTTGCCCTTTTCTATATCTAAATAAGCTATCGTATTCGCAAACATCATATTGAGTTTTCATATGTACCCCTAAATTTTGATTATACATATAATACCACTTTTTCGCTCTAAAATCAATTATATAATAGCACAGAAAGTGGCTATATTCTAGGCTTTTTTCGAAAATTTAATAGTAATTAGTAGCGGTTACGAGTGGTTAATCGGAGTAAAAAGCAGCATATTTCTGCATTATTCCTATACTGCCGTAGCCGCTATTTTTTTTTTACTCTTTTATCTTTTCGATCTCTTCCTTGAGCCAACTCAATTCTCTTTTGGTATAGGTCTTTTCAGTTATATCTGTAATTTTGTGACCTACGATATACTTAATCGCGTATTCGTCTACGTGATAATTTTTTGCCTTCGTTACAAAATGTTTTCGTCCATCATGAGGGCGGTGTTCTGGATTCAGATTTAATAGTTCTTTTATTTCATTAAATCTAGTTAAATACCTAGCATATTTGAACGGCTTTATCTTACCGCTTTTAGGAAGTACGGTATTGAAAAGATATTTGCTATTCAATGACAAAGCTTCCTCGTAACGTTTCTTGACCAAATCTCGAATCTTCGTATGTATCGGAACCGTTCTATTTTTACCAGCAGCAGTTTTCATTCCGCCGACAAAAATCCATTGTTCGAAATCAATTTCCGAAAGCTTGATTAAGCATAATTCTTGCGGACGCCATCCAGAGTAGGACTGAATTAGGATCATATCGATATCTTTTACGATATTAACATTTTTCCAAAGCAATTTCATTTCTTCATCTGTAAAAGGTATGTGTCCGTTTTTGGTAGTCGTTATTTCTTCTATCAGCTCATCGGACAATGTGAATGATCTTGAATAGTTCTTCTCAACCAATTCATATTCAAGAGCGTAGTCAAACATCTGATTAAACAAAGTCTTTATATCATTCTTTGTTCGTGCACTAGGGCATTCATTAGAGTCCGGCAAATGACCATATTCCATACAACCTTTTACATGCCTGACACGTACGTCAACAGCTCTCATATCGTAAACATTCGAGCAATATTTCCAAGCTCGTTTTACAGCATACGCAGCAGATTCGCTAATAGTAGGAAGATATTCTTCAATCCATTTTTCGTAAAGTTCACGTACAGTAATCGTTCTACTTAAATCGTAAGGATTTTTGTTATATTCCACAAGTGCGGAGTAAGCTTCATTGTAGGTTGCGAAATATGAAATTGGTTGTAGTGGTTTTGATATTGGTCTACCGGTAGGGGTCTTTCCAACAGTAACCATAGCTCTAAAAGGCTTTCTTAGATTCCGCTTTTTTATTTCGCTGATTTGGCCGAATCCATTTGGAAGACGTTTCCGTTTGTTTGTTGAAACTCGATTAGCTTTCGTTACGATTTCTGGTTTCATCGGATATCCGCAGTGGGGGCAAACTATTGCCTTATCACTAACTTGTAATCCGCATTCCAAACATGTTATAAGCATTTTATTATCACCTCCTTTATAGACTTCTTTTAAAACATTATATATAATAATATAGGAAATGTCAATTCCTACACCGAAATATTTTTCAAATTTCTAACCTAGATTAGAAAAATAGTTGTTGGTAGTAGGATATTTTTATGTCTTACAAAATACATACCCTTTTATTTTTTCGCCACATATCACCATCTTCTACCTTCTATTTCTAACCTAGATTAGAAACCGCCAATTTTCAGTACGGAGGTGACAAAAAGTTATGATATTTTGATAAAAACGAAAAAGGAGGTTGGTTTATGGAAGACATATGTTTTTCAGAAGGCTCGGTTCCGGTTTGTATTGCTGCGAAAGTCTATGGCAAAGACGCATCGTGGATACGTGCAGGAATCATCGTAGGGTGGTTGCCAATTGGTAAAGCAACCCGAAAAGGTAGAATAGTTACGAGGATTGAGGAGATGGATTCTAAGTACGGAAGAATTAATTTCTATATTTCCCCGAAATTATTGTTTGAACAAACAGGATATATTTGGAAGGGGGAAAGAAAATGGGTACAACAATAAGACCGGAGATATCAAAGAAAAACAGATATTGGATAGACAAGCATAGGTACTACGAATTAAAGCATTTTTGCTTGCAATATCCGACTTGGAAAAAGGCACATTCGAGCTTGGATAGTATGGTTAGATTCGCTTATGATGCAGCGGGTTCGAGTCGTACGAACAAGATTCAAAGACCAGTTGAAGATACTGTTATAGCAAGAGAGTATTATGCGGAAAGAATGTCGATAGTCGAGGCGACAGCAAAAGAAACCGATGAAGATTTATGGAAGTATATTCTCAAAGCGGTTACAGAGGGTTTGTCTTACGAGTGTCTTAGGGCGCAGACAAATATACCGTGTTGTAAAGATACATATTACGACTTGTACAGACGGTTCTTCTGGTTACTAAATAAAAGACGCAAATAAAACAATCTTTATTATGAAGTAATACAGGAGGATACTAAAATGTCAACATTATTTTCAGGAATTGTATCTGATATTTACGAATACGCAAAAGAATACGATGCCGATTATTACGATATAAAAAATGGATACATTTATCATGTTCAAGAGTACAATCGACTCGTTGGATTGGGTATTAAAAATGCAGAAATCCGAATAACTGATGAATTTGGCAATCATGTAGGTTATGCAAAAAGAATTAAAGAGTCTTAATCATAGACTCTTATTTCTTATTCGCAAATAAAACATGCTTTTTTATGAGGAGGGTAGTTATATGCGTTATTTAGAATTATTTTGGAATTGCTTGTACGCGCTTACGCTCGGTTCGTTATTTGGAGCTGGCGTTGTTACATGCGGAGAAAAAATTGCAGAAGCGTTTAGAAACAACCGTAAAGAAAAAGAGGAGTCTTAACAAGGACTCTTCTTTTATATTCGTATAGGAAGAAAATTCGTATGTAAACTTGATCGAATTTTAGACACATTTGGCTTCGCGATGTCGTTTCCGCGAGTTACTTTGCTCGTGTGATCGACGATGGCGGTGCGTATTACGGCCGCGCTGGCAGTGGCGATGGCGTGCTTCCGTACTATTTAACAAATTAAAAATTAATAAAGGAGAAATAAAAAAATGAAGGTATTTTTAAGTCATCAAATGAGTGGATTATCCAAAGAAGAAGTAATGGAAATAAGAAATACGGCTTTGAATAATTTACAGAACAAATTCGGGGCTATCGAGTTAATCGATAATTATCATCATGAAGATGCTCCCAAAGAAGCAGGCAGGTTATGGCATCTTGGGACAAGTATTCGGATGATGGAGCAAGCAGATTTGATATATTTCTGCGCTGGTTGGAAAAACGCAAAGGGATGTTTAATAGAACGTCAAATTTGCGATATTTACGGATTAAATTATGAAATTGAAAAGGAGAATTTTAAAATGTTAGTAACAAGAAAAGCAGTAGTAACCACCAATATGTTTAGAGTCGGCGATGAAATTACGGTCAATTTAAAAGACCTTGGAGAGTTAACTTTAACGGCGCAAAAAGTAACAGAAGAAGGAACATATTTTATGTTCAACAAAGCTATTGCAAATCGTTGCATGAACTCCAATGGCAAGAATAAAGGTGGCTTTAAAGAATCGGATCTGTACAAATGGCTTAACAGCGATTTCCTTAATTTGTTTCCTGACGAATTAAAAGAACGCATTAAAGATATTTCGGTTCCTACATACGGGCAGATGTTCGGTCACGATGACGAATTCTACAAGAATTTTGAACCCGATAACGACGAACAGTTCGAACTTATGAAGGACAGAAAGAACCGTATATTCTTTGATTTAGAAGATAAGTGGTGCTGGAGTTGGTTGCAGAATGCTACTAAAAAAGAAGTTTCCGCGGATTACTTTGCTAGTGTGTACTTCAGTGGCTTTGCGACTTACGCCGGCGCTGACTGTGGCGTTGACGTGCTTCCGGTTATCCTATTGAGCTAAACTCGGTTGCCCTTTATGGGCACCGTTAAAATTTATATTTAAAGGAGGATTAAAAATGTTTTATAAGGGATTATGTATTACCGCTTTGATTGCGTCGGTTACACTTAATGTAATTACTCTTCAGCATTACGGCGTTATTCCTAAATTACAGTTTAAAAAGAAAAACGATATTAAAGCATAAAGGTTACTGAAAAAAGTGATATTTTTGTATCGTGAAATACTGTAAAGGAGGAATACATTGCAAACTTGGGCTATCGTTCTGATAGTTGCGGCAGGAATATTGGCGGGATTCTTTATCGGACTTATATTTCAAAAAATTCGGAAGAGAAAAGAAAGGGCTATAGGAAATCTTATAATTGCCGATGCTGAAGATGGTAAAGAACCTCCTTATATTTATTTGGAATTGCATAAAGACGTTGATACTATTTATTCAAAAAAATCGGTTTAATTAAACGTTAAACACATTTCGCATAAATAACAAGTTCCTTTATGAAGTAATTATATTTTATAAGGAGAAACAACTATGGAACAAGAACTTAGAGAATTGTTATCTGGTGAGATAAGTAGGGAATTCGGATTGATATCCAAAACTGAAACCGGAAGCAAAGAACAGAAAATGGTAGTTGATAATGCTATCGCACTTTATCGCCTGATGATAGACGATTTAAAAGTGGAGTCTGAGACTAGACGTCTTAATGCCGAGCATCGTTTAGCGTTAAGAAAGCAGAAAGAGGAAGTAGAGCTTAAAGGAAGACAGCTTAAACTTGACGAAGAAAGAGTCAAGGAAGAGTTACGTTTGAAGAAGAAGCAATATGAAATCGATGAAGCAAAGTATTATAACGAGAAAACGAATCGCGAAGACGATAAGAAAGATGAACTTAAAGACCGTATATTTAAATGGAGTATTGGAATAGCGGAATTAATGTTACCGATGATGTTCTATGCGATATGGATGAAGAGGGGGTTTGAATTTGAAAGAACCGGAACTTATACATCGACAACATTCAGGGGGTTATTTAACAATTTTAAACCTGTGAAAAAATAATTAACTAAAAAGTAAAGGCAATAGAATAAAACATATTGCCTTTATTTCCCCAAAATGGTATAATCAACGAAAAGGAGAAATAAAGATGAAAAAGATATTAGCAACTTTATCAATTATATTTTGCTTGGCTTTTGCCATTACGGGATTAGGCGGATGTTCTGGTTGTTCGTCTACAGATGAAACAGGAAATGGAGGACAAACTGTGAATACAATTACAACTTTAGAAGGCGTATGGGAAAGCGAGTATGGTAAAACAGGTGAGCATGAAAAAATAATTATTGATGGGTCTTCTATCAAATGCTACATTAATAAGGGTCTCAACAATAAAGACGAATTAGAATGGGTCGGAATATATATTCCATTCGACGATCCTGTTAGCGAAGGTACTTGGATTTTTAACGAAGATCCGCTTGGCTACCCGGTCGAACAAGGTATTCCGGCTGATCCGGGTACAAGAGAATTTAATTATTCGAATGAAAAATTGTCTTGTCGTATGGACGATGCTCTTGGAAACTTCCGCAACATAACCTTCACCAAAGTCTCAGATTAAAAAATTTAATAAGAAATAGTAAAAGCCTGTACTTTAATTAGTACGGGCTTTACTTATATCTTTCGAACGTTTTCAAAACCTTGCAAACTCTAGAATGTTATGCAACAAGAACTTTAGACGCTTTCAATTCCAAGAGTTTGTTATTTTCCTTCTCACGCAATTCGACAAGGAAATCTTTGGTTTTGTCAAGAATTCTAATAGCGAAGTCAATCAATCCAATTCGAACTTCAGGAATTGCTAAAATGCCTTCAACAATACTATTGTTCATTTGTAAACCTCCTTAAAATTTTACTACGTGCTGCTACACGTAAATACATTGTATCACATTTTATGGCTGTTTGCAAGGTTCTGAAAGCGTTCGAAGACTATTTAACAAAATTATATTTAAAGGAGAAATAGAAATGAAAAAATTTTTAAGCATTATATTCGGAATAGTTTGGATTATTATTATTCCGATTTACATAATTGCTATGATTTTTGTAAGTTTGTTTACGGACGTATCGATACAAGACTGCTTAAAGTTCTGGGCATTGTGTATCTTTACGTTATTTTCTGGAAGAGGGTTTGAAGCATACGACCCATCACAAGGAGATACGGATGACTGGCCTTATGACGATTAAAGAAACTTAAATCAACCTCTATATTATTTGGCACATTTATGCGGTATCATTTTGTTAAACCACAACTTTATAATCCTAGATACGGAATTATTTATGAATGCAATCACGAAGTCTATTCCAAATGTACTTTATATTTAATAAAAGACAAAGGCTTGGCAGTCATACAGCAAAGGTATGACAAAGAAACCAAAACTACTTGGTGGACTGAAATAGATCCTTATTTGGTAGATGCATTATATTTGAACCAAAACTTCAAGGAGTATTTTAATCGTTATTCAGGAATAGTCAAAGGGGGATTATATCCTACAGTAACGATTAGACAAATTATGTGGGCTTTAAAGATGAAACCGATAAAAAGAGTACGATGGGAGACAACATTTGACCATCGAGATATTTGATAGCGAAGAAAACATTCACCATTGTGAGAACATTAATAAAATGGAGGTTGAAAAAGAAATGAACTTGATTAAGTCGATTATTGGTATGTTCGACGTTTCCGACTTCAAATTAATTAAAAAAAGGAAGAAGAAAGAGAAACCGTCGACAGTCAAGGATTTGATTAATAATCCGGATCAGTACAAACTCGAGATGTTCGTTGAGAATAACGAGATAGTCGTTAAGATCAGAAAACGAGAAGAGGAGTCTTAACAGAGACTCTTTTTCTTTATATTTTAGAAAGGAGAAATGAGAATGAAGGATCTAAGTGCATTTATTAAGCAACAGCAAGAATTAAAAATAAAGACTATACAAAATACAAACAGCATTTTGAGAATGCAAATAGGAATTCAAATATTACTCGGCCTCATATTGGTCGCTTGGATTCTAACAACTTGGTTATTATTCGATATGCTATTGGGTCAAATCGTTGGAACCATCTCATCTATGATTGTGTTGATAATGATTTCGATGAGAGTTATATTAATAGCTTTCGAAATAAGAGATAATAACTACAAAATAAAAGCTTTGACCGAGGAAAAAGACACAGATGCGGCACAATTTGAAATAAACTTTGATAATAAAATTCGTCAGGTACGATTTGAAGTCTCCGAAGAATTTAGAGATGAAATGAAAAAAGAATTCAACCCAGAAGCTTGTCATTTTTCATTAGAATACATATTTCAAACTTTAGATAATAAATGTGAAGAAATTAAGAAAGGAGAACATCATGAATAAATTAACTATATTTTGCAAAAAACACATGAACACAATTCTTTCTATTGTTTCCTCACTCGGGGTAGTGAGTACTGCGGTTCTTTCGGGGATGGCTACATATGATGCAGTTAAAGCAATAAACGAAAAAAAAGCCGAAACAAAGAAAGAAAAAATTAAAGTAGCAGCTCCTATTTATATTCCGACTGTTCTTTCTGGAATGGCTACTATCGCTTGCATTATATCTGCTAATTTGTTTAACAAAGTTCAGCAGGCAAGCATCGCAAGTGCCTACGCTCTTCTCAGTAGCTCATATAAAGAGTATCGTGATAAATTAAAGGAATTGCACGGCGAAGATGCTGATTTGGAAGTAATTTCCAATATTGCATCGGAAAAATTCCCGGAAGGGAAAATTCCAGAAGGTTCTGAATTATTTTATGATGAACATTCTAAAAGATATTTCTCGATGCCGATGGAAGATTTCATACTTGCCGTTTACAATTTAAATAGATTATTTTCTTTCAATGGCAATGTCTCAATTAATGATTTTTATGAATGCTTAAATATCGAAAAAATAGTTTCGGGAGATGCTGTTGGGTGGTCATCTTGGGAAATGAGTGAAGAAGGACTTATTCCTTGGATTGATGTTCACACTGTTCCTGTAATTACTTGTGAAGGGGAGCAATATTTTATCGTAAATTTTGATGTTGATCCAATAGAAGGATATGAGGATTACTAATGAAAATTACAATACTTGATATTTTAAAAAGAACTTTTATGGTTGTAAAAGATAAGAACACAACTGTTATTTCTTTCACGAAACCTAATAGAAAGTTCAAAAGGGCAGACGGGTTATATTGGTTCGAGTCAGGATGTTCAACACAAATGAATAAAATACCGTTAAAGGGTTGGAAGCCTACTTCTATTATGAAGATATTCTCGGTGTTCGGATGATAATCGTTCCTTATTTAAAATCATATAATAACCCACTGCCTGAGTCACTGATACCGATTGATATTTGTGTAGTTCAAAACCACGACATTCAACCGGTTGCTACTTTATATATTTTATCAAAGACACAAGACCAAAAAATGGCAAAATTCTTTCAAAAGAATTACGGTGAGTCGTTCTTATTTCTATATAGAAAATATTTGGAAAAAGAACTCGACTTCCAAAAAATTAAAAGATATTTAAGACTATGCGGCTTCGATCCCTCAACTTGGGAGGACAAGCCGTTTTTAAGTTTTAGAGCAGGACAAAAAATGACACCGGCAGTTATCGAAATTATTACGGTTGCCGAGGATATTTGTCACTATGAAATTATTAAAAATTCATAAAAGAGGTAAAGAATATGAGTAATAAGCGTGCATTTGCTTTGGGTGTTCTTACCGTATTCGGCGTCAATGCTATTATTAATTTAGCAACCGAAATCGTATGTTGTCGTGTTAGAAAAAAGCTCGGCAATTACGGAATTATATTCGGTATAGATATGACTAAAGAAGACGGAAAGAACGAACACAAAAACGCAAAAGAAAATGAGAAGGAAGGGTCGTAAAGGCTCTTCTTTCTCTTTATATTCAAGAAAGGAGAATTATACCAGTGGGTGTATTTAGCGCAATAGACCAGCAGATAAGAGAAATGGGAACAGTAATTTTACCATATTTGCAGCAACATAGTTCAACTGTTTGGTCACTTATATATCGTTCACCTAAAACGAATTTGGTTAGGAGCAAGTATTTTATAGCTTGCGATGAAGAGGAGGCGTGTAAGAAAATGAACGAATATTTGATAGAAATAGTAACGAAAGGAGATTTAAAGCAGGATGAGGATTATTGAGCCGAGTGCGGAGATTATAACTCATAATTCGATTAGCGGAATCGATATTTGCAAACACATTGAAAAGTGCGGAAGAGTTTGTTATAAATCAGAAGGAAAGATTACGGACGATAGTTATATTTCCTTTATTCAAAAAATTATCGAACGCGGACATGAAGCGGTTCTCGAACATTACTCGATAACTGTAAAATTCGTATGCGATAGAGGAGTATCTCACGAGATTGTTCGCCATTGTTTGGCGTCATATTGTCAGGAATCAACGAGATATTGCAACTACAATAAAGAAGATTTCGGATGTGAGATTGCAGTCATTAAACCTTGTTATCTGGTCGAAGGAACAAAAGGATATTCTGATTGGAAAGAGAGCTGCGAGAAAGCAGAAAATTCATATTTCGATATGCTCGACTTTGGATGTAAACCTCAGGAGGCTCGTGCAGTACTTCCGAATAGTTTAAAGACAGAAGTTATGATGACTGCTAATTTAAGAGAATGGCGTCATTTCTTTAAATTACGTTGCAGTAAAGCTGCTCATCCGCAGATGAGAGAAGTTGCATTCAAAGCGCTGTTCGAAATGCAAAAGTATATTCCCATCATATTTGATGATGTGGTAAATGAAGTAACACCTTTTTGATAATAGCGAAAAAAACAAACGCTATTATGAAACAATAAACTAAAAAGGAGGATTAGCAATAATGTCTACTAAACTTATCAAGGTTCTTAGCATTGTTACCACGGTTCTCGGTATTGGCGTTACGCTTGTATCGGGTTTCGTTCAGGACAAGAAGCTGGAGCAGTTGGTTGTGAAGGAAGTCGAGAAAGCTGTCACGAAGAACGTTTAAAGTAAAGGAAGAAGGGTCGCTAACAACGGCTCTTCTTTTTCTTTATATTCTAAAAAGGAGAAATAAGAATGAAAGAAGAATGGAAAGTAATTGCTAATAAAGCAAAAGCTGGCTTACCGCTTACACAAAAAGAGAAAGCCGTTTATATTCTGTTCATCGCCTCGAAAGAAGAGGCTGCTAAAATGTTATGCACGATGTAACAATTGGATTGATTCGCAAACATCTTGAAAACGATTTAGGATTTGATAACTACTATTTGTTAGCTTCTCGTCTTAGAGAAAGATCTTATATTCGTTGGGCATTCGAAGAGTTGCTCGTGATACTTTATGAGTATAGCGATCTTACGTTTGTTCCGGAACATATTTCTGGACGAAGAAAAAAAGGCGTATTCGAGATATTTGACGAGTTCGTATCTAAAATGGAGTATTTTTTAAGTTTAAGATACAATTGGGGATTTGACGTCGCTAAACACGCAGCTATCCAATTTAAAGTATATTTAAAGAATACCGGATTATTTGAAGAAGAGGTAATTAGACTGGATGAAGAATGAAAAAGTAAGATATTTCTTTAATGGCATTGCAAAAAAGATACAGTCGTATAGTCCTGAAATTCTTATAGGGGCAGGTATATCTGGAATGATATCTTCAACTGTTATGGCAGTTAAGTCTACTCCTAAAGCAATGACACTTATACAAGAAAAAAAGAAGGAATTGAATAAAGAAGAGCTTAAACCTATAGAAGTGTTTAAAGCAGCATTCAAATGTTATATTCCGAGTGCGGTAATAACGACCCTGTCTGTTGGGTGTATTATTGCGGCAAGTAACATAAATCATAAACGCAATGCGGCTTTGGCTACTGCATATTCCCTTTCCGAATCTGCTTTGAAGCTGTATCAAGAAAAGGTTATAGAAACCATCGGAGAGAAAAAAGAACAGCAGGTAAGAGATGAGGTTGCAAAAGAACAAATTGCCAGAAATCCTGCGTCAAAAAGCGAAGTAATCATCACAAGTAATGGTGACACACTTTGTTATGACGGATTATCAGGTAGATATTTTAAGTCCGATATCGAAAAATTAAGAAAAGCCGTCAACGAATTGAACCATACAATGATTAGCGATATGTGTGTTTCACTTAATGACTATTACGATTTAATCGGGCTTGCGAGTATTCCTGTTGGGGACAAGCTCGGATGGAACGCAAACAATTCTCTTGTGGAATTGGAATTCAGTACACAGATGGCGGATGTCGGAGTTCCTTGTTTGGTTGTAGATTTCAGAGTAAGACCGAAGTACAACTACGAATAAGTGATATTCGCGAAAAAAACAGACCCTATTATGAAACCAATAAAAATTATTTTATAAGGAGAAACAAAGATGGAAAACAAAATCGAAACTGTTGTTGAAGGAACGGAAGCTATGAGTGTAGCAACTCACGCTGGATTGAAGAAGGGAGCCGTAATCCTCGGCGTTGCAGGGGTTGTCGGAGTTGTTGGCTTTATCGCCACCAAGTTCGTTATTAAACCTGTAATCAAGAAGATTAAAGCAAAGAGAGCTTCGAAGAAAGCGATGTTGAATGCACCTGAGCGGGTGTTCGATTTCGACGATGAACTCGACCATGAGATTCCGAATTTATTCCCTGATGAGGATGATGAAGAGGATTCAAAAGAAAAAGAAGTGAAGTAACTTAAAAGAGGGAGCACTAAAAACATAGTGCTTTCTCTTTTTTATTTTTTAAAGAAAATAGAAAGGAGATAAGGATGAACGAAGAAACAGGATTAACTTTCAAATCGAATTCTGACAGATCACGAAAAGAATTCGAACAAAAAGCAATTCCCGATAAGAAAGTTGAAAAGGTTATTAGCGGAGATGCTAAAGTTCGTAAAAAAAGCGGACTTGAAAAGCTTAAAGATTCTCTTGTATCTGAGGATTCAAAGAATGTTAAATCTTATATTATTGGCGGTGTACTTATTCCTTCGTTAAAAAAAGCCATATCTGATATCGTTACGACAGGAATTGATATGATTTTATACGGGGAGTCGAGACATTCTCGTAGTTCATCAAGTGGCGGTTCAAAGATATCTTATCAGAAATATTATGAACGCGAAACTGGTTACAAAACGCCCACTCGCGTAAATGCTACATACGGGTATGAAGTTAGAGAATTTATTCTCGACAATCGCGGTGATGCCGAATCGGTTCTTGATCAAATACAAGACTTGATGTCGGAATACGGTGTTGTAACTGTAAGTGATTATTATGATTTGGTTGGTGTATCCGGACAATTCACTGATAATTATTACGGTTGGACAGATATGAACGGAATGCGTACACGCGCAGTAAGAAACGGATGGCTCATTGAGTTACCGTCGCCTAGACAACTTAAAAATTAAAGGATTTATATTTATGGATGAAGAAAAGATAGATTATGTTAATCATCCGCCTCATTATCAATCAAAGAAGGGAATGGAAGTCATCGATGTTATCGAGGCTTTTACGGAAGGACTTGAAGGAGTTGAGGCAACCGATACGGGTAACATTATTAAGTATATTTGTCGTTGGAAAAAGAAAAACGGCATTGAAGACTTAAAGAAAATCGAATGGTATTTAAAGCATTTGATTAAGCATGTAGAAAAGAAGGAGAAATCAAAGAAATGAAACTGGAAGTAGGAAATAAGCTCAAAACTGTTTTTGCTAAAACCAAGTTGGGCTTTAAGAAACACAGTGCCGAAATTCTTATCGCCGGCGGTGTAACAGGAGTTGTTGTGAGTGCTGTTTTAGCGTGTGTCGCGACAACAAAAGTTGGAAAGCATGTAAATGACGCAAAAGAAAAAATTAAAGTAATCCACAAAAAAAAAGAGTCGGATTCTGAAAACTACACAAAGAAAGAACTCGGAAGAGAGCTTACTTGTGTATATTTGAAAACTGGCGCAAAAATTATCGGATTATATGCACCTGCTATTATTCTCGGTGGCTTGTCCTTAACAAGCATCATCGCATCGAATAATATTTTAAAGAAAAGGGCGGCGGCTTTGGCAGCGGCTTATGCTACGGTTGATAAGAGCTTTAATGATTACAGGAATCGCGTAATCGAGCGTTTCGGAAGTGAAGTTGATAAGGAACTTCGTTATGATATTCATAAGGATAAAGTAACTGAAACTGTTACGGACGAAAACGGCAAAGATAAAAAAGTAAAAAAAGATGTTCTCAAAACCGGTTATGATGGCGTAAGCGATTTCGCAAGAATTTTTGACGGAAAAAATCCAAATTTCATGTTGGATGATGATTATAACACGTTCTTTCTCAGTCAGATTCAAAGATACATGAACGACAAACTTATTGTTCAGGGTTACTTATATTTGAATGAAGTATACAGAGAACTCGGTTTCGAAGAGACAAAAGCTGGACAAGTAGTCGGTTGGATTTATGATAAAGAAAATAATAAACGCGGCGATAATTACGTTGACTTCAGAGCTACTAAACTTTGCACAAAGGATGAAGGTGAAGAAGTTGAATACGGATATTTGCTCGACTTCAATGTTGACGGAGATATTTTGACTTATGCACACAAAGAATAACGAAAAAGGGAGGATTAATATGAACGGTTTCGCAGCATTTGTATCGTGTACGTTGGCGGCGATGGCCGGCGTATGCTTCGTAGGCGGATTAGCAGTACTTAAGGGAAAGGGGGAATGATTATGTTTGAACTCATCGACAATATTTTAAATTCTATAGATTATGTATTGAACACATCAAAGAAACGTCATATTGTTGGCGGAGTTCTTTTAAGTGCATCTGCATTATTGGGCGGATTAGCATTAACAATCATGACAATAAGGAGCGAAGAAAAAAATGAAGAATACATTTAAAATTATTGCCAGCTTTTTTGTTGGTGGAGCTATCGGCGGCGGAGTTTCGTATTTTCTTTTAAAGAAAAAATTTGATGCGAGAATCGATGCAGAGGTTCAATCAATTAAAGATTTATATTCTTCCAAACTTGAAGAGAACAAGGAAGTAAAAACTTGCGAGAATCTTAATGAGATTGAAAATTCGAAGAACGAAAACAACAAAAAATCGGAAGAAAAAATTTCTGAAAACAAATCAAAGGCTTTAAAAAGCTCGATAGAAAAACAGGAAAAACAGCCTCCGGTTGATTATGCGAACTACTATGCTGGTGCAAAGGGCAGCGATGCCGAGGCTAAAAAAGACAACAACGTAGTACAAGAAGTAGTTGTTTCTGAAAAAAAGAATACAAAAAAAAGTAACCGTGTTGTTATCTCGCCTGACGAATTTGAAGACGATGATTCGTACGAAACCATATATCTTACATACTATGCGGATGGCATTCTTGCGGATGAGATGGATAAGCCTGTTAAAATTGAGAACACAGTCGGTAAAGAGGCTTTGAAACATTTCGGAGAATACGAGGATGATATGCTTCACGTTCGCGATGACAAAGTTAAGATATATTATGAAGTCGCAAAGGACAATCGTAAATTTTCGGATATTTCCGGAGATGATTCGGACGATAGCGACGAGGAGGATTGATATTCTGAATGACCAGAGAAGATTTGTCTAGTCGATATTTCGAATGGTTATGCGGAATCGTGTTTGACGGGCGGTATCTTAAAGGACGTTCCTATTCCAAATTATTTGAACTGTTACATTCTGTTGATTTTGAAGTTGTTATTGGAATGGATCAGAACAGAGCAGAGGACGGAATCGATTTGAGATACCGCTTCGGCGACGAGCAAGGTTATATTCAACCGATGATTGCGTCGCTTATTGATAATGTACCGTGTAGCGTGTTGGAGATGATGGTCGCTTTATCGTTTCAATGCGAAAATACTATGAGCGATCCAGAAGAGGGGAACAGGCTAAGCAAATGGTTCTGGACAATGATTGATAATCTCGGTTTGGGGTCTATGGATGATAACAACTATGATGATGAATTTGCAAGGTTTGTTATTTTTAGATTTCTGAACCGAGAATATTCAAGCAATGGTGAAGGCGGATTATTTGTTATAAATAATTGTAAATACGATTTACGCGAAGTCGAAATCTGGTACCAAATGTGCTGGTATTTAGACGCCACTCTCAATATCTGACTTAAGAGATTGAGGAAAAAGTAATGCAAAATAAAAAATTAATAAATGAAGAAGGAGGGATATTTCGACTGATGTCGGAATAATGGATGCTACATGTTAGACTTTCTGATGATTTCTACGCGCAGCAAACAACGCGGTGTAATAGAAATTTATCCCAAATTCATCATTAAAAAGAGTAAGGATTTAATGGTTCGTGGTGGGGATTTCTATGCTATTTGGATTGAGGAAAAAGGGCTTTGGTCTACCGATGAGGAAGACGCTATTCAGCTTATTGACAGAGAGCTTGATATTTACGCCAAAGAGAACAAGGACAAATTTGATGCTCGAGTAAAGGTCCTGCATATGTGGGACGCGGAAACTGGTATGATTGATAGCTGGCATAAATATTGTCAGAAACAAATGAGAGATCAGTTCAAGATGCTCGATGAAAGAATTATATTTTCGAACCACGAAACCACGAAAGAGGATTATGCAAGTAAAAAATTAAACTATCCTTTAGAGAATTGCGAGACTCCTGCATACGACAAGCTTATGTCTACGTTATATTCTGAAGAAGAACGTAGAAAAATTGAATGGGCTATTGGGTCTATAGTATCCGGTGATTCACAAAAAATACAAAAATTTATGGTTTTGTACGGATCTGCTGGAACTGGTAAGTCGACGGTACTTAATATTATTCAGCAATTATTTGACGGATATTATTCGGTATTCGATGCGAAGGCTCTTGGCTCGTCCAGTAACTCGTTTGCGTTGGAGGCATTCAAGTCAAACCCGATGGTTGCCATTCAGCACGATGGAGACCTGTCGAGAATAGAGGACAATACAAGATTAAATAGTTTAGTATCTCACGAGCTTATGACTGTTAATGAAAAATTTAAATCGACTTATGTAAATAGATTTAAATGTTTCTTATTTATGGGAACTAACAAGCCTGTAAAGATTACAGACGCAAAGTCGGGATTGATACGAAGACTTATTGATGTTTCACCAACTGGCGATAAAGTAGAACCTAGAGATTACAAAAAATTAGTAAACCAAATTAAGTTCGAACTCGGCGGCATTGCCTATAAATGTAACGAATTATATTTGGAAAATCCCGGTAGATACGATGACTATATTCCAATCTCGATGCTTGGAGCATCAAATGACTTTTACAACTATGTCTTAGATTCGTATAATGTATTTTCAAAGGAAGACGGGACCTCGCTCAAAGCTGCTTGGGAAATGTATAAGGTATATTGCGATGACGCAAAGGTAGGATTTCCTCTTCCGCAAAGAGCATTTAAAGAAGAACTTAAAAACTATTTTAGAGAGTATCGTGAGCGTTATAACGCCGATGACGGTTCAAGAGTTAGAAGCTATTATATTGGGTTTAAAACTGATAAATTCGAAGAAAAAGTTGAGGCTAATGTTAAAGAAACTACTGAAACAAAGCCCGGTTTGATATTTGATTGTTCCGAGTCGATATTTGATAAGGAATACGCATCATGTCCAGCACAATATGCTACGGCTGATGAAACTCCGAAAAAAAAGTGGGATAAAGTTATTACGAAGTTGTCAGACTTGGATACAACCAAGTTGCATTACGTAAAAGTTCCCGATAGCCATATTGTAATAGACTTTGATATTAAGGACAAGAATGGAAACAAAGATACAGAAGCAAGTCTATTAGAAGCTAGTAAGTGGCCTGCTACATACGGAGAAATAAGTAAAGGAGGCGGAGTTCATCTGCATTATATTTATAGTGGTGATGCAGACAAGCTTAGTCGAATTTACGACACCAACATTGAAATTAAAGTTTTCACTGGTGGTAGCTCGTTGAGAAGAAAACTTACAAAATGTAACAATTTGCAAATAGCAACTATAAGTTCTGGTTTACCGCTGAAAGGAGAAGATAAGATGGTAAATTTTAAGTCCGTACAGAATGAAAAAGAAATACGGATGATGATAAAAAAGAACCTGAATAAAGAGATTCACGGTTACACAAAACCGAGTATCGACTTTATATTTAAAATATTGGAAGACGCGTACAACAATAATATTAAGTACGATGTTTCTGATATGAGAAATGCAGTGTTGGCCTTTGCTGCGAACAGTTCGCATTCCGCTGACAAATGCATAAAAATTGTAAATAAAATGAAATTTAAATCGGACGAATGTTCCGAGAGTGTCAACAACGATGATGCGAAACTCGTATTTTATGACGTCGAAGTATTCCCCAATTTGTTTTTGGTTAACTGGAAATTCCGTGGTAAGAATAACTCTGTTGTGAGAATGATAAATCCGAAACCTAAAGAAATAGAAGAATTAATGAGATTTAGGTTAGTCGGGTTTAACTGCAGAAGATATGATAACCATATGCTTTATGCCAGATTGATGGGGTACACTGAACAACAGCTTTTTGATTTATCACAAAAGATAATCAACAATCCGGATAGAAATTCAAACTATCTGTTCGGTGAGGCTTACAACATATCGTACACCGATATTTACGATTTTGCGTCGGCTGGCAATAAGAAGAGTCTTAAAAAGCTTGAAATAGAAATGGGTATTCACCATCAGGAGTTAGGTCTTCCTTGGGATCAACCCGTTCCTGAAAGCCAGTGGATTAAAGTAGCAGAATATTGCGATAATGACGTAATAGCCACGGAGGCTGCATTCGATTACTTATCTGCCGACTGGACGGCTCGTCAGATTCTGGCAGATTTAGCTGGGATGACGGTAAACGATACTACGAATACGTTAACCCAAAGAATTATATTTGGCAAGAACAGAAAACCGCAAGGACAATTTAATTATAGAAACCTTGCAGAACCTGTACATCATCTTGATAGGGATACATTGATATTCTTAAAAGAAGCTTGTCCCGATATGATGAAGACTAAGCACGGTCCCGAAAACAGTTTATTGCCTTACTTCCCGGGATATCGGTTCGAACGTGGGAAGTCCATATATAAAGGCGAAGAAGTTGGAGAAGGCGGTTATGTTTACGCTGAACCCGGAATGTACACGAATGTGGCTTTGCTTGATATTGCTTCGATGCATCCGCACAGTGCAATTGCCGAGTGTTTATTTGGACCCGAGTTTACAAGAGCCTTTAGAGAAATAGTAGAAGGCAGAGTAAGCATCAAGCACGAGGCTTGGGACGAAGTAAACAAAATGCTGGATGGCAAATTGACGCCTTATATTAAGAGAGTTCAAGATGGAGAATTGACGTCCAAGCAACTCGCAGATGCGTTAAAGACTGCTATAAATTCGGTTTACGGATTAACTTCTGCTTCGTTTGAGAATCCTTTCAGAGACCAGAGAAATGTAGATAATATCGTGGCGAAGAGAGGGGCGTTGTTTATGATTGACTTAAAAGAAGAGGTTCAAAAGCGTGGCTTTACCGTAGCACATATTAAGACCGACTCGATTAAGATTCCGAATGCAACGCCTGAAATAATTCAGTTTGTAATGGACTTCGGTAAGAAGTATGGCTATACTTTCGAACATGAGGCAACATACGATAGGATGTGTCTTGTAAACGATGCAGTTTATATTGCAAAGTATAAGGACGGAAAAGAAAAAGGAAAATGGACGGCGACTGGTAAACAGTTTGCTGTCCCTTATTTATTTAAGAGGCTTTTCTCTAAAGAACCGCTGGCATTTGAGGACTTCTGCGAAACATTTGCAGTATCGAAAGGTAACTTATATTTGGATATGAATGAAAAACTTCCAGATGTAAGTGTGTATGAGGCACAGCTCGAAAAAGCTGAAAAATCTTTCAAGAAGAATGCTTTAAGTGAAGATCAGTTTGCTGATATTTCCAGCGATTTGAATGAAAAAATAGGCGAAGGTCATAACTATCAATTTGTTGGTAGGGTTGGTCAGTTTACACCCGTAAAGCACGGTACGAACGGTGGCGTTTTATTTCGTGGCGATAAGGGTAAGTATTATGCAGCTTCCGGTTCTACTGGATATCGGTGGCTCGAATCGGAAATGGTTAAAGAACTTGGCAGAGAAAAGGATATTGATGAATCATTCTATGAAAATTTGGCAAATGACGCAATAGATACCATTTCTCAATATGGCGATTTTGAATGGTTTGTATCGGATGAAGAAGAACCGTTGCCTGACCTCCCGCCTTGGTTAGCTCCTTGCGGGTCGGAAACGCCTTGTCAGAATTGCCCCGACTTCTGCGATGATGAATTCCATTTCGATTGTGCGAAAGGATACGATATATCCGGATTAACAATTAATAATAAAAAAGGAGATAAAAAATAATGGCACAAGTACGCGATAATATTAATATCGAGAACGCAAAGATTATCTTCCGCAACTTCAAAGGGGAAGGTAGTAAGTACAACAGACAGGGAGCCAAAAACTTCTGTGTAATTATCGATGACCCCGAGATGGCAGAAGAATTGCTTAGAGCTGGTTGGAATATCAGAAAACTTCCTGCTCGTAGCGAAGATGAGGAAGAAGTATATTATCTTCAGGTTTCCGTAAGCTTCGACAACATTCCGCCTAAGGTATTCCTTATCACGGGGAAGAACAAGACGATGCTCGATGCCGACACTATTTCGACTTTGGACTTCGCAGAGATTAAGAATGTCGATTTGATTATTCGCCCGTATAATTGGGAGATTCCCGGTAAGGACGAAACCAAATGCGGCGTAAAAGCATATTTGAAAACGATGTATGTTACGATTTTCGAAGATGAATTTGCGGAAAAATATTCGGGATTTGAAGGTCCTGACGAACCGCCGTTTTAACAAACAATATTAAAAGTATAGGAAGAGCTGACGAATGAAAGGAGCGTTGGCTCTTCTTTTATATTTTACAAAAGGGGGAAATATTTATGTTAAATGACGATGTAAAAGACTTCTTGAAGACATTCCGTATTCTTACATATGGAAACAGTAAATGGCAAGTTTGGCAAGACTTTATATTTATGTCGGCTTGCTCTTTTTCAAATGTAGTAGCAAAAAACGATTATGTAAACCGAGAAAACGCATATCTACAAACAATCAACAAGTACAACGAAAGAGACAGAAAACTATTCCCTAAACTTTTAGCTAAACTCACTATGGCTTTGGAACATAATCCAGAACAAGATTTCTTGGGAAAGATATTTATGGAGCTTGATTTGGGTAGCAGGAATAGAGGACAATTCTTTACGCCATACGATGTTTGTAAATTAATGTCTGAAATAAACTTATTGGGTTTAGAAGATGATATTAATCGACTTGGATATCACTCGATAAACGACCCGACTTGCGGGGCGGGTGCTACGTTAATTGCTAGCGCGAATGTTGCTAGAAGAATTCTTAGCAAAAAAGGAAAGAACTTTCAAAACTATATTCTGTTTACAGGACAGGATATAGATGAAACAGTTGGATTGATGTGTTATTTACAATTGTCATTATTAGGTTGTGCGGGATATGTAAAAATAGCAAATACGCTTACAGACCCGATGCGAAAAAATGACGATATTAATAAATATTGGTACACCCCAATGTATTTCTCCGATGTTTGGAGAATACGAAGAGCTTTACATAAAGCAAATATTTTAACAGATGGAGATGAATAATGGACAAGTTAGATTTAAAAGATAAGAAAATATTCATAGACGGGCATAACGAATCTCTCCCGAAAACATACACCAAAATTATGTATGTCGAAGATGGTAGCGTAGATGTTGCGGAATTAGAATCCGAACTTCCCGATACAAAAATAATCGTTTACAGACAGGGTGCATGTCCTCCTGAATTAAAGGATATTCAAAGCAATCCAATAAAAGGGTATTAATATGTCGGCATACGGTCTTAGAGATTACCAATATGACGCTATGAAACGTCTAAAAAACGGAAACATATTATGCGGTGGCGTCGGAAGCGGAAAATCTAGAACGGCATTAGCATATTACTTTAAAGAGCAGGACGGTTACTTTGATGAGAATAAGTACGAACCTATGGATTACTGTAAGGTGAAGGACTTATACATAATAACTACTGCTCGAAAACGAGATACATTAGAATGGGAATCAGAAATGGTTCCCTTTTTAATTACAACGCACAAAGAAGAAAGCTTATATTCTCACAATGTTGTTGTTGACTCTTGGAATAATATTCAAAAGTACGTTGATGTAAAAGGAGCTTTCTTTATATTTGACGAACAAAGAGTTGTCGGCTCTGGAGCTTGGGTTAAGGCTTTCTACAAAATAACAGATAAGAACAATTGGATTCTGTTGTCAGCAACACCGGGCGATACTTGGCAGGATTATATTCCAGTGTTCGTTGCAAATAAATTCTTCAAAAACAAAACGGAGTTTATTAGAAATCATATTGTTTACAATCACAGAGTAAAGTTTCCGAAAGTTGATAGATATTTAGAAACTGGAAAATTAATAAAGCTTAGAAATTCTATTCTTGTTACTATGGATTTTAAGCGACATACGGTATCTCATCACGAAGATGTGTATGTTAAGTATAATATTCAGGATTATAAAGATCTAATAAGAAACAGAAAAAACCCCGCAACAGGAGAACCAATAAAAAGTGCTAGCGAGTTCTGTTACGAACTGCGAAGAATTGTAAATACGGATATTTCACGACAAATAGTTCTTATGGAGATTTTAGAGAAACATCCGAAAGCGATTATATTCTACAACTTCGATTACGAACTCGAATTATTAAGGCAATTGTGCGGTAGCTCTGGTTTAAATGTGGCAGAGTGGAACGGACACAATCATCAACCAATACCTACTGGTGAATCGTGGGTGTATTTAGTTCAGTATACGGCTGGTGCTGAAGGTTGGAATTGTATAACAACCGACACCATTATATTCTATTCGGAAAACTACTCATACAAGATAATGGAGCAGTCAGCTGGAAGAATAGATAGAATGACAACTCCGTTTACCGATTTATATTATTACCACCTAAAATCGAGAAGTGGTATAGAGCTAGCAATAGCAAAGTCGTTACGAGAAAAAAAAGAGTTTAACCAATCAGCATTTGCTAAGAAACATTATTTTCAAAACAATTAAAGAGGAGTAAGAAAATGTGCCCTAAATGCGGAGGCAAATCAGAGTCGTTTGCCATTGTACATAATAAAAAGAATAAGGAAACATATAGAAAAAGAAGATGCTTAGAATGTGGGCATGTTTTCTATACTGTTGAATTCGATGTTCCACCTACGAAAAGATTATTAAGAGATTGGTTCATCAACAGTAAGAGCAAGGTGAGGAGATAAAGGTGACTGTAGAAGAGCAAAGGACAGCTATTTCAAAAGTATATCCTACGGAAAAGTGGAAAAATAAAGTAGAGAATATGCCCGAAGATCAGGTTATAGCGATATATTTAACTTTTCAAAAGCGTGGTTTATTGGGTAAAGTGATTACTAAACCTTATCAAAGAAAAATGGAGGCGGCTAAGAAAAAGAAAACGTTGAAACCGCCGCTCGAACCTCATCAGATGACTATAGACGATATTCTGAACAACGGAGGTTCTTAATGGACTGTCCTATATGTAATAATAAATCAGATGTGATAGATTCTGTAAAAAATCCAATCCAAAAAGAAACTTATAGAAAAAGAAAGTGTAAGAAATGCGGAAATATTTTTTACAGTGTTGAGTTTGAGGCTATATACGATAAGCGGCTTGCGAGCGATTGGCTTCTACATCACAGAAAAAGCGGTAATAAAGGTGAATAGGTTAATTAAACAAACGATATTGGCTTCAATAGTTATATTGTTGGCTATATGCTGTTTTTAAGATATTAAATGTAAAGGAGAAATATATGCATTTAAGTAAATCTGAGCGTATCTATAAGAAAAAATTATTTAGATACATTAAAGTAAAGAAAAAGTCAAAACAAAAAGAATTAACAGCGATTATTGTAAAAACTAAACTTTACAAATGTGGCGGATTTAAACAGGTATATTCGGCGACCAAATACGGTATAGTAAAATTAAGTAATGCAATTATACATATTACAAATACTGTGAGATCAGCAACAAAAGCATTATGCAATCTTGTAAATTCTTTAAATCTTATAAGAAGTCAAAACATTAAAAATGAGGTTAAAACGATATGAGCTTAGATTACGACATATATTTAAGAGAGCATAAAAATAATGTTGCAAAAGGTTTTTATTGGATAAGGGAGCATCTTCCGAATTTAATTAATAGCGATGTGAATTACGAATGTTATATTTGTGAGATGCATGACTCTTCCAAAAACGATATGGATGAGTATAAACCTTATGACGATTATTTCTACGGTAATAATAAATCGAGTGCAGTGGTAAATGCATTTAGAGTAGCTTGGCTTAATCATATTCATAGAAATCCTCATCATTGGCAACATTGGGTTTTAAACAACGATGAACCTAAAGAGGGTGAAATTTTAATAGAAATTCCTTATCATTATATTTTAGAAATGATATGCGATTGGTGGTCTTTCAGTTGGAAAACCGGTAACCTTTATGAAATATTTAATTGGTATGATGCCCATAAAGATTATATTAAGATGCACCCGAAAAGCAGAAAGAAAGTTGAGACCATATTATCAGACATTAAAACAAAATTAGATGAGCTTAATAAGCCCGAAAAAAGTGGGCTTTAGCCCGTTTTTACACTTTAAAAGTGGGCTTAAAAAATCTACTAAAATCTATGAAAAACCTTTAAAAACAATGATTTTTGGCATATTTTAGCCAATCTTTGAAGAATTTTACGTACGTTTGCCCACTTGCCCACTTTTATTCTTAATTAATCGTGATAAAAAATATTAAAAATTAATATAAGTCAAAAATAAAAACGGGTTTTTGGGCAAGAAGAAAAAATTAGTGGAGGTGTGCTTTCGAACTTACAATTCTACTAATTGATTACTTTTTATATTCTAGACCTCCCCCGAATCAGTTCTTGATTTGTCGATTGTTTTATGCTATACTTTGATAACAAAAACTGAAAGGAGAATTTACGATTATGGGGAAATCGAGAAACAATAAAGAGCAAGATATTTTTAAGCGCGGTAATAACAATTCCGAGCTAAGTAACTTAAAAGGACTGATATCTCCCTACGGAGATGACGATGACGAAGAAAATATTAATGACTATTGCGATGATTTCACAATGCCGCCTTCTTGTGGGTGTTGCGGTACTGAGATGCGTTTCAGTATTGCCAGATTGAAATTTATGTGTCCAAACTGCGGTCACACGTTATATTTAGACGAATATGCGTTAGAAGGGGACGACAATGCAGATTACGATGAATATTACGAAGACCCAGATGATGATATTCCAGAATGCTGTATAGCTTGTGGTGGACCTTATCCTAGTTGTCGAAATAGTTGTAAAATATTTGATGATTAAAAAAATAAACGTGTTTGTAAAAGCCTGTACTCTAATCGGTATGGGCTTTTATATTCGCGTGAAAAACATCTTCCTTTATGGAGAGAGTGATTATATTTTTAAAATAGAACATTTTCTCTTTAATTTTTGCAGGAGACCAGTATGTTAGAAAGTACTTTCAAAACAAAGCTTATTAAAGAATTAAAAGCACTGTTTCCGGGATGTATGGTATTTCATTTGGATCCTAGCGATGGACAAGGTATACCAGACTTACTGATATTGTTCGGAAAGAAGTGGGCTACCTTAGAAGGAAAGAAAAGTAAGAATTCGAGTCATCGTCCTAATCAGGATTACTATGTTGAGTTATTAAATAAAATGTCTTACTCGGCTTTTATATATCCCGAGAATAAGGAGAAAATTTTAAATGAACTTCAACAAGCATTCAAATCTTGAGGGGCAACACGCTTTTCTTGGAGCGAGTAAATATCATTGGTTAAATTACAATGATGATAAATTAGTTGAAACCTTTTCAAATCTCAGAGCTGCTCAAAAAGGAACAGAACTTCACGAGTTCGCGGCGATGTGTATAAGGTTGAGACAAAAACTTCCGAAATCGCAAAAAACTCTTAACGAGTATGTAAATGATGCAATAGGTTATAGAATGCATCCGGAACAGGTTTTATATTTTTCGGAATGGTGTTTTGGAACAGCGGACGCTATTTCTTTTAGAAATAACTTTCTTAGAATACACGATTTAAAGACTGGAAAAGAGAGAGCACACATAGAGCAATTAAGAATCTATGCTGCTCTTTTTTGTTTAGAGTACAGAGTTAGTCCAGCTGATATTAAAATTGAATTGCGTATCTATCAATCGGATGAGGTTATAATAGACGAACCTGACGCCAGCGTTATAGTACCTATAATGGATAAAATTATTACATTCAGTAAAATCATTACAAAACTTGCTATGGAGGAAGACTTATAATGGAAGAGAATTTTGATATTCCTGTTGATAACGAAGAAAGCTTTGATGAGTTACTTCATTATGGAACCAAGTACCATTCTGGTCGATATCCGTATGGTTCTGGTGAAGACCCGTATCAACATAGCGGAGATTTATTAAGCAGAATAGAACAGATGAAACAAGAAGGTTTGACAGAAGTTGAGATAGCAAAAGCTATGAATACAACAACCGGAAAACTTAGAGTTCAAATTTCCTTAGCAACAAATGAGAGAAGAATGCAGATGGTAGCGTCGGCAAAAAGTTTAAAAGCTGACGGTTTAAACTATTCTGAAATCGGAAGGCGCATGGGAATTAATGAATCGACAGTTCGTTCATTGCTTAACTCGGAATCTGAAGCTAGAATGTCGGCATCTCAAAACACTGCTAATTTCTTAAAAGAAAAAGTAGATTCTCTTGGGATGATTGATATTGGTAAAGGTGTTGAAAAAGAACTTGGCGTTTCCAAAGGAAGAATGGAGAATGCCATTTATATTTTACAACTTGAGGGATATGAAGTTTATGGTGGACGTGTTCCTCAGGTAAATAATCCGGGAAAACAAACCACATTAAGAGTTCTTTGTCCTCCGGGAACAGAACATAAAGAGATATATGACTTTAGTAAAATTCATTCTGTTCAGGACGATTATATTTCCTATGATGGCGGACAGACTTTTAAACCTGCATTTGTATATCCCAAAAGTATGGATTCTAGCAGACTTCAGATTCGCTATAAAGAAGAAGGCGGCATAGATAAAGATGGTTTAATCGAGATTCGCCGTGGTGTAGAAGATTTGTCACTCGGAAATAGTCATTATGCACAAGTTCGTATTTTGGTAGATGACACTCATTACCTTAAAGGTATGGCGGTATATTCTGATGACCTTCCTGAAGGAGTTGATATTCGGTTTAATACAAATAAAAGCAAATCTGTTGATAAAATGGATGTTTTGAAAAAAGTAAAAACCGATGCTAATGGAAATCCCGATAAAGATAATCCTTTCGGAGCACTTGTTAAGGAGCACGGCGGTCAAAGTTATTATATTGATAAGAATGGAAAAGAACAATTATCGTTAGTCAATAAGACCAGAGAAGAAGGCGATTGGGAAGATTGGGAAGATACTTTACCTAGTCAATTCCTCGCTAAACAAAATATGTCGTTAATTACAAGACAATTGTCGTTAACTGAAGCAGACAGAGCAGCCGAATTTGAGGAAATTAAATCGTTAACCAATCCAACAATAAAAAGAGTTTTGTTAGCGAGCTTCGCAGACGATTGTGATAAGGCGGCTGAGCATCTTCAAGCTGCGGCATTACCTAGTCAGAAATGGCATGTTATATTACCTGTATCATCTATGAAAGACACAGAAATATATGCTCCAAAGTATGAGGATGGTAGTAAAGTTGCATTAGTAAGATATCCCCACGCCGGAACGTATGAAATTCCCGTTTTAACGGTTAATAATAAGCAAAAAGAAGCTTCTAAAATGATAGGACCGAACAGTATTGATGCTGTTGGTATAAATAGTTCTGTAGCTAGTCGTCTTTCTGGAGCCGATTTCGATGGCGACACAGTTATGCTTATCCCGACAAGTGGAAACGGAAAAAATAATAAAATTAACATTACTTCTACACCTGCTTTAAGAGGATTGGAAGGTTTCGACCCTAAAGATGCATATCCTGCCCAAGAAGGAATGCGTGTTATGAAAAACACAAATATGGAAATGGGTAAGATATCTAATCTTATTACAGATATGACACTTCAGGGCGCATCTACAGAAGAGCTTACAAGAGCAGTTAAGCACAGCATGGTTGTAATTGATGCCGAAAAACATCATTTAAATTATAAATTAAGTGAAAAAGAAAACGGCATTAAAGAACTCCGTGAAAAATATCAAAGTGGCGGTGGAGCTTCCACAATTATATCTAGGGCTAAATCGCCAGTAAATGTAAATGAAAGAAAAGAGGGCGTTTGGATAGAAGACCCTGATACCGGTAAAAAGAAAAGATATTACTTTGACCCTATTACTGGTAAAAAATTGTATGAAGAAACAAATAGGGAATATTCAAAAGCTGAAATTCCGGGGATTGACGGAAAAGTAAATGTCGTTGTTAAGAATGGGGTTAAAACATTCAAAAATCCAAACTCAGGAAAATATGAACCAATACCACCTACAGCAAAGATTACAACAGTAAAAGCAACCACCGAGAGTACAAAGATGATGGAAACCGATGACGCTTTTACACTTGTCTCCGATGCTAACAACCCTAAAGAAAGAGCCTATGCGAATTACGCAAATAAAATGAAGGCTATGGCTAATGAAGCTAGAATTGAACTTTACAACACTGGCAAATTAGAATATTCGCCTTCCGCTAAGGCGGCATACGATACCGAGGCTAGGCACTTAACTGCACAGCTCAATATAGCATTAAAGAACGCCCCTAAGGAGCGTAGGGCACAGTTACTGGCAAACTCCCGTATCAAAGCAAAAGAACAAGAAAATCCCGATATGTCAAAAAAAGATAAAAAAAAGTATGCTCAACAGGAACTTACTAGGGCACGCTTAGAAGTCGGGGCTAAAAGAAACAACATAGAGATAAGTGATAGGGAATGGGAGGCTATACAAGCCGGTGCAATATCGGATAGTATGCTTACTCAAATACTTCTTTACACGGATCAAGACAAGTTTAAAGAACGTGCTCTTCCTAGACAAACAACAACTTTAAGCGATGCTAAAACAGCTAAGATTAGAGCGATGAATGCTTCTGGATACAGCATTGAACAAATGGCAAAGGCTGTTGGAGTTTCTCCTTCAACCATAAGCAAATACATTAAAGGAGGCGGTTAATATGGAAGGAAGAAGAGTAGCTATTACAACAACTGACAACCCGTACTGTCCCTTTACAGAATTCGACCAGTGGTACCGCTTCGATGTTGAAGCCCACCACCATACCTGCCAACTGCTTGCTCGAATTGCAAAAACTTCTGATCAATTAACTGATGAAGAAAACGATGCAGAAATCGAAAGAGCAATTGACGAAATAATAAAATACGATCCTTTAAACATTTACAAGAAAGTTGAAAGAACATCGTAACAAAGAAAGGGTTATAGGGGGTGTCGCAGATAAACCACCCCCCACCCGTATCGCGCCGGTCTTTGAAATTTCTCCGGCGGGATTTTTTACATCCTTATGTGAGTGCGCGGCGCTTTGGAGGTGCTATGTCAAGGCCGAATAGGCAATACTTTTCCCCCTTATTTCTCCTTTCAGTGAGCTTCCGGTAAACAAAGTCCTTCATTGCGCCGCTAAACTCTTATATAACTATTTAATAGTGGCACCAAAGTTTTAGAAAGGGGAGGATATCCGGTGAAAAAGAATGTCGGGCAAGCAACTTCGAAAGATAAAAAGCCTACTCATCGCGGAATGACGCCGGAAGCAAGGGAGAATCAATTAATTGCTATGGCTTATGATGCGGCAGAGGAACAGTTGCGAAACGGTACAGCCTCATCTCAAGTCATTACACATTTTTTAAAACTCGGTTCTACGAGCGGAAGATTGGAAAGAGATATTTTGTCAGAACAAAAGAAACTTGTAAAAGCAAAAACTGAAAATCTGGAATCAGCAAAGAGAACAGAAGAGTTGTACAAGAATGCGCTTTACGCGATGAAGCAATACGGTGGTTACCACACTAATGATGAGGAGCCGCCTGAAGATGATTAAAACATATTCGGAACTTATACAATTCGAAACATTTATCGAAAGGTATAACTATTTAAAACTATGTTCAAGTATAGGTATTGAAACATTCGGACATTCGAGATACATAAATCAGATTCTGTATAGGTCGGAAGAATGGAAAAGTTTTCGAAGAGAGATAATCATTCGCGATAATGGATGTGATTTAGGTGTCGAAGGTTTCGACATTACTGGAACCTTCATTGTCATTCATCATATTAATCCTATTACAATAGAACAAGTAATGAATAGAGATAAACGAATCTTTGATCCTGAAAACGCAATCACGACAAAGCATTCGACACACATGGCAATACATTATGGGTCTTTGACAGAGCAAGATATTTCTTTGCTAGAACGAAGAGCTAATGATACTTGTCCATGGAAACATTAGATATTTGGAGAATCGTATGAATGAAGAAAGTATCTTAACGAGTATAAAAAAATTACTCGGATTGAATGCAGATGATAAGTCTTTTGATGCGGACATAATTATACATATCAATTCCGCTTTTGCTACACTCAATCAGTTGGGTGTGGGTAAAAAATCCGGCTTTGCTATTTCTGATGACTCTGCTACTTGGGAGAGTATATTTGGTAGCAATTTAACATTAAACGGATTTATTAGAACTTATGTATATTTGAAAGTAAGACTTATCTTCGACCCGCCTACGAGTTCATTCGTAGTCGAATCAATTAAACAAAGTATTAGCGAGTATGAATGGCGGATAAATTCCGTTGTTGATTACTAAAGGGGTTTCTTTTATGGACAATTTCATAAAGCACCACGGTGTAAAAGGAATGCAGTGGGGTGTTCGTAAAGATAGATATGGGCATCCGACAAAAAAGAAAAGAGGGTATGATAAGACTACTGGCAACTATGGTAAAACTAAAGAAATCCTCAATTCTTCAAGTAGCATTGCTAGAGAAGGTGGAAAAGCCATTGACGCGATTGATGGAATGAGAGAGCGTTCCGCATCTAAGAAAGTTAGAAAAGGATTAGCATCTATGACGGATGCCGAATTAAAAGCAAAAGTCAATCGTCTTAATATGGAAAAACAATATTCGGATTTAACATCTGCCGATAGAGGACGCGGTTCTTATTATTTGGGTAACATGCTCGATATAGTTGGAAGCGTAACAGCTATTGGCGCATCGGCTGTCGGAATAGCAGTTGCGATAAGACAGTTAAAAAAGTAAATGTGGGTGGTATAACTTATGAATCAGAATAGCTATTCAAATAGTATTGCTCATCACGGTGTAAAAGGTCAACGCTGGGGTGTAAGACGGTATCAGAACGATGATGGTTCTTTAACGGCAGCCGGTAAGAAGCGTCAAGCCAAGCAGGAAGTAAAAGCAAAGAAGGCGCTCACTAAAGCCAAAGCACGATATAGAGAAGTTACTGCTAATAAAAGAAAAGCAGTCGCTAAGAAAGTTGCTATTGCATCTGGAGCTGTCCTTGGAACAGCAGGTTTGACAGCTGCCGCCGTTGTTGGTAAAAAGTATGTGGAACAATCGCTCGGTAAGCTGATGTTAAATATACTTTGGGAAGAAACAGGTGGGTATATACTTAAAAATACCTAAGTTATTTAATTTAAATAATATGGAGAAATTATTGATGGGTAATCAACAGTATTTAATGCATCACGGTGTAAAAGGTCAACGCTGGGGTGTGAGACGCTATCAGAACGAAGACGGCTCTTTGACTGAAGCGGGAAAAAGAAAAGCCGAAAAAGCAGAGATTAAAAGCGACGCTAAGAAATTGACAAAAGCTGGACTTCCCGGCGGTTTGAAAGATAGAATGAACAAAAACCGTGGAACGGAGTTATACAGTCAACTTAATCAGCAGCGAGGAAGAGAATACACGAACAAAGTTCTTAAGTCTGCAAAGATGAGAACCTATGGACAGGCTGCTGCGGCTAGTTCCGTTGCGGCTGGCATTGCTGCTGTTGCTAGCTTGGGTATTGTTACCCTTGGTGCAAAAGCTTACGTAAACAAAATTTTGTAAAAGGAATAAAAATTCAAAATGGCATTATCGAATACAGCAACGCCGAAGTATTACGGCCAGTTTCGAGATGCCGTAATTCGTGGTGAAATACCGGTTAATAATGAAATTTCTATGGAGATGAATCGAATAGATGATTTGATTGCTAACCCGGGAATTTACTATGATGATGAAAAAGTAGAAGGCTGGATTGCCTTTTGCGAGAATGAATTAACATTAACCGACGGTGCAGACCTTCATTTGTTAGACACGTTTAAATTGTGGGGAGAGCAGGTTTTCGGATGGTATTACTTTGTTGAAAGAAGCGTATACACTCCAAATGCTGACGGACACGGCGGTCATTACGAAAAGAAGTCCATAAAGAAACGGTTAATAAATAAGCAATATTTAATAGTTGGACGTGGTGCGGCAAAATCGTTGTATTGTTCCTGTATTCAATCATATTTCGAAAATGTAGACACAACAACTACGCATCAGATAACCACAGCTCCTACTATGAAACAAGCTGACGAGGTTATGTCACCTATAAGAACAGCTATAACGCGGGCGAAAGGCCCGCTTTTTCAATTTCTAACGGAAGGCTCCATACAGAATACAACCGGTTCAAAAGCCCTTCGTGTAAAGTTGGCGTCAACTAAGAACGGTATTGAGAATTTCTTAACTGGTTCTTTGTTGGAAATAAGACCAATGTCAATTAACAAACTTCAAGGTTTGAGATGTAAAGTTGCATCGGTTGACGAATGGCTATCTGGTGATGTTAGAGAAGACGTTATAGGCGCGATAGAACAAGGTGCATCAAAAGTTGACGATTATTTAATTGTCGCAACAAGTTCAGAAGGAACTGTCCGAAACGGAAGCGGCGATACCATTAAGATGGAGCTTATGGATATTTTGAAAGGGGAGTATGTCAATCCTCATGTTTCCATATTTTGGTATAAGCTTGATTCTATAGATGAAGTTTCTAATCCTGACATGTGGACTAAAGCCCAGCCAAATATTGGTAAAACTGTATCTTATGAGACATATCAACTTGATGTTGAGCGTGCTGAAAAAGCACCTGCTACAAGAAACGATATTTTGGCAAAAAGATTCGGGATTCCGATGGAAGGTTATACCTATTATTTCACTTATGAGGAAACCTTGCCACATAGAAAAAGTGATTTCTGGCAAATGGCTTGCGCTCTTGGAGCAGACTTATCGAGGGGCGACGATTTTTGCTCGTTCACATTTTTATTTCCTTTACCTGATGGTTCATTCGGAATTAAGACTCGAAACTATATTAGTTCGTTAACCTTGACAAAACTTCACGCAGCTATGAGATTGAAATACAACTCTTTTATGGAAGAGGGTAGTTTAATAGTCTTAGAGGGTACGGTTCTCGATATGATGGAAGTCTATGAAGATTTGGATAATCATATTGTCCAATGCGGATATGACGTTCGTTGTTTAGGATACGACCCCTACAATGCAACGAAGTTTGTTGATAGATGGGAAGCAGAAAATGGTCCATTTGGTATAGTTAAAGTAATTCAGGGTGCTAAAACGGAATCTGTTCCGCTCGGCGAACTGAAGAAATTATCCGAGGAAAGAATGCTTATGTTCGATGAAGACATAATGACATTTGCTATGGGTAACTGTATAACCATGGAAGACACAAATGGAAATAGGAAATTGCTCAAAAAGAGAAATGACCAAAAAATAGATCCTGTTGCTTCTATGATGGACGCATATATTGCTTATAAAGAAAATAGGGAGGCATTTGATTAAGGAGAATTTATGGATGAATTATATCATCATGGTATTCTTGGTCAACGCTGGGGTGTAAGACGCTACCAGAATGAAGACGGAAGCCTCACAAAAGCTGGTTTACGTCGTCAAAGAGCGCTTGACAAGAAAGACCAAAAATGGGCAAAGCGAAATAGCGAAAAGATAACGGCGAAAGCAAAAGCCAAATCATCCAAAGAGTTATCAAAATATGCTAATGAACTTATGAGAAATCCAAATGCCCATACAAGTAATGGAAAATTAAGTTCATCTACAATAATGGCATACAATCAGAAGATGGCAACTCTTATGAATGAAAAAGTTTCGGGTTTGCGTTCACCTTCTGGAAAAACAGTGTCGTTTGTAGCCAAGCGTGGAGAAGTCGGTGTGTTTATGGCATTAGCTGATCAAGGCTACAATATGTCGCAATTAAAGAACGGAATTTATGGTTCGGGAAAAGTTGCTTACAAAAAGACAGTAATAGATAAAGTTGAGACATAAGGAGAGAGATATTTAATGAGTAATACAATGGGTTCTAGGCTGAAAAACGCTTGGAATGCTTTCTTTAATCGCGATCCGCCCGAAGAATATCGGTATGTCGATTTCGGAACGAGTTACACATATAGACCGGATAGACCTAGATTCACGAGAGGGAACGAAAGGTCAATAGTTACATCTGTATACAATCGAATAGCATTAGATGTCGCTGCAATACAAATTAGGCACGTGCAATTAGACAAGAATGATAGATATTTAGAAGATATCGATTCCGGATTAAATAGTTGCTTGTCACTTGAAGCAAATGCTGACCAAACTGGTAGAGCATTTATACAAGATGTTGTAATGTCGATGCTTGATGAAGGATGCGTAGCTATTGTTCCGGTTGATACCACGATAAATCCTAGGTTGAGTAGCTCTTATGATATTTTGAGTTTAAGAACCGGAAAGATTTTGGAGTGGTATCCAAAACATGTAAAGGTTAGAGTTTATAATGAGCAAACCGGCAACAAAGAAGATATTACGTTAGCTAAGAAAAATATATGCATCATTGAGAATCCTTTATATGCTGTAATTAACGAGCCGAACTCAACAATGCAGCGTTTAATACGAAAACTTAATATATTAGACGCTATTGATGAACAAAGCGGTTCTGGGAAGTTGGACTTAATTATCCAGCTTCCTTATGTTATTAAAACTGAAGCACGGCGCAAACAAGCGGAAGATAGAAGAAAAGATATTGAAAAACAATTATCTGGTTCAAAGTATGGTATAGCTTATACCGATGGTACTGAAAGAATTACGCAGTTAAATCGCGCTGTCGATAACAATCTAATGAAGCAGATTGAATATTTAACGAGTATGCTATATAGCCAGTTAGGTATCACTCAGTCGATTATGGATGGTTCGGCAGACGAAAAGACTTTACTTAATTATCAGAACCGAGCAATAGAACCGATAATTTCTGCAATTGTCGACGAGATGAAACGAAAGTTTTTAACAAAGACAGCTCGTTCTCAAAAGAAATCGATTCAATTCTTCAATGACCCGTTCAAGCTTGTTCCTGTTAGTGAATTGTCTGAGATGGCTGATAAGTTTACAAGAAACGAAATCATGTCATCGAATGAGATTAGGCAGATTATAGGCTTAAAGCCTGCTAATGATCCTAAAGCGGACGAATTGCGAAACAAGAATCTTAGTCAGCCGAGCGAAGAACAAACAAATACAGAAAATCCTAATCCAACGGAGGAAACGTAAATGCAAAAAGATTACGATTTCAGCGGATGGGTAACTAAGGCAAATGTTAGATGCGCAGATGGGGTAACGATTGCCGAAAACGCATTTAAAGACGATAACGGAAAGAAAGTTCCGCTTGTTTGGAACCACCAACACAATGACCCCGATAATGTTTTGGGGCACGCTATTTTGGAGAACCGACAGGACGGAGTATATGCTTATTGCAAATTCAATAATTCCGAAGCAGCCAAGAACGCAAAGATCGCAGTTCAAAATGGAGACATTGATGCAATGTCCATCTTTGCTAACAGGCTTCAGCGTCAGGGTGCCAGCGTTAACCACGGCGTAATTCGTGAAGTAAGTTTGGTACTGGCCGGAGCAAATCCCGGCGCATTCATCGATAATGTGATGTGTCATAGTGATAGTGGGGAGATGGTTCCTTCTGAAGATTCGGCTATCATATTTACCGATGAAAAAGTTGACCTTTGCCATTCTGCGGAAGGGTCGAATGAAAACAAAGAAAATTCTGAAAAAGGAGAAGTTAAAAAAATGGCAGAAGAAAATAACAACAAATCTACCAATAATGAAAAGACTGTTCAGGATGTAATCGATTCCATGAACGAAGAACAGAAAACCGTTTTATATGCGCTTGTCGGACAAGCTCTCGAAGAAAATGAAAACGATGAAGGAGATAACAAAGAAATGAAACACAATGTATTCAGTGATTCCGATGAAAACTACACCGGAGATACTATTAGCCATGCAGAAATCGCGGCGGCAATTACCGACGCAAAAAGATATGGTAGCATGAAAGACAGCTTTATTCAGCACGGCATCGATAATATCGAATATTTATTCCCCGATGCCAAGAACATGACCAATGCGCCCGTATTTATCGACAGAGACCAGAAATGGGTTAAAAAGGTAATGAATGCCGTACATAAAACCCCGTTCTCGAGGATTAAATCACTCTTTGCGAATATTACTGAGGAAGAGGCTCGTGCAAAAGGTTATATCAAGGGCAAGATGAAGAAGGATGAGGTATTCGGTCTTCTCAAGAGAACGACTACCCCTACGACCGTTTATAAGAAACAGAAGCTCGACAGAGATGACGTTATCGATATTACCGATTTCGATGTAATTGCATGGATTAAGGGCGAAATGCGCGGCAAATTAGATGAGGAACTTGCGAGAGCGTTCCTTGTCGGCGATGGTCGTTCCTCGTCTTCCGATGACAAGATTAATGAAACCAATATTCGCCCCGTTTGGACCGACGAAGACCTCTTCACAATTAAGGCGACGGTTTCCGCACCTGCAAATGATACCTCTGCAAGAGTTAAGGCATTTATCCGTGCGGCACTTAAGGCACGTAAGAACTATAAGGGTTCGGGAAGCCCCGCTCTTTATACTACGGAAGACATGCTTACGGACTGCCTTCTTCTTGAGGATAATAACGGTCGCGTAATTTACGATTCTGAAGAAAAACTTGCAAAGACATTGCGCGTAAGCGAGATTATTACTGTTCCCGTAATGGAAGGACTTACTCGTACGGACAAGAGCGGAACAACCAGAGAACTTCTTGGTATTATCATCAACCTCGACGACTATGCTGTCGGTGCGGATAAGGGCGGCGCCGTGAATATGTTTGATGACTTCGACATTGACTACAATGCAATGAAGTATCTCATTGAGACTCGTTGTTCCGGAGCACTTACTACTCCTTACTCGGCAATCGCACTTGAGTACGTTGCGTCCGAAGACGGCAAAGCAAAAGAAGAAACTGAAGAGTAAAAAATTCAAAATGGAGAAGTGACGATGCCTAAATTTCACGGAAAAATTGGTTATGTAATCCCGACTGAAACATCTCCCGGTGTTTGGGAAGAAGTTATAGTAGAGAGGGAGTACTTCGGCGACGTAGTAAAAAATACGAGAGGTTTGCAATCCGCAAATCAAGTAAACGATAATGTAATCATTTCTAACGAAATAAGCATCGTTGCAGATCCGTTTGCGAATGAAAACTTTCATGCAATACGATATGTTGAGTTTATGGATTCGAAATGGAAAGTATCAAATATTACCGTTTCATATCCTAGACTCGTAATGGCGGTGGGGGGATTATACAATGGATAACAGACCAAATCTGCAGAAACTCCTCGAAGAATTGATGGGAAATAGAAATGTGTATTTTCAACCTCCTCCGTCATTACGTATATTGTATCCGGCGATTGTGTATTCACGATCAAATATTGAAAATTCATATGCCGATAATTCCCCTTATAAACAGGGAGTGGCATACAAACTTGTTGTGGTAGATAAGAATCCAGATAGTGCTATTGTAAAGAAGGTTTCAAAATTACCAATGTGTAAATTCAACAGTCACTATGTGTCGGATAATTTAAATCATGACGTATTTACAATCTATTATTAATTATAAGGAGAACAGACAATGAAACTTGTTTGGGATAAATCCGGTGAAAGATTTTACGAAACCGGTGTCAGCAACGGTGTTCTTTATCCTCGTAAAGAAGGAAAGTATACCCAAGGCGTTGTGTGGAATGGCTTAACCGCTGTAAATGAAAGTCCTTCCGGCGCAGAACCTACGGCTCTTTATGCGGATAACATCAAATATTTGAATTTGATGTCCGCAGAAGAATTCAGCGCATCTATTGAAGCATATACTTACCCCGATGAATTTGAAGCGTGTCAGGGCAATGAGGAAATCGGCGACGGAATTACTGTTGGTCAGCAGGACCACGTTCCGTTTGGACTTTCGTACAAGACTCTTATCGGCAACGACGATGATGGTAACGGTCACGGTTATAAACTGCATTTGGTATATAACTGTCTTGCTCAGCCCAGTGAGAAATCGTATGCCACGGTCAACGATAGCCCTGAAGCTATTACTTTCTCTTGGGAAGTTTCTACGACGCCCGAAGACGTTCCCGGTAAAAAGCCTACGGCGCTTATCACGATCGATTCGAGAAAGACGAAGCCTGAGGTTCTTAAAGCAATTGAAGATGTTCTTTACGGAACCGAGGATAAGGAACCTATGCTTCCTACGCCTACCGAGTTAATCGAAATCGTAAAGGGCGTCGAGGAAGTAGCGTAAATCAAAATAAAATAACAAAGAGCCGTTTGGAGTAACATCTGGGCGGCTCTAAAATTTTTCATGAAAGGAGAATTAAATTTATGTTAAAGAAAACTATTACTTATACCGATTATAACGGTATGGAAAGAACCGAAGATTTCTACTTCAATCTGACTAAAGCGGAAGTTGTAGAAATGCAGTACAGCATTGGCGGCGGTCTTAAAGAAAGACTTGAAAGTATTGTAAATACCAAAGACCAGCCTTCGATTATTCGCGAATTTAAGAAGCTTATTCTGGCGGCGTACGGCGAAAAGTCCCCCGATGGAAGGCAGTTTATGAAATCCGAAGAAATTTCGAAGAGATTCGAATGCACCGAGGCATATTCCATTCTCTTTATGGAACTCGCTACCGATGCAGATAAAGCGGCTGAATTTGTAAACGGTATTATTCCCAAAATCAAGGCTGAAGAATAATGCTTACTGTTTGCATTCCACCTATAGAACTGTGGGATGAAACGAAAAACGAATTCGTAGGAACTAAAGGTGCAACTATTCAATTAGAACATTCTTTAGTTGCCATATCAAAGTGGGAATCGAGATGGAACGTTCCATTTCTTACAAAAGATAAAAAGACGCCGGAACAATTATTGGACTACATAAAATGTATGACGATTACTCAGAATGTTCCGCAAGATGTGTTTAATACCATACCAAAGAAAATTCTCAATAGAATCGTAGAGTACATTAACAATTCGATGACGGCTACAACATTTTCGCAACGCGAAACAAAAGGTGGAAGTAGGGAAATTATCACCTCGGAGTTAATTTATTTCTGGATGATTAGCTACGGAATCCCTTTCGAATGTCAGAAATGGCACCTCAATCGATTACTCACTTTGATACGAATTTGTAACGTTAAAAATCAGCCCGCAAAGAAAATGGGTAAAAAAGAACTTATGAGTAGAAATGCGCAATTAAATGCTGCACGTAGAAAAAAATTAAATACAAGGGGGTAATAGAACATGTCGCTTGAATTTTTGGGCACAGCTCTTTTAGCCATATCCATTGTAACGAGTTTAACTGTTGAAGGAATCAAGAAGATTTTTGACGCATGTAAGAAGAATTGCCCGTCTAACCTTGTGGCTATTATAGTCTCGGTTTTTATTACGGTAATCGCTTCGGTTGTTTATGTTGTCTTAAAAAACATTCCTTTTTCATTCTTACTCGTTGTTGAGATTGTGGCATTGGTTTTCTTGAGCTTTTTGGTTGCTACTTTGGGATATGACAAGGTTATGCAGATGCTTAAACAGTTTATTCCAAACAAAACCGATGATAAGACCGACAAAAAAGACGAATAAGTAAAACGGAGTCAAAGATGATAAAGATTAGGCAGAAGGGTGACTTTTCCAAAACGTTTTCCTTTTTGAATAGATTAAAAGGATACGATTTTAGAGTGCAACTTGACAGATGTGGAAAAGAAGGAGTTGCCGCCCTTGCTGCCGCTACTCCGAAAGATACTGGATTAACATCACAATCTTGGGAGTACGAAATCAAACAAACTAAAAACACTGTAACGGTTACGTTCAACAACACAAATATTCAAAATGGAGTACCGATTGCTGTAATTTTGCAATACGGTCACGCAACAGGAAGCGGTTATTGGGTTGAGGGTACAGATTACATCAATCCTGCTTTAAAACCGATTTTCGAAAAGATAGCCGATGAAATTTGGGAGGAGGTTAAGAAAGTTTGAGTAAGAAAGTCGATGAAAAAGTCGTCGAGATGAGCTTCGATAACTCGAAATTCGAAAAGAATATTCAAACGAGTATCTCAAGCCTCGACAGATTAAAAGAAGGTTTAAATTTTAGCGGAGCTGCAAGAGGTCTTGATGAAATTGCCGAGTCGGCAGGAGATTCTACCAATGAGTTTTCCGCATTAAGTACTGGGATTGAAAGTGTTGGGCGAAAATTTTCGGCGTTAGAAGTCATTGCAATTACCGCTCTTGCCAACATAACAAATTCCGCAATCAATACAGGTAAAAGGCTTGTTTCTTCTTTGACGATTGATCAGATTGCTTCTGGATGGCAGAAGTATGCTGATAAGACAACAGCAGTTCAGACCATTATAAGTGCAACTGGACAATCGATTGACGAAGTTAACGAGCAACTGGATAAATTGAACTGGTTTACCGATGAAACTAGCTATAACTTTGTAGATATGGTTGGAAACATTGGTAAATTTACTTCAATGGGTATTGACCTTGAAAAGTCGGTCACGGCAATGATGGGTATTGCAAACTGGGCGGCTGTATCAGGTCAAGGCACGAATGAAGCAAGTCGAGCCATGTATAATCTTGCTCAGGCAATCGGTGTTGGTGCTGTAAAATTACAGGACTGGAAATCGATAGAGAATGCAAATATGGCAACGCAAGAGTTTAAAGATTTGGCAATAGAAACAGCTAAAGCTTTAGGCACTCTTGATAAAGAAGCAAAAACAAGCGGAGGAACTCTCGTTGAAGCTGCTAACTTTTCAAGCACTTTGTCGGAAGGATGGTTTACCGCTGATGTATTACTTGCCACGCTTCAAAAATACGGCGAGTATTCGGAAGAAGTATATAAAGTAGTACAGGAAGAAGGATTAACAGCATCGGAAGCCATGAAGAAAGTCGGCGATGAAACGATGCAACTTGGTTCCAAAGCTTTTAAAGCTGCACAGGAAGCAAAAACAGCCGCCGATGCTATCAATTCCGTAAAGGATGCGGTGAGCACCGGATGGATGAACACGTTTGAAATTATATTTGGTAACTACGAAGAAGCAAAAGTATTGTGGACTGATTTGGCCAATCAATTATACGACGTGTTTGCTGCCGGAGCAGAAGATAGAAATGAATTATTAAGCGAATGGAAAGATTTAGGTGGACGAGCTTTACTTATTGATGGGCTTTTTAATGCATTAACAGCATTACAGAACATAATTGAAACCGTAAAAGATGCATTCCACGAGATATTTCCTAAAAAGACCGCAGACCAATTATATTCTATGACTGAGTCTTTCTATAATTTTACGGAAAGATTAAAGAATAACGAAAAACTTTTCAATAACATTGGTCGTATTTTAAAAGGGTTATTTGCGGTTTTAGATATTGGTAAGCAATTACTAGGCTCGATATTTAGAGCATTAAGTCCTGTATTTGGACTGGTTGCAAAAACAAGTGGCGGTATCTTTGATTTTACTGCAACACTCGGAGACTGGCTCGTTAAATTAGACGAGACAATTAAGAGAACGCAGATATTTGATAAGGTTTTCGGGAAGATAGCGAGTGTAATCATTGCAGTCGTTAATGCTTTTAAAAGACTTGTAAACTATTTAAAACAAACAAAGATATTTAATGAAATCACAAAGCTTATACAAAAAGCCTCGGCAGCATTGAAAAATTTTATGAATGCGGCAAAAGAAAAATTTGAAAGCCCGGGATTTGAGTTCTTCCACAAGTTATTGGAGAAGATACATAACGTTCTTGGTAAAATCGGCGAAGCAATGTCGCATGTAAAAAATTTCTTTGTCTTAGCATTTCAGAAAATTGGTCAGGCTTTGCTCGACTGTTCTCTTTTACAGATATTTAGTAAATTGTGGACAATCATAGTTGCCGTTGGTAAATGTGTAATGAGCGTTCTCGGTAAAGCATTTGCTGGGTTATTCGAAACTATAAAATCCGGTAACATTAAAGGCTTTGTCGATATACTGAATAGCCTTGTAACATTAAGTGTGAGTGGCGGGATATTAGGATTCATCAAAAATCTTAAAAATACTTTCTCCGGATTTACGGACATTTTAGACGGTGTTAAGGGAATTCTTGATGGCGTTCGCGGATGCTTCGAAGCGTATCAGAGTAAGCTAAAAGCCGAAACATTGATGAAGATTGCTACGGCTATTGCTATTTTGGTAGGCTCTATTTTAATTCTGTCGTTTATTGACGAGGAAAAGATAGGAAGTAGTCTTGCCGCAATTGTAGGTTTATTGACTGGCCTTATGATAGCTATGTCCATACTTACGAAGATGAGCGGAAGTGTGCGAAAAACTGGAAAAGTTACAACGATGATGCTTGGAATGTCGGTGTCGATTCTTATAATGGCTTCGGCGTTGAAAAAGTTATCAAGCATCAGCCCCGGTGATATGATTGTCGGATTAGCTGGAATAGCCGGATTAATGGCGGTGTTAATTGTCGCGGTAAAGGCTCTCGGTAGCGGTTCCAAGAAAGTTATGAAGGGTGCGACCCAGTTAGTCATACTCGCAATCGCCGTTAAACTGTTAGCTTCGGCTTGTAAATCGCTATCCAAATTGTCTTGGGACGAAATGGCTAGAGGTTTGGTTGGGGTAGGGGTTTTAATGGCGGAGATAGCCGTTTTCCTCAAAATGGCGAATTTCAATAAAAAAAGCTTTTCGACGGCTGTCGGACTCGTGTTCTTAGCCACGGCGATGAAAATTTTATCCTCGGCATGTAAGTCGTTTGCGAAGCTTGAATGGGAAGGAATAGGTAAAGGTTTAGTCGCAATCGGTGTTCTGTTATTAGAAATAGCGGTGTTTACTCAGCTAGTAAAACCGAAGAAGATGATTTCAATGGGACTCGGTCTTATAGCTATTGCTACGGCGATGAAAATTCTTGCGTCAGCTATGGGTTCGCTGGCTAGTCTTTCTTGGGAAGGAATAGCAAGAGGTCTCGTATCAATGGGCGGTAGTCTTGTATTACTGGTTGCCGCTTTAAATCTTCTTACGAAAGGAATGATAACCAAAGGGCTCGGGTTAATTGCTGTTGCTACCGCAATGCTTATACTCGCGTCAGCTTTAAAGAAAATGGGAAACCAAAGTTGGGAATCTATAGGTAAGGGACTCTTAACATTAGGCGGAGCTATGGCTATTTTAGCTATTGGTCTCAACGCTATGAAAAGTACTCTTGCTGGTTCTGCCGCTTTGCTTGTTGCCTCGTTAGCCCTTGCGATATTTGCTCCAATATTTGCACTTCTTGGTGCGATGTCTTGGAAGTCAATCGCAAAAGGTTTAATTTCGATTGCTGGGGCGTTTGTGATTCTTGGCGTGGCTGGAGCAGTTCTCGGACCTATAATTCCGGCTATTCTCGGGTTGTCTGCCGCAATGGCACTCGTTGGCGTTGGCATCCTTGGGGTCGGCGTAGGTATGGTGGCGGCGGGCCTCGGACTTACTGCTTTGGCGGCGGGTATGACGGCTTTGGCTGCAGCTGGTGTGGCTACGGCAACGTCGTTCGTTGCAATGCTTACAGTTATAATTACTGGCGTTGCACAAACGATACCAACGGTTGCGATAATGATCGCCCAAGGTTTTCTTGAGTTTGTTCGTGTAATCGGTGAAAATGCACCATTAATAATGGAAAGTGTTGGGGAGATTTTAATATCCCTGCTCGAATTACTCGTTAATGTTGCGCCTCAACTGGTTGAAACGATATTCTTCCTTTTGGATTGTGTTTTGCAGAAGATAGTGGAATACACGCCAACCCTTGTGCAAGCGGTCTTTAATATTTTAATAGCCGTATTGCAAGGAATTGCTGATAATATCGGTATGGTTGTACAAACTGCGATTGATGTAGTAATTGCATTCATAGAAGGCATAGCGTCGAAAATACCAGATGTAATTCAAGCGGGATTCGATTTGTTGCTATCATTCCTTAACGGAATTGCAGATGCAATAGACAGAAATACACAACCTATGATCGATGCTATGACAAGGTTGATTAAATCAATACTTAATGCTGCACTTAAAGTGTTATCTGGCGGTATTAATTTATTTGCCGATATAGGTAAGGCGTTGATGGAAGGACTCGGTAACGGTATCAAGAAAGCCGTAAACTGGGTAAAAGATGCAGTTACTAGCGTTGGTAACAAAATTAAAAATTGGTTCTGCAATCTGTTCGGAATTCATTCGCCGTCAAGAGTGTTCCACGAATACGGTGAATACATAGACAAAGGATTAGCGAATGGTATTAAAGATTACGCCAATGAAGTTGGTGATGCTACCGATGATCTTGCAGATGTGTCTATGGAGGGTATGGGAAATGCGATAGATAAGATTTCGAGTCTTATGGATGGTGAGTTTGAAGACCCTACAATTAGACCGGTATTTGACCTTTCAGAAATTCAAAATGGAGTTGGAAGCGTCGGTAAAATGATGAGCGATATGGACGGGTACAATGTGGATGGCTCGTTCAATATGGCGCGACAAGCGTCGGATGGGATGAATTCTGGTTCGTCAAACGGAATGTCCTTAGATGAATTGACAAAATCGATTAAGGAGTTGGCACAGAATCCTGCAACTCAAATGGAAAACACATTCAACATTACGAGTGATAATCCTAAAGAAGTTGCTGAAGAAGTATCCCGAATTTTGGATAAACAATATCAAAGGAAGGCTACTACATGGGGATAATCATATTTAATGGGCGGTCTTCCAAAGATCTCGGAATCGAAGTTTGGTCCCCGCCGAATTATCAGGTTCCGCAGAGAGATTACGATACAGTACATATTCCGGGTCGGGATGGCGATTTGTTGATTGATAAAGAATCATACAAAAACGTATCCCGATCTTATACTGTGTCTTTTGGGCAAGAGGGTAAGAAAAACTTCACAATCCTCGCGAATATGCTTGCCGAGTGGCTTAATTCGGCATCTGGATATGCTAGACTCGAAGACTCTTATGAGCCTGAATATTATCGTTTAGCGTCATATCAAAAAGCTGTTGAAATAACTAATGCTTATCAGATAGCCGGTTCCGCGGCAATAGAATTTAATTGCAAACCCCAAAGGTTTCTTAAAAGTGGTGATAGAGCAGTTAATTTCGTAAAAAGCAAATACGGAATTGAAGACTCGGAAAATCAGTCGGTACTCGATTCGTCGAGAAATAAAATCGAAGGTTTTTTAGAGCCGCTTAGATGTTTGGTTAATCCGACATCACATCCATCATCGCCTATAATTAAAGTTTACGGTAATGGATCTGGTGAAATTCAGATAGGCAACAATACTATTACTATTTTATCCGTTAATGGGTATTTGGTAATAGATAGTGATTTAATGGAAGTTTACAAGGACGAAACAAATTGTAATTCTAAGGTAAAATTCAGTTTAAACACATTCCCGAAATTGCGTCCGGGGATTAACGATATTTCTTTTTCTGGAGAGATAACGAGCTTGGAGGTAATTCCGAAATGGTGGACAATTTAATTAAATTATTTGATTCAAATGAAACCGAATTTGAAACAAATGGTATTGGTGTTCTTCCCGATGCTGAAACTTGTGAAATAACAGAGGAACGAAACGGGGAATTCGAACTTGAGATGGATTACCCTATAAATGGTAGGCACTACAATGATATCGGATTGAGAAAAATCATCGTAACAAAGTCTAATCCGTATTCCAAACCGCAGCCGTTTAGAATATATTCTATCTCGAAACCTATTGATGGAATTGTAACAATCAATGCGGAGCATATTAGCTACGATTTATCTGGGTACCCCGTTTCAGCTTTCTCATTAGAGGAACCGAACACGACTGTACAGAATGTATTCGACGAATTTAAAAATCAATGTGTTAGAGATTGTCCTTTTACCTTTTGGACAAATAAGATAGCCACTGGTAAATTTAAACTTTCTAATCCTAGAAGTATGCGTTCATTGCTTGCTGGTTCTGAAGGTTCTATTATTGATACATACGGAGCCGCTGAATATGAATTCGACGGATATTCTGTTAAGCTTTGGATGAGTAGAGGAGAGGATAAAGGCGTAACTATTCGTTATGGTAAAAACCTTACCGATCTCGAACAAGAAGAAAACTGCGATTCTGTATACACTGCGGTGTATCCTTATTGGTATTCGGAAACAGATAATAAGCTTGTTACACTTCACGAATCGGATGCGGAAGATTCTTCCGAAAAAGATGATGAGGGAAATAACAAAGTTATTCATATTCCCGAAAAGATTGTTGAAGTAGAAGGTTCGTTCTCGTTTGTTCGGATTTTAACTCTCGATATGTCGGATAAATTTACCGAACAACCCACAGAGCTTGAGCTTTATAACGCAACGAAAAAGTACATTAAAGATAACGAAGTTGGCGTTCCAAAAGTTTCTATTGAAGTATCATTCGAACCGCTTTCAAAAACTAGCGACTACAAGGACTATGCAATACTTGAAGAAATTCGCTTATGTGATACTGTGTACGTCGAGTTTCCTGAATTGGGTGTAAGCGCAACAGCCAAATGCGTAAAAACAGTATACGATGTATTATCCGACAAGTATAAGAAGATAGAGCTTGGTTCAATTAAAAACAATCTCGCTAATTCTTTATCAGAGCAAAGTAAAACGCTTGCAAACACGACAAGTAAGAGCTATGTTGATAAGTTGCTTGATGAAACGGTAATGGCGATCAGCGGGAACTCTGGCGGCTACGTTGTAATTCACAGTTCGAAAGGCGGAAAGCATCCTGATGAAATACTTATTATGGATGCGCCCGAGATAGAAGATGCTCAAAGAATTTGGCGTTGGAATATGTCGGGTTTGTGCTATACAGACAACCATTATTCTTCGTTCGCAGATAACGATAAAAAGAATAAAGGTGTCGCCATAACAATGGATGGTAAAATAGTTGCTGACTTTATAGCCGGTAACATGATACAAGGTGTCGGCTTACAAACCGCACCCGACCCGAACGGCGACATTTGGTTTGAAGTAACGCAAGATGGAACCCTAACGGCACGAAAAGGCGTAATAGGTGGTTGCGAAATTCAAAATGGAGTTCTGCAAATTAAAAACGCTAATATCGAAGAAGTGTTAACAGGTCATACTTTAAAGGGTTCAATAATCGAAGGTTCGCAGTTTATAAGCACACCTGTAGAAGTTACGAATGATGATGGCAACAAAGAAACAAAATCGCTTTTTGAAGTAACAAAAGAGGGGCAGGTTTATATTCGGGCTGAGGCAATAATTAACAAACTAAAAGTGAGTCAACTTGAAACTGACAGTATTGTTCTTTCTGGTAAGGCTTATGGATTAGGTTCGTTAGATGATATTGGTTCGAATGAAGATGCCGAAAATGCCTTTCGAGTAAATAATTCGACAGGATTACTCGAAGCAAGAAATGCATTAATTAGAGGAACGATATATGCTAATACCGGTGAGATTGCTGGGTTGGTATTGGAAACGCAGAGTCTTTCTAACGAAACATCAAAAGTTATACGAACAAAAGATTCTCAAAATAACGCGGCATTTGAAATTCGTGTTAGTAATGCTGGCAGTAGCATTTCAATTCTAACTCTAAATTGTAAAGACGGAAATTTTGTTAATTCAATCTATACAAAAACATTATATGCTGGAGCCATTCAACTAGCAAACACTTCGCTATATGTTAGCAATAAGCGGGTAATGTCGTTTGAGTATACTCAAGAAGGAGAAACAGTAACAGCTTATTTGGAAAACAACTGGGGTTCAAGAGATATTACAATTAAAATAAAGGATTCAAGCGGTAATGCTTATACGTTAAAGCAACGTAAAACTTTTTATTTTAAAATTCATTTTACATGGGGTGGTTGGTCAGAGATAAAATCTATGACGATCGATGTTGGTAATAGCGGAAAAACTCAGACGTTTCCAAGTGCTTTTATTGGCTATGACGATTCGCAATTTATTGATAGCGGAACAAAAGAATTACATTTTCACGATTCCGATGCTGTTTATCTTGACTTTTTACGCCATATTTCGCCGTATAACGGAAACACATACGATATTGGTTCCGAAAAATACAAATGGAGAAATCTTTATTTGGATGGTTATATTATGGTTGGAGACAAAAAGTTTTTGCTTTATGCAGATGGAAGCACCGCACGTTTACGTTTAGTAACATAAAGGAGAAACAATGAAACTTATAGATAAAGTGGCGGCAAACAGGGTTTTAATGGAACATGTTAACGATAAGTTGCCCGTGTTTATCGCATACAAGCTGATGAAGCTTTTGAAGGGTTTGGAAGAAGACGTGAATTTTTATCGTACGAAGATGTCTGAAATAATCGACGAGTACGCAGAGAAAGACCCAAACGGACAAGCTCTTCAATCGCAGAATGGCGGTGTAATAATTCAAAATGGAAAAGTAGATGAGTGTAATGCTAAAATTAAAGAACTTGAAGAAATGCCTGTGGAAGACAATGGCGATATTAAGTTTGCACTCGATGAGCTTGCGCCTATTAATTTTAGCATAAATGAAATGCTTTCTTTGGAGTGTTACATAGAACAATAAAGATATTTAAGAGGATGAGGAACAATGGTACAATACACCCCGGCTTCGGATAAATTTGTTCACAAAGTCTCTGTCGATTTTAAAAGAAGAGCAGTAAATGAGCAAATTCATGTTGTTCAGTATGACAACAGCCTTCCTATAATTGCTGTATCGTTATTTTCTGATTATATGCCGTATAGCATACCGGCTAATGCAGAAGGAAACATTCGCATAAAGAAAAAGGACGGCACATATGTTTACAATCCCGCATTGGGTTGTAATAGTGATGGAACCGTTTTATATTTCGAAGTTACGCATCAGATAACCACGTTCCCGGGTGTGCTTGAACCGATTATAGAAATTAGAATCGGAACTATGGTTGCCGCATCGGGAACAATAAAAGTTGAGGTCGATAAGAATCCTATACAAAGTGGAGATATTGAATCGACTAACGAATACAAGACAATACAAGGTTATGTGGAGGTTGTTAAGGAAAACGCAAGGAATGCAAAGTTATCAGAAGACAATGCTAAGATTTCAGAGAACAATGCAAGAACTTCTGAAAACAACGCTAAGACTTCCGAAACAAATTCAAAAGCATCTGAAACTGCAGCGGCAAATTCAGCTAATGATGCGTCCAATTCCGCTTCGGCGGCTGCAACATCTGCTGAAAAAGCTAAAACTTCAGAAACCAATGCAAAAACATCCGAGACAGCTTCAAAGACATCTGAAACTAATGCGAAAGCATCCGAGAATGCAGCTAAAACTTCTGAAACCAATTCTGCTAATTCTGCCTCAGCGGCTGCTACATCAGCATCAAAAGCTGCAGAATCAGAAACCAAAGCAAAGACTTCCGAAACAAATTCAAAAGCATCTGAAACAAGTGCAGCAAGTTCTGCTACGAATGCGGATAACTCGGCATTTGCTGCTAGCACTTCAGAAACCAATGCGGCAAATTCAGCATCAAGTGCAGCTGGCTCAGCATCGGCGGCAAGTACTTCAGAATCAAATGCGGCAGCATCCGCAGATAATGCCGAGGAATCAGCCAACATGGCTAAAATGTACGCACAGCAAGCAAAGGATACAGATATATCAAATTTAATAAATCAGCTTGCAGGTTACAAAATTACGACTAAAATGGAAGATAGCGATGGTAATTATGTTACCGACGCAAATGGAGATTACATCGAAACCGTAGTTTTACTTGCTAACCCCGACGATTTATTATCTATCCTTGAGAGAGTTGTGGCATTGGAAAAAGCCGTGTATGAAAAATAAGGAGATAATAAAATGAGAATTAATGAATACCCTAGGGCGATTTCGTTTAACGATGGAGACGTATTACTTAAAGATGGTTCTGATGGAACCAAGGCAATACCTTTCTCCGATGCGGCTGCATCTTTACTTGAATCCGTACTTGCGCCCACAATGCATAAAAACCTCTACAGAGGAAAGTATCTCGGTACAAGTGTAACTGCGGCGCAGAAGGCTGCAATTCAAAATGGAACTTTTAAAGACCTGTACATCGGCGACTACTGGACAATTGGTGGTAAAGATTGGGTTATTGCCGATATGGACTATTTCTACAATATTGGCAGTACTGCTCTTACGAAGCACCATCTTGTAATTCTGCCTCGTACACCATTATATTCGCACGTTATGAACGATGACTATACGACAACTGGCGGTTACATAAACAGTAAAATGCGAAAATCCGGTCTGGATAGCGCAAAGAGTACAATTCGTGCAGCTTTCGGCGATATGGTGCTTACGCATAAAGACATATTTACAAATGCTGTATCAAATGGTAAACCTTCTGGCGGAGCTTGGGTCGATTCTGATGTTGAATTGATGAATGAAATAATGGTGTATGGTTGCCCTATATTTGCACCCGCTTGTGATGGCTCGAACATTCCGTATTTGTACACCACTGCCAAAACTCAGCTTTCGATATTCAGATTAAACATGAAGTTCTTAAGCGATATGAGAAGTTGGATTTGGCTTCGCGATGTCGTTTCCGCGGATTGCTTTGCTTGTGTGGTCAACTATGGCGGTGCGAGTTACGACGGCGCTGACTATGACCTTGTCGTGCTTCCGTACTTCCTTATTGGCAGTTAATGTGAGGGGTCTTGTACCCCGAAGTTTAATTATGGAGAAAACTTAAATGAATGAATTAGAAAAAGTATATTCTATTACTTTAGCTGATGGTACTATACTCGATGACCTTAAGCTTAACGGTAATAATTATGTTTCACAGAAAGAGATAAAGGAAGAAGCGTTTCAGGATAACTTATATTCTGTAACTATATCTGACGGAGAAAAAGAAGAGATTCATACTAATATGGAGCTTGTTCAACTTATGGAATACGAAGGCGCCTATTGGTTTATACTTCGTGATATTCCTCCTGAGACTCTTGATAGAATGCAGCTTCAGGCGGATATTGCATATTTGGCCATGATGACTGGAGTAAAACTTTAAGGAGAACACTATGAAACATAGCAATAATTTTTTTAACGTAAAGCGTTGGTATAATTCTGGTATGTGGGATAAAGAGCGTGTATATAATGCCGTCGGTAGCGGTTATATTTCTGAATCGGAATACAAATTAATTACCGGCGAGGATTATAAGTGAGCGTTCTCGCGGCAGATCGAAAAGAATCACGATACCAATCGATTGTGTTCGCTATAGATCTTCAAACTAGGCTTACCGATTTTGCAAATAGAGATTTTGGAGTCAAAGATTTCAAACGCTTTATTCAACTTCGGTATGCCTATGGAAAAGATGATGAAGAGAACTATTCGAAGTATCGATATTTACTTCAAGATTGCAAAACACAATTAAACAGAACAGCTGCTTTGCTTACGGCAAACCTTGTTGCGGCCAAGTCAATTTACCCAACGGCTATAAATGAGTACAATCAACGAAGGGAATACCAAAACAGCGCGATAGCAAATGCTAATCAGCTTTTGATTATTCTACAGCGAACAATTGATATTTTCGAAGTAGATGTTAATGCTTATGAGCCATATGTAAAAGATATTAATCGAGAAATCGAATTAATAAAAAAGTGGCGTCAGAAAGATAATCAAATCAAAACGCATTTAAAAGGGTAGTTTCTATCAAAGGGCGCGTTTCCGCGAATTACTTTGCTAATGTGAACAACAATGGCAATGCGAATTACAACAACGCTGACAATGACAATGACGTGCTTCCGGATTCCCTAAGCCAATAGGGAAGGAGAAGCTATCCGTTCCCAATAGGGAGAAAAGTTAAAGCCGGACGCAATTTACTACGGTAAGTATTGCTACAAACGGTGAATGATATTATGAGTTATGACGAGATTCTTTGTGACGCCAATATTTTGTACAAAGCTTACCTTGCCTCTGTAAAAACGAGCAAATGGAAGGAATCAACGCAAAGGGTTATTCTGAATTATCTTACTTATATTTTTCAAATATTAGACGATTTACGAAACAGAACCCTTACGAATGATCCAACCGATGAATTCCCGTTGAATGAACGAGGCAAGGTAAGACCTATTACAAGTCTAACTACTAAAGATAGAATAATTAGGCATGCAATATGCGATGAAATCCTATTACCTAAAATTAGACCAAAGATTATATACGATAACAGCGCGTCGATTAAAGGTAGAGGAATGTCTCACGCAAGAAAAAGATTTGAGATCCATATTCGAAAAGCATATCGAGAGTATGGGTCCGATTCTTATATTTTGTTTGGGGATTTTAAAAAGTTTTACGACAACATAATTCACAAAATAGTGAAAAAGATGTTGCTCGAACTTGTTGATGACGATGAGTTTATTAGTTGGCTATTGGACGTTATATTTGACGGCTTTAAAATAGACGTTTCTTATATGACTGACGAGGAATACGATGCTTGTCTTCACAACGTGTTCGATAAATTAAAGTACCGTCAAACCATACCGAAAGATATTTTAACTGGCGAAAAGTTTATGGAAAAGTCGGTTAATATTGGGGACCAGATATCTCAAATAATTGGCATATTTTATCCTCATAGAATCGATACGTACGTAAAATTCGTTAGAAGTCAAAAATACTACGGTAGATATATGGACGATTGGTATTTGATTTGCAGAACAAAAGAGGAACTTATTGATATTTACAATGGGATTTGCGAAATTGCAAAAGAACTTGGAATACATATCAATACAAAAAAGACTAGAATTGTAAAGCTTTGCAGTTCTTATAAATTCCTGCAAGTTAAGTACGAAATGACCGAAGATGGTAAGCTGTATAAAAAGATAAACCCCAAAAGAGTGGTATGTTTCCGCCGTAAAATTAAGAAATTGGCTATTAAGGTCTTGGAAGGAACTTCTACGTACGAAAATGTCGAAAACACTTTCAAGAGTTGGATGGGGGCTTACTACAAATTGCTGACAAAAGTTCAGCGTGAAAATTTAATTACATTATACGAAGACCTTTTTAATAAACGCATAGATATTGTGAATAAGAAAATGGTTATCACTAACAAGGAGTAATATGGAATTTTGGTTACCACTTATATTAGGTTTTTTAAGTTCTATTTTAGCGTCAACTGGTTTGTGGGCTTTAATTCAAAACAGATTGGATAGAAAAGATGCAAAGGCAAAAATGCTAAAAGGACTTGGACATGACCGAATAATGGATTTAGGAAAGAAGTATATCAAAAGGGGTTATATTACTCCAGATGAATACGAAAATTTTGTCGATTATTTATATGTGCCATACGAAGCACTTCACGGTAATGGATCTGCGAAAAGAATCGTAGAAGAAGTAAAACGCCTTCCAATACGCGATACTCCAATCAATGGGAAAAGAAGTCAGAAACCCAAAGATTGAGTCGAAAAGGAAGACGTTTATATTTTTATATGAAGTTGTAGTTAAAAGTAGAAAAGAGCGTTTGAGCCTCGTTTATTCATAGCCTATTCCTACATATTTGCCCAAAAACCCTTGATTTTGAGGCTTTTTCTATGTTATAATATGATACAGTTCTAATTTGGCACTGTGGCGGGTGCTTGAATAAACGAGCGCGCGGCTACGCCGCGCGTTCAAGCACCCGCCACAAAAGAAAACAACCGAATAAAAAGAAAGATATGAACGTCGCACGAAAGGGGCGTTTGCGCTAAACCGCTTGCAAATCGCCCCCTTCTTCGTGCGGCGGCGTAATTCATAACCTTATACTTTTTAGTATAGGGTTGTTTTTTCTTTTAAAGGCGGTGCGCCTAGCTTTTCACTGCTTGCGACAACGCTTTTCAAAATTCCGCATATACTGTCATAATTTTTAGCTTTCAGCGGTGTAAACTGTTTTTTGCAAGTCATTCCGCAAAAAAATTTAAAAAATAATGTAAACAAATGTTTGACTTTATTCTTTTTGCGTTATATAATACTTGCACGCACGCAAAAAGTGCGGTTACAACTTAATATGAGTAACTGCGTCAATAGGAAATCTATTGTGCAGCTAAAATAGCATACCAGAGTATAGTTTAAGGTGCGAAGTAGCGATTAAGTGAAAAGCCGGCTCACCCCCAACACAAAGAAAAGGTGCAGAGTTGCGTTTTAATAAGAGAGAAGATAGCACACTCTTATTCAACGGGCGATGTACAAAGTTTTATGAGATTAAGTTCTCGTAAGATTTTGTACATCGCCCTTTTTCCGTGCAAATTTTTTCAATTCGGAGGACAGAAATTTGCAGGGAAACAAGACACAACAATTAGAAGTAATCACTATCGGAAAACCCGATATTCGGGCATTGACCGAAAGCGAGCGCACAGCTTTTTTTGAAACGCTTTTAGCAAGGCTCAAAGAGCTGAAAGAACAGCACGGAAATTAAGGGGGAAATGATATGCCATATATAGGAACAAAAGTGTATTCAGACGGCGGACATTATATCGCCATACCACCCGAAAACTTTCCGAGCAAACAACGCAGAAGAAAGAAACCAAAACACAAACCTACCACTAAACACAATACGGGCGGAACGCCACCCACTACACCGAAAGAGAAATTTGAAACGGCATATGCGGAAAGCCAAAGCCTACCCAAGCGAGAACGGAAAAAGTATATTGCCGAAAAGCTGAAAGACGATTTTAAAACCGCCGAGCAAGTAAAGGAATTTGTAGAAAGCAATATTGAGCGCAAGAAAAACAACGCTTATAAACGCTATACAAGACTATGGCGCAAAGTACATTTACAAAAAGAATGGAACTATTTTGTAACTTTCACTTTTGATAGTACAAAGCATACCGAAGAAACCTTTAAGAAAAAGTTGCGGAACGCACTCAAACACGCAGTAAACCGCAACGGTTGGAAGTATATCGGCGTATGGGAACGCAGTCCAGAGAAACAACGCCTACACTTTCACGGCATTTTCTATATACCGCAAATGATAGGCGAAATTGTGGAAGTTAAAGATTACAGCACGAAAAGCCACCGTATGCAGACAACATACCAAAACACCCATTTTTTAAAAGAGTTCGGGCGCAACGATTTTAAGCCGATAGACATTCCTAACGATATATCACAGTCGGTCAAATACCTACTTAAATATATCGAGAAGTCGGGTGAAAAACTTGTTTACGGCGGTAAACTACACACCTATTTCAAGAGCGATATTTTGGACGAGGATATAGCTTGCGGTTTTGGTGTGGACGAAAAGAAGTTACTACTATTTGACAATTTTGAATGTATAGACGAGGGCGTATTTATGGGCAAAGTAAGCCGTGAAGTTATAGAACAAATGCCCAAAGCCAATTAAATATTTTGTCTATCGACGGGCGGAGCGTAAACGAAAACGCACTCTGTTGCAAGGGTAAAATGCACTACTACGTAGCCCTTGCAGCAGAGCAGAACACACGAGAGAGAACACGCAAAACAATGCGTTTCCGTTTGTTCGCCCCTTGTCGAAAGACAAAATAAAAAATCTATTTTAAAAGGAGTTTAAAATCTTATGAAAACAGCAGTTATTTATGCAAGATACTCTTGCGACAACCAAACAGAGCAGTCCATAGACGGACAGTTAAGAGTTTGTGAAGAATACGCACAGCGCAATAATATTCTCATACTCAACACTTATATAGACCGTGCTATGTCGGGAACGAACGACAACCGTCCAGACTTTCAGAAAATGCTTAAAGACAGCGCACGCAGGGAATGGGATTATGTTCTTTGCTATAAGTTAGACCGTTTTAGCCGTAACAAGTACGAAACGGCAATACATAAAAAGACTTTAAGAGATAACGGTGTTAAGGTGCTTTCCGCTATGGAAAACATACCCGACACACCCGAAGGAATTATTCTTGAAAGTTTACTGGAAGGTATGAACCAATACTATTCAGCCGAGCTTGCGCAAAAGGTAAGCCGTGGAATGAAAGAAACACGGCGCAAGGGGTTATATCAAGGCGGTGCGGTATTGTACGGTTACAAAATTGACGGACGGAAAATCGTAGTTGACGAGAACGATGCCGAAGTAGTCCGCTATATGTACAAACAATATGCAAACGGCGTATTCGTAAGAGATATAATCAAAGACTTGACCGACAAAGGAATTTTATATAAAGGCAAGCCGTTTGTAAAAAACAGCGTTTACAATATTTTGCGTAACGAAAAGTATTCGGGCGTATATAAACACGGCGAAGAAGTAATTGACAATATGTATCCGCAAATCGTTCCTACCGACATATACGAAAAAGTCCGTGCGAAAGTTACTAATAATAAGTACGGCAAAAAGAGCGTTAAAATTGATTTTCTGTTACGGCAAAAACTGATATGCGGAAATTGCGGACAGCCTATGCACGGCGAAAGCGGTACAACCCGAAACGGAACGAAAATTTATTACTACAAATGCAACGGACGGAAAAAGCGTATAAACGATTGCAACAAAGGAATGATACGCAAAGAAGTCATTGAAGATATTGTTATCAATACCGCCGTTGAAGAATTAAGCAACCACGAAAATATGAACTATATTGTAAATGAGCTTTTGCGAATACAAGAAATGCAGTTAAAAGAAAATTCCGTTTTAAAGGTTTTAACGAAACAGCAAAAGCAGGTTGAAACGGCTATAAACAATATGGTTAATGCCGTTGAGCGTGGTATTATAACTAACGCAACAAGTAAGCGTTTAAAAGAGCTTGAACAGCAACAAGAACTGTTAGAACGGCAGATACTCATAGAACGCAGTAAACAAGCCGTACAGTTTAAAGCAAGCGACATCAGAGAGTTTTACGAGCAAATGTTACAAGAGCCTAAAATGCTTATTACCTACCTTGTAAAGCAAGTAGTTTTATATGACGATAAAATCAAAATACAGTTTAATAGCCCCATTAGAATTAGTCCCGATGACGAAAAATCGGGGCTAATTTTTTATTCGGAAACTATTGAAATGATAACTTTCAAATGGGCGAATACAAAACCTTATACGCAGAAAACACAACTTATATTGTATATATAAAGCCGTAAACCAACGGCTATTTATTCCACAGTGCTATTGACTGAAACTTTTCTTGCGGTGTGTATTAAGGCAAATAAGGGCGATACACAGCAACCCACCTAAACGCTTTTAGGTGGGTTTTGGTTTGCCTTTGGCGCACGAGCCTAACACACCGCAATTTCAGTCAATAGCCTTTTGCGGCATAAACCGCCGTTGCGCTTGATTTTAAGTAAAAGAAAATAACCTAACCCGATACTTTTAGTAAGTATTCGAATTAGGTTATAGATGGTGCACCGTAAGGAATTCGAATCCCTAGCCTTTGGTTCCGTAGACCAACGCTCTATCCAGTTGAGCTAACGGTGCATAATAATTATTTATTGTTAAACCCGCAAAACTTTTAAGCGGAAAAGATTGGCGAATTTCAACAAGCTTTATTATTATATAAAATATATTTTTCGTTGTCAATGAATTTTAATTTGTTTTCTTGCTAAAAGTTTTTAAAATATAATCGGCGCGGCGCGTGACAACGCGCCGCGCATATTTTTCAAATCATATTTCTATAAGCTCGTATTCACGCACGCCGGCACCCAAAGCCGCCGCGGCTTCAATGGTGTGCGCGCCGTTTCTGCTTTCAACCCTTTCAAGGAAGTGCTTCTGTCCGGGGTCGTCCTTTGCCGCGTAAACCAAATCTATGCAAGCCTGGTCAATCGCCACGGGGTCGGTTGAAACAAGTATGCCTATGTCCTTGATGCACGGGTCTTCGGCAACGGCGCAACAGTCGCAGTCAACGGACATATTTTTCATAACGTTGACGTAAACAATATTGCCATTAAAGTAATCGATAACGGAAAGCGCCGCGTCTGCCATGGCTTCGAGAAAGCTGTCGTGTTCGCTTGTCCATATTTCTTTAACGTCGCCCGCGCCGTGAATGTACGCCTTGCCGTATGCGGAGGCAATGCCGATAGAAAGCTGTTTAAGCGCCCCGCCGTAACCGCCCATGGGATGTCCCTTGAAGTGGGAGAGCACCAAAAGAGAGTTATAGTCGGCTAAATTTTTTCCGACGTAATTCTTTTTGATAACTTTTCCTTTGGGAATATCCAGAACCAAATCGGGGCCTTCCGCGTCAAGCAAATCTACGTTGAAATGCTCGCTCCAACCGTGTTTTTTCAGCGTTTTAAGGTGCTTTGCCGTGGTGTTGCGTTCGCCCTCGTAAGCGGTATTACATTCCGTAACCGTTCCGCCGACTTTTTCTATAATCGGCTTCCAGAAGTCGGGCTTTAAAAAATTCTGGTTTCCGACTTCGCCCGAGTGCAGTTTAACGGCAACTTTTCCGTGCAGTTTTACGTCGAGCAGGTCATACATTTCGGCAACCTTTTCGGGCGTAATATCCCTTGAAAAATAAATTTTCGGTTTCATCGTTTTTCTCCTTTATTTTTTATTATAGCGCAACCGGCAATTTTGTCAATACGCAAAATTTTATATTTGAACCCCATATATGCCGACGTTAACAGCGTTTGCGTTGGATTAAACGGTTATTTCGCCTATATAGTTCGCATTTAATTCCTCATTCCAGTTATCGCTGTTTGCAAATCTTACGCAGTAGGCGGTGGAGCCGTGTATTTCTTTGCCGTAAACGCACAAATATACGCTGTATTTACCGCTTGTTAGTTCGATTTTTTGGGAAAAATTTATCTCGTTTCCGCCGTTGAAGGTTCCCGCGGCGCATTCGTAAGCGGTTTGCCTCGTTTGGTCGGTAAAATACAGTTTAAGCTGTTTTTGCTTTGTCAAATTGCCGAAGCCGACGTTCTCCGATTTGATTTGCCCCTTGAATATGCCCGACTTTAAGCTGTAATTCAGTTTTGAATTGCGTAACACAAAACGGTAGCCGAGCCTGTTTTCTATATAGGTAAAGGCGGACTGTCCGTAATAAATTTCGTCGTTTCCGCATTTTTCGGTGTATTGTGTGTTTTTCCACTTATCTATAACGCTGTTGTTCCATTCAGCGTTTAAATAGCTGAGCGAAAGCTTAAACATCTCTGCCGTGCAGTTTTCAATATCGTGCAGTTTGCTTTCGGGTGAAACAACCTCTCCGCCGAAGGGCAGTCTTTTGTTTATTTTTGAAAGAAATTCGGTTTCGCGCGCTCTGTCGGTATACGTGCCCAAATCGCTGTCGGAGCCGAGGTAACCGTCGTTGTACAGCCCAAGACGGCAGGCGGGGGAGGAGGGGGGTATTTCGTAACCGTCGATATCGTTTACGGTAATGCCCAGATAGTCGTAAATTTTTTTAGGGGTGCGCACAAGTACGGGCAGATTTTCGGTATTTTTCAAAAACTCGTCTATAAGCCGTGTGGTGTGTTCGCTGTCCGAAATTTTGCTTGAATGCATTTCACCCCACGGCCCTATAAGCCCCGCCTCGATTGCGGTTATCGTTGTTTCATAACCGTTCAAAACTGCGGTTGCCTGCCGTATATGCCCCAACAAAACGTCAAAATCGGGTTCTGCGTCTTTTTTGCCGCTGAAATTCGGGTCGTAAGCAAATCTGACTACCGCGCTCTTTTCGCGCGTATCTATTTCGTTTAAAAGCGAGCGTAACCCGTTCAGCGCACCGTCGGTAAACGGCTTGTCGGCGCCGCCGGCCGCGGCGGAAAACGCGCTTATATCTATGCGCAAATGATATAGCTGTGTTGTGCCGGACAAAACTCCGCTGTTGTATTGCGCGCCGCTGTCGGTCAGCTTTACGTAAACGGGGCGGTAAAAGCCTTGGTCGGGGTTGTTTATCCGTTCCGTGGTTTCATTGCCGATTTCGCTGCCAATTTCACCGCCGGTTTCGTCACCGGTTTCACCGCCGGTTTCGTCACCGGTTTCACCGCCAAAGCTGTCAGAAGAACCCGCGCGGCAGTTTACGGCCGCACCCGCAGTCAAAACAGCGGCAATTCCGACAGCCGCCGCGCATATTACCGCGCAAATCGCTTTTATCGATTGCTTTTTCATTTTGTCAAACGCTCGATTGCAAGTTTGTAAATTTTAAAGCACTTTTCTATTTTTTCAAACGTGATGTATTCGTTCGCCTGATGAATAGTGTTTTCTTCGCCCTCTTCCTCGGGACCGAAAGCCGCCCCGCACTTCAAAGCCCTTGCGTAAGTTCCTCCGCCTATGGCAATCGGCGTTACGTTTTTGCCCGTAACTTCGTTGTAAACTCCGCATAAGGTTTTAATAAGAAAACATTCGCGGTCGTTAAAAAGCGGTTCTTGTTCGTGCAGAATTTCGTATGCTACCCCCGCCTTTTCTATGGGCGCCAACACGCTTAACTTTGACATAGTAGCGGGGTAACGCACGTCGCAGGTAACAAAAATGCAGTTTTTTCCGCCCTCTATAACGTTGGGCGAAAAGGTCAAAACGCCCGTTTCGTCTTTAAGCTCGGTCAAGCCGAAGCGCGTTTCAAACAGCGTTTTGCAAATTCCGTCAAGTCCCAAATATTTAAGGATAGGAGGGATGGCGTTTGTTCCCATTTCAGGGGTGGAGCCGTGCGCCGACTTTCCTCGGGAAATAATTTTGCCGTTTTCCGCCGTAAGGTTAAGCGCGGAAAGCTTCGCCTTGTCTGCGGGGGCTTTGATTTCGCAGTAATCGCAAACCATATTCGCGCGCTCGCCTCCGCGGAGAGAGGAATAGTCGCCCTTAACCGCAAATTTCAGTTTAAGCTGTAAAATTCCTTTTTCGGCATAGATTACGGGGAAGTCCGCGTCGGGGGAAATACCCTCGTCGGGCATATGCGCGTGCGCCTTGTAATAATCGATGCACGCCCAGCCGTTTTCTTCGTTGCAGCCGACTATAAGCTTTATTTTTCTTTTGGGCTTAAAGCCTTCGTCCTTCAAGGCTTTAAGGCTGTAAAGCGCGATAACCGCGGGGCCTTTGTCGTCCATTGCGCCGCGCCCCCAAACGCGCGCGTTTTTCTCATCGATTTCGCCGCCGAACGGCTCTTTCGTCCAACCTCCGCCCGCAGGCACAACGTCAAGGTGCGCAAGAATGGCAAATTCTTCGCCCTCGCCGAAAATAACCTCGCCCGCGTAACCGTCGTAATCGTTTGTTTCGAAACCGAAAGATTTTGCAAGGTTTAAAAAATAGTCGAGCGACTTTCTCGCGCCCGCGCCGAACGGAGCGTTCTTTTCAGCGGGTTTTTGCGAGGAGTCGAACTTAATAATTTCGGAAATATCTTTTATAACGTCTTTAATAATCTTTTCCATAATATAAAGCCTTCTTAAAAATATTGTTGAAAACATTATACAACTTTTTTTATTTATGGTAAAATAAAATCGGCTTTAAAATAAAAAATAGGCATTCCGCCGTAAAATTAAGCCCTCGCAAGCGCAATTATGAAAACAAAAAGCAAATTCAATCCACAAAACATAATAACTTATATCAAAATCACGCTTATAGCGCTTTTGGCGGCGATTGAAATTTTTGTGTGCGCGCAGGCTTACACGGCGCTGAAAGAAAGACTGCCCGACTACATTTCGCTTGTGGTTTGCTGTGCCGCGCTGACCGCGGTAGAGGCGGTTAATCTTTTCGCTATCAAAAATTTTGCGGCGAAAATGGTGTTTTTCGGGCTGGACTCGGCGCTTCTGCTTGCCGTTTGCATTTTAACGGGCGATTCCGTTTTGTCCGCGCTGTACTGCATAGTTTTGACGGGCTGTTATATTTCCGTTGAAAAATTCAGGGACAGAACCGTGCTTTTCGGGTTCAGCTGCGGAATGTATACAATCTCGTTTGTGGCGGGCTGGGTTATCCGCAACGTCGGACAGTCGCTTTATAACAGCATTGTGCTTATTTTAAGCGGCGTGCTGTTCGGCTTGCTTTTTATGGCTGTGGACTATGTTGTGGTGCAGTTTTTAATCAAATTTTACCGCACCAACGCAGAGCTGAGGAAAGCCTTGCGCGAAGCGGACGAAAGCAAAGCCCAGCTGGAAGAAGCCTATGACCAGCTTACCCGCACAAGGGTGTACGAGGAGCGCAACCGCATAGCAAAGGACATTCACGACAATGCTGGGCACTCTATGACGACAGTAATAATGCAGACGGAAGCAGCAAAACTGCTGATAGACGACAACCCCGCCGAAGCGAAAAACAGAATAATTTCGGCTAACATACAGGCGCGCAACGCGCTTGAACAAATGCGCCAGAGCGTGCATCTGCTTGCCGGCAGGGCGCAGACGCGTTCTTTAAAGGAAGAAGTGGAAGAAATCATCGCGCAGACGATTGACGGTACCGACATTAAAGCCCGCTACGATATGGGCGAGGTGCAGACGGACGCGGACAGCTGCCGCTTTATCTGCAACGCTGTAAAGGAATTGCTTGCAAACGGCATACGCCACGGCGGGGCAACCGCGTTTTATATCGAGCTTAAACAGGTTTTCAATGAAATTCAGCTGATAATATCCGACAACGGCTCGGGGACGGACGGAGAAATAACCGAAGGTTTCGGGCTTAAAGGCATACGCGAAAAGGCGGAAGCTCTGGGCGGTAAGTGCGTTTTTACAAGCGAACAAGGCGAAGGGTTCGAAGCGGACATAACCGTGCCCAACAAGGAGAAAAAATGATAAAGGTACTTTTGGTAGACGACCAGCAGATTTTGGCGGAGGGCATAAAGTCCGTGCTGGAAACGTGCAGGGAAATTAAAGTTATCGGAATTGCGTTAGACGGAGCGCAGGCGGTTGAAAAATGCGCCTCGCTTAAACCCGACGTCGTTCTGATGGATATACGCATGCCGAATATGAACGGTATGGTTGCAACCAAACGCATTAAGGAAGCTGACGAAAATATTAAAATAGTGGTGCTGACCACTTTCGACGACAGCGACTATATTTTAAGCGCAATCAACAACGGCGCCAGCGGTTACCTTTTAAAAGACATAGGCTCGTCCGCGCTTATCGACGCGGTTAAAAACGCATACGCGGGCGACACCATTCTGCCCGCAAAAATCGCAAAGAAAATAACCGATGCGGCGGCAATGGTTTCTTCCGACAAGGAGCTTAAACTACGAAAACTATTCAACCTTTCCGAGAGAGAGGCGGAAATCGCGCTGATGCTTTACGACGGGTTCACCAACCGCCAGATAGCCTCCGCGCTTAAACTATCGGACGGTACGGCGCGCAACTACATAAGCGCTATTTATCTGAAATTAGGCGTTGATGGCAGAAACTCCGCGGTGGAAAAAATAAGAAATTTAAAGTAATTCGGCGTACACGGAAGGCGGCAGAGTAACGAATGAAAAATATTTTCGGTTTGGATATTGCTTGCGGTGAGTATTGCGGCAAAGAATTTATCATAAGAAGGGCCGACTGCAAAATTACCGAATATCAGGAAAAAATGATAGTGCAGACGGTAAAAGTGGAAAAGCACAAAAAATTTCCGCTTTGGCTGAAAATAATGCAATACCTGTGTGCCTTTACGGTAATTTTGATTGTTTTTACGTCTTTAATGGACATGGAACGGCTGACTTTCGCGCAGATGTTTGCCGCAGCAATGTGGAAATATATAATTGCAATAATTGCCGCGCTGGGCTGGCTTGCAATTTTAATCGCCTCTCAAATAAACGACAGAATGGCGGAAAAAGCGCCCGCTTTTAAGGACGTTTACAAGGTTATTGAGGAAGAAGTCTACGATAAAAGCTATGAAAAGCTTTCTATTCCCGCGGACGCGGGCGTTATTGAAGCGCTTTCTTGCAGTGAAAATATCCGCGGTTCCAAAAAAACGGTAAAAAGTCAGCTGTATTTCGGGGTAGAGCTGAGGATATTTACAGAAAACGGGAATCTTTGCCTTTCCGATTTGGAAACTGTTATGGCTGTTCCGCTTTCCGATATTAAAGAGGTGGTTAAGCTTACCCGCACGTTCAAAACGGGCAACTGGACGAAAAAAGAGGAGTATAACTCGGAAACATTCAAACGGTACTCTGTACGCAGAAACCGCGCTGGCGAGTATTTTATAAGGGGCGGGTATTCGGTGCGTATAACGCATGTAGAGGAAGATTACGAGTTTATATTGCCCTGCTACGACGGAAAAACCTTGAAAAAATATATTAATTTCGATTTGGAAGAAAGCTTGTTTTGACGGTAAAAATTAAAGAAAGGCGCCCCGCGGGCTTAAAGCCCGCGGGGCGCAAAATTATTCGCTTTATAATATTATTCAAGCCATATGCAAGGGGCAATCCGTTAAAATCAGCGGATTTTTATTGATTTTTCGGGTTGATTTCGTAATACTTCGCAAGTCCCCCGCCCGAGGTTTCGCGGTAGCTGTTCAGCAAATCTTTGCCTGTGTTGTACATTGTTTTGACAATGGTGTCAAAGCTGATTTTTCTTGTATCCGCAAGAAAGTTTGCAAGCGACAAAGCGTTAATTGCGCGCATTGCCGCAACCGCGTTGCGCTCTATGCACGGTATCTGTACAAGTCCCGCAATGGGGTCGCACGTAAGTCCCAAATGATGTTCCATTGCAACTTCGGCCGCGTATTCAATCTGTCCCAAACCCATTTCGAACAGTTCAGCCAAAGCCGCCGCCGCCATAGAGCAGGCCGAGCCTATTTCCGCCTGACAACCGCACTCCGCACCGCTAATCGACGCGTTTTTCTTAATTAAATTGCCTATAATTCCGCCCGCGGCAAGCGCGCGCACAATCTGCTCGTCGGAAAAACGGCGCATTTCCTGCATATATTTAAGCACCGAAGGCACAACTCCGCACGCACCGCACGTCGGCGCGGTTACAATAACTCCGCCCGCAGCGTTTTGCTCGCTTGTGGCGAACGCGTAGGAGCATACAAGACGGTTTTCGCGCGTCTGCGCCGATTCGTCGATGTGGCGCTGGTTGAAAAGCTTTTGCGCGCGTCTTTGCGTGCCGAGCACGCCCGGAAGAACGCCCGAAACGGTAAGCCCTTCGTGCACGGTCTGCTTCATTCTCGCCCAAACTTCGGCAAGGTAATCCAAAATATCCTGCCCCTCGCAATTGACCGCGTATTGCCAAAGCCGTATGTTGTGCGCGTTGCAGTATTCGGCAATCTCTTTGTAGGTATTTAAGGGATATATGGCGTCGTTTGCGTATTTTTCGTACGCGTCGGCGGGTTCTCCGTCAAATACTACCGTACCCCCGCCAACGCTGTAAACGCGTTTTTTTTCAATAAGCTTTTTGCCCTTGAAGGCGCATATATCCATTGTATTCGGGTGGACGGGGCAGGGAGCGGAGCTGTTCCACTCTATTTCGCATTTTACGGGCGCGGCGGTTTCGTTGATTATATTATCCGTGCCGTGCCCCTTGCCCGTAAGCGCAAGCGAGCCGTACAAAACCACTTTGAATAAGTCGGCTTCGGGATATTTTTCCCGCATAATTTTTATTGCGCGCTCCGGCCCCATTGTGTGCGAGCTGGAAGGTCCGCGCCCTATTTTATAAATTTCCCTCAATGACTGCATTTTAAATTAACCCCGTTATATGCCGTGTTTAAACGCGTTTTATTTTATGTTTTTTTCCGTTTCTGCTTATTATTACAAATCAAACGCGATAGCCGTAATATCGTCGTTAAGATTGTTGCAGAAATTTTTTAAATTGTGTTCCAGATTCTTGATAAAATCGTCCGCCGTGCGCGAGTATGAAAGGGTTTTAATAGCCCCGTCCGCGCCGAACATTTCGCCTCTGCCGTTCTTGCACTCGGTAACTCCGTCCGTAAGCAGTACCAAAATATCGCCTTTTTCGTAAGCGATGGTGTCGTCGAAGTACGCCGGGTTGTCAAACCAGTTTGAAACGGGGGGAGAGTTAAGCATTATCCGCGTAATACCGCTTTTGGTTTTTAACAGTATGGGAACGTTATGCCCCGCCATAGAGTAGGTTACCGTGTCTTTGTCTATGCGCACCGCGGCAAGCGTAATATAGTTGCGTTCGTCAAGATTAAGCTCGCGGAATTTCGCGCTTAAATTCGAGAGCGCGCGGGCGGGCGATTCCGCCGTTTTATCGTAAGCGGCTTTTACGAATGCGGTAAGCATTCCCGCCGAAATACCCTTGCCTGAAACGTCCGCAATCACCCCGAAAGCGCTGTTGTTGCGGGAATATACCTCGGGCAGGTCGCCGCCTATATCTCGGCAGGGGATATACATATACGAATATTTTTTACCTCCCGCCCATTTGCCCGCGGGCAGAAGTCTTTGCTGTATGCTTTTTGCGGTTTGAAGCTCGCGCGAAATTTCAAGCTCGAAAGCGTCGTCAACCGCGCCCATACAGATACCGCCCCCGAGCGGGGTGACGGTTAACGAATAGGCTACCTCGTGAGCGCTGTCGCCAGAGGTTACGCGCTGAAAAATTCTTCTTGAAACCTCCGCGTTTGATAAAAAAGCGTCCTCGAACGCGCCGTATAGGGGGCAGCCCTGCGCACAGTTGCACGCGCCGCAATGTTTAATATCGCCCGCACACGCGGTAACGGCGCCGAGCTTTCCGCGCTCCGCGCCCTGAAACAGCGTTTTAAAAGCGCGGTTTGCAAAAGTTACTTTTGCGTTCTGGTCAACCGCTATAACCGCCGTTTTTATATTTTCGAGTATGCTTTTATAGTATTTCTGTGTCATTTCCGCTTGTTACCGTAAAATACAGGTATTTTTTTGAAGGCTAAGCCGTTTAAATTTTTGCTGGCAAATAAAATTTAAGCTTGTCCGAAACTACGTAAACGTCAAACGGAACGTTGGGATAAATCTCTCCGTCGGCCTGCAAATAATAATCTTCCGCATGCGGAATAATGGTTGCGCTTTTTACTTTTATCGAACGCGCTTCCTTAATTTTGCGCACATTCCCCGTCATAAGCTTTAAAAACATTCCCACAATACGCGATTTGGATATGTAATCGCACAAAAACAGCTCTATATATCCGTCGTTCAGCTTTGCCTGAGGGCAAATTTTCATTCCTCCGCCAAGCTGTCTGCCGTTGCATATTGCGCATATCAGCCCGAAAAGCTCTTCTTCGGTTCCGTCATATTTAACGGTGAATTTACGGCTGCTGAAATGCTTTAAGCTTGAAACAAGCGCCTTCGCATATTTCGATTTTCCCGTCATATTGCCCGAATATACGCGTTCCAGCACGTCCACGTCTATGCCCATTCCCGCAATATTGATAGAGCGCAGTCCGCTTGAAAATTCTATAAAGTCAATGGGCGCGGGCTGTCGGAAGGCGATAATTTCCGCGGCTTGTTTTACGTCGAGCGGAATTTCCGCGGTAGCCGCAAAATCGTTGCCGGTGCCGAGGGGGATAAGTCCGAGAGAGTTGTTTTCAAAATCCTTAAAACCGTTTATAATATCGTGGAGCGTACCGTCGCCGCCGAGCGCAACGACGATATTTTTTTCTCCGTTGGCAGTTATTCTTTCCGCATGTGCCTTTGCGTCGCCCGTTTTATGCGTAAGCAACACCTCGTATTTTTTGCCCGCGCGGTCGAATACGCCCCGTACTATGTCAAGCTTTTTGGAGTTTTTGCCCTTAACATGTTTTTCATTCGCAATAAGATAAATCATTTTTCAACACTCTCTCTTTTTAAAACTGAAACAATATTTACAAATATCCGTAAATTATTATACAACAACAGCTGATAAATTGCAATAATTTTAAAAATTTGCTAAAATATATTTTGTTATGAAATCTATTCTGCCCGAAAAATTAATAAATTTTGCCCAAACCTTGCCGTATCCGCTGTATATAGTGGGGGGCGCGGTGCGCGATTTTGCCGCGGGACTGCACTCCGAAACCGCAGATACGGACGTTTGCGCGCCCGCAGACGTTGCCGATTTTGCCGCGCGCGCCGAAAAAGCGGGGTTCGAAATAAAAGCAGAATACAAAAATACGGGCACGGTTAAATTTTTCTGCGGGGAGGAGGATTTCGAATTTACCTGCTTCCGCTCCGACGAGTACGTTCGCGGCGGGCACCGCCCCGTTGCAACGTATCTTACGGACGACATAAATTTAGACGCAAGGCGGCGCGATTTTAAGTGCAACGCGGTATATTACGATATTGCCGCGGGTAAGTTCGTTGACCCGCTGGGCGGGCTGGAAGATATCGATAACCGGCGCATATCCACGGTCGCACCCGCAAAAAAAGTGTTCGGCGAGGACGGGCTAAGGCTTATGCGCCTTGCAAGAATTTCCGCGCAGACCGGCTTTTTGCCCGACGCCGAATGTTTACAGGGCGCGCTCGCCAATTCAGCGCTTATACGCGACGTTTCCGCCGAAAGAATTTTTGCCGAGCTTATGCTTATACTCAATGCGGACAAAAAATACGGTATAAGTATGGGACAGTATGCGGGGCTAAAAATTCTTAAAAACACGGGCGTGCTTCAAATAATTTTACCCGAGCTTTGCGCGGGCGAGGGTATGGTTCAGAACAAAAAATATCATAAGCACGACGTTTTGGAACACTCTCTGCGTTGCGCCGCATATGCGGACGAACGCGTGCGGTTCGCCGCGCTTCTGCACGATATAGGAAAGCCTTACTGCCTTAAAACGGCGGGGAATTTTATCGGGCACGACGAGGAGGGCGCGCGCATTGCCGAAGAAATCTGCGCAAGGCTTAAAGCTCCCAAAAAACTGACCGAAGAAACAGCCGAGCTGGTAAAACTGCATATGTACGACTTCCGTTGCGACGCAAGGGAAAATAAGATTCGCAAATTCATTATCGAAAACGTCGGTATTTTAGATAAGCTTCTGCTTATAAAGCAAGCCGACTATTCCGCGTGCACCGACGATTTTTCAGTTGCGCCCTCGGTTGAAAAATTTTCAAAGATTTACACGGCGATGAAAAGTGAAAACGTGCCGTTCGCTTTAAAGGAGCTTGCCGTAAAGGGCAACGATTTGATTGAGGCGGGAGTGCCCGCGCAGGAGGTGGGCAACACGCTTTTACAGCTTTTGACGGACTGCGCGATAAAGCTTTGCAAAAACGACAGGGAAAAGATTTTAACAAGGCTTAAAAAGGTGTATATGCCGACGCTTAACCCCGCAGTATATGCCGTTTACGCGCAAAAATTCGCCGAGGAAGAGGCGGAAAAACGCGCCGCCCGCGCCGTTGCCGTTGCGGATAAAAAACGTCTGCGTGCAGAGAAATACGACGACGGAAAAAGAAAAAAATCTTCACCGAAAAGTAGTTGACAAGCTAATTAAATTAATGTATTATTTTATAAGCAGAATATTTCTGCAAAGCCTTGCGTACCGCAAAGGTACGCCGATTAAGTCCGGGAGGTGAAAACAATGAAAACTTACGAAATGATTTACGTTCTCGATACGGCCGTTGCTGATGAAGCAAAGGAAGCGTTCGGGAAAAAGCTTGAAGACGTTATTACGTCCAAAGGCGGCAGTGTTGTTTCCGTTGACAAGTGGGGCGTTAAAAAGCTTGCTTACCCCATCAACTACAAGACGGAAGGCGACTACGTACTTCTCACTTTCGAAGCAGACGGCGCGGTGCTGAAAGAGCTTGACAGAATTGCAGGCCTTACGACCGACGTGCTGAGAAGAATGATTACCGTAAAAGCATAAAAACACAGGAAAAATAAGATGAACAAAGTTATTTTAATAGGGAATTTAACGCGCGACCCCGAGCTTACCGAAACTTCGGGCGGGGTGAAAATCTGCCGTTTCGCCATTGCGGTTAACCGCAACTACACGGGCGCGGACGGTGAAAAAAAGACCGACTTTTTCAACTGCGTTGCATGGCGCGGACTCGGTGAAACGGTTGCGCGCTTCACCAAAAAAGGCACCAAAGTATGCGTAAGCGGTTCTATCGAGCTCAGAAACTACGAGGACAGTCAGGGTGTAAAACGTACTGGCGTAGACATCGTTGCGCAGGACGTTGAATTTTTGACTCCCCGTCAGGGCGGCGACGATTTCGGTTACGATGCTCCCGCGCAGACTGGCGGCGGTTCTTCCCGCGGCGCAAAACCGCAGTTACAGCCGTTTGACGACGACAGCGATATTCCCTTCTGAGAAATTCAAGGAGATTAATTATGGAAGAAAATAAAGTGGCGGCTGCTGCCCCCGTAAAAAAAGTTTATAAAAGAGTTCCCCGCAAAAAGGTTTGCGTTTTCTGTCAGGAAAAAGTAGAGGTTATAGACTATAAGGACGTTAACCGTCTGAAAAGATTTATAACCGAAGGCGGAAAAATTCTGCCCCGCAGAATGAGCGGAACCTGCGCAAAGCACCAGAGAGAGCTTTCCAAAGCAATCAAGCGTGCAAGAATTGCGGCTCTGCTTCCCTTCAAAGCAGACTAATTTATTTTGATTATTACTCCTCATCAGGAATAATAATGAGGTGTGCGGAAAAGTCCCGTCTGAAAATTTTCAGACGGGACTTTTTGTTTAAAATATTGTCATTTCGACCGAAGCGTGGCGGAGCGGAGAAATCCCAAAGTCTTTTCGCTTACTCGTGGGGATTTCTCGACTACGCTCGAAATGACGCGTAAAGTAATACTCAAAATGACAGTAAATAAATTGTTAGAATATCTTTCAAATATTTTTGTTTGGCGGATTTTCCGCTAATCAGATAATTTTTAATCGCAATTTGATATAAAATTTATATGACAATTGCTATGCAAATAGGTAAAATGCTAAAAGAGGAACGCACGATTAAAGGTTATTCGCAAAAAAAGATTGCAGATATGCTTGCTATGTCGCAACAGCAATATAGTTTATGCGAGAAAGGTATGGCAGAACTGCATTACGGGCAGATTTTGACGGTATGCAAAGTTTACGGAATATCGCCGAATGAATTTTTTGAAGATATTTAAAATACGCGCCCCGCGCGGACAAAAAGTCCGCGCGGGGCGCGTTTTTTCTGAACAATATTATAACACTATTTGTTGTAGTTTCTTGCGCCGAAAATGGAGGTGCCAAGGCGCAGCATATTACTGCCGGCGTTAACGCAGATTTGCCAGTCGCCGCTCATTCCCATAGACAGATATTTAATATTGCTGTCCTGCGCGCGGAGCAAATCGTACGTTTCGCGCATTTTTTTTGCAAGACTTTCAAGCAAAGCCGTATCGTCGCTGAACGGAAGCATCGCCATAAGTCCTTGCACGTTCAATGCGGGCAAAGCCTTTATTTTTTTATAAGTCTGCTCGGCTTCTTCAAGCGCAAAGCCGCCCTTTGACTCCTCGTTGCCGACGTTTATCTGAATTAAAATATTCGAAGTCAAATTTGCCGCCGCGCTCTTTTTGGAAAGCTCTTCGGCAAGGTTCATTCTGTCAACGGAGTGGTAGAGGTCAACCTTCCCCAAAAGATACTTTATTTTGTTTGTCTGTAAATGCCCGATAAAATGTCTTTTGGGGTTTCCTGAGATAAATGAAAATTTGTCGCGGAATTCCTGAACGTGGTTGTCGCCTATGTCGGTTATGCCCGCTTCAACGGCCTCGTTAATTGCCTGCGCGGTTTGCAATTTCACCGCCGCGACAAGCGTAACTTTTTCCCCGAACGGATTTTTTTCGGGGATTTCCGCAAGCAGATTTTTTACGTTTTCTTTAATCATAATTAAATTTTAAATTATGTAACCCGCCTTGTCAAGCCGTTGCCGAACGGAAATTTTATTACATTTAAACCGTATTACACTGTATGACACTTGTCACGTAAAACTATGACAATATTTTGTCGGATTTTAGAAGAATTTAAAAAAATTTACAAAAAAGGACAAACAGCGGGGTTATTTTTTAAAAAAAATTAAAATTTATTCCAAATTTTTATCATATATTTTTATTACAAAGTTGACATTTTGTCATAAAGACTATATACTCATATTTGTTAACTTATATATAATGCGGAAAGAAAGGGTTTTTGTTACGCTTTCCGTTGAGGTAAATTTAAAAAATTATGAGAGAAAAGAAAATTAAACAGCCCAAGCACGGACTGCAAATCGAGAAAAATCTGCGCGTTGTAAAAACCGCGGGTTTCCGCGCCGAAAAAAAGCGCGACAAGTCGGTTAACCGCCGTGCGGGGCTTCACGATAAGCTTAAAAATTTAAGGGGCGAGAGGCGCGTATACAAATGCAAGCCGCTCGGCTTTGTTCACGTCCGCCGCATAAGACAGACGGTTGCAACCGTTTCCGCGGGTCTTGTTGCGGTTGCGGCGTATTTCGGTATGGGCTTTTTCTTCAAGCCAGACTTTATTTACGTTGAAGAACTCGGCAACAGCACGGTCTGCGCGGCAAAGAGCGCAGCCGAGCCGAACGGTATCAAAAGCGCGGCGGGCAACGAATATTATATGCCCGACGACGGTTCGCTTCCCACCGACCATACGTTAATCGAAAACGTTGCGTATATGAACTATGTTCTGCAAAATCAGTCAAGCTGGTCTTCGTATATGGAATCGACCGTAAAGACCGTTATGGAGCAGAAGGTTTATACCCACAAAAAGGCGTATGACGGTAAAGTGATTTCCGCCGATATGCCTCAGGGCGCGTCAAGCATAGCAAGGCAGTTCTGCGTGACGGATACCGACGTAAGCTGGCGCGAAAAGAACAAAAACTACATTTACGACAGCATGGACAATATCGACTGGCCCGCCGATAAGCCCATGGGACTGACTATTGCCGATTTCAGAATTTACCGCGGACTGCCCGCGAACGATTTTTCCGTTTACATACTTAACGAGCTGACGGTCAAGAATTTCAACGATACTACCGTTGAGGAAAAGGGAGTTGACGAAAACGGCAAGCGTCTTTACACGATGACGCTTGATTTGCGCGTTCACCAGTCGGGTATAGATTCCGCAGTGCACTACTACAAACAGCAGATGTACGTCACGGGCGGACTTTTCGCGTGGCCCACTTTTGATTTTACTACGGTTGAATATACCTTCACCGAGGACTGGGTTGTCAAAGAATTTACCATAAACGACGGATATTCGGCAAAAATGGGCTCGATAAGCGCGCCCTGTACGTCTTCGTCAACTACGGTGTTCGATTATAATGAAGAAAATGCCGTAAACACATACTATCCCGACTATTTCAACCAGTCGTACACAAAATGGGACCCCACTTCGTCGGGCGGTGAAATTACGGCGGCAAGCTGTCTTGCTTCGGCGTTCGGCGACGTTTTAACGCAAGGCGCAACGTTAAACCTTGAACTGAACGTTGACGGAAAACCTGTAAACGGCGCTGTATACCTCGGAATGTCGGACGGAAATTTCAGCGATTTGCGCGTTGCGCTGAACGGTGCAAGCTTCGGCGGCATAAAGCTTTATATGCTTGATGAAAACGGTGTAAAAACGCTGTATATAGGCATAGGCGCTAACAAATATAAAATCAGTCTTGACGCGTTTACTTCCGCGCGCGGAGCTTCGGCTTTGTCTGAGGAAGCTTCCGCAGAGGGCGGGTTTGCGTTTGATGCAAACGCGCTTTTGGAACAGCTTTTCGGCGGTAAATTCGAGGTTGGCAAAAAAGGCAAAACAGCGACGCTGGAAAGCGAAATTGAAATATTCGGGCTTAAAGCTCCTATTAAATTCTCATTCAATATTAAAAAGGGAGTTGCAAGCCTTAACGAAGTTACAGCAAATTTAAAGCTTGGTAAAAACGACGTGGCGGCGCGAATGACGTTCGGCACGGAGGAGGATATTCCGGCAAATCTTACGGCGGCGGAGAAGTCGGCTTATACCGACCTTTCCGACGGTATTACCTTGGGCGTCGGGCTCGGGCTGGGCGATATTAAGCTGAACGGCACCGCATTTATAGGCTTTGCCGACGGCGGTCTGGGCGAAGTGCGCGCCAAATTCGGCAAGCTTAATATCGGCTATGCGGCGGCGGACAACGCGCTGTATATCTCGCACGGAAACAATGTAAAATACAAGCTTAATTTGTCGGATATTCCCTCAAACGGCGGCAATGCAGATTTGGGCGGAATTCTCGGCGGGCTTGATATTAATTCGGTCATAACCGACGCTATAAGCAACTTTTATATGCACGGCGGAGTAATTTCCACCGGAATGAAGATTGATTTGCAACAGCAGCTGCAACAGATTTTAAACCTTGCCGTTGCGGTTGACCTGAACAGCGGTATTGCGGTAGATATAAACAGCGAAATATTCGGCAAACCGTTAAAGCTGAACGTAAACCTCGCTTCCGAAAGCGTGCCGGAAATCGGCGATAAGTCGCAGTACACGGATATACTTAACGGCGTATTGAGCGCGGATATTGCGCTGACGGTTGACGGAATTAAGTTTGACGGAGTGCTGAACCTCGAACTTACCAACGGTGAAATCGGCGCGGTGCGCATATCTTTAAGTAACGGCGCGGTTAAGGTTTATTACGAAAAGGAAATAAACGGCGCGGGTAAAGACGACGTTATTTACGTTGATATAGGCGCATCGAAAATCAAACTGCCCGTTTCCGCGCTTACGGCAAATGCGGGCGGGGCGGATTTAGGTTCGCTTGTTAAAGATATAAACATTAAAGATATTTTAACGCAGGTTTTAAGCAACCTCGGCGGTGGCGAAAACAAGGTTTCTTCGGGTTTGTCGCTAAATATAGGCGGTGAAACGGTGCCTTTAAGCTTTGGGCTTGACCTCGGCGAGCAGATTTCCGCCAAAGTTGAAACCTCGCTTTTCGGCAAGAATATAACCGCAAATATTGCGCTCGGCAACAGTAAAGCGCCTGTTCTTACGGACAAATCGGCGTACGTTGACGTTGTAAACGACGGTTTTGCGCTTTCGGGCAATATTTTAATAAACGTTAACGGAAAATCCGCGGTGCTGGCGGTTAACAGCCTTGCGCTTAAACTTAAAGGCGGGTTCGGGTTCGAGCTTGACGCAAGAATAATTGCGGGCGGAAAGTACTTTGATTTATACGCTTCTTACATAGACGATACCGTTACTTTGGTTTACGGCAGCGACGAGGGAACGGAAAGCGATAAAGGCAATTATGTAGGCGTGCGCGTTAATACCGCCGACGATTTGGCTTTGCTTAGAAACGCGCTTACCGACGCATATAACAGACTGTGCGCCGTTTTGGAAACGGTTGCGCCTTCAAGCACGGACGCGCTGACTAAGGAAAATCTTGAAAACCTTATAAATAATATCGGCGTCGGCTCGTCTTCTGCGGATATTTTTGCGGAAATATTCAAAATTCTTGGTATCGAGCTCGGCGAGGGCGAGGACGCAAATGTTGCGGCTATACTTACAAGGCTGGGCGTGCCCGTTGATAAAAACGGCAAAATAGATATAAAAGGCTTGCTTACCGCAATAGAAATCAAGCCTGTCGGCGGCGGGTTTGCGCTGAATCTGGGCGGAAATCTTTCAGTAAATTTAGGCCTTGAAGACGGAGCGGTGAACGGCGGGGCTTCGGTTGTTCTGGGCAACGCATCCGCAACGGTTGCTTTAACCGGGTTTAAACTCGGCGCATATGCGCCCGAATGTCCGATAAGCGCGGGCGAGCTTATGACTGCGCAAGACCTTGCGGACGCGCTTGATTACATTGTCGCCGCGTTCGAGCTTGTCGCAGAAAAGGAATTTACGCTTGACGCGGAAGTAAATATTACGGAAAACGGCGCCGAAAAAATGACGGTAGGCGTGCTTGTGGAGTACAGTCAGGGCGACAACGGCTTCCCCGTACATATAGATACTGGCAAAGTCAACGAACAGACGGGCTTACGCGAGAGCTTGAACTTCTGGGTTGATTCCACGGCGTACCTTCATTTAAATCTTGAAATTGCGGACAAAAAAGCAAACAAAAACAATCTGCTTGTAGACGCTTTCGTTCTGGATGCAACTCCCGAAAAATCGGGCTTTGTTACCGGCGGTAAGTATGTTGCGGACGGTATGCTGGATATTTACCTTTCAATATCCAACGGCAACGGCAATCCCTTAAAGGTTTATCTGCCTATGGAAGATTTGCTTACCGTAGCCGCTATGGGCGGGGCAATGCTGAATATCGCCGATATAAAAATAGAGGGCGATAAAGCGGCGGATATTAACAAGGCTATTCAGCAGGTTGCGGTCGTTATAGACGAGCTTTTGGTTGAAAATTATCTGGGCGGGCTTTCAAGCCAGTTCCAGTCCATAGGCGACAGCATTATAGAACAGATTTTACGCGGACAGAAGATTGAAGCCTCTAATTTAAGCGAGCTGCTCAACCTTTTGATTAAGTCGGTATTCGGCGGTGAAGCAAGCTCTGCCGAGTACAGCTTAAACGGCGCGGAAGGCGTATCCGCAACGGTTTCAAATGCTGCATGCGGAAACTACGTCAAGAGGGTTAATTTTGACAGAAACGGCGCTGAACGTGCGCTTACGATAGTGCTTAACTCATCTGCGATATACGGCGGAGGGTTTGAAGATATAAGCTTCAATATCACCAAAAATTACTTTACATACGGCGTTGCTCCCATTGAGGGGGACGAGGCTGTTGACGGTAACGCAAGTCAGACGGTTACAAAATCTTACATAACCGGACTTAGCCTAAACAATATTTATTACGGCGAAAATTACGCAAGCAAGCTTGACTTGTCGGCTTCGGTTAAATATGAGGTTACAAAGCCCGAAGCTTTGGCAAATTATCACAACTTCACCGATATTTCTATGCTGTTGGCGGCTTTCGTAAATTCCGCAACGCACGAAGTGACGGACGATGCGGTTGAAACGGAAAATAACGGCTCGGGCGAAAACGGCGTTATAACGGCAACCGATATTGCCAAAAAATACGCGCTTAACGGCAACTATTACATTGACGGTAAGGTTGAGCTGGGCGTGGTTATGTTCGGTAAAAACGTCGGCGCTACAATCAATATCAACAACTTCTACGTAACCATAAACGAGGACAACACCGTAGAGTTCAACGTTACGTTAAGCTATAACAAGGTAAGCGTTGTTGTGTTTACGCTTATAGAGCAGTCCGCAACGGTTGACTTGACCGTAAAAGACGATATGATTTATATGCGCAAGACGACCGACGGCGGAAATACCTACATAACGCGCGTTATGACGCTTGCCGACTTCGGCGCGGATATGATGAACCAGCTGAAATTCATTTTAAGTCTTTCCGACGATATTATGAATATGATGAACGGCGACAGCAACGGCGGAAGCGGGCTTGCGTTTAAAGATTACGGCGATTATCTCGATACGTTCCTTGCAAATTACTCCTTTACCGATAACGGCAATTCCGCGGTATGGAATATCACCGTAAATAAAAAGTCGATTAACGGACTTGCGGGTATGGACGTGTTCTCCAACGACATAAGCGTTGATTTAACCGCCGACCGCAACGCGGACGGAACTTACAAAATCAAAGGGCTTTCGGTAAACAGCAAGCTGTTCAGTCTTTTAACGCTTAAAGCAAACCTTAACTACGCCAACCCGCAGAACGTATGGACGGACGGAACGGATTTATCGGGCAATGTTGTAAAGCTTGACAGCAAAGCGCAGTACGGCGTTAACGGCCGCAGCTGGACGAACGTTTTAGGCGGAACAAAATTTGAAGATATTTCAAATACGGTAAACTGGAACAAGCTTTGCCGCGATACTTCCGGCAAAAATTATGTGGAATACAACGGCTCCAACTTAAAATACGGCACGCTGAAATTCGAGTACGCTACGGATATAAGCAATACCGAATTTGAGGAATTCGGCGAAAGGCAAAAGGTTTTATACGGCAAAAGCGTTTATACGATGCTTGACAGACCCGACTTTAACGCGGTTATGCCCGCGGTGCCCAACGGCGACGATAAGCTGATAGGCGCGTGGGATTACAGTTATACGGAAACTTCCGAAACGGACGAAAACGGCGCGGTTATCGCAATGCGCGCAAAATACGGCGCGGTTACGGTTTCTATAATCAGCTCACAGCTTGTCGAAGGCGGAATAAACGGCTTTACCGATTACTATTTCGATGAAGATTTCGGCTATATTTATTACAAAACATTCAAATATAACGACAGCGAAGAAGTAAGACTTACCGCGCAGGAAAATCTGAATACCTTTATATTCAAAGGATACTACGATTTTTACAGCGGTGAAGCGGTTGAAAGCTTTGTTGCCGACAGAACGGTAACGCTGTACGCTAACTGGGAAGGCAAGAGGATAGATATTACATATTCGAGCGACGTTGCTTTAAGCGGCTGCGCGGCGGACGCGGACGGTATTTACAATCTTAAAGGAAGCGTTCAATACGGCGTTAACGATAGTTTACGGTCGCCCGTAACCGAAGCTGAGAACGCGAAATTCTTCGGCTGGTTTATAGAAAACGGCGGTAGCTTTGCTTATATCGCGGACGCGGAAGCGCTTAAAAACTACCTTGCAAACAGCGAAATTTCAGGCGAAAGCATAGAAGTTACGCTTTGGGCGGTATGGTACAATAACGTTTTAAACGGCTGTATTGAAAAAGCAACCCACAGCGGTTCGTTCTTGCACAACTGGTATGTTAAGGGGCAAATCAGTTCACCGTTCAGCGGTAAAAGCGCGGAAATAGCTGCGGCGGGCGGTGTGAACGTCGGCGCAACGATAGTTTATTACGTTTCCAAAGATGGAGAGGAGCTTACTAAGGATATTAACTGGAAGAATGCCGAAAGCGTTAACGCGGACGGAAGCTTTGAAAAAACCGTTAAAAATTCTACCGTTGGTACGGGTACGGGAAAATACCTCGGCGGCGAAGTGACCGTAACTATAAGCGTTGCGGGAATGTCCGATACGGTTATAACGGGCAAGTTGTTCAAACAGGTAAGTTAATGCAGATAATAAAGAACGCTCCCCGCGCTTAATATAAGCGCGGGGAGCGTTTAATTTGTCAAAATCAATCTTTGAAAAGGTTTTTAATCATAGTGTTTACGTAAAGAATAGGCACTATCGCAATTTTATCCGCGTATTTTGTGACCGATTTCATATTTTTTGCGGGCACAAGCACCTTTTTAAAACCCATTTTTACGCACTCGGCAACGCGCTTTTCGCAGTAAGACACGGCGCGGACTTCGCCTGTAAGTCCAACCTCGCCGAAAACCGCAGTATATTTGTCAATAGGTTTTCCTAAATAGGCGGAAGCAAGCGCGGCGCAGATAGCCAAATCGCTTGCGGGTTCGTTCAGTTTTATTCCGCCCATTGCGTTCACATAGACGTCATACCCGCCCAGCGCAAGCCCGCAGCGCTTTTCAAGCACGGCAATCAAAAGCACTAATTTATTATAGTCTACGCCTAACGGCATACGGCGGGGCAAACCGAACGCGGTTTTTGAAACAAGGCTTTGAATTTCAACGTTCATACACCTTGCGCCCGTCTGCGCGGGCGTTACGGACGAGCCTGCTTCCTCGCCGCGGCTTTCCGACAGGAACACGCCCGAATAGTCCGTTACTGCAATAATGCCCTCGCCGGTCATTTCGAATACGCCGACTTCTGCAACATTGCCGAAGCGGTTTTTCACGGCGCGCAAAATGCGGAAATTTTCCTGATTTTCGCCCTCGAAGTAGAGGACGGTGTCCATAATATGCTCCAACACCTTAGGACCTGCAAGCGAGCCTTCCTTGGTGACGTGTCCGACTATAAAAAAGGTTATTCCGCGGCTTTTTGCAATGCGCATCAGTTTGGCGGCGCACTCGCGCACCTGACCGACCGAGCCCGCCGAAGAGGAAAGCTGTTCAGTATAAACAGCCTGAATACTGTCGATTATGCAAAATTCAACTCCGTCCAGCTCGCTTTCTATTCCGTCAATGCACGTTTCGTTTAAAATCAACAGATTGTCCGACTTTAAATTTAGCCGTTGCGCACGCATTTTTACCTGCGAACAGCTTTCCTCCGCCGAAAGGTATAAAACTTTTTTGTTTTCGGAAAGGTGCGCCGCCGTTTGGGTGAGAAGGGTGGACTTGCCTATGCCGGGGTCGCCGCCCAAAAGCACAAGCGAGCCCGTAACTATGCCCCCGCCGAGGACGGTGTCGAACTCGGATATGCCCGAAGAAGTGCGGTTGTAGCGCTCGTAAGTAATTTCGCAAAGCGGTTTTGCCCTGCCGCCGGAAAACTGCTTTTGCGCCGTTTTCTGTGTTTGCGCGGGCGCGATAATTTCCTCAACCATTGTGTTGAACTTACCGCACGCGGGGCATCTGCCAAGCCATTTCGGGCTGGAAGCGCCGCACTCGCCGCACACAAATTCAGTCGTTGTTTTAATCTGTTTCGCCATAGCTTTATCCTTGGATATTATCGGGTTGCGCCGTATTTTCAAATATATTTTTAAGGTTGCTCATTGTCTGCGCTTTATCCGCGCCGTTTGTGCGCACGGTAAAGAAAGCGTTTTTATCTTCGCCGTTCACGTTGATTTTTTTGTTTTTGTCGGTAACCGCAGGGTTGACGAACGCCGATTTCAGCTCGTTGGTGACGTTTTGGAACTTGCCGTTGGTGTACATATATATCGAAGTATCTGTAATTATATACTCGCTTTTTGAGCTGTTGGAATATATCCTGTATCTGCCGAAGCCGATAAACAGCATAGATATAATCGCGCCGAATACCGAAGCGGTAGTTTTTGCAGCGGCGGTGCGGTTTTGAGCTTTGTTTCCGTAATAGCCCTCAACATATACGCCGTTTTCAAACGTTTGGCTCATCTGGCTTATAATATTGTTTGCGCGTTTGGTGTTTTTCAATTCGGTAACTAATGAAACAACGGCAATTAAAAGCAAACCCGCGCCCGCAATACCCGTAAACAGCGCGTAAATCGCAAAATTACCGTTATTTATAACGTTGCCGTAAATAGTAATATCAGTTTTTTCGGGTGTGAAAATAATTTTATTAATTTTGGCATTTTGCAGTGAGCCGAGCTTTGCGTGCAAAAAAGACAAAGTTATTTCTTCATCGGGCTGAACGGCTATATCGTCATACGGCTTAATCGTGTACGTCATATTATTGCCGCTTTCGTTTATCGCGCTTATTTCCGCGAGGAAGCCGTATTCGCGTAAAATTATTTCTTTGCCTGAAACGTTTTTTATTTTGCCGTGGACAACGTATTCTCCGTCAGCGTATTCAACGGTCGGCTTTTCGGTTATTTTAAGCGGTTTCGGTTCGGGTATAAACAGCAGTGCGGCGGTCGCCGCAAGAAACGCAACCGCAACGCAGAACGTTATTATAAAAGGCAGTTTTTTTGCTTTTTTCATATTCATATTTCCTTATTTGATTTCAGTAAAACGGCGCAGTAGGCGGTTATTCCCAACCCCTCGCCGACAAATCCCAGATGCTCGCAGGTGCCCGCGGCTATTGCTATATTTTCGGTCGGAAGCTTGCATATTTCGCCGAGTCTATGCGCCATTTTGTCAATATAGGGGGACAGGCGGGGCGTTTCCGCCTGAACCGTCACCGACAAATTGCCCCCGATATATCCTGCGTTTTTAACTGTTTCTATCACTTTTTCAAGCATTTTGGCGCTGTCGGCGTTTAAAGTGCTTTCGTCCGTATCGGGGAAGTAGTGCCCTATGTCCTTCAAACCCGCCGCAGAAAGGTATGCGTCCATAACCGCGTGGATAATAACGTCACCGTCGCTGTGTGCGATAAGCGATTTACCGCACGGAATTTTTACGCCCGCAAGCGTTATAAATTCGCCTTCGCCGAAAGCGTGGGTATCGACGCCGAAGCCGATTTTCTGTCCCGAAACGGGCAAAACCTGCGGATATTCGCGGGGGAAATCGTTTTTATATGTAAGCTTTATGTTGTTTTCGCTTCCCTCGACAAGGCGCGGCGGAGCAATAAACCGCATATAAACCGCTCCGTCGTCGGTGTAGCTTTTGTCGCCCGCAAGCCGGTAAGCCTTTTTAATATCTTCCGTTAAAAAGCCCTGCGGTGTTTGTATGCGGTATAGATTTTCGCGGTCGGTATAATCGGATATCTCGCCGTATTGCGAAATTGCCGCTGTATCGGTAAATTTAACCGCCGCAACCGCGCTTCCGAACTTTTTTACGCTGTCTATGCAGTTCAAAATCAACTGTTTTTCAACGAACGGCCGCGCCCCGTCGTGAATTAAAACTATATCGCCCGTAACCGCTTCAAGCGCGTTTTTTACGCTTTCGGTGCGGGTTTTACCGCCGAGTACGGTTTTATAGCCGAACGGCTTGCACAGCGCGGAAATTTCCTTAAAATCGGTTTCGGACGAGGTAACTATAACCTCGCCGATTTCTTTTATATTGAATTTTTTAAGCGTGTGATAGAGCGCGGGCGCACCGTAGAGGGGCGCTAACAGCTTGTTTTTGCCCAAACCCGCGCGTTCGCCTTTGCCGGCGGCGCAGATAATCGCGCTTACTTTTTCATTCATTTGCGTCCTCGCTTATTACCTCGTATAAAGAGGAGGCTTCGTCTTTTTTGACCGTTTCTTTAATTTGCAGTATGCGGAATTTTACCGTACCGCCCGTAAAGTGCAGTTCAACAATATCCCCGGCTTTTATTTGACAGCCCGCTTTTGCATCTCTGCCGTTGACGGTGACTTTGCCTTTTTCGCACGCTTCTTTGGAAAGAGTGCGTCTTTTAAGTATTCTTGAAACCTTTAAAAATTTATCAATTCTCATAATTAAAAATCGGTTGCCGTACCGCAAAGGGTAAACCTTATTATAAAATTTCTTTTAATCGGTAAAATCGCTTGACAAGCTTGACGGGGCGTTTTATAATGATACACTGAATTAGAATGCGTGATTATGCACTCAAACGGTGTTTTTGTGCAAAATTATTGCAAAATTCCGACAAAAAACGACCGTGAAACCCCGCCGTTTCCAACAGATTATACTACTATATTATAAATTTGTAAAGTACGCGGACGAAAATTTTCCGCTTTGAAAAAATTTTTTTCGGACAAGCGTTTTAATTAACGGCGCAAGCAAAAACCGCATTTTTTGCTTAGCAGACACAATTTGCGAAAACTTTCGCCTCAGCGGGGTGAATTTGCGCAATTATATAATACGAGGGCGCCGAAATATTGCGCAAAGAGGGCGCGGGCCCTAAAAATCACGGAATTTCGTAGCTTACCGCTAAGCGAGAAATTCGTGAACAGTTTTTGGAACATTCGATTGTATCCGGTGAAAAGATATATACGGATAATCGCCTAAATGTGAAATATAGAAAAGGCTGAAAAAGCCAAAAAAGGAGTTCTTTCTTAAATGAATTTACCGATTCACAAGTATGGCAAAACCGAGAGAAGAAAATTCGGTAAAATTAACGAGGTTATAGACATTCCCGACCTTGTGGAAATTCAGAAGTCGAGCTATAACGCGTTTATCAAGGACGGCATAACCGAGGTGTTCGAGGACTTTATGCCCATTACCGACTATTCCGACCACTACGAGCTGTATTTCCTCAACCACTGGTTTGACGAAAAGCCCAAGTACGACGAAAAGGAATGCCGTAACCGCGACGCGACTTACGCGCTTCCTATGCACGTTACGGTAAGGCTTGTAAACAAGGTTAAGGACGAAGTTATCGACCAGCCCGTGTTTATGGGCGAATTCCCGCTTATGACCGAATCTGGCGGGTTTATAATCAACGGCGCCGAACGCGTTATCGTATCCCAGCTTGTCCGTTCGCCCGGCGTGTACAACGCGGCTACCCGCGACAATAAGACGGGTAAGGAAATTTACGGCACAACCGTTATTCCCAACCGCGGCGCGTGGCTCGAACTCGAACAGGACGCAAGCGGTGTTTTGTGGGTTCACGTTGACAGAAAACGCAAGATATGCGCCACCGTATTGCTCCGCGCGCTCGGTTTCGGTTCGGACAGAGCGCTGCTCGATTTGTTCGCAAACGACAAAATGATAGAGAACACTATCGCAAAGGATACGACCAAATCGGAAAGCGACGGCTTAGTTGAGCTTTACAGAAGACTGCGCCCCGGCGAAGTTCCCACGGAAGCTTCCGTACGCCAGCATCTGAACAATCTGTTCTTCGACCCGCGCCGTTACGACGTGGTTAAAGTCGGCAGATACAAGTTCAATAAAAAGCTTAATCTTGCTTACAGACTTCCGGGCTGCAAGCTTGCGGAGGACATTTTCAACCCCGAAACGGGCGAAATTATGGCTCACGCCGGCGAAATAGTTACCGAAGAAAAGGCAATTGAAATTCAGGACAGCGGCGTAAACGAGGTGTTCGTGCTTGTTTCCGACCCCGAGCAGGGCGAAATCAAACACAAGATTATCGCAAACAACGCGGTCAACTTTTCGGCGGTTTCCGATAAGCCCCACAAGGTTTTCGGACTTCTGCCTACAATCTATTATCCCAACTTCAAATTTATTCAGAAAATCGCAGAAGAGTGCGAGAGCGCGAAAGTCGAAGAAGTTGCGGAAAAATTCATTGACGAAATCAACGCTATTTATTACGTTGCCGAAACTCCCGAAACGGACGACGAAAAGCCCGAGGACAAGAAGAACAGAGAAAAACGCAGGGATACCCGCGTTAAGTTCGTTGCCGCGTGCAAACGCTTTTGGGAGCTTTTCAACAGCGACGTAACCGAAATAGAGGAAGACGACAAAAAGCTTATAAAACCCGTTATCGAAAAGCTCAATCACAAGCACATTACGGTTGACGATATCGTGGCTTCCATTTCAACTAATATAGACTTGCAGTACGGCATAGGCACAATCGACAATATCGACCACCTCGGCAACCGCCGCGTGCGTTCCGTAGGCGAGCTTTTGCAGAACCAGCTGAGAATAGGTATTGCAAGACTTGAAAAACTGATTAAAGAGCGTATGGCCACGCAGGACGCTATGGAGGTTACTCCCGCGGGACTTGTAAACGTGCGCCCGGTATCCGCGGTTATCCGCGAATTCTTCGGCTCGTCACAGCTTTCGCAGTTCATGGACCAGACCAACCCCGCGGCTGAGCTTACGCACAAACGTAAGCTTTCGGCGCTCGGCCCCGGCGGTCTTAACCGCGACAGAGCAACGTTTGAAGTGCGCGACGTTCACCACTCGCATTACGGCAGACTTTGCCCCATAGAAACGCCCGAAGGTCAGAACATAGGTCTTATTTCCTCGCTTGCCACCTATTCCAAAGTAAACGAGTACGGCTTTATTATGAGCCCGTACAGAAAGGTAGAGCACGTCTATGACGCGGAGGGCAAGGTAACCGAAACCTACGTTACCGACAGGGTAGACTATCTTACCGCGGACGAGGAGGACAGATATATCGTAGCGCAGGCAAACGAGCCGTTGGACGAAAACAACCGCTTCGTTAACTCGCACATAGGCTGCCGCCACCGCGATTTGATTACGCAGTATGCGCCCGAGAGAATGGACTATATGGACGTTTCGCCCAAACAGCTTGTTTCGGTTGCAACGGCGCTTATTCCCTTCCTTGAAAACGACGATACCAACCGTGCTCTGATGGGCTCGAACATGCAGCGTCAGGCGGTTCCTCTTATGAAAACCGAAAGCGCGATTGTCGCAACGGGTATCGAGGCCGCCATTGCGCGCGACAGCGGCGTTATGGTTCAGGCGAGAAACGCGGGCGTTGCGGTCGGCGTTGCTTCCGATATGATTAAAATCCGCGAGGACAGCGGTTTCATAGCCGAATATCCCTTGAAGAAGTTCGAACGCTCCAACGCGGGCACGTGCTTAAACCAGCGCGCTATCGTCAACACGGGTGACAGAGTAGAAAAGGGCGAAATTATCGCGGACGGTCCCGCTACAAACAACGGCGAGCTTGCCCTCGGTAAAAACATATTGATAGGTTATATGGAATGGGAGGGCTACAACTACGAGGACGCTATTCTCATTTCCGAAAAGCTTGTTCAGGACGACGTATTTACGTCTATCCATATAGAAGAACACGAAACCGAAGCGAGAGATACCAAACTCGGCGCGGAAGAAATTACGAGGGATATTCCCAACGTATCAGAGGACGCGCTTAAAGATTTGGACGCGGACGGTATTATAAGAATAGGCGCTGAGGTTCAGCCCGGCGATATTCTCGTAGGTAAGGTTACGCCCAAGGGCGAAACCGAGCTTACCCCCGAGGAAAGACTTTTGCGCGCAATCTTCGGCGAAAAGGCGAGAGAGGTGCGCGATACTTCCCTTAAAGTGCCCCACGGCGAGGGCGGTATAGTCGTAGACGTAAAGGTGTTCACCCGCGAAAACAAGGACGAGCTTTCCCCCGGCGTTTCCAAATTGGTGCGCGTATATATTGCGCAGAAGCGTAAAATTCAGGTCGGCGACAAGATGGCTGGACGCCACGGTAACAAGGGCGTTATTTCGCGCGTTCTGCCTCAGGCGGATATGCCTTTCCTTGCGGACGGTACTCCTTTGCAAATCGTTTTGAACCCGCTGGGCGTTCCTTCGCGTATGAATATCGGACAGGTTTTGGAAGTTCATTTGGGACTTGTCTGCAAACAGCTCGGCTGGAAGATTGCAACCCCCGTTTTCGACGGCGCAACCGAGCAGGACATTAAAAAGTTATTCCAGGAAAACAATATATTAAACCCCGAAGGCAAGGTTGACGGTAAAATTCAGGTTTACGACGGAAGAACGGGCGAACCGTTTGAAAACCGCGTAACGGTCGGCGTGCAGTATATGATTAAGCTTATCCACCTTGTTGACGATAAGATTCACGCGCGTTCGATAGGTCCTTACAGCCTTGTTACGCAGCAGCCCCTCGGCGGTAAAGCGCAGTTCGGCGGACAGCGTTTCGGCGAAATGGAAGTTTGGGCGCTGGAAGCTTACGGCGCGGCGCACATCTTGCAGGAAATTCTTACCGTTAAGTCGGACGATATAGTTGGCCGTGTAAAGACGTACGAAAGTATCGTAAAGGGCAACAACATTTCCGAACCGGGCATACCCGAAGCGTTCAAAGTGTTGCTTAAAGAATTGCAGTCGCTTGCGCTGGACGTTAAGGTGTTGACGGAAAGCGGTGAAGAGCTTGTTATCCGCGAGCTTGACGAGGACGACGATTCCATACCCACCGCCCGCCAGAGAGAAGCTCAGGAAGCGGAGGACAGTATTCCCGAAGAAGAATTCGATATCGTCAGACATTCCGACGAGGACGAGGAAGACCTCGAACCCATTTCGATATTCGACAACGACGAGGACGACTTCACCAGTCACGAGCTGTTCGGCGACGATGACGAGGACGACGACTTCGGCGACGACGACGAACTTTCCGACAAGTTTACGCTTTTCGACGAGGACGACGATTTGGCGGATATAATCTCCGACGACGGGGACGAGGAATAAGGGAGGTTATTAAGTATGTTCGAATTAAACGATTTCAACTCTATTAAAATTAGCGTAGCTTCCCCCGAAAAAATAAGGGAACTTTCCAAGGGCGAGGTAACCAAGCCCGAGACAATAAATTACAGAACGCAAAAGCCCGAAAAGGACGGACTTTTCTGCGAACGCATTTTCGGACCAATGAAGGACTGGGAATGTCACTGCGGAAAATATAAGCGTATCCGCTACAAGGGCATTACCTGCGAAAAGTGCGGTGTTGAAGTAACCCGCGCAAAGGTAAGACGCGAAAGAATGGGACATATCGAGCTTGCCGCTCCCGTATCGCACATTTGGTACTTCCGCGGCGTGCCTTCGAGGATAGGTCTTATCCTCGATATGTCGCCCAAAGCGCTTGAACAGGTAATTTACTTTGCCGCGTACGTCGTAATCGACCCCGGCACAGTGCCCGTGCTTGAATACAAGCAGGTTATAAACGATAAAGAACTCCGCGAAATCGAAGAAAAATACGGCGACAGCGAAGTAACCGGTCTTAAAGTCGGAATGGGCGCGGAAGCAATCCGCGAGCTTTTAATGGCTGTTGACCTTGAAAAAGAGTGCGAAGAAACCAAAAAGATTATCGAAACCAGCACTGCGGCGCAAAAGCGCGTTAAGGCGGTTAAGAGAATAGAAGTTCTGGAAGCGTTCAGAAAGAGCGGAAACCGTCCCGAATGGATGGTTTTGACCGTCCTTCCCGTATTGCCCCCCGATTTGCGCCCGATGGTACAGCTTGACGGCGGCAGATTTGCATCCTCCGACCTCAACGATTTGTACCGCAGAGTTATCAACCGCAACAACCGTTTGAAGAGAATGATTGAACTCGGCGCGCCCGATATGATTGTCAAGAACGAAAAACGTATGTTGCAGGAAGCCGTTGACGCGCTTATTGACAATGGCAGACGCGGTAAGGCTTTAAGCGGTCCCTCCAACAGAGAATTAAAGTCGCTTTCCGGTATGCTCCGCGGTAAGCAGGGACGTTTCCGTCAGAACCTGCTTGGTAAACGTGTAGACTATTCGGGCCGTTCGGTTATCGTCGTAGGTCCCGAGCTCAAACTTTATCAGTGCGGTCTGCCCAAGGAAATGGCGATAGAGCTTTTCAAGCCGTTCGTAATGAAAAAGCTTGTGGAAAGCGGTCAGTGCCACAACATAAAGAGCGCAAAACGCACAGTTGAAAAGGCAAAGCCTTTCGTTTGGGACGTTCTGGAAGAGGTTATCAAGGAACACCCCGTAATGCTCAACCGTGCGCCCACCTTGCACAGACTTTCAATACAGGCTTTCGAGCCCGTGTTAATCGAAGGCAGAGCTATAAAAATTCACCCGCTTGTCTGTACCGCGTTCAATGCGGACTTCGACGGCGACCAGATGGCTGTTCACGTGCCTCTGTCGGTTGAAGCTCAGGCGGAAGCAAGATTTTTAATGCTTTCCTCCAACAATATATTAAAGCTTTCGGACGGTAAGCCCGTTATGCAGCCCGCGCAGGATATGGTTTTAGGCGCGTACTATCTTACGATTATCCGCCGTGAAGAGGGTAAATTCTACCGCTGGGGCGGCGACAGATACTACGAGTGCGCGGAAGGCGAAGATGGCGCCGAACAGTACCGCGGAGGCGCGTATATTTCCGAAGACGAGGCTATGATAGCTTATCAGCTTAAACTTATCCATATGCAGGACGAGATTAAGGTGAGAAGAACTGTTGTTATCGACGACGAAAATTCGCCTTTTAACGGCGAAGAAGTTACGGGTATCGTAAAGACCACCGTCGGCAGAATTATATTCAACTCGAATATGCCTCAGGATTTGGGCTTTGTTAACCGCGTAAATAAGGAAGATTATTTAAAATACGAAATTTCCTACGAATTTTTGGGCAAGTCGGTTGCGGTCGGCAAGAAACAGCTCGGAAAGATTGTAGAACGCTGCTTCAAGACGGGCGGGGCGCCCAGAGCGGCCGATGTCCTCGATAAAATCAAGACGCTCGGATATAAATATTCGACAATCGGCGCAGTTACAACCTCCGTATTCGATATGCATATCCCCGACGCCAAAAAGCAGATTGTTGCCGATACCGAAGAAAAGGTTATCAAAATCGAAAAGAAATACCAGCGCGGACTTTTGCGCGAGGAAGAGCGTTACAACGCGGTTATCGACGCGTGGGACGAGGCTACCGATAAGGTTACGGACGCTTTGAAGAAGTCGCTCGACAAGTTCAACCCCATCTGGATGATGGCGGACTCGGGCGCGCGCGGTTCAATCGACCAGATGAAACAGCTTTCCGGTATGCGCGGACTGATGGTTAACCCGCAGGGTAAAAAGATTGAAGTTCCCGTTAAATCGTGCTTCCGTCAGGGACTTTCCGTTCTGGAATACTTCATTTCGTCGCACGGCGGACGTAAAGGTCTTGCCGATACAGCGCTGAAAACGGCGGACTCGGGTTATTTGACCAGACGTCTTGTAGACGTTTCGCAGGACGTTATCGTCCGCGAAGATGACTGCATGGCTGGCAGTAAAAAGCCCCGCGGTATGTTCGTAAGGGCGATTATCGGCCCCAACGGCGAGTTAATCGAAGGACTTGAAGACAGAATTCAGGGCAGATTCGTCGCCGAGGACGTAAAGGATAAGGACGGTAACGTTATCGTTGCAATGAACGGCTTCGTTACCGACGAAATTGCCAAAAAGATTATTGAAGCCGGCATAGAGCAGGTTTCTATCCGTTCGGTATTCACCTGCAACTCGCGTTTCGGCGTGTGCGCAAAGTGCTACGGAAAAAATATGGCGACCAACACCCCCGTTCAGCCGGGCGAAGCTGTCGGCGTTATCGCGGCGCAGTCCATCGGCGAACCGGGTACCCAGCTTACCATGCGTACCTTCCATACCGGCGGTATTGCGGCGACGGGCGATATTACGCAGGGTCTTCCCCGTGTAGAAGAGCTTTTTGAAGCGCGCAAGCCCAAGGGCTGTTCGACGCTTTGCGAGGTTTCTGGCGTGGTTACGGTTGACGATAAGGACAACTTAAAGCACGTTTTAGTCCGCGACCCCGTTACGGGCGAGTTGAAAAAGGACTACACTCTGCCGTTCAATGCCGAACTTATGGTTAAGACGGGCGACAAGGTTGAACCCGGCACCGTGCTTAACGCGGGCTCGGTATATCCTCAGGATATTCTGAGAATTTCGGGCGTGAAGGGCGTTCAGGACTATATTCTCGAACAGGTACAGTCCGTTTACCGCTCGCAGGGCGTTGATATTAACGACAAACACGTTGAAATTATAGTGCGCCAGATGCTCAGAAAGGTAAGGATAGAGAGCGCAGGCTCAACCGCTTTGCTCCCCGGCGAAACCGTGGATATGTTCGCCGTTGAAGAAGAAAACAGAAAAGCGATTGAAAACGGCGGTACTCCCGCATTGCAGAAGCGCGTACTGCTTGGTATAACCAAAGCGGCGCTGTCTACCGACAGCTTCCTGTCGGCGGCGTCCTTCCAGGAAACCGCGCGCGTGCTTACGGACGCGGCTATCAAGAATAAGGTTGACCCGCTTATCGGTCTTAAAGAAAACGTTATTATCGGTAAGCTTATTCCTGCGGGTACGGGCGTCAAGGAATACAAGAATATGTCGCCTGTAATCAATTCCGCATACAACAGCGTGGTTGACGACGTAAACGAGTAATAAAATAATGTAAAATAAAAGGCGTGCGGCGATTTAAAAATCGCCGCACGCCGAATTTTTTTGTTGAATTAACCGTTTTGTGCGTTTTCGGAAGATGTATCAGAACTGTCTGCGGTTTTCTTTTTCATTTTTGTTTCTACCAAAGCGGTAAGCGCAAAGCTTGCAATCGCTCCCGCAACGGCAAGCACAACGCCGATAACGATATGCGGAATACTTAAAGAGGAGTAGGAGAAATCGGGGAAGTTGCCGTTATAGGTTATAAGTATAGCGGGCACCGAACCTATTACAAAGCCGATAATTGCCCAGTACGTTCCGCGCGGAAGCTTTGCAAGCAGAAACTTCATTAATTTAGCTATGCTGAAAAATCCTATGACAAGTCCCGCGGCAAATACCGCAAGCACCAGAACGGAGTGCCCCGTGCTTGAAAGCAGTGATTTTATGGTTGCAAGAATTGGGTCATAATATCCGAAAATCAGCAAAAGCATACTTCCGCTTACGCCGGGTATAACCAACGCGCACGAGGCAAGCGCGCCTATAAGCGCAAGGCATATATATCCCGCAGCACTCATATCCTCGCCGAGGTTTGCTTCACCCAAAGAGGGAATAAAACAAATTGCAATAACCGCCGCAAAAGGGATAAGCACGGAAATTATATTTCGCTTTGAAAAACCGTTTTTAATACCGTCCTTAAAAAGCTTTGGTATTCCGCCCAGCAAAAGCCCCGCAAACAGCATTATCGTGGGGAAGGGCGCTATTTCAAGCAGTTTTGTCAGCGGCCAGAAGATTGCGCCTATTGCAACAAGCGCGCCGAGAATTATGGGCAGTAAAAACAAAAAACTGTTTTTAAAATCCTTTTTTAAATCGCTTATCGCGCCTATAAGTTTATCGTAGATATTCAAAAGCACGGCGATTGTGCCGCCGCTTACGCCCGGTATTATCATCGCCGCGCCTATAACCGCGCCTATTCCGAATTTTTTAAAAAACTCTTTAACATTCATAAACGTTCCGTTTAATCAGCTTTTTTTAATAATTATATGCTTTGTCCCGTATTGCAATACATATGTGCGCGGACAAATTTCATTTTTCGCACATATGCTTGCGCTTGCGCGCCGTTAAACCGCATATGCGTGAAAATAAATATGCGCCTAAATATAATCGTTAACGTTTATCCCCGCGGAAAGCAGTTTTCTGTCGCATTCGCGGTAATACTTTTTATAAAGCCTGTAAATACCTTTGGCGCGGTTGGGAACGTAAGGGAAAATAATGCTTTTGTCCGCTTTAAGCTCGTTAAGGCGGTAACTGCCGTTCACTTTCCAGTATTTGAAAGCCCCGACCTTGATTGCGTCCTTCGGACAGCCGAACGAACACCCCATACAAAGCACGCAGTCGTGCCCGAATTTATATTTGCCGTCCTCGACCTTTATATTATTCTGCGGGCATATGTTTACGCACTTGTTGCACCCTATGCATTTTTTTGCGTTGACCTTGAATGCGGTGCCGTGCATATGCGCGAAATGCTGTTCCACCCAGCCAATCGGCGCAACCCACATAGTTTTAAGGAACGTGCGCTTAACCTTTTCGCGCTTGTCGGTCAAAAGCTCGCGGCTGTTCAAATCGGTAAGGGCGTGGGCGTAAATCCACATCTGCTTAGCCATAAGGTCATTGTGGCGGTAAATCATATTGTAAGGCATTACAATATGTCTTTCCATTACCACATCATAGCCCTTTTTTGTGAGAATTTTAAGGCATTTCTGTGAAGAACAGTCGTTAATGTGCAGTCCCTCGCCCGAAGTTTTGAATATAAACGTGCGCTTGCCCTTAACTTTGGGCAGATTTTTGCAAAATTTTACGATAGGCTCGGGCGCGACAAACGCGTGAATAGGATAGCCTACGCCGACAATATCGTAATTTTCAGGCGAAGGGAACTTTCCGCTTTTTGCGGAAACACGGTAGATATCTACCGAAACGGACTTGTCCGTTTCGTAATTATCTTTATTGTATTGTTCTAAAAATTTCTTATACAAATGGGCAACGGCGAGAGTATTTCCCGTTCCCGAAAAAACGTATAAAATTATTTTCATTTTTTGCTCTTGATAAAATCGTCCTCGTGCTCGGACAGAGGATAAACGTCGTTAATTTCTGAAATATCGTGGCTGTCAAACCATACTTGTTTATAGAACGGAATGTCCGCAACCGCGCCGTAGCGCCAGGGGCGGGGTTCACAGCAAACGGGGCACCAGTAACCGCCCTTTAAAACGGTGTAGGGAGTAAGCCCGAATTCGTGCCCGCCGCGGCACTTCCATAAAACTTTTGTGTGCAAATCTTCTGCGGAATATCCCGTTGCAAGGCATTTGCCTCCGCGGAATTCAGCCGCCTGACGCAAATCTTCTATATTAAGACTTTCAAGCGGTTTGCTTTCGTCATAGCCGTGTTCAAGTAAATACGGCTTTGCGTTTTTGGTATCTTTAAGCGCGGAATAGTTCACGGAAGTACCGTCTGTGTGCTTTCCCTCGCATAAAAGGTTATAATCTTCCCACTTCAATGGGATTTTGCAATATGCTTCGCGCCCGCCGAAAAAGGCTTTAATTCTGCCTTCCTTGCCGTGTTTAAGCCAGTATTTGGGCGAATTTGTGTTTTTGAACAGCCTTTTAATTGCAAAAGTTGAAATCAAAGAGGACGGAACTATTTTTCCCAGCTTGAAATATCCGTACTTTTTGCCCATTTTCTGCCAGAATTCTTCAAATGTTTCGGTACGGAAATCAAGATAGTTATTCAGTTCGTCGCTGTCGTAAAACCACACTCCGTGGAAATTGCGGGCAATATTCCAGTTTGGCTTGAAAAACTTCTTCGCGCCCTTGCCCATAAGACGGAATCCCGCGTCAATCGCTTCAAACCCGCTTACGCGGCAGCTTTCGCCTCCGCCGATATTGTAAACCCTGTTCCAAAAACCGTTAAGCTTTCCGTCAACGTCGCGTTCTACAAGATTTTTGCACATAATACCGCTGTCAACGTCCGTAACCCATTCCAGAGCGCAGTTCCAGCTGGTGTGGAACATAAGTCCGTCTTTTAAGTTATTTTTGAACATATACTTGTGCAAAACGGCGGTCTGGCGGAGGGAAACAAACTTTTTAAGCCCGCTTTCAAGTACGTATTTTTCCGCTTTGAGCTTGTACATAGAGTACACGTCGTAATCGCTTGAAATCATAGGGTCGCCCACGCGTCCCCAGATATGCGGGTAGGCGCGGTGTCCGTACATTGCAACCGTCGCAATGTGAATAAGCGCGGTTTTGTTGCCGCCGGCGATTATCGCGTCAACGATGTTTTTGGCGCCGACGTAGTTGCTGTGATACGTGCCGTCGGGGTCGTGGTCTGATTTGGGAGGAATAAGCGAGGCGCAGTTAAAAACATAGTCGGCGCCTTCTACAAGCTTTACGCAGTCGTCGTAGCGGGCAATATCGCCTTTAAACGCTTCAACGCGGTCTGCGTATTTTTTTAGTGTATTTTTTACGAATTTTGGAACGCGCTTCTCTTTTTCAAACAAAATACAGCGCACCCTTATATTTTTATCGGACTGCAAAAGGCTTAAAAGCGCTTCGCCGCCCATTGCGCCGGTGGTGCCCGTAAGCGCAACAGTTATATTCATATAATTATTATCCTTTTGAATTACAAATAAAGAACGGCTTGCCGTAACTTTATTTTAACATAATTTTAACACACAAATTACACATATGTCAAAGAAATCTATGACAAAATATGACACATTATTTATTTAGGTATATGCGCGTGTATGGTTAAATACAGCTGTTATAAACCGCGCCCCAACAAAAAACCCGCAAAATCATATAAATTTGCGGTAAAAGCTATCGACAAAATGTGACAAAAAACATATAAATCTTACAATAACCAACAAAAACTAACGAAAACCAACAAAAATAACCAACAAAAAGCAACATTTTTTAAAAATAGTATATGATAAAATTTACATATTAAAGTCGGTTAAAACATTGAATACAAAGGGGTATAAAAAGAGTTCAATTTTGCAACAAATTACATAGGAGAAAACTTATGAATTACAAAGACTGGCTGAACGAATGGCTTTCCACCTGCGTAAAACCGATGGTAAAATCACGGACTTTTGAAAAGTACGACGAAATCGTACGTCTGAAAATCGAACCGTCGCTCGGCAACTGCGACCTGACCGAGCTTTCACCGTCTATGCTTCAACGGTTTACTGCAGAATTGACCGAAAAGTACGCATCAAACACCGTATCGGGGGTAATCGCCGTGGTGCGTTCCTCGCTTACGCGCGCGCAAAAAACGGGGGTTATAGAGCAGGAATTTTCAAACTGCATACAGCGCCCGAAAACGCGCGAAAAAAAGGTGGAATCATTCACCGCTGCCGAGCAGAGAAAGATAGAAAACTATATAATAAAGAACCGCAAAACCAAGCTTTACGGCGTTGTGCTGTGTCTTTACACGGGGCTTAGGCTGGGCGAGCTGCTTGCTTTGGAGTGGGCGGACGTGGACTTTATGCGCGGAACGATAACGGTAACAAAAAACTGCCGCGACTCGTGGGAGAACGGCAGGTATGTAAAGGTGATTGATACCCCTAAAACCGCAACTTCACGCAGGGAAATACCGTTGCCGAAACAGCTTGTGCCGTATTTAAGGATATTGAAGCACCAGAACAGATACGGATTTGTGGTTACGGGAAAGGACGGTAAAGCCGTTTCGCTGCGGTCGTATCAAAAGGCATTGCAGTGCGTACTGAAAACGCTGGACATACCGCACCGCGGATTTCACGCATTGCGCCATACGTTCGCCACGCGCGCGCTGGAATGCGGAATGGACGTTAAAACGCTTTCCGAAATTTTGGGACACAAAAATTCCAGCATAACGCTGAACCGCTATGCACACTCTTTCGAGGAGCATAAAACCGCGATGATGAACAAAGTGGGTAAACTGCTTAAATAATTATTAACTGTATGTTTAAGCGGAGCCGTACGGCTTCGCTTTTTTGTTGTATTGAAAATTAGTGCTTTTTTGTGCGAAGAATAATTCCCCCCGCCGCGGACTGAAAGTCCGCGGCGGGGGCTTAAATTTGAGTTAAATAGTTTTTGCCACCTCCCTAAATCCCCCCGCCAATGGCAGGGGGTGTGGTTAGGACAATTTTCAGCCAAGGGCAGGGGGTAATATAACGGTAAAAAATATCCCCCGCTTGGGCGGGGGAATACAAGGGGGTGGGGTGCGCATAGGACAATCAGATTCTTCACTGCGTTCAGAATGACAGAAAGAAAAGACAATCAGATTCTTCACTGCGTTCAGAATGACATATAAATACGCTCAGAATGATTGTAAATTATTGTTAATAACTAACAAAAAGTTGAACGGTAAAAAATGCAAAAAGGTTCGCCTATTAATATGATAGGCGAACTTTTGTAATGTCATTTTACCCCCGTAATGTTAAAGTGTCAAGTTTTTTTAGCAAATTTTTTTGTTAATTGTTGGAAATACACCATTTTTATGTAATTTTCGTGCAATTTCGTGTGTGAATTTTGTCATTTATACATTTATACCAAAAATTAGTTCGCCTATCATATTAATAGGCGAACTAACGGCGAAACCGCTTTGTGCGATTTTTTCAAAAAATTGTAATGATGTGGTAGTCTGCAAAGCGGTTTTACGCCGATGTTGAATGTGTTTATGTGTCATTCTGAGCGTCAGCGTAAGGAGCGTAGCGACGGAATAGCGATTGTTACGCATAGCGTCAATCGCGTCAGAATCTGATTGTTTTATGCGCACAGCAAAAAATCAGTTTAACGTGCGTTGTAAACCCCAATCAGATGCTTCCGCAAGCGTCAGCATGACAGGTTTCAACAAAGCTTTACAACTAAATAAATAAGAACAAAAATTTTTCAGTGGTAGGTTAAATTATGTTTGGGAAGTTCTTTAAGGCAAAGGGCAAATTGTACCTTTGCAGTCTTTTTGCATTATGTGCAGTACTTTTGTGCTGTGCAACTTTTGCGTTCTGTAATATTTTCGGCGCAAAAAATACAAGTGAAAATAATTCACAAAAAACAATTTCGGCAAGTGCGGAAAACACCGTTCCCATTGACTGGACGCCTTCCGAACGCGCGAATACAATCGTTTCCGGCGGTAAAATTACAATAAGCGGAACGTGCGCGGATATGGCGGCGGGCTGGAAGGCGGCAATTGACGCAAGCACAAGCTCGTCAACGCAAATAACCGTAATTTTGGGCAACGACTGGATAGCCGCGGACGAAATCGACGCGTCCAACGGTACTGTTGTCAATACTTCGTTCGGCGAGGGTGAAGGCTATTTCATTGACAAAATGCTGTACGTTCCCGAAGGTAAAAATATAAAAATAGACCTTAAAGGTCACAGCATAAACCGCAATCTTAAAACTACTACGGGTTATCGCGTGCCTGCTCCCGTGGCAAACGGCGGTTGCATTAAAGTTGTCGGCAGTAAACTTGAAATAGACGACAGCACGGGCACGGACAACGGTTTGATAACAGGCGGTTACACAACTGCGCAAGGCGCCGTTTTTGTATGCGGCACTAATAGCGGTACTCCTGCTACATTTACATTAAGGCACGGAAATATAACCGAAAACGAATCGCAGGGCGGACTTGCAGGCGCAGGTTTAAGGCTTGGCGGCGGCGAATTGGGAAATTCAAATACTACGCCTTGCTACTTCTATATGTACGGGGGCAAAATAACAAACAACAAAATACCCACCTATTACGGCGGAGGAATATTTGCCCGTCAATTTGTTACTATAGAAATGACAGGGGGCGAAATTTCCGGCAATATTGCAAGTCAAGGCGGTGGAGTTTGTCTGTTTGCGGATACTTCAACGCTTAAAATGAGCGGAAGCGCCAAAATTATCAATAATGAAGCGGTATACTATGGCGGCGGTATTGCGCTTATGACGGACAAGGCTAATCAGTTGCCTAATTTGGAGGTAAACGGAGGCGAAATTTCGGGCAATAAAGCAGGTACATACGGCGGCGGTATATATGTTTCCGACGATAATTTTACTTATAAATATTCTGCGGGAACAATAAAAAACAATACCGCGTTAAGAACGGGGCAAGATTTTTGCATTTATGGCGGAAGATTGGCTTGGAGTAAAGCTGTGGGATATGCTCTCGGCGGAATGACAACCACGCCGATAGGTTTTTTGCTTGCAGGTGATTGGGTAGCGGATGATATTAAAGTAGACGGTCAGCTTGTAAATACCTCTTTTAACGGTGAATTCGACACCGCTGAGGAAGACGCTAATATAACGACTACACCGTTTTACCGCGGAGCTTTATGCGTTCCGCCGAGTGCAAAAATAATACTCGATTTAAACGGTCATATGATTAATCGCAATATAAAGGTAAGCAGTGAACTTGAAGCTTCAAGAGTACCTAACCCCACAGACGATTGCAGAAAACATGGCAGAGTTGTATATTTAAACAACTCAGAGTTGGAAATTACGGATACGGGCAGCGGCAACGGACAGATAAGGGGGGGATACATTTCAGGAGAAAATCATGCAGGCGCAGGTATTTGGGGCACTGACTGCAAGCTTACCATATCGGGCGGAAACATAACCTGTAACGAAGTCGTTTGTGGTGATTGGAATAGTTGGGCAGGCGCGGGTATAAGGCTTGATAAAACAAGTACATTCCTTATGACGGGAGGGGAAATTTCCTACAACAGTATACCCGGTTATTATGCGGGCGCGTTATTTGTGCGCGATACCACAACAGCGATAATGACGGGCGGAAAAATTCACCATAACGTCGGTAAATTAGGCGGAGCGGTATGCGCTTACCTCGGTCATTTTCAGATGTCAGGCGGTACCATAAGCGACAACGAAGCGGAAGAAGGCGGCGGAGTGTATACGCAAGCCGGTTCAAGTCAATTTACGATGACGGGCGGTACAATTACAAATAATAAAGCAACAAGATTCGGCGGAGGAGTGGTGCATTACGGAACCGCAATAAATATAAGCGGTAACGCGCAGATTCTGGGCAATACTCTTACAGACGGTACAAGAAATAATGTACATCTGTCACAAGACAAAAAAGTAACGATAGCGGGACTTTTTACGGGAAGCGTTGGCATTACAATGTCTGAATTTAATACGGCGCCCTATACGTTTACAACGGGCTTCGGAAGCTCTTCCTCGACGCATCAGGCGGCTAACTATGAAAAAGCGCGCTTCTTTTCCGATACAAAAGACGCAAGCGGAAAATATTACAACATAACTTCCGCAGGCTCGGGCACAAGCAAGGAAGCCGTAATAAGCGCGGGTACCGCAACCACAATCCCCGTACCCAAACCAGTAGGCAGAACGGTGGAGTATGACGGTACTTCGCAAATGATTATAATCGGTTACGACGCTTCGGGTATGACCGCTTCTAACGCAACTTCGGGCATCACTCCAGAGAACGGTACATATTCGATAACAAACGTTGGCGTAGGTACATACAGCGTTAAATTTACACTTAAATCGGGCTACGTCTGGGCGGATAACACTACGGGCGCGATTACCGTAACGGGATATATGACAAAGGCGCAAATTTCGGTTGCGTGGAAAACTTCCTCTCTTACAAGGGCGTTTACGGGCGGTGAACAACAGCCTGAAATACAGTCCACAAGCTGTAACGTTGCGGGTACGAGCGAGAGCTGGTTCATTGTAAATAAATATGCCGATTCGGGCACGTACACGGCGAAAGCCACGCTTAAAAACGGCTCGGGCGGGGATAACGGAACAACAAACTATCAGGCGAACTATTGCACAAGCATAAGCGGAAGCGGCAGTTCGATAAAATACGGCTATGAAGTTTCTACGCAGTTCAAAATAAACGGCGCGGAAATTACCGTCGGCTGGACTAACACAACGCTTACATACAACGGCGTTGCGCAAAGACCTACGCTTAAAGTTATTTATCCTTCAAGCGTTACTATAAACATGCCCACCGAAACGAACGGCTTCAACTACACTAATATGGGTACAAACGTTGGCGAACACACCGTTACCGCGACTTTGAAACCCGATTTTCAGAAAAACTTTGTGCTTGTTACGACTTCGGATACGTCAATGACGCCCACGACGGTTACAAGCACCAACACAACGATGAAGTATAAAATAAATGCTTTGTCGATTTCCAACAGCGCAATTACGTATAGTTTCGGGACGCAAACGTACTCGGGGGTAGCGTTAACGCCGTTGCCTACGGTAAAGTTAAAGACGAGTGCAATGAGCGCGCAATCAACGCTTGTAAAGGACACAGATTATACAGTCGGCACGTATTCGGGCAACATAAGCGCGGGCGCGAACGTCGGTAAAGTGACGATAACGGGCAAGGGCAACTTTACAGGCACGAAGCAGCTGCAGTTTACAATCGAGAAAGCAACTTTAACGGCGGTACCGACGGTAGTCGGCAAGCTTTATGACGGTGGAACGACCGCCACAGGCAGTATTGCGCTTACGGGCGCGGTGAACGGCGAGAAGCCCACGGCGACAGGCACGTTTGCGTGGACTTCTGCAACGGCAGGCACAACAACGTATAACGTAAGCAATATCACGCTCGGGAGCAGTTGGACAGCGAACTATAAACTCAGCGCAACGTCATTAAACAATCAAAGCAATACGGGCGTAAAAATCGGCAAAGTAACGCTAACGCCGAGTTCAAGTATAAACAACAAGGTTTATAACGCAGACACGACCGCAACAGGCAGTATAACGCTTGCGGGCGCGGTGAACGGCGAGACTCCCACGGCTTCGGGCACGTTTGCGTGGACCAGTGCGAACGCGGGCACAACGACTTATAACGTAACGGATATAGCATTAAACGACAGCTGGGGTACAAACTACGAGTTGAGCGCGAGCACGCTCAGCAATCAGACCGCGGGCTCGGCGATAAGCAAAGCGGTTATCACGGGGGTCAGTTGGGATATACCTGCAAGCGGGTATACATATGACGGAACACAGCACAGTCCGCGTGTGACGACGGTAACGACAACGGCAACGGCGGGTGTACCCGCGGACGCGGGTGATATGTTCACGTATACGTACAGCGAGCAGACCAATCAGGGCACCCATACAGCCACGGCAGAATTAAAAGCTGAGTACGCGTCAAACTACGAGATAATCGGCGCGTCTGACAAGAAAACGGTCACGGCAACGTATACAATCGGTCTGGCAACAATCACGTTAGACGCGCTGGTAACCGCGGCATATGTGGGCACGTACGACGGAAAGAAGCATAAGATACTGACGGGCATGAAAGCGACTACGGTAGGCAGTGCGGACAACAATCTTAGGTGGTACTGGCGATTGGGCACCGGCACATGGACGGAGTTCACAAGCATAACGGACGCAAACCTTGCGGAGGTGTGCGAGGTAAAGGAAAACGCGACCTATGAAATCAAGGTCACGGCAGACAACCACGCTGAGCTGACGTTCACGCGCACAGTCAGCATCAGCCCGAGAAGTCTCGGCGCAGGCGCGGGTGCAGTAGACGGAATCGGCGGTTATGCCACCCAGCCCCAGTACACGTACGACGGTACTTCTAAGGAATTTAAGCCTGTACTTACGGACAGTGTAACGGGACAGAACGGCGGAAAAGGCATAACAAGCGCGGACTATTCGTTCACGTATAACAACAATATCAACGCGGGCGTAAAAACGGCGGTTTTAACAGTCACGGGCGCAAACAACTATACGGGGAGCTTCCAGATACTTTACACAATCGACCCGAGAGCGATAAGCGAGGCGACAATCACCGTTACGGGCATAACGGATACAGTCTACAACCACGGCGCGCAGAAGGAAAGCCCTACTCTTACTGATACTGTAGTGGGCAACGCAACGCTTGCTACGGGAACGGACTATACGGTTACTTACCAAACCTCGGACGGTGCGGAAGCCGCCGACTTCACTAACGTCGGCACAATCGAGGTGGTAATTACCGGCGCGGGCAACTATACGGGCACGCGCACAATCGAGTATAAAATAACCCCCTATGAATTAGACGGAGCGGGCAGTACTGCAACGGTTGCGGGCGTCGCAGACCAAACGTATACGGGCGCGGAGATTACTCCCGAGCCTGTTGTAACCGTGACGTTCGGCGGAGCGCCGGTTACGCTTGTAAAGGGCGCGGACGCGCAGTATGCGTACACGAACAACAGGAACGCGGGCACTGCAACGATAACGATAACGGGTGCGGGGAATTACAGCGGCAGTATCACGCAAACGTTTAAGATAACGCCTAAGGAAATCACTGCAATCAGCGGGATAACTGCGGACAACAAGGTTTACGACGGCACGCTTACATATGAGAACGCAGTTAAGGACGACACCGGCGCAGACGCGGCGGGCATAGATTATAGTTCTGCGGTAATTGCAGGCAACGCTGACGGAGCGAACCTTACGGTTTCTGCGGCAACGGGCGAGTTCTCGGACAAGAACGCGGGCGTAAGAACGGTCACCGTCACCGTCACGGCGCTGGGCGGTTCGGCGTCGGGCAACTATACGCTTGCGTCAGGCGGTGTTAAGGTAATCATAGAAAACGTAGAGATAACGGCGCGCGAGATAGTAATCGGCTGGGGTGAGTTAGAGCACGTTTACGACGGAAAGGACTATAAGCCCACGGCGGAGGTGCAAAACCTTGTGGAAGGCGACGTCGTAACGCTTGTAACGCAGTTAAAGGGCGCAAGCAGTGCAATCGCGCCTGGACCGTATACGGTAGAAATCTCGGTTGCAAACAGTACAATTCCCGCAAACTATAAGCTTCCCGCGGTAACGGAAATACTGTTCAATATCACAACAGAGGGTATTACGGCGCGCGTCAATACGGACAGCTTAACCGCAGTGTACACGGGCAGAGCGCAGGCGCCTGTAATCGAGCGGCTGAACCTTGCGGACCAGAGTTGGAGCGCGGTGCCCGAAACGACCGAGGGCGGCGCGAAGAACTACGAGTTAACGTTTACGGGCATAAACGGCGCGCAGCTTGTTGACGGAAAGGCGGTCAATGCCGGCGAGTATAAGGTAACAGTCAAGCTGTCGCCCAATTACAGCTGGTCGGACGTGCAGCCCGGCGATACGCGCGAGTATACGTTTAAAATCAGTCCGGCGACGTTAACGGGTATAACGTTAACGGGCAAAACCGAGACATATAGCGGGGTCAATTACGAACTGGAAGCCGATTGGAGCGGTGTAAAAATCAACGGCGAGCATTTGGGCAGTCAGCCGGAAGGCGTAACGGTCACATACCTGTATAACGGCGCGGCAAGCGGCGGTGTGGCGGTTGCGGGCGTGCATACGGTAGCGGCGCAGTTCACTGTGAACGGCAACTACAACGCGATACCGGACTTGCAGGCAACGCTTACGATATTAAAAGCGGAATACGCGCTTGACGGAGCGGACTATAATCTCCGCTTCGAGCCCTCGCAGAAAACGGTAGCGTACGACGGACAAAAGCATACGCATACGCTCAGCGGCACGTTTCCCGCGGGCGTAACGGTTGTATACGCGTACATTTCGGACGGAGTAAATTACGGCTCGGACGGAGTCACGGACGTGGGCGAGTATACAGTCCGCGCAACGTTCGGCTTTGCGAGCGCATCCGACGCGGACAACTATAAGCTGACGTACGGCGGGCTGGAAATAAGCTATCTTGAAGGCGGAATAACTGTCGGCAAACAGCAGGCGGATATAAGCGGCGCGGTTATGGAAAGCGCAACGGTGGAATACGACGGAAACGTGCACAGACTTCAGGTGACGGGCACGTCTGTCGGGGTCACGGGCGTAACCTATGAATATTATAACGCAAGCGGCGCGTCCGTAGGCGCGGACGGAGTACGCAATGCGGGCGAGTATACGGTCGTGGCGCACTTCACGGTAGACGGCAACTACGCGCCGGTATCGGATAAGCGCGCAACGCTTACGATAGAAAAAGCGCAGCTTACGGTCAGCGCCGATGCAAAGACAATCGTGTACGGCGACGACCCTTCAACGGCGGAATATACGTTAACGTATACGGGTCTTGCGGCAGTTGACAGCGCCAGCTCGCTCGGCGAAGCGGTAATCCGCGTAAACGGCGGAAAGTACAGCATATACGGGGATGCAGGCGTGTACGAGGAGGCAATAGAAGTCAGCGGACTTGCTTCTGCGAACTATGAAATAACCTATAAATACGGCACGCTCACAGTCAAACCGAGGACTGTTACGGTCAACTGGTACAACGACGCAACGCGCGGTTCGCAGGACCTCACGTACATATATGAAGAAAACACTGTGCATACGCCGTACGCAGACGTAACGAACGCGGTACACGGCGACGTGCTCGTCGTCAAGGTCAAGGGCGGCGCATCGGTTGCGGGTATGAACTATTTAGCGGAAGCCGAGGGCGTGTATATCCTTGTTAACGGTGAAACGCGTCCTGCATTGAACTATGTGCTTCCTGTAAACGGGCTCTGTACGCAGTTCGACGTGCTTCCCAAGCCCCCCAAGAGCGGCAAGATAATCTGGGACAACGCTCCTTTGTACTATAACGGTATGGAGCAGGCGCCGAAAGCTTATTATTATGCTGACGAAAATGACAATACGCCAACGGAGCTGACGGTCACTGTCAATAAACGCGCGGTCGCTGTCGGCGAGTACGTGGCAACGGTCAGTCTCGGCGGAAACGATACGCTCGAAGGCGAGCTTAGCAGAAATTATAAAATCCTTGCGCGCAAGGTGTATATAGAAATACCTGATATGAGCGCAATGCTCGGCGCGGCGGACGTAAGCAAAGCGGAATGGCGGTATGTATCCGGCAGTCAGGAATTTGTGTCGGGCGAGCAGTACTCGATAACGTTCTCGACAGACAATATCTCGGTAGCCGGCAGATATGCAATCCGCGGCGAGTTCACGTCTAACAACGCGGGCAACTATGAAGTAATCTTCACGGGCAGCTGGACGTCGGACGACGCGTACGACGGTAAGTGCGGTACGCTGACCGTAACGGAAGGCGTATACGATATGAGCAACGTAACGTATACGGGTCTTGAAGCAACGTACGACGGAGCATCGCACGCAATAGCAATATCGGGCTTGCCCGTCGGCGTAACGGCGGAGGCAGAGTACGTTCTCAACGGCTGGAGCCTCGGCATAATAGGCCAAAACGGTTTTGCGGGCGCGGTTAACGCGGGCGATTACGAGGTAATAATCCGATTTACGGGCAGTGCGGCAGGCTATGCGCGTATCCCCGACGCGGTCAAGAGTTTAAAGATAAAGAAGGCGAGCCTTATTGTCAAGGCGGGCGATACGGAAATCGAATACGGCGCGGCGGCGGAAACGAACGGCGTCACTTACAGTATTGCAGGCGCTGAGCGCGAGCTGGGCGGTACGTTAACGCTGACAGCGGACTATACGCAGTACGGCGCGGCGGGCAAGTACAGAATCACGGCGTCGGGGCTTACCTCGGTTAACTATGAAATCAGTTATGTGCCGGGTACGCTTACAGTCAAGCCGAGAACGGTAGCAGTAACCTGGTATACCGACAGCAGTGCTACAACGTTATACAATCCTTCCAAAGCCTATGACTACGACGGAGCGGTTCACCAGCCATACGCTGTGGCAAGCGGTATGCTCAGGGGCGAGCAGCTTACGCTGACGGTAGAAACGGACGGCGGAGCAAAGAGCGAAGCGGGGCTTAATTACACGGCGCGGATAACCGCGTTAAGCAGCGGCAACTATACGGTAGCGGAAGCCGATGCAAGCGTTAAGTTCAGCATCATAGAAAAGAACGTAGTAATCTGGGATAATTCCGAGCTTATATACGACGGTGAGGCTAAACAGCCTTCGGCGTGGTACTACGACGACGCGGGCGCGCACGGGCTTACGGATACCGAGCTTCTGGACAGCGCGGGCAACGTAATAACAAGCGCGGTAAATGCAGGCGACTATACAATCCGCTTAAAGAGCGTACCCGATGGAGTGACGGGCGGGCGGAGTATCGGGTTTAAGATACTTCCCAAGCAGTTAACGCTGGGCATCGGCACGGGCGAGCTTGTATACGGCGCGGTCAGCGGCAATCTTTCGTCGCTTTTGGAACAGCTTAAAAACACGCTTAACGGCGCGGACGGATTTGCGGTAAAGGACGGAATCCCCGTAAAGCTTATTGCCAACATAAGCGATACGAGCGCGGTCGGTGTTTATGCGGTCACAGGCGAAAGCGCGGACGCAAACGGCAATTATGCGCTTACGTTTACGGCAGGCAGTATAGAAATCGTAAAAGCGGATATCGACGAAAGCGCAATAGCTTTCGCGGGCGGTACTATGCAGAGCGTAGCATACGACGGAAAAGCGCACGGCTTAACGCTGGAAACGGAGCAAATCGCTGGCGTAACTCGCGTGGATTACAGATATTATAAAAACGGCGCGCCCGTATCGGCGAGCTCGGTAATCGATGCGGGCGAGTATACGGTAGAAGCGGTGTTCACTGTGGACGGCAACCACAACGCGGTAGTAAATACGTATACGGCAACGCTTACGATAACGGCAAAGACCAACGCCGATATAACTTTGGAAAACGGCAGAGCGGTATACAACGGCGCGGAGCATTCGCTGTACGCAAGCGGAGATATGACGGGCGTAACCAGGGTTACGTATACGTATAACGGCGCAAGCGTAAGCGGAGTAACCGAAGCGGGCACGTACACGGTCGTGGCGCACTTCGAGGTTGCGGCAAACTACACGCCGATAGCGGACAAGAGCGCAACGCTGACGATAGAAAAAGCCCGGCTTACGGTAACGGCGTCAAACGGCGCAACGGTCTACGGCACTGCGGCAGAAGCGGCGGGCTACGGCTATACGGTAACCGGGCTTGCGGTGACGGACAGTGCGGAAGCAGTGCTCGGCACGCTCAATTACAGCTATAACTATACCGTTGGCGACAGCGTCGGCGGGTATACAATCAGCGTAACGGGCGCGGCTTCGTCGGATAACTATACTATAACATATAAGTCTGGCAAGCTTACGGTCACGCCGAGAACGCTTACGGCGGAGGATATCGAATGGCTGGATAAGCGCAACGGCTCTTCGTTACCCGCGTCGGGCAGGTTCAGCTACGTGTACGCTTCGGGCGAATACCGCTGTCCTTACGCGCAGAGTAAAATCGCGGGTCTTGAATTTACAGTCACGGGCGGTGCAATAAATGCAGGCTACGGCTACGAAGCGGAGATAAGCGGTATAACGGGCGCGTTGTCGGGCAATTACAAGCTGCCTGCAACAGGGCTCAAAGTAAGCTATGATATAGTACCGCAGCCGTTAAACGGCAATATCGTGTGGGACGATACGCCGCTGTATTACAACGGCGAAAAGCAGTTGCCTAAGGTCTGGTATTATGATGAAAACGGCACGCGTTACGAGTTTGAGGAAGTGACGGTCAATGCCGACAGCGTAAACGCGGGCAGATATACAGCGCGTGTGAGCGTAGCGGATATAAACTATACGCTTACGGGCGAAACGGAGCATACGTACGAGATATTGCCGAGGGAAGTATATATAGAAATCGGCGATATGCAGGCGGAATACGGCGCGGTACCCTCGGCAAGCGCGGTAAGTTATAAGTTTATCAATAACAGCGGGTTTGTCGCGGGCGAGGAGTACACGGTAACTTTCACGTTCGGCACGGTAACGGGCGTAGGCGAGTACGCGATATCGGGCGCGTTCACAAGCGCGAACGCAGGCAACTATAAAGTTGTGTTCAGCGGCAGTTATGCAAGCGCCGACGCGTCAACGGGCACGAAAGGCACGCTTAAAGTGGTCAAAGCCGAATACGATATGAGCAAGGTAACGTTTGCGGGCACGGAAGCCGTATACAACGGCGTGGCGCACAAGCTTACCGTAAACGGCTTGCCCGAAGGCGTAACGGCGTACTGCGAATACGTTAAGGACGGGTTCGTATACCCCGACGGAGCGGTCAATGCGGGTAAGTATACCGTAACAATCACGTTTACAGGCGACGAGAACCACGAGGCGGTAGCGGGCATGACCGCAACGCTGACGGTGAACAAAGCCAGCCTTACAATCAAGGCGAACGACAGCGTTATAATTTACGGCGAAAGCGCGCGTTCCAACGGCGTAACTTACACTGGCTTTATGGGCGCGGACAACGAAACCAAAGCGGGCGTACTTACGGGCGGACTGGAATATTCCTACGATTATACGCAGGGCGGCAACGCGGGCAAGTACACAATCACGCCGTACGGCTACGGCTCGGCGAACTATGATATAACATATAAGACTGGCACGCTTACGGTAACGCCCAAAACGATAACGGTAACGTGGTACGACGACGAAACGCTGGGTTCGCAGACGTTCGTATACCCTAACGACGGAAAATATTACGCGCCGTACGCGGTAGCGGGCGGTCTTGTGAACGGCGACAGGGTTGAGCTTACGGTTGACGGAGCGAAGAACGCGCAGGGCTTCAATTATGTGGCAACGGCGGTGCTTAATAACGGTAACTACGCACTTCCTACGGACGGAAGCGCAACGCAGAAGTTCACGATAACCCCGAGAGCGGGAAGTATCGTTTGGGACAACACGCCGTTATACTATAACGGTCTGAGCCAGACGCCCAAGGCTTATTACTTCGACGCGCAGGGCGCGCCGCACGAGATAACGGGCGTAAGCGTATATAACGCGCCCGAGGCGGTTAACGCTGGCAGTTATACGGCGACGGTAGTGTTTGACGGCGAGGCGAGGTATTGTCCTTTTGAAATACTTCCTCTGGAAATCTATATAGAAATCGGCAGTCCGTCGTCGTCGGTGCCGTACGGCGTTGCGCCCGTGCTCGACCAAAGCCTTTGGGGCTATGCTCCGGGCAGTGCGGAGTTTGTAACGGGCAGTCCCGTGCGGTTGGAAACAACGGCGAAAGCGGGCAGTGCGGTCGGCGTTTACGCGATAACGGGCGTATGCACGGACAATAACTATAAAGTAACGTTTGTTGAGGGCGTGCTTAAAATAAGCAAAACAACGATAGATATAAGCGGAGTTGATTACGGCCAGCTGACGGTCGCATACGACGGAAGCGAGCACAGGCTCAATATAACCAACCTTCCGGCGGGCATTGCTTCGGCGGTCTGCACGTACGAAAAGGGCGGTATAAGCTACGGCGCTAACGGCGTGCGCGACGCGGGCGAATACAGCGTTACGGTACGCTTCACGGTCACGGACGCGTCCAACTACAACGCGGTCGGGGATATAACGGTCACGTTCACGGTCACGGCGTTAACGCCCGATATCACGGGCATAGTGTTCGGCGGCGAAACAAAAACGGTAACGTATAACGGCACGGCGCAGAGCATACTTGCAACGGGCAGTGCGGACGGAATAACGGGCGTAACGTATACGTATTACGAAGCGGACGGAGCAACGCAGGTTTTGGGCAACAAAGCCGTTGACGCGGGCGAATATAAGGTCAAAGCGGAGTTCACGTTCGGCGCGAACTACGACGGCAGCGGAATTTCTGCGCAGTGGGCAACGCTGAAAATAGAAAAAGCGGCGCTTACGGTTACGGCGGATAACGCTTCGGTAACTTACGGCGACGCGGTGGATACAGGCTTGCTTACATATACGGTAACTGGTCTTTCGGCAATGGACAGCGCGGAAGCAGTTATAGGCAGTGCGGTAATAAGCGTACCCGATTACAGCGTATCCGACAACGCGGGCGAATACCTGAACGCGGTAGCGGTAAGCGGTAACGCAACGCATAAGAACTATACGGTAACGTATAACCGCGGCGCGCTTACGGTAACGCCGAGAGAGATTAAGGTCATAAGCTGGCAGAAGAGCAAGACGGACGCAAGCGCTGTGCTTGAATACGAGTACGACGGAACGGAGCATATCCCTTACGCGGTTGCGGGCAATACCGCCAACGGCGACGGTATCGAGCTTAAAGTCGAGGTTGCGAAAGCTTCGGCGGGCACCGATTACCTTGCGACGGTTACGGCGGTTATGAACGCGGACGGTACGGTTAACGCAAACTACACGCTTGCGGCAGACGCGGGCGAAAGACAGACCGCGTTTACGGTAAGCTATGCAACGGACGTGCCTTACGAGATTATCTGGAACTACTCGGCGCAGTATTACGACAACACTGCAAAGAAGCCCTCGGCGGAGTACTACGACAGCGTAACTTCGGCATATGTAGGGGTTAATCCCGCAAATATCGAAATTTACAGCCTTGACGGAGCAACAAAAATGCAGGCAATCCACGCGGGCAAATATATCGCAAGGGTAACGCTTAACGACGGTAATACCTATACGAATACGGAAACTGAGTTCGAGGTATTACGGCGTAAGGTGTACATAACTGTCGGCGACGCGGAAAGCACGTACGGCGTTGCGCACGATTTGAGCGCGGTAGGCTGGACGTACGCGGTAAACAATGCTGACAACAAATTCCTTGCGGGCGACAGGTATACGATAACGCTCGGCACTACGGCAACGATATACTCGGATACGGGCAAGTACCCCGTAAAAGCCGAATATGCGGGCAGTGCGGACTACGACGTTACATTCACGGGCGGCAGTTTTGCAACGTCCGACGAACATAACGGCGAGTGGGGCACGCTGACGGTCAATAAAGCGGTTTACGATATGAGCCGCGTAACGATAGACGGGCTTACGGCGGAATACAGCGGCGCGGCGCATACGGTCGAAGCTAAAAACCTTCCGTTCGGGGTAACAGCAAATTACAGTTACAGCCGCGGCGGCTGGAGCTATGCGGACGGAGCAGTGAACGCGGGCGAGTATACCGTAACGGTAACGTTTGCGGGCAACAGTAATTACGAGCCGATAGCGGATATGACCGCAACGCTTACAATAACCAAAGCGCGGCTTACGGTAACGGCGAACGCGCACAGTATAGTCTACGGCGGCGCGCCCGAAGCGGGCGGTGTAAGCTATGCGGGCTTCAAGGGCGCGGACAACGAAAACAAGGCGGGCGTGCTCGGCGGAGCATTGAGCTACGAGTACGGCTATACCTTGGGCGGAAACGCGGGCGGATACCCGATAACCCCGAAAGGGCTTACAGCGGACAACTACGAAATAACGTACGTTTCCGGAATATTAACGGTAGAAAAGCGCACGGTAACGGTCAACTGGTTCAACGACGAAAGAATGAATTCCATGACCTTGAAATACCCGTGCGACGGAAACACGTATCTGCCGTACGCCGAAGCGGGCAACGTAATCGCGGGCGACAGCGTCGCGCTGACGGTAACGGGCGCGCAGTCCGCGGCGGGCATAGGGTATATCGCAAAGGTAACGTCCGTAAGCAACGCAAACTATAAGCTTCCCGCTGACGGAAGCTCGGAAACGGCGTTCGATATTATCCCCGACGCGTATATAATCGTCTGGGAAAGCGCGCCGTTCGTGTACGACAACAAACCTCACGCGCCGAAGGCGTATTACTTCACAGCAAACGGCGAGCGCGTTGAGCTGAACGTAACGGTCAAGGCAAAGCCGGGCGATTACACGTCGAGCGCGGGGCTGGCGATTTACGCGGGCGAGTATACCGCGGTGGCGTCGTTAGCGGGCGGAAACGTTACGCTGACTGGCGAGTGGGAGCATAAGTTCACCATAGAAAAACGCAAGGTCACCGTGGTCATAAACGACGCGTCGGGCGCATACGGCGGGGACGTGAAGTTCAACGGCTGGCATTACGGCGAAGACAGCGCGGAGTTTGTAAGCGGCGCGCCAGTGTATCTGACCAGCGAAGCCAACAAGGCGTCGAAAGTGGGTACTTACGCAATAACCGGTGTATATGCGGGCACGGACGACAGCTACGACGTAACGTTCGTAAACGGCACATATACCGTGACCAAAGCGGTGGTAACCGCGCCAGAAATCAACGGCAAGGTCTACACCGGCGGATTGCTTAAAGCGGACGTTACGGATACCGCGGCGTACAGGGTATACCAGAACGACGGCGGCGTGAACGTCGGGTATTACAAGGTTATTCTCGAATTGCTCGACTATGAAAATTACAAATGGCAGGCGGACGGAGTAGACCTGCGCAGTGCGAACTATACGGTTATGTTCGAGGTCATAAAGGCCGAGAACTCGTTTACCGCGGAGTTTGCTGTGCGCGAAATCAAGGCGGGGCAGACGATAGATATAGTTCAGCCCACGGCTGAGTTCGGCAACGCGGTTGTGGAATACTACAAAGACGCGGCGTGCACGGGCGAAAAGGTCGATACATCGAACGGTAAGTGGAACGAAGTAGAGGGTACTTACTACGCGAAGGTAACGGTAGCGGGTACGGATAACTACGGCGGACTTGAAAGAATTTATACGTTTACCGTAACCGGCAAGTTAGAGCTTGACGTGTACTGGGGCGAGCTTACGCACGAGTACGACGGTACTTCGTGGGCGCCGAAAGCGTACGTAAGGCTTGACGGCAGGGAAATAGAGCTTGTCGTAAGCGGCGCGCAGACTAACGCGGACGTATATAACGCAAGCGTAACGCTGACCGCAAAGGACGGTACGGATTTATCCAAGTACGCGTTCTCGGGCGGTTCGGAAACCGCGGTGCGATTCGCTATTACCCCCAAGGAAATCACCGTACGCATACAGGATATGCACAGCGTTTACGGCGATGCTGTCCAAGACGTCAATTTGTGGAACTTCAACAACTGCGTAATCGAAGGCGGGCTTGTGGGCGCGGATAACCGCGTCAGCCTGAATCTGAACTTCTATTGCAGTTTCGGCAGCGATGAGTTTGCAAAGGCGGGCAGGTACGCCATTTACGGCAGCTGCGGAAATAAAAACTACAACGTAACGTTTGTGGGCACGGACGGTTCGGCTGCGGGCACGTATACCGTGGAAGAGGCTGAGATACGCGTTCTGAAAAACGGTACGACCTGGTTCGACGAGCAGGGCGTTATCGACGGATACCAGAGCGAGTTTATAGTGCTCGGCGCGACCAACCCCGACGGTACGTATAAGTACCTGAACATAAAGGGCGGACAGACCGCGAAAATCACTTACAGCACGTTTACGGATAAATACAAAGCCGAAGTCCACGACGGAATGACTGAAGCGCAGGTTATGATGATGTTCGCCGACGGCGGAACGGAAACCAAGCCGGTAATCAACCGGGGCGGAAGCTGGGTTGTTTACTACCGTATAGAAGCCGACAACCATACCGCTAAATACGGTATCTGGAAGGTGCTTATAGAAGACCCCGACGATTTTGTTATCATCACGTTTACAAGACCGTATAAGGTACAGTACGGCGATGTTGTGTTCGGCAGGAATATCCTGCCCGAGCTCGTCGAACAGGGCTGTTTCGAGCTGAGCGGTAAGGTTGTGCCCGATATCAAGGCTCTGCTGAACGTTGCCGAAGCCTACGCGTACGAGGACGTGCAGAACGAAGTCAACGCGGGTACCGGCGTAGACAAATACGCTATACGCCTGAACTTCAACGAAACTGGCTTACTGCTCTACGGCGATAAAAACTTCAAGTACAGCAACTCCAACGAACCGGGTTCGGATACCAACCTCGACAAGTTCGAGGTCACAAGGCGCAACGTTACGGTTAACTGGGCGAACACCACGCTGACCGCTAACGGCGAAGTACAGCTGCCCGATATCACGATTACGGGCTTTGTCGGCGGACAGTCGGTTACACTTACGGACTTCACCGTGGGAGTACCCCAGCGGTTTGAGTTAGACAACGGCGATATTATCAACGTTACGGTATTGCATACCGATGGCGACAGCACTATGACAAACGGAAGCTATACCCTGAAAGTGGTTATTGATAACGCAAACTATCTGCTTAACGCGGACAGTAAGCTGATTACCCTTAACCCCGCCGAGCCCGATAAACCCACTGGCGTTAAATTACCTACTTGGGCGATTATTGCTATCGCCGCCGGCGGCGCGTTACTGCTGGTTATTCTCATTATCGTCATTGTTGCGTCAAGAAAACGCAAAACCGTTATTATCGCCGCCGGCGACAACGACGGGTTTAGCGACGATTATTACGATAATTAATTACTTAAAGTAATTGCTGTTACAAGTGACGCGGAGCGTGTAAAAAATTTATCCCGCCCCGCCCTAATACTCTCTATATGGTTACCACACCTTTAATTTATTGCAGCTTTTTCCTATAATCGCACAAAAAAAGTGCGGTTTCCTACCCCTTACCCACGCACGGCGTATTTTGCGCCGTGCGTGGTATTTTATGTAAAACAAAACCCCGCAACGGATAAATATGGCTTTCTGCGGGGTTAAAATATTAAATTACAAATTATTTTTATAGTCTGTTCCCCAACGCCACATCGCATCGAGTACTGGCTTTAAAGTTTTGCCCAAAGGCGATAAAGAATATTCCACGCGCGGCGGCACTTCGGCAAAAATTTCTCTTTCTATAAGTCCGTTGTTTTCCAAAGACCGCAGATTGTCCGTCAATACCCTTTTGCTGATAGCGGGAACGGTTTTTAAAAAATCTGTAAACCGCTGTTTGTCTTTATAAATTAAATTGCGTAAAATAAGCAGTTTCCATTTGTTGCCGATAAGCTGTACGGTTGTTGCAACGGGACATTCCGGCAGTTCGTCTTTTGTCAGCATAACTAACCTCTTTTTTTGAAAAATGATAGCATAGTTAAGGCATATTGTCAATAGTTTAAAAATAAAACAAGGTAATAAATTTATTATCAATTAATAAAAAAGTAACGTTATTGCATTGCTTCCGTTTGCGCGCTATAATTCGGGTACAGACAAAAACACGGAGGTTTTATAATGAACAATTTTCAAAAAGTCAGCGTAGAAGAGGGCGCGCGCGTTGAACTTCACGACTTGCTCGCGCTCACGGGTGCGGAAATAAGCATTAATACATTGCCCGCTGGTGCAAGCGTGCCGTTTGTTCACTCGCACAGGCAAAACGAAGAAATTTATGCAATTTTAGACGGTGAAGGAACCGCTGAAATCGACGGTGAAACGGTTGCGTTTAAGGCGGGCGACTGGATACGCATTGCTCCGTCCGCAAAAAGACGGTTTTTCGCTTCGTATAAAGCCGCTTTAAAGTACGTTTGTATTCAGGTAAAAGTAAACTCGCTTGAAAACTATACAATGACAGACGCGGTTGTGTAACTGCCGTGTTTGCAACGCTTTTTTGTGTATAACAGCAGTCTATCGTTATTGTCAATGACAAACGATAAGTATCATACTAAAACCTAAACAACGGTAAAAGCCGATAGAGCAAAATACTCTATCGGCTTTTTTCTATTTGTTGCTTAACAGTTTTTCAAGATTGCCAAATTGAATATCGTTTATTATCGGCAATATTTTTTCGGGTGGCAAATCCCACCAACGCATAGATAAAAGCGAATTTATTGTATCGTCAGAAAAACGCTTGCGTATAGGTTTTGCGGGTACACCGCCC
>CAJULB010000003.1 GCA_910587005.1 uncultured Christensenellaceae bacterium | reverse complement strand
GCGATAATTTCCTGCTTTTCCATTTAATTTATCCTCCTATGGAAATATTTGCGGGCAACAAAGTCAGGCGTTGAGTGTTCGCGTTGCCTTGTAGCCGTAACATAAATCAGTTTAGCACATTATTACCAGAATTGCAAATGTTTTACAGCTGTTTAATGAAATTTATCGGCGCACATTTATATATCCGAAAACAGCTTATTTCTTTCTGCGATTATTTTATCAACCTTTTGGATATAAGTCGGTAAATCTTTGGGCGAGCCGTAACGCTCGATTCTGTCCTCGTCGCCGTAAAAGCGCTTTGAAATTGCGTTTGCGCCCACCGCGATATTATCGGAAATTTCTTCCATAACGTCGATATTGTAAACGCATGCTTTCCCTTTTTTCGCCCAGCCGACGTTTTCAAGACCGCCCGCCTGATATTTTTGCCGATACAGATAATACGGCTCGTACCCCGCTTGCGTAAGTTTTTCGCGGGAAAGCATAATCATTTCGTTTATGCCCGCCACGTTGAGCCACTTTGTATTTTCTTTAAGCTTTGCACCGGATTTCAACGACAGCGTATGCACCGTTATATTAGCGGGATTTAACGCGATTGCTTTATTAAGCGAATATTCAAAATCTTGTGGAGTTTCTTCGGCAAGCCCCGCGATTAAATCTATATTTATGTTGAAGCCGTACTTTTGCACCATTTCGTAAGCTTTTAAAGTCTGCGCGGCGGTGTGCTTTCTGCCTATCGCTTCAAGCGTTTTATCGTTAAAGGACTGCGGATTAACGCAAATTCTGTTAACGCCGTAATCTTTGGAAATTTTCAGTTTTTCTTCGGTGAAAACGTCCGGTCTGCCCGCCTCGACGGTGTACTCGCAGTTCGTACCGCAAATATCGCTAATTGCGGCATATATGGGGGTCAATTGCTCGGGTTCAAGCACAAACGGTGTGCCTCCGCCGATATAAATACTGCGCAAATTCTTTAAAAACGGCTTAACGGAATGTATTTCTTTTATAAGACAGCTTATATATTCGTCTACGTATTGACGCGTTTTATCTATCGGCGCGGTTATAAACGAGCAGTATTCGCATTTTGTAGGACAAAACGGCAAGCTGACAAACAAATCCTGCCCGCCCTTTTCATATATGCCCTGTTGCGCGGTTAAAACGCGTTCAATCAATGATATGTTGGGGTCAATTACGCAAAGCTTTTTAAAAAGCTCCTTAAAATCGCGCCCCGCGGACTTTTCCATATAAGCAATTTTAGTAGGGCGTATGCCCGTAAGCGCGCCCCAGGAAAGCCCGCCTTTAAACTGCGACAGCACCTTATAAAAAGCGAGCTTGCACGACCTTTTTGCAAGGCGTTTGAAAACAATTTCGTCCGCCTCGCCGTACTCCTCCTCAAAGTCATAAAACCCGCCGTTGTATTCTATTGCATTATAAAACTTACCGCACGCGCAAGAAAAATAGTGCGTGAAGTCTTCCTCCTCCGCACCGAAAGCGCGTATAACGTCCATAATTTCCGAACGCAGATATTCACTGTTTGTATTAAGCATAAATTACCTTAAATAAGGATTATGAAACCGCTCGAAATCAAGTGTAGTGTCCTCGCCGTGACCGCAATATACCTTGTAATCGCCTTTAAGCGAAGCAAGCTTTTTAAGGCTTTTCATTATCTCGGCAGTATTTCCGCTTGGTAAATCGGTTCTGCCTATACTGCCGCGGAACAGCGTATCACCCGTAAAAAGACAGCCGCCGATTAAATAGCACACGCTCCCAGCGGTATGACCGGGGGTTGAAATTACCTTTACATTTAAACCGCAAAGCTTAAACTCGTCACCGTCTGCAAGCCCGCGGTTAATTTCAAAGCGCGGAACTTTAACTCCGCCGAAAATACCGAGATATTCCTTGCTGAAAATCAACGGTTTTTCCTTTTCTCCGCAGTAAAAGCTTGCGCAATCTTCGGCAAAAGCCCGACAACCCGTAACATGGTCAAAATGTCCATGGGTTAAAAGCACGGTTTTTACGCGTATGCCCAGCTTATAGATTTTATCCGTTAAATCGGGGGTTGCGCAATCAATCAAAAAGCCGTCTTGCCCGCCGTTTATAACCAAAAAGCTGTTGCAATAGCCGTAGTCCGAAGAAAATTTTATAACCTTCATAATTTTAATTCGTCGTTCTGAAAACGTCTATAATATGCTTGTTGCGTTTAAGTCTGTTGATAAGCAAATCGATATCAGAACGCTTATTAAGCTTAATTCTTAAATCGATTTCCGCGTTTTTGTCCTTGTTAACTCTGCCGTTAACCTGCGTAAGCGACAGGTGCATAAGCGAAATTTCCGCAAAAACCTCTGCGGCAAGCCCTTCGCAGTTGTCGCCTATTACCTTGACCCCCGCAATGAACTCGGTTTCAACCAACCCCGTCCACTGCGCGGACTGCAAACGGTTTTTATCAACATCGGCAAGGTTGGGACAATCGGTTCTGTGAACAATAACTCCCCTCCCGCGGGAAACAAAGCCTATTATATCGTCGCCGGGGACGGGGTTGCAGCAGTGCGCAAACCGAACAAGAAGTCCGCCCATACCCTTAATTGTGACGCTGCCGGCGGGGGTATTTTTCAGCTTACCCGAATCCACCACCTCTACGGGCTTTGGAATTTCTTTCTTGTAATAGTCGATAAGCTTGAAAATTATCTGGTTAACGCCAACCGCACCGTAGCCGACGGAAGCCATCATTTCGTCAACGGAACTGAAAACAAGCTTGTTTGAAAGCTTTTTGAACGAGCTTTCCGTCAAAATATCCGAAAGATTATAACCGCGTCTACGCGCCTCGGCTTCAAGCATAGCTTTGCCCGTCTTAACGTTTTCTTCCTTCATTTCACGCTTGAAGAAAAGACGTATTTTAGCGCGTGCAGAGCCTGATTTGACGAATTTGAGCCAGTCCCACGAGGGACCGCGGCTGTTTGACTGCGTTAAAATTTCAACAACGTCGCCGGTTGACAGCGTGGAATTAAGCGCAACTATCTTTCCGTTTACCTTTGCTCCCACGCATTTGTTGCCGACTTCGGAGTGAATTGCATAAGCGAAGTCTACCGGCGTTGCCTCCAAAGGCAAAGAAATTACCTTTCCGTGAGGGGTAAATACAAGCAACTCGTTATCGTATAAATCGTTTTTAAGGCTGTCAACAAACTCCTTTGACTCGTTCAGGCTCCCTTGCCAGTCCATAACGTCGCGTATCCACGAAAGGCGCGCGTCGAAATTGTTTTCGGTAGTCTTTTTTTCCTTGTACTTCCAGTGCGCGGCGATACCGTACTCAGCCATTTTATGCATTTCAACGGTTCTTATCTGAATTTCGAAAAACTGTCCGAAATTCGTTACGACCGTGGTATGCAACGACTGGTACATATTGCGCTTGGGCGTTGCGATATAGTCCTTAATTCTGCCGGGGACGGGCTTCCACTGCTTGTGAATTTTGCCCAGAATTTCATAACACTCGTCTATGCCGTTGACAATTACGCGCACGGCTGTCAAGTCGTAAATCTGGTCAAGCGTTTTGCCTTGATTTTTCATTTTTCGGTAAATCGAATAAAAATGCTTCGGTCTGCCTATTACCTCGCCCTCGATATTGCCCTCTTTTAAAATTTCCTTTATCTGCTCGACGACGAAATCGACAAAGCTTTTCCTTTCTTCCAGCTCCTGATGGATATTGGTTACAAGAAATTCGTAAGCTTCTGGGTCGATATATTTAAGGCACAAATCTTCAAGCTCGCATTTAATCTGCGAAATACCGAGCCTGCCCGCAAGCGGAGTATAAATTTCAAGCGTTTCGCGCGCAATTCTCTGCTGGCGCTCGTTGGAAAGAAAGTTCAAAGAGCGCATATTATGCAGTCTGTCGGCAAGTTTAATTATAATAACGCGAACGTCGTTAGCCATTGCAACGAAAATTTTTCTGAAATTTTCCGCGTCTTCTTCCTCATGCGTCTGAAAATGAATTTTGTCAAGCTTTGTAACGCCGTCTACAAGCGTCATAATTTCCTTGCCGAATCTGCGCTGAATATCCTCGTCGGTTGCGGGGGTATCCTCGACAACGTCATGCAAAAAAGCCGCCGCAACAGTCGGCGTATCCAGCCCGAGGTCTATAAGAATTTCCGCAACGGCGCACGGGTGTGAAAAATACGGCTCGCCCGAAGCGCGCTTTTGACCGCTGTGCATTTCCTTGGCGTACTTATAAGCCGAAAGCAGCAATTCGCCGTCTTCTGCGGAATAATTCTTTTCAATTTTTTCAAGAACGTCCATTCGCCTGCTCCGTCTGAATTTTTAATATTGTGTTGTAAAGCTCGGAATTTTTCAAATCGCTTTTAACGCCGCGAATAACTTTCAGTCTGCCATCGGAAAAATCTATCAAAGACAGCTGTTCAAAAACTTTCAGCGCAAAATAAATCTGAACCTCCGAAAAACCGAGTTTGCATTTTTTTGCAACCTCTTGCGCCGTTGTTCCTTCAATATTTTCCTCATTTGCGGAAACCGCGGCAAAAACCTTCAACAAATCCTCGCGGCGGCAGGAAATATTTTTGATATAATCGGGAATACCAGCCGTTTCGCTTACTTCAACCGTTCTTCCGCCAAGGGTCGGCAGTCTGATATACTTGTTGTCTAAAATTATAATCTTTTTATAACCGCTTAAATCAACATCCGCGCGCGGTGCAATCAATATGCAGGAAGCCCCGTTTTTAGCAGTTAAAACAAACAATTCTGCATTAACTTTTGCGGAATTACGATATTTTTTAAGCGTAGAATACTGCTGACAGATAAAAACCGTACCAAAGCTTCCGCACTCCGCCATTGTTTTATCTATATAATCGTCCGAAACCGTATTTTTACTGCAATCAACGACCGGGCGGTCAAGCATATCCAGTCCGCCGAACGCTATATCGCTTTCAACAAACCTGCCTATATCTCCGCCGTAAATAACGTCGCGGATAAAGCCCTTAACGTACTCTCTGCCGCGAAAATAGGATATATTGTATTCGAAAATAATTTTTTTGGGAGCCGAGCTTTCCAAAACGGGCGCAAATTTGCTTCCGCCGAAAAACATCAGCTCGATTTTATCGTTTTTAACCGATATATGCGTTGAGCCTGCCTTTACCGCACGCACGGGCGAGGCTGTAACGTCGATTTCAAACAGCGGGCGCCTGTTCCCCACTCCGTACGGCTCCAACAATTCAAGCTCCCTTGCAAACCGAAGCGAATACTCTTTGTCAAGTACGCCGTTTATCATTACGGACGGTTCAAAATCTTCTTTGGAATAATTGGCGCCGATATATTCGTCAACCGCGTGAAATAACTTCCCGAAATTTTCAACGGTTACGTTAACGCCCGCCGCCTGCGAATGACCGCCGAACTCCGCAATATATTGATTGCTGGCGCGCAACGCTTCGAAAATATTTACGCTTTCAACCGAACGCGCCGAGCCTTTAAGCATATCTCCGTTTTTTACGAAAAGTATTGCAGGGCGGGAATATTCGTCCGCAAGTCTTGCCGCCACAATACCGACAAAGCCCGAATTCCAGCTTTCGTTGCAAAGCATAATGACGTTGCCGATTTCACCGCGGGCTTTAAGCATTTCCTTTGCACTTAAATACAGTTCGTCGCAGCATTTTTGTCTTTCAATGTTATATTCGGCGAGCTTTGCGGCAAGGTCGAAAATTTTGTTTTCGTCCGTTTCGCTGAACAGCGTCAGCGCAGCCTTTGCATCGCCCATTCTGCCAGCGGCGTTAATTTTGGGAGCAATGGAAAACGCAAGCGTATGCGAGGTTGCCGCCGTTTCCGTCTTGCCCAAAAACTGGGCATAGCCCTTAGCGGGCTTTTTATTTATTAATTTTAAGCCCTCGGCAACAATATCGCGGTTTTCGCCCGTAAGCGGAACACTGTCCGCAACTGTTGCTATTGCGGCAAAATCAAGGTATTTGTACGCGCTTTCGCCGTTCAGCGCACAGCCGAGCTTAAACGCTACACCCGCGCCGCACAAATTATCGTAAATATAATCGTCCTCGAATTTTGGGTTAATGCAAATGCAGTCCGGAATTGTTTTGGGCAGCTCGTGGTGGTCGGTAACAATTACCTCCGCGCCCATTTCCTTGATATATTCCACTTCCTCCGCGCAGGAAATTCCGCAGTCAACCGTTATAAAAAGCTGGGGGAATATTTCGTCGAAAATACTGTCGATAAGCCCTGCGGAAAGTCCGTAACCGTCTCTGCGCTCGGGAACTATAACGTAAGGCTGTATACCGAAGTCCTTTAAAGCGTTGCCGAGTATAGTTGAAGCGCAAATACCGTCCGCATCGTAATCGCCGTAAACGACGACCGCCCAGTCTTCGTTGCGGGCGCGCGTGATAAGTTCAACCGCTTCTTTCATACCGCTCATTTTAAAGGGCGAAATAAAATGATTATTTGACGGATGAATAAAATCAATTATGCTCTGTTTGTCCCGATAGCCTCTGCCGTAAAGAATTTTAACCGTATCCGCGCACAAGTTGCATTCGGAAGCCAGACCGCGTATTATATTAAGTTGTTCTTCCGAAAACTCCGTTTCGAATACGATTTTTTTCATAATTAACAAAAAGGCGGGTTGCCCCGCCTTAAATCTTTTAAATTATTTGCTTGATTTTTCTTTCAGCGAACGTATGTGATTTTTCTTGAAGTTATCGCCGATTTGCTTAAACCGCGAATACACGGAAGGCGTAAACAACAGCAAACCGTAACCGCACGAAACAAAGCATACAACCGCGCCGAGCGTAGGCGCAAGCACTGCAAGCGCGGACATTGCGCTTATCGAAGCAAGCACAAACAGCACCGCCGCAACAGCCGCAAGACTTACGGGCAAAAACAGATTTACTTTAAAACATTCGCTTGCGCTCTTTTCCACAAGCTCGAACGAAGAAAGCTTTGCGCAAGTTTCGTCTTTTGAGTTTTTGCGTACTCTGTCAAACAGGAAGCACGTTCCTATTGCCGTGAGAAGCACCGTCAACACACCGAAAGCAATAACGGACGAGCCGACAGGCACCCTTGTAAGCGTCATAAGCGAAACGAAAATTGCAAGATTATGAACATCCGCAAGCAACGCGCCGAGCGCCGCGGTAAGCTTGTAGCGGATAACAAAGTAAATAAAGTGGAAAACAATAACTGTCGCAAGCGCAACGGCTCCGCGCCAAAGTGCCTTTCCACTGCCAAGCAGTCCGTCAACAGTGTGTACGGCAGCCTTACTTTGGGCAAAGTTACTCTTATTTGCAATAACCTCGTCAATTGCGTTAACTGCAATTTTAAGTTTATCTTCGCTTACCGAATAGTTGAACTTGAAAGTATATTCACCGCCGACGACCTCGCCGCGCTTTTCGCCAAACAAATTGGAATAATAATAGCTTACGCCCGCTTCGTTAAAAGCTTTATCGCAAATTTCCTTTACTTCCTTTTCGTCGGAATAGTCAACGCACGAATAGGAAACGGTTACGCTTTTATAACTTTCCCAGTCTGCACCGTAGTTGAAATATCCGTTTGCAACAAACTGACAAATCGTGCCGACAGCCGCGCCGATTGCGATAATTATACACGAAATTATTATAAATAAGTGCATTTTGGAGGAAAGTTTGAAATCAGTCTTCATCATACGCCTCCCTTTTGAAACCGCAGAATTTGAATTTATCTTTTACGGGCGCGGATATTACATACCACATAAACCGCGTAAACCAATACAGCACGTAAGACGCGATTGTTGCGATAAAGAATACAAGTCCGCAAGCAGCAACCTCTCCCACGCCGATAAGCGCAAACATAAGCGAAGCCGCAAGTAAAATTATGTGCAAATCAAGCACGGTCCATAAAGTCTTTTTGTATCCAGCCTTTACGGAAGCCTGCAACGTTCTGCCGAGCAAGCTTTCTTTTCTGATTGCTTCAAACACAAAGCAGTTTGAGAACAAAAGCAAGCCGAGTCCTAAAACAGCCGCAAGCGCGCCCGCAACGGTTATCTGAATTTCAATAAGCATAACCGCGCAAACAAGCGCAAGCGCGTATATAAGCGTTACCATAGCGCAGACAAAACCGAGCTTTTTGTATTTTACAAACGGGAATACTATCGCCGCAACAAGCGCCAGCAACAATACTACGAAAAGATAAATCGCCGCATGTTCGCCGAAGGTCGGCGTAACGGCAACCATATTCGTTCCCAAATTTGCCGTATCGCTATTATAGGAATTTGTAAGAGTTTTTCCGTTTATCGCAGTGTTTAAAAGTATAGCGTAATCCTGCGCGGCGCTCTTACCTGTATTTAATGTCAATGTGTTGTTGGATATATTCGAAAGCGCGTCATTCGTCAAATCGAAACCGTTTAAATAAGTTTCGCCGATATAGAAATACGCCGAGGCGTCCTCTGTGACTACGGATTTGATTTTTTCAAGCCCCGATTTCGTAAAAATCATTCTTACAAAATAGTTGCCCGCCATAGAATAAACGTTGACGTCCTTAAAGCAGTCTTCCGCCCTATCATTAACAGAGGGCAAAACCGACTTAGAACCTTCGTAAGTGGAAGAATTTCTTAAAGTCAGCTCTCCGTCCATTGTAAGATAGGTAAAGGTATTTTCGATTTCCGTAAGCGAACCGCCGTTTTTGTACTGAACGTAGGTTTTGTTTGTGGGAACGGTTACTTTAATAGCGTAGCCTTCGTCCTCTAACGCAACGGAATAGCTTGAATATTCTTTTCCGCCGAATCTGCCGTTTAACACGTCCGCGTCTTTTTTAATGCTCGCTTTGAATTCATCTTCATTGGCAAGCTTGTCCTTATCAACGTAAACGCCGCCGCGGGGCTCGTATTTGGATTCGTACTTATCCTTATCCGCGTTTTCGCTGTCTTTAACGACGATGTCGTAGTCTGCCGCCGATATAACGCCCTCGGGATAAAGCATAACGTAAGCGTTGCCCGTAAAATCGCCGCCTAAATGGATATTGCTGACAAAAGAATTTAACGTATCCGTACCGTCGGTACCGGCTACGGGCCATGATACTGTGGAGAACAGCGCTAACACTACGATTGCAATAACGAAAAGCGTTGTAATTATCGCTGATTTGACTTTGCTCATCTTTACTCCTGTTTAATGTCCGCGGTAAATTGCAAGCGGACGGTGAAAAACCTGAATTTTAACTTCTATATTATATAAAATTATTTTTTATCAGTCAATAATTTTACGGCTAATCAAAACAATTTTAAAATATTATTCGGCCAAATTATATTTTTTTATGCTGTTTTTTACTTGCAAGCACGTGCATACCGCATTCAATGCGTTTTTTCATCATTTCGCACGTCACTTTATAGGGCTTGTTCATATCGCCCTCGTAATAGTAATTGTTAGCCGAACATCCGCCGCTGCAAATAAACTTTGCAAAGCAATTACCGCAGTCCTCTCTGGTAAAAAGACAGGATGACGCAAACTTGTCCCTTATGCTTTTATCAAGAACACCTTCGAAAACGTTGCCCATATAAAAGCTTTTATCGCCCGCAAACTGGTGGCAGGGATAAATATCGCCGTTGGGAACGACGGAAAAATACTCGTTGCCCGCGCCGCATGCGGAAACCTTTTTCTGCAAGCACACCCCGCCTTCCAAATCCACGTTAAAGTGGAAAAAGTTGAAGCCCTCGCCTTTTTCGTGCTTTTCAAGATATTTATCGCAAAGATTTTCGTATTCGGCGCAGATTTCGGGAAGGTGCTCCTTCTTTATAGCCAAATCGTCTATTGCCGTAACCACCGGCTCCATAGAAATGCTGTCAAATCCGTTTTCCGCAAGGAAGATAACATCCTTGGAAAAATCGAGATTTTTAGCCGTAAACGTTCCGCGCACATAATAGCTTTTATCCCCGCGAGAGCGCACGAATTTTTTGATATTTTCTATAACGAAATCAAAACTGCCCTTGCCGTTTTTGGTCTTTCGGATAGCGTCGTGCACTTCCTTTCTTCCGTCAAGGCTTAAAACAACGTTTTCCATTTCGCGGTTGAAAAAGTCTATCGCGTCGTCGTCAAGCAAAAGCGCGTTTGTGGTTGTGGTAAAAAGAAACTTTTTGCCGACCTTGTCAGCCTCCTCACGCGCATACGCAACGACGTTTTTTATCGTTTGCAGGCACATTAACGGCTCGCCGCCGAAAAAGTCCACTTCCAGAACCTTTCTGTTTCCGCTGTTTTTTATAAGGAAATCAATCGCCTTTTTTGCTGTTTGCTCGCTCATAAACTCGCGTTCGGAATGGTATGCTCCCTCGTCCGCAAAGCAATAACGGCAACGCAGGTTGCAATCGTGACAGATATGCAGACAAAGCGCCTTTATTTCGGCCGATTTCAACGGATAAGCGCTTACTTCTTCCTTTAAAAACAGTCCCTGTTTTTTAAGCTCTGACAAATCGCTTTCTATTTCGGCGATTTTTTCGGCGGAAATATTCGGCTTTTCACCGATTTTTTCGTACGCGAATTTGACGTAATCGGCAGTTTGTTTATCGCACTCGTGCAAGCTTCCGCTGCCCGAATCATATATGTAATTTTTATCTTTATAGTTAAAAACGTGTATCATTTTAACGAAATTTAAGGAGCAGAGAATATTCTGCTCCTTTATACGGGCACTTTTAACCCTTTTTATATATTATTTGCCCTGCTTTTCGGGGTTCTGCTCGCGGGTGATTCTTTCACAGCTCTGATTGCCGACCGTGCAACTCGTTTTGCAAGCCGACTGGCACGTGCTTCTGCATTCGCCGCAGCCTGTAACTTTCTTTTCAGCGGGTTTAGCGATAGTCTTAATCATTTTTATTCTCCTTGAAATCTCTTTTTTTTAATTATAGATTAAGGAATGTAAAAATGCAAGCAAATTAACGCGTTTCAGGCGTTCTTTTTGATATTTACCGCTATTATGCCCGTAACGCCGCCCGCGACCGCGCCCAAAAGCACCTCGATTATAAATTTCCACGAGATGGTAAGCGAAAGAGAAATAAGTCCGAACAGCAGATATGTAAGCAAAACGGCGATAACTCCGTATATCAGCCCTTTGACAAGTCCCTTTTCACCTCGTATAAATATCAGACCGCCAGCAATAATCGAAAGTATTTTAAAAACCTGATTAACGGGCTTGACTACGTTCATCGGCAGTGAAAAAAGCTGAATTATAAGCGTGAACACAAGCACGAACGCAAGCGAAATCAGCACGGACGCAAGCACCGCTTTTAAAACCTGAAAAATATTAGTTCGCATAAAAAAACCTCCGCTATAATCTATGCGGAGATTTTTGAAATTATAATTTAATTTGCTTTAATTGCAGGACAAACTTTATTAATTGTTGTCTGCGGGAGTTTCTTCCGTTGCGGGCGCTTCTTCAACCGTTTCTGCCGTTTCGGTAGTTTCCGCGGGCGCTTCGGCCGTTTCGTTAGCAGTTTCTTCGGTTACGGTTACGTTAGCGTCGGGCTTTTCGACTACCGCGTCTGTCTGATAGATAGCCTGTCTGTCGAATTTTATAAAGCTTTTGCCGGAAAGCTCGGTACCCGTTTCGAGAACGAAAGTGTTTTCCTCGTCGTCCACTTCAACAACAATACCGCAAATACCGCCGATAGTTTTAACTTTATTGCCAGGCTTGACCGCATTGATAAGGTCTTTTGCGTCCTGTTCCTGCTTTTTGCGTTTTTTGTTGCCGAGCACGTACATAACGACTACAACCACAATCAAAACCGCAAGAATTGCAAGCATTATCCAGTTGCCGTACCCGCTTGCCGCGTTGCTTCCGCCTTCGCCTTCAAGTAAAGAATATATCATATTATTTAAACTCCGTTCAATTTTTATCTATATAAATATAATTGTTTTTAATTTGTTTTGCAAGCAATTTTAAGCAGTTTTAGGTTTTTGCACCCAACTTTCACACAAATTGCGCAAGCAGCGGCTGTTTTTTAATCTCTGCCGTAATCCGAATAGAACTTTTCCGCAAAATCGTTAAGGCTGTCTGCAAAAATCGCTTCGCGCATATCCGCCATAAGCTTATGCAAAAACGTTATATTGTGCAGACTTAACAGCATTGAAGAAATCATTTCGCCAACGTTGATTTCGTGGCGCAAATACGCTTTTGTATAGTTTTTACAGCAATAGCAATTACACTTTTCGTCCAGCGGCGTAAAGTCCTCGGCATATTTTGCGTTGCGCACAACCGTTTTGCCTTTGGAGGTGAAAGCCGTTCCGTTACGGGCAATGCGCGTTGCCAATACGCAGTCAAACATATCCACTCCGCGTTTTACGCCCTCTATTAGACAGTCCGGACTGCCTACCCCCATTAAATATCTGGGCACGCTTTCGGGCAGTTCGGGGCGTATGAGTTCTAAAATTTCGTACATTCTGCTTTTAGGCTCGCCTACCGAAAGTCCGCCTATGGCTATTCCGTCTACGGCAAACGGCTTTGCCCGGCGCAGGCTTTCCATACGCAAATCGTCGTACATATTGCCCTGAACTATGGGAAACAGCGCCTGGTCGTCACGCGTTTTTGCATCTGCACAGCGTTTCAGCCAAGAATACGTGCGTTCCATAGCAAGCTCCGACTGAGAGTGCGTATAGCCGTACTCGCTGCACTGGTCTAACTGCATAATTATATCCGCGCCGAGATTTTCCTCAACAGACATAACCTTTTCAGGCGTGAACAAGTGCGCTGAACCGTCTATATGCGAATTGAAATATACCCCTTCGTCACGGATTTTATTCAGTTTTGTCAAAGAAAAAACCTGAAACCCGCCGCTGTCCGTCAAAATCGGTCTGTCCCAGTTCATAAATTTGTGCAGACCGCCGGCTTTTTTAACAAGCCCGTCGCCGGGACGGAGATACAAATGATAGGTGTTGGAAAGTATAATCTGCGAGCCCGCTTCCTTCAAATCGCGCGGGTACATTCCTTTAACCGTGGCTTGTGTGCCTACGGGCATATATACGGGGGTTAAAATGTCGCCGTGCGGAGTATGAAAAACGCCCGCGCGCGCCCCCGTGTATTTATCGATGTGCTGAATTTCGTAAGAAAAATTTTTCATAATTATTAAATAATAAGCATAGCATCCCGTATTTGCAAGGGAGACAGGATATGAGGGACTTAGCACCGAGAAAGACAAGACGCGCGAGGAAAACCCGAAGGAGTTTACTTAGCGTAAATGACTGAGGGTTGCCGCAGCGCAACGCCGTATTTTGACGGTTATAAGACCATCATCGCGTCGCCGAACGAGAAAAAGCGATACTTTTCCTTAACCGCCGTTTCGTACAGCGACAAAATTTGCTCTCTGCCGGTAAGCGCCGCGACAAGCATAATAAGCGTGCTTTCGGGCAAATGAAAATTTGTTATAAGCGCGTCCACGCATTTGAATTTATATGGCGGATAAATAAAAATCTGCGTGTTTCCGCTGCAAGGCTTTAAAAAACCGTTTTCGTCCGCAACGCTTTCAAGAGTGCGCACGGAAGTAGTTCCAACCGCAATAACACGTCTGCCCTCGCGCTTCGCCTTATTTATTATTTCCGCCGATTTTTCGCTTACTTCGTAATATTCGGAGTGCATTTTGTGGTCGGTAATTATATCTTCCTTGACGGGGCGGAAAGTTCCCAGCCCTACGTGAAGCAGAACTTCGGCAATTTCGACGCCCGCACCGCGTAGTTTTTCCAAAAGCTCGGGCGTAAAATGCAAGCCCGCCGTCGGCGCGGCGGCTGAACCGTCCGTTTTTGCATAAACCGTCTGATACCTGTCCTTATCCTGCAACTTCGTTTTGATATAAGGCGGAAGCGGCATTGTGCCGAGCCGTTCGATTATTTCTTCAAAAACTCCTTTATAGGCAAACTTAACTATGCGCTCGCCGCTGTCGGTTATTCCCGTTACGGTAAGCGAAAGCTCGTCAGAAATTATCAGTTTTTTGCCTGCCGTGCATTTTTTGCCCGGTTTTACAAGCACTTCCCACTCGTCTTTGTTGAGCCGTTTTAGCAAAAGCACTTCCACCGCACCGCCGTTTTCGGTATGCGCGTAAAGCCTTGCGGGCAAAACCTTTGTATTGTTTACTACAAGCACGTCGCCCGCGTGCAGATATTCGGTTATGTCTTTGAAAATTCTGTGTTCCGTCAGTCCGCTTGCCCTGTTATAGACAAGCAGTCTTGAACTGTCGCGCGGTTCCGCGGGGGTCTGCGCAATCAGCTCTTCGGGAAGCCCGTAATAAAAATCACTTTTTTTGTACTGCATATCAATCGTTGTTTTCACTGCTGTCGAATATCGAAATCTGCGCACGCTGTTTTTCCGTCATTTTAAAACCGAGATGCTCGTATCCTCCGCGGAGTATCATTCTGCCGCGCGGAGTTCTTGCAATAAAGCCGAGTTGAAGCAAATACGGCTCGTAAACGTCCTCGATTGTGCCCGCGTCCTCGTTTATGGTTGCGGCAAGCGTTTCAAGCCCCACGGGCTTACCGTCGAATTTTTCGACCATTGCGCGGAGAAGCGCTCTGTCAACGTAATCAAGCCCCAGCTCGTCCACTTCCATTTTGGAAAGCGCGTATTTTGCGTCCGCAATAGTCACCGCGGGGTTGTTGTTTATGGTTGAAAAGTCGCGCACGCGCTTTAAAAGGCGGTTTGCGATTCGGGGGGTTCCGCGCGAGCGCTTTGCCACCTCCGCCGCGGCTTCGTCCTCTATTGCTATGCCGAGGGTGCGCGCGCTTCTTAAAACTATATCTTTCAGCTCGTCGGGGGTGTACATTTCAAGTCGGCAGATTATACCGAACCTGTCGCGCAAAGGGTTTGCAATCATTCCCGCGCGCGTTGTTGCGCCGATAAGCGTGAATTTTTTAAGGGAAAAGCGGATATTGCGCGCGCTCGGCCCCTTGCCGACGATAATATCCAGCGCGTAATCTTCCATTGCGGAATACAAAATTTCCTCAACGCTGTGGTTAAGGCGGTGAATTTCGTCAATGAATAAAACGTCGCCCTCGTTAAGGTTGGTGAGTATTGCCGCCAAATCGCCGCCGCGCTCTATTGCGGGCGCGCTTGTAAGCTTTAACTGTCCGCCCATTTCGCCCGCGATTATATGCGCAAGCGTGGTTTTACCCAAACCGGGCGCCCCGTACAAAAGCACGTGCTCCAAAACCTCTCCGCGCTGTTTTGCGGCGTTCATATATACTTTTAAATTTTCTTTAACCTTGCTTTGTCCGACGTAACCGTCAAGCGTTTTGGGACGGAGCACGTTTTCTTCTATATCGTACTCGCCCTTGGTGCTTTGCACAAGTCTGTCGTCCTCGGCTACGTATTCCTCTTCTTCGTCGTCAAAAAACATTTAAATTACCTTTTATATACTACATTCCCTGCAATGCAAGCCGAATAATATCCTCAATCTCTTTTGCGCCGTTTGCGCGGGCGCGCGAAATTGCCTTTACGCTTTCACTGCGGGTAAATCCGAGCGTCATAAGCGCGACAACCGCATCCTCGTCGCTTGCGGAAATCTGCACCGCGGGCACAGCCTCGCCAGCAACCGATTGCGCGGCAACTGCGGAAACCTTTTCTCTCAGCTCTAAAATAATGCGCTCGGCGGTCTTTTTGCCCATTCCCTTTACGGCGGAAAGCCTTTTTACGTCGTTTGTGGCAATTGCTGTTGCAATGTCGCCCGCGCTCATTTGCGAAAGCGCGGTTATACCCATTTTAGGCCCCACGCTTGAAACGGATATAAGCTTTAAAAACATTTCTTTCTCTTCCGAAGAAGAAAAGCCGAAAAGCGAAACCCCGTCCTCGCGCACCTGCATATATGTAAATACTTCGCCTTCCTTTTGACCCGAAAGCTTGCTGAAAGCCGAGCCCGACAGCAACACTTCGAAGCCGACCCCCGCCGCCGTTTCAATCAGGGCGGTATCGGTACCGAGCGATAAAATTTTACCTTTTAAATAACCTATCATAATTCACCGTATTTATTTTTATATGGAATAGAGTTTTCCGAACCGCGAAGTATGCGCATGGCACAGCGCAACCGCAAGAGCGTCGGCGGCGTCGTCGGGGCGCGGTACTTTCTTTAAATGCAAAAGCGAGGTTACAACATGCTGCATCTGAATTTTATCCGCCCTGCCGTAGCCCGTTAAAGACATTTTTATCTGGTTGGGAGTGTACTCGTACAGCTTACCGCAGTACTTTATGCAGGTTAAAAGCATAACCCCCCTTGCGTGCGCGACAGGTATACCCGTGGTTATGTTTTTTACGAAAAACAGCTCCTCTACCGCAATTTCGTCGGGCTTGTACTTGTTGAGTATTTTGTTTACGCCCTCTTCCAGCATTGCAAGGCGCACGGGCAGGCTTTCGTTTTTAGGAGTTAAAACCACGCCGTAGTCCACCGCCACGTTATTATCGTTTTTCTGTTTTTCAATAACCCCGTAGCCCATTGTAGCAAGTCCGGGGTCAAGACCTAATATAATCATTTGTTTTTATTGTACTTTAAATTACTGAATAAGTCAAATGTGTTTTATATAAAAGCGTTGCTTTTTTATTATTGCCGTGTTATAATGAACAAGCTAAACAAAATCGAATAATGGGTACAGGTCTGCGTTTTTTTATGCGGATTTTTATCGCATAGAATTATTTTGAAATAGTTCAATACTTTATGATAGCCGAATGGCTATACTCCCTCGTATTGGATTATTTTAAGTGCTATTATTGCGCGGATTTTCCCTTCGATTTTGTTTAGCGACTCTCGGGAGATAGCTTTAACGGGGTGCGTCTCTTGATGAGGCGCATTTTTTATTTGCGCACGGCACCCCGAATAAAATCTGTGGAGGAACACATGAAAAAATTTGCAGCAACATTACTTGCGCTGATTTCAGCGCTGACACTCGCGTTTTCGTTAACCGCGTGCAACAAAGGTCCGAAACCGCACGAACCCGAAGCGCCTGCCGAGCTTACAAAAGAGCAATTTAAAAATGCTATCGACAACACTGTCCGCGCAGAAAACTTTACGTTTGCTCTTGAACCCGACAACCCGTCGGTTAACAATGAAATACGCATTGACGCTAAAACAAAGTCTTTGAGCTTTAACGACACAGAAAATTCGTACTTTGTTATTACCGAGGAGGGCGACAGCTTAAAATATAAGACGAACGATGAGAGAATACTTTCGCAGTGCGAAGCATTTTTAAATAAAACCATTAAAACGTTTGCCGAACTGTCTTATGCCTACGTTTGCATGACAACGCATCTGGATTTGATTAAGGAAATGGAATTTACCTACAACGCCGAAGATAACTCTTATTTTGTCAATATTATGGAAGGCGTTTCGTGTAAGCTCTATTTTGAAGGAAATAACGAAAACGCACGCGTAAGCAAATTTATTACAAACCCTGATTCCGAATATACTTCCGAATGGAAATTTACCAATTACGGAACAACACAAACGATAATTCCGCAATAATTTACATAAAAAACAAAAACCGCGCAACCCAAAAGCGCGCTTCCCATAGGGAATTAAAAAACTAAATTATTAAGAGTTATACTTTCAAGCAAGGACAAAAGCTCTCGAACGATATGTTCGAGAGCTTTTAACTACACGTTATTTACAAAGATAAATTGAAATTTAACAGTTTTTACATATTATAAGTGCGCAATCTTTTTCAAAACGAAAATTCGCCCATTTCCTTCCTATTTGTCGGACAAAATAGTTGTCATCGTTTGGGAATATCTGTTTAGTCATAAATCTTAACAGATTTAACGCATCGGCAGATTCGTTCAACACGATTTCACGCGTACTCCAACCGTCTGTAACGGGCGAATATATTTCGTGAATCATATCATAAAACAACTCTTTTCCGTTGATTGGTATTTTTCTTATTAAGTCCGCCCTTCTGTCGCAATTCAGCATGCTCTTTAACAAGTCATATTGTTTGGCGTCAAGCATTATTTCGCATATTTCCATTTTACGCTCCTATTGTGCCAAATTTTCCAACTGCGTTTTGTTCATAACTTTTTCCGCTGTTCAATTTGCATATAAATCGGCTGTCCGTTTTCCATAAAACATTTAAATCGGAAATCTCTTACCTCAAATTCCACTATGCCTTCATCTTCTTTAAGTACAGCTCTGTAGCCGGTATCATCATTATTATTTTTAGTGTATTGCACAAACTTCGAAAAAGGAAAGCGGAAAACAAAAAAATTTGATAAAAACTGCCTTAAATCAAGCCTGTAAATACCGTTTGCTTTATCAATCCAACCCGTGTCGACAAGACCGAGTTCTTCTTTTTTGTTTTCTATTTCTTCAACCGACCTGCAATTTTTGCCGTTTATGATAATTTCGTCCGCCCAAACTTTACAGTATTTTGTTACAGTTCTTCGCTCTAATTCTTCCAGCAGTTTCTCCAACCTGCCTTCTCCCTTTATATACCGCTTTACCCCGTCTTTATAATTTCTATAACCGTTCGGAATATTATAAATCCACTCTTTGGGGTGGTCGGGGCATCTAAATTGTAAACATAAACGCGTTATGTCAATTTGCGGATATTTTTTCGGGACAGCAAACTCGTCCCAGTCAAGACCTCTGTCGGCAAAAAAACAGTCGATATTATAAACCGGTTTTTTACAAACAGGGCAAATACCGTATTCTTGCGGCAGTCTTGCCGTAATTTGGTAGATATCGAAATATTCGGTTTTGTCGTAATTGTCGGTTTTTTTGTTGTAATATGAAATTTCGCTTTCGCCTTTTATATTGTAGACGTATTCGCCGACACCCAAAAATTCGCAAAAGCTTTCAAGCGTTACTTCTTCGGGTACGGGCTTCGGTGGATTTTGTTTTTCCTTAAACGCTTTTATATATCTGGGCGGGAAACGGTAATTATCCAAGCCCGCAATTTTTGCGGCTTCTTCCAAATACCATGCCCAAAAGCGCATTTCGCGTATAACGTATTTTCCGTTGTCGCCGTCGGTATAAGCGTTGCTCCATGCGACACACGCTTCTTTTGCCGCATCCCTTTCGTATGCGTCTATATCTTCATCAGTCAAGTCGCTGTCCCACGGCTCTAAATATGACTCGTCCTCCAAAGCTACGACCATCGCATCCCAAGCGGCGACAGCGGCTGAGGCGGGTTCCCCGTATTCATCGACGGCGTTCATAAAATCGTCGATAGTGGATTGTTTCCGTTCTGCTCGCAATTCGTTAACCATTATTTTACCGTCTAAGTACGAAAGACTCTTTTTAATTAAATTTTGCGGACTTTTGTCATCGGAATCTACAGAACACCACATAGGCATTACTTTTTTTGCACAGGCAAGCGCAAGATATGCGCGCTTTTTGAGCGGTTCCGTCAGCGACCGCGGCTTTATAGAGTCGCGGTCGCGCGGTTCGATTTCGCCCATAGTCTGCCAAATTTTTCGCCGTGCGGTCAGACTGAGTTTTCCGCTTTCCGCAATTTCTTTTTCAGCTTGTCTGAATACTTCGATACAATCCATAATATTATTTCTCGAATTTTTTCTTACTGCATATAGCGATATTATTTCAACACGGTCAATCTTCCATATCGGAAAACGGAATTTTTCCGTGAAGCTCAACGGCGCGCCGACCTGTCGGCGTTCCGTCGTCATTGATTTCCATAAGGCGCATCTTTTTTATTTTTGAACAATCTATCTCGTCAAACACGTCTGCGCATTCTGCGCACTCCTGGTCGCCGAGTTGGTACAAAATGCACTCGACGGCTTCTTGCACTCTTTCAAACGCAAACTTTTCTATGCTTTCTATCGAAGCGCCTTCTTTTATCAGCGCGGATACTTCGGGAAACCTTTCGTCAAGGACGCCTTGCTCTATGTATTTTTTTATCATATCAGCAAAGCCGCCCCTATGAAATTCAAGGTGGTCGCTAATCGGCTTCAAAAAGCGGAAAGAGGGAAGAACGGCAAAATATTCGTTTTCCTGTTTCAATTCCCACTTCGCCCATTCTTTTTGCAGACCGAATTTTTCCATTACGTTCAACTTTTCTTCAAAAGTCATTTCTTTATCTTTCATTTTTATTTTCCTCTCCGCAATATTAAATTACTGTTTATCGTGCAATCATTATAGCACGATAAATTAACGAACGCAACCGATTGAATTTTTGCGAGATATATAAAACATATCTATATCTCACTATGCTACGAGTAGCCAAGTTCGTCCACACAGTGAAAAATATAAGTAAAGGCGTGGATTCTCGTTCGCCTACGGCTTACCTAATATTCCCTATGGGAATTACGGTAATGTTGCACGGTTTTTTATATTATTTGAATTTACATCGCGGGGCCTGTGGTTGAAGGCGCGTACACTCTTGCCAAAAGCTCCTGATTGAGCGCGTAAAGCCCTTTTGCATCGTTTCCGTACAGGTGCATTTTTTTGAGCATGTCCTCGGCGTTCTTTTCTTCTTCGCCCTGCTCCTTAATGAACCAGTCCAAAAACTGCATTGTTCTGTAATCGTGAATTTTGTACGCTTCGGCGTAAATATTGTTTATAAGCGACGTAACGTACTGTTCGTGCTCGTAACCTGCTTTAAGCGGGTCGGTTGTGTTCTTAAAAACTTTATCGGGCTTAGCAACTGCCTCGAAAGTTACGCGCACGCCGTTGTCTATCAGATACCTTCTCATCATCATTGCGTGGTCGCGCTCCTCCTGCGCCTGCACCTGATACCAGTGTGCAAAGCCGTCAAGCCCTTCGTCCTCGTAATAGTTTGCAAAATCGAGATATAAGTACCCCGAATAAAGCTCTTTGTTTATCTGCTCGTTTATAAGCTTTGCTATTTTTTCGTTTAACATAAAATAAATCCTCCATAAAGCTACTTATATTATAAACATAATATAACTAATTTCAACATATTTTTTAAAAATGCCGAATTTTTTTCTGCCAATTAATGTTTTTTTGGGTGAAATTATTGACAATACACATATTACGCTACTATAATAAAGCCAACGGCAGTAAAACTGACGAATAATATGGAGGAAAACAGAGATATGAAAAAACGCAGCATAGGTCTTGCAATACTTTTCAGTATTATCACTTTCGGCATTTACGGTCTTTACTGGTTCGTTTGCCTTACAAACGACAGCAATACCATTAATCCCGAAGAAAAAACCGCAAGCGGCGGCATGGCAATTTTGCTTAGCATCGTGACGTTCGGTATCTACGGTATTTACTGGAACTACAAGCTTGGCAAAAAGCTTACCGGCAGCGGCACGTTGTACTTAATTCTTTCTCTTATCGGTCTGGGCATTGTCAACTATATCCTCGGACAGAGCGAAATTAACAAGTACATCGAAAAGTCTGCAAACAGCGAACAGATTGCAGCTTAACTTATCGCAAAATTTTACCCGGCCTTTTAAAGGTCGGGTATTTTTTATACTTATTTTTTATTTGCCGTAGCTCTCGGCAAGCGCCTTGAAAGCGGGCAAAGCGCGCTCAATCATATCTGGCGCAACGCAGTAGGAAACGCGCACATAACCCGCGCAGCCGAAATCGTCGCCCGCAACCACCAAAAGCTCGAAATTTTTCGCCCTTTCGGAAAAAGCCCTTGCGTCGCCGCCCAAAGCCTTAACGAAAAGATAAAACGCACCGTCGGGCTTTACAACCGTGTAGCCGTATCCGGTCAAAGTGGAATAAAGTCTGTCGCGGTTGCCCTTATAGATGGAAATATCCGAAGTTTTATCGTATACTTTTTTGACAAGCTGCTGAAAGAGGTTCGGTGCGCACACAAACCCGAGCGCCCGCCCCGCTCCGCAAACGCCTGCGTAAACTTCTTCAAACTCTTTCATCTTGTTGCTGACCGCAATATACCCTATTCTCTCGCCGGGGAGCGACAGGCTTTTGGAATAAGAATAGCAAACAATGCTGTGCGCGTAGTAATTCATAACGTACGGCACGGTTACGTCCTTGTCGAAAACAAGCTCTCTGTACGGCTCGTCGGAAATCAGAAAAATTCTTCCGCCGAATTTTTCTGAGTATTTTTCAAGCAGTTCCGCAAGCTTTTTTATATCTCTTTCGCGGTACACCACTCCGCTGGGGTTGTTGGGCGAGTTAATCAAAACCGCTTTTGTTTTAGCGTTTATCGCGTTTTCAATCTTTTTTAAGTCGAGCTGAAACGTACCGTCCTCGCTTTCAACCGCAACCAGCTTACCGCCCGCGTGCTCGCAGAATACTTTATATTCGGGGAAGTACGGCGCAACCGTAATTATTTCCTCGCCCGCATTCAAAAGCGCGTTCATTGTAATCGTCAGCGAAGCCGCCGCGCCGCAAGTCATATATAAACAGTCCGCCGTAAGCGCGGTTTTAAAGCGCAGATTTATATAGTCGGCAAGCGTTTTGCGTACGGAAAAATCGCCCTGCGCCGAGGTGTAGCCGTGCAAAAACACGGGGTCGGTTTGCGTTATAATTTCTTTAAGCGCGTTCTGCACCTCTGCGGGCGCGGGCACGCTGGGGTTGCCTATCGAAAAATCGAAAACCTTATCCTCGCCAATTTCCGCTTTGCGTTTCTTGCCGTATTCAAAAAGCTCTCTTATGCTCGAACGCTTGCGCCCGAGTTCAACGTTTTTCTGATTTATCATACTATACCTGCTTTTTATTCTGTTTGAATTTTAGCACTATGAAGCTTTTTTGTCAAACTATAAAGCGCGCGGGTGTGCAAAAAGCACACCCGCGCGCTTTATACTGTTACCGCATTTATAACGTTACCGCACAAAAAAATCAGCCTGTGAGCGATTTGCGGAAATTTTCCATAATCCTGTTTTCTATACGCGATACCTGCACCTGCGAAACGCCGAGCATATTAGCAACCTCGCTCTGCGTCATATCGCGGAAATACCGCAGAATTATAACCTTTCTGTCGCGCTCGGGCAAGCCCTCGATTGCCGTTTTAAGCTGTAACGCGTCGATTATATCCTCCTGATTATCCTCTACGGGAAGCTTATCCAACAGCTCCTGCCCCTTTTCGTCCTTGTAGTCGCCCTGCGCATAGATTGAAACGGGCATATGCGTCGAACCCATTGTAAACACAACCTCGCTTTCGGGCATATTGAACTGCTCGGAAATAAGCTTTACCGTCGGTTGCAATCCGTGCTCGGCGGAGTACTTTTCAATAAAGCGGTTAATTTCCTTTGCCGTGCTTTTAATCTGGCGGGAAACCTTTATACTTCCGTCGTCGCGCATAAACCGCTTGATTTCGCCAGCTATCATCGGCACCGCATAGGTTGAAAAGCGCACGTTAAAGCTTTCGTCAAAGCCGTTTATGGCTTTCAAAAGCCCCATACTTGCAAGCTGGTACAAATCGTCGTATTCAACACCTTTGTTGAGGTAACGGCGCACAATGCTTTTTATAAGATTGTTGTTTTCAACTATAAGTCTTTCCTTTGCGGCTGAATTTCCGTTTTTGGCTTCTCTTATAAGGTTGTTCGTCTCGCCGACGTCAAGCATTCTCCACTTCCGCTTTAAAACTTTTTGTCATATAAACGACGGTGCCTTCGCCCTGAACGGAATTCACCCTGAACTCGTCCATAAACGTCTGCATAATGGTAAAGCCCATTCCCGAGCGCTCGTCCGACGGAGCCGACGTAAAAAACGGCTGTACGGCTTTGCCTATATCGGGAATACCCTTGCCCGTGTCGCTTATTTTGATATGTAGTTCTTCGTCCTCGATTTCGCACTCTACGGTAACAAGTCCCAAATCGCCCTTGTATGCGTGAACCGTACAGTTAGTAACCGCCTCGGAAACGGCGGTTTTTACGTCCGATAAATCGGAAAGCGAGGGATTAAGTTCAAGACAGAAAGCGGCAACGGCGTCCCTTGCGAACGCCTGATTGCGGGGGAGAGAATAAAATTGAAGCTTTAAATAATTTTTAGTCATATTTATATCCTTTTCAATTCTCCTTGGGGATAAGCGAGTATATCCCGCTTAAATTCAGAATTTTATCCGCGGCGAAGTTTGGTTTTTCAACGCACAGCGGAATTGACAGACGCGAGGCCTTTTTGTACCTGCCTATCAGAAAGCCTATGCCCGTGGAATCCATAAAAGCCACTTCAGATAAATTAATTACTATTTTTGTTACGCCCAAATTATCGTCTATCAATTTATCGCACTTTGCGCGTGCGGACTGTGCGGAACATTCGTCCATTTCGCCCGAAAGACTTATGTAAAGAACTTTTCCGCTCACGCAGCCGGAAACAATCATCTTTCTTTTCTCCGTGATTTTTTAAAAATATTACTATATCCCAAGGGCGGAAATTTCTGTATTTTTGACGGTTTTTGTAAAATTCTGGCATATTCGGCAAATGTTTTTTATTAAAAAAACCGCCCGCGCCCGAACGCATAACCGATAAAATTTCTATCGACCTTTTTTCCTTTGTATCGAATACCACTCTGCCGTTTGGATAGTTCCGCATTATTCCGGCAAGTCTTTCAAACGGCATAGCCGTATATTTTCCGTTCGGCTTATAAGACATAAACTCGTCGAAGGTCGGGCGGTTATTCTTGCTGTACGGAGTATGCTCGAAGCGGTGAGTGCACACAACCCGCTTATCGCTTGTGAGCATAAAATCAACTTCGATAAGATTGTGCCCTTCGGAAAGGTATTTTTCAAACTGTTCTTCGCAGTTTAAATAAGTCTTATCCCCCTTTTCCCTTCCGCCTGCGTGAATGACGTACTGCGGTTGGGCGGAAGCGTCGGTTTCAGCGCAACCTATGATGACGTTGGGAACAAGTGTTATAACGGCGAAAGCAAGCAACACCGCCGAGGCGATTTTAACAGATTTATCTTTGGAAAACAGACAAAAAACCGATATTACCGCCAAAACGATTTCCGCACACAGCGCCGCCGCGATAAACTGCACCGAAAAAATAAATTTAACAAGCTCGAAGCAGATTAGCAATAGCGCCGCGGCCGACAGCATTATTCTTTTAAACAAAACGTACTTCTTCATTTGACTACCCGACAAGCTCCGTACAACCCGCACGCACGCCGTAAATAATGGGTTTTGGGCTATATATAGTCCATATAGTACTATATATAGCCCACAATGTCAAATAAATAAAGTTATAATTTTAGTATACACTAACCAACGAGGTATGCTATGGATACCTACTCCGCAGTAAGGGACAGACTGTTGATTTTATGCGAACAGAAACGCGTTTCTTTCCATAAATTAGCCATTGAATCGGGCGTCCCGCCTTCCACCATCAAAAATATTCTGTACGGAAAAAGTAAAAATCCCGGCATTGTTACCATTAAAATGCTTTGCGACGGACTGGGAATTTCTTTGACGGAATTTTTCGGCACGAAGGAGTTTGCCGAGCTTGAACAGGAAATAAAATAACCCGACCGCGGAACCTTTACGGTTCTGCGGTCGGGTTTATTGTTAATTTAATATTTTAATCTGATTTTTGCGCGTTTTTTACGCTGATTGTTATATGCGCAACCGAAAATATCACCGCGCACGCAATCAACAGTACGGAAGTGAGCATAATTCCGCTGAAAAGGAATATCGCCGATGGCGTAACCGACAGCCAAACGGCCTTTGCAACACCCCTGCTTTTTCTGAAAATTATCCAGCCGAGGCAGTAAAAAACCAGCAAAGCGCCGTTCACTGCAAGATAAACGTACAGTGCGCAACCAAACCAAAAATTAAAGTACGTATAAGGTATATTGAATACCATAAACGCCATACAGCCGTATCTGCCGATTTGTTCGGCTATAATAAAAAACCTGTTGTTGAAACTGTTTTCGTAAGCGGTTTTGTCGGTTATAGCGCAAATAATATTAGGTATTAAAATTATAACTACGGCAATCAGACCGTAATAGTTAAACCAACTCATAATCACCTGTAAAAATGCGCTTACGCGTTGTTATTCAAGGGTTTATTCATAGTTTTACTGCAAAAGGCGATAATTATCGGCTCGGAAATAATTCCTATGTAAAAAACCGCAAGCACTGCCACAATCATTATTCTGATTGCAAACATTGCTATTGCTATGGGCAGCGTTATGGGAATAAACAGTAAAATTGCCGCAAAAGTCAGGCCGGTAAGCGTATGTCTGAACACAAACGTTATGCCTATAAACAGTAAAACATATTTAATTACGGATAGCACTATCGCCGCGGTATACTTTCCTTTATTTACGCATATCATACCCACACAAAAAAAGCACAGATAGCATATGCTTACGCCTATAGGAGCGCCTATTCCGTAGGCGATGTTCATTTTGTATTCATACAGAAAGTACCTCGAGTATATTAATGTTATCACTAATGCGCACAGTATACACGGTATTAAATAGCTGATAACTTTTTTCATATAACCGCCCCCATTCGCTGTCGTGCGGAAAACACACGATTTTAATTCAGGTAAGCTTTTCAACAAGGTCGATAAACTTTTTTTCGTTCAGAATTTCGTTTGAAACGTATTTACCGTTATAAAATACGGCGTAATTTGTCCACACGCAAGGCGCGTTCTGCGCTTTTTCCTTACTGTCGATTAACACGCTTTCAAACGGTATGCCTTTATCCTTTGCCGTTTGCTCGACTAAAGGAACATACTTTGCCGTGAAAGGACAGCCGTGCGTATAGTAAACTACAAACCCCTGCTTATCCGTATGCGGATTTTTTGCGGCGGCTTTGAATTTGGGTACGGGCGCGCTTTCTTCAAACGGCAAATACATTAACGTAAAGTTCGGCGCGGCGGTATCGGCAATTTTAAAACCTTTGTAAGCAAGGTGTTTCGGGTCGGATAAAAACGGCGCCTTTTTTATTGAAGAAATTACGGTAACGCCGTGTTTGCCCTGCGCTTTTGCGTCCGCAATACACGCGTTTAACAATTCGTTTGAATAACCGTGCCCCTTAAACGAGCCCGAAACCCAAAAACAGTTTATGTGCATATATCCGTCCGCTTCAACGGGAACCCATGCGTTTTCTGCGGGTATGTACTCTATAAAGCATTTGCCGCGCTCGGCAGATTTCAAAAAAACCAGCCCCTCTTTCAGCCTTTCCGCAAGCCAAGCCTTTTTGCTGGCAACCTGCACGTCCTTATTGTTAGAAATGGCGCAACAGATATGCTCTTTTTCCAGATTTTCAAGCGTAAGCTTTATGTATTCCATTTTAAATTTTTACCTCTCGTTATTCCGCCCTTTATTATAACACGGAAAAAGTTTTTAGCCGATTTCTATGAACAAGCAGAACAAGGCAAACGAGCATTTTCGACGGGCGCGTACACAGACTACGTAACCCGATAAAAGCGCAGTTTAACGCAGTTATGCGCCGTTCAGAGGAAGCGACCGCTTTATTATAACACACAAGATAATTTATATCAAGCGCGCAACACGTTAAGTTTCGGCGCAGTAACCGCGCAAATGCGCAAGCTTGAAATTTTTAAGACAAAATGAACTTTTTTACCCATTCGGCGGGGGCTTCGCGGTAATACCCGCAGTGGCCGTAACCTTTCAATTTATGTATACGGCAGTTTTTTAAGCGGGCTTTGCAAAGCCTTGCAATATCTTTATTACCGTAAATGAAAGTAACCTTTTGCAGTTGTTTTTCGGGCAATTTATAGACTTTGTTATAAAAACAGCTTTCGACAAGGTTGTTAAGACTTTCAAACGATACCTTGGGCGCAATATCCTTTTGATACTCACCCATTCCGTTAAAATGTTTATTTAATTCTTTTGCGACATCGCAATTGCCCGATTTTATTTTTTTAAGACACTTTGTATAGCTTTTAAGAAAATGATTTTTAATAATTTTCGGAAAATCGAAAAGCGGCGCGCTGTCTATAACCGCTTTTTCAATCATTTCGGAATTTTCGCAAAAAAATCCGTACGCGAGATTTCCGCCGAGAGAAAACCCCGCAACCGCGTAAAGCGAATTAATCGCATTTGCGGTTAAAAATTCTTTTATTTGGCGGATTTCATCCTCGGCTGAAATATAGACGGAATTTTGATAATGTCCCGATAATGTAGGCGTTATAACAAAATATTCTTTTGCAAGCAAATCCGTTACCGGCGCAAAAAAATCCGCGCTTGTAAACAGCGTATGTATCAATAAAACCGCTTTGTTGTTTTTATTACCGAAAGTTTTAAAAATCATTTGATTGTTACCTATATAAACACGCAAGCAGCTTTGCTTCCGTTAACTGCATTTTATGTTTAACAAAAAAGTATAATAAACATTACTATAACGAATTTTTTAACCACTCTTTTTTCAATATGGCATATTGATAAGTGTTTTCGTATTTCGGAGTTCCGTCTGAATTATTAACGAAGGAAACAAATTCCATAAAAAGACCTTCTCTTCTCATTCCTAATTTTTCGCACAGTTTTTGGCAATGGATATTGTAATCTTCCGTATAAATATATATTCTGCGAACGGAATTTTCATTAAAAAGAAAATCAAAAAAAGCCGCAACTGCTTCATAGGCATAACCCTGCTTTTGAAATTTTTCGTTGAGCATCCAACAAGGACTAAAAGTATCCTCTTCACGCTCGTCGGCGCAAGCAAAAATTTCACCTATTACTTTTCCCGTATCTTTTAAACATATTGCAAAATAAATTTCCGACTTTGCGTTGTCAATGCGTTTCTGAATGACTTGTTCCGCTTCATGCACGCTATTTATTTTCATATCCTTAAAACAATTAACATTAGGCTCAGCCAAATATTCATACATATTGGCGGCGTCGTTCAATTCAAAATGCCGTAAAATTAATCTATGTGTTTCGATTGTTTTTTTCATTGTTGTTTCCATAAACGAATTTTATTTTGCAAGCTATCAATAAACATTGAAACGTGATAACCGTCGCAGACTGCGTGATGTGCTTGTATCGACAGCGGTAAAAGCCTTTTACCGTCTTGCTCGAAATATTTACCAATTGTGAATATCGGCAAAAAATACTTATCGCTATTGAATGTATTGATATTAAAAGAACTGAAAGTTACCCACGGTATCATTGAAACGTCAAACGTATTTGCGGGGCGGTTGTTTTTCGGAGCAAGCTCTATTGAATTTTTATATTTTTCGACGTCGTCATTATAATCTGCGAGAAATGCGTCGTAATCTTCCGAATATTCGCTCCATATTGCACTGAAATTCTTTTTATTTTTATTGAAAATCGTATACGCAGGCAACATTGTATCAAATATGCCTAACCCTTTTTCAGTCAAAGCGGTACGAAATTCGGGAAAACTCGTTTACCGTTTTCGTCAAAAGCCACAGCATTGCAGGATATAGCTTACTATTGCGCAAATTTGAAATATCAATATTAACGGTCATAGAATATGAGCAAGCGACTTCATTTGTATAATGCTCATAATATTCGCGCCGTTCCCATTTATCAATGTCTAAAAGTTCAAATTTCATTTTGTTACCTTAATTTTGTGATAAATGTATTATAGCAAAAACAACCGCCTTTTTCAAGCACATAAACTTATTACAATATAACTTATTGCCCCCACACCTCCTCTGATAACGAAAAAAGCACCCGAAAAGGTGCTTATTCTGGTGGACAAACATTTACCTAAAACGAATTTTATGTTAAATCAAAATTTTTCAATCAATTCATCCTTGATATTTTAATGTGTAGTTTTCTGGCTTTTTCAATAAATAAATTTGAATAAATATAACGGTCAGAAAATATAAACATTGCGCGTTCACCTTGAAAAACAGTATACGTTATAATTCCTTTCGTAGAAATAAACTCTTGTATACTATCAATGTCGTTAAATGAAAATTTTTTAACTTTTCCAACAGCTGGTATAACAAATATTTCATTATTTTTAATTATAATTTTTTTTCTACAATTAATGATTTGACTGGCTGAAAGCAAAGCTAAAAATACTGACATAATCGAATTATACATTATATTTAGAGTATCGATTAAATTAATTATAATTACAAATATTAAAATAATTATTCCAGCAATTAGAATAATAATACTATCCGTTTTTGTGCTGAAAAGAACGAAATTATTCTCATCGTATTGTTTTTTTGTTAAGATAATTTTTCTAACGAAAAATAATTGATTTGGAACAAATATCCCAAAAGCTATGATAATAAAAATTATTTTAAAAGTTTCCATATTCTATCATTATTATATCAAAAAAGTGTATAAAAATCAAGTGCAACAAAGCGTTAAAGATGTGTGAATAATACATAAAAGAAAAATGCACCCGATAGGGTGCTTATTTTGGTGGGAGGAGGTGGATTCGAACCACCGAAGTCGGAGACGTCAGATTTACAGTCTGATGCATTTGGCCACTCTGCAATCCGCCCGTATTAAGTTTATACCCCGCTTATACGGGGTAGTTGTTGGAGCTGGTGATCGGAATCGAACCAACAACCTGCTGATTACAAATCAGCTGCTCTGCCAGTTGAGCTACACCAGCACGCCGCCCTTTCGGGGGTGGTGCCTTGGGGTGGAATCGAACCGCCGACATATGGATTTTCAGTCCACCGCTCTACCATCTGAGCTACCGAGGCGTGAGCGCCTTACGGCGCTTTAAAAAATTTGGCGACCCCAAACGGGCTCGAACCGTCGACCTCCAGCGTGACAGGCTGGCGCTCTAACCAAACTGAGCTATAGGGCCAAATAATTATTGTTCCCTTACGGGAAATGGTGGGCCTTCACGGACCCGAAACCGCGTTATCGGTTATGAGCCGACTGCAACGTTTTAAACCAACAAGGTTTTTGGTGGGCCTTCACGGACCCGAAACCGCGTTATCGGCTATGTGCCGACCGCAACGTTTTAAACCAACAAGGTTTTTGGTGGGCCTTCACGGACTCGAACCGCGGACCAATCGGTTATGAGCCGACCGCTCTAACCAACTGAGCTAAAGGCCCTTAAAAGGGAATTGCGCTTTAATCACAACGCTTACATATAATAATATAAGCGTAAATTTTTGTCAAGTAATTTTTTAAGCAATTTTTATATATTTTTATTTAAAATATACTGTTTTTATAAAGTATTTCAAGCTTTTATCCGCGTCCCGTTTAAAATAAACGGGACGCGGACAGCTTTTGATTTTCAAAATAATTATTCGCCTGCAAACTGCGAATTGTAAAGCCCCGCATAGAAGCCGTTCTGCTCCATAAGCGCGTCGTGATTGCCCTGCTCTACTATATTTCCGTCGCGCATAACCAAAATCAAGTCAGCGTTTTTAATGGTTGAAAGCCTGTGCGCAATGACAAAGCTTGTTCTGCCCTGCGTAAGCTTATCCATTGCCCGCTGAATAACCTCCTCCGTTCTTGTATCGACATTGGAAGTCGCCTCGTCCAAAATAAGCAAAGGCGAATTTTCAGCCATTGCGCGGGCGATTGTTATAAGCTGTTTCTGTCCGCCGGAAATATTCGCCTCGTTTTCGACGTAATAATCAAGCCCGCCCGGTAAAGTATGCACATAGTGGTAAATGCCCGCTTCCTTACAGATTTTATCAAGTTCTTCATCGGGAACGCCCGTCTTGGAAAACAGAATATTGTCCCTTATGGTACCCTCGAACATCCATGTATCCTGCAAAACCATACCGAAAATATCGTGCACTTCTTCCCTCGGCATATCCTTTACGGATACTCCGTCTATCAGAATATCGCCGCTGTTAAGCTCGTAAAAGCGCATTAACAGATTTACAAGCGTGGTTTTGCCCGCGCCCGTGGGACCGACTATCGCAACCTTCATTCCCGCCTGTATTTTTGCCGAGAAATCGGAAATTATTATCTTATCGGGGCTGTAACCGAAGCGCACATTTTTAAACTCGACGTTGCCGCGGATATGATTTCCGTCCGTAAGCAGTTTGCGCTGTTTGCCCGTTTCGTCGGAAAGCTCTTCCTGCCCCAAAAATTCATATACTCTGCCAGCCGCCGCGGTCGCCATCTGCATACTGTTCATTGCCTGCGCAAGCTGGCTCAGCGGGTTCTGGAACAAGTTTATATATATAAGGAACGCGGTAATGGTTCCAAGCTGAATTACGCCGTCGCTCATTAAAAGCCCGCCGACAACGCACACCGCAGCATAAGCGAAATATGAAACGAAGTTCATTGCAGGCTGCATAAAGCCGGCTATAGCGTTTGCTTTGAAAATGGCTTTGCGCATTGTGCGGTTTGTCTTTTCGAATTCTTCCGTCTTTCTTGCGCCCGCGCCGAAAGCCTTTATAACGGTTGCGCCCGAATAGTTTTCCTCTACCTTTCCGTTCAAATCGCCCAGCAGTTTTTGATTTTTTTCAAACTGCGGAAGCGCAATTTTTGTTAAGATAAACAGCATGACCATCATAAGCGGAAGCATCAAAAGCACAGTAAGCGCCATTTGCCAAGCCGTTACGAACATTGCGATAAGCACGCCGATAAGCATACACGCGGACGAGAAAAACATAGAAATCGCCTGGTCCATTGACTGACCGACCGTATCTACGTCGTTGGTAATTACCGACAGCGTGTCGCCGTATAAATGACTGTCGAAATATTTCAACGGAACGCGGTTTATTTTATGCGAAATTTCGCGGCGGAGGTATTTTGTAAGCCTTTGGTTTATAGTCGTCATAATGAAACCCGAAATGTAGTTGCATATGGCGTTACAGCTGTAAAACACTATTAAAACCGTACCGAATACCGCTATTTTTTCAAGGTCAATGGAAAGCGTAAGCGCATTATCGTTTATTTCGTCGGTTATTTTGGAAACCCACTGAGGCGAAAGCACCGACAAAACCGTTGAAATCGCTATACATATAAACGAGCAGATTATTTGCGGTATATAGGGCTTTAACGCTTTTAAAAGCTGTTTCATACTGCCTTTTTTGATATTTTCGGAAGCTGTTCCGTTTTCGGAAGAAACCGATTTTAAATTTTTACGTCCCATCATAATCCGAGTTCCTCCTCAGAAAGCTGTGAAAGCGCTATTTCGCGGTATACGGGGCAGGTTTCAAGAAGTTCTTTATGAGTACCCGCGCCAACCGCTTCGCCGCTGTCCAGAACGATTATTTGGTTGGCGTCCATAATAGTGCCTATTCTCTGCGCGACTATCAGCTTTGTAGCGCCCTCGGACGCGGTTTTAAGATTTTCGCGCACTTTTTTATCCGTTTTATAGTCCAAAGCGGAAAAGCTGTCGTCGAAAATGAATATTTCCGGCTTAACCGCAACCGCGCGGGCAATAGACAGACGCTGTTTCTGTCCGCCAGAAACGTTTTTACCGCCCTGCGAAATTTCCGAATTATACCCTTGCTCCATTTCCGAAACAAACCCGTCCGCTTCGGCAACCTTTGCCGCGGCAATTACATCTTCGTCCGACAAATCGGGATTGCCGAAAGCTATATTTTCTTTTACGGTGCCCGTAAACAGCACGCCCTTCTGCGGAACGTAGCCTATAATGCTCCTCAGCGTGGACTGCTTTATTTCTCTTACGTCGGCGCCGTCGATAAGCACCCGGCCTTCCGTGACGTCGAAAAATCTGGGTACAAGATTGATAAGAGTAGATTTACCGCTGCCCGTAGAGCCGATAAACGCAACCGTTTGCCCTTTTTCTGCCTTAAAGCTGATGTTTTTTATAACGGGCAAGTCTGAATCGGGGTATGCAAACGTGACGTTTTTAAATTCCACGGTGCCTTTTTCGGTAAGCTGAGCCTCTGTTTCGGGGTCTGAAATCGAAGGTTTAGTATCAAGAACTGCGTTGATTCGCGTCGCCGCAACCTGCGCGCGGGGCATAAGCACGAACATCATCATAAGCATCATAAACGCCATGATAATCTGCGACGCAAGCATCATAAACTGCATTATGACGGAAATTTCGACAACTTCCTTATTTACAAGCGACGCGCCGAGCCAGTAAATCGCAAGCGAAACGCCGTTCATAATAAGCATCATAACGGGCGACATAAGCGCCATCATTCTGCCTGTAAAAAGCTGGGTTTTGGTAATTTTTTCGTTGGCTTCGCCGAATTTGTTCTCCTGATATTCTTCCGCATTGTACGCGCGGACCACACGCAGTCCCGTAAGATGCTCGCGCGAAACGCCGTTAAGTCCGTCCACAAGCTTTTGCATAATCTTAAATTTGGGCATAACGAACACGATAAGCAAGGCAAGGAACAGCACCAAAGCGACAACCGCAACCGCCGTAACAAGCGTAAACTGGTAACTAACTTCCTGAATACGGCAAATTGCCCATATTGCGGTTATGGGCGCCGCAACGGCCATTCTCAGCATTAAAATGTTAGCCATTTGCACCTGCTGAACGTCGTTTGTTGTACGAGTGATAAGCGAAGGCGTTGAAAATGCGTTTTGCTCTGCAATGGAAAAGCCGTCAACCTTTTTATAGATTGAAGTACGCAGGGTTGCGGCGAAGTTTGCGCCTATAAACGAGGCGATAAGACCTACGCATATCTGACAAGCCATACTGCCCGCGGCAACGGCAAGCATCATTCCGCCGTGATACCATATGTCGCCGGTGGTTGCGCCGGCGATTGCAAGCAAAGCGTCCGCTCCGTCCTGCGTTAAACCTTCCATGCCTTTAAGCATATCGGCGGTCAAGTTCTGCCACCCGCCTATACTTTCTATAAACGCATAAACCGGCGCAAACTCCTCGGGGAGATTTGCCGGATTCTTCTGATACCCTAAATATGTTATCGACTGGATTATGTCGCGCGTGAAGTCGGTTAACGTTAAAGTGCAGTACACCTGCAAAACGGTAAGCCCCACAAGCAACACAAGCAGTACCCAGTCTATCGGGCGGAATTTTTTGTAAAGTTTAAACATTACGTTTGTTTTAAACACTCCTTGATTGCGATAATACCATACTATGATACTATATTCCGTTAAGTTTGTAAATTTATCACTCAATTTATTTGTAAATTTTTATCAAATTTTCATATTTGTGTAAATTTATTATGCGGTTAAAATTAAAAAGCCGTGCGCGCTTTACGTAAAGCGCGCACGGCTTAACCGATATACATATAATTACTGTCCGTCTATTTCTATTTCGGCGGGTACTGCGGGGAAATCCACCCAGAAAGCCGAACCTTCACCCAAAGCGCTGTCAACGCCGAAGTCGAAAGAGTGGTTCTGCAATATAACCTTTACAATATTCAGTCCCAGTCCCGTACCCTTTACGGGGCGCTGATGGTTTTCCTTTACGCGGTAATATCTGTCCCAGATTTCAGACAAATCTTCTTTGGCAATGCCTTTACCCGTATCGCGCACGGCAAACTTAATGCGCTTGCCCTCCAAATCCGATTTTAAGCTTATATAAACGGTTTTATCTTCGCCCGTATAGTTTGCGGCGTTGCCCAAAAGATTGTAAATAACCTGACTTATCTTTTCCTCGTCCGCGCGGGTATACAAATCCTTGTCTATATCGACCATAAAAGTATAGCCCTGCGCCTCCTGCAAGTAGCCGAAGCGGTTTATTATGCCGTAGACAAGCTCGGTAAGATTGAAAACCTTGAAGTTGATTTCTTCTATATTCGACTGCATTTTTGAAACGCTTAAAACGTCGTTTACAAGCCCCGCAAGGCGGTCGGCTTCGTCTATAATAACCTGTAAATGCTTTTCGCGCTTTTCCTTATTGTCGCCCGAAATTTCCTTAATCATCGAAGCGTACGCTTTTATCATTGTAAGCGGAGTTTTTAAATCGTGCGAAACGTTTGCAAGAATTTCCCGCTGGAAGTCGCCGCTCTTTTTCACCTCGTCGCGGACGTAGTTAAGCGTGTCCGAAAGCTGAGCCATTTCGGTATAGTCCGCATTGGTGAATTTGACGGTGTAATCGCCCTCCGCAAGCTTCACAGCCGTATCCGACATACTTTTAAGCCCGCGCGTAAGCTTTTGCGAAAAAACGTAAGTTACAAGCAAGGAAACCAGCAAAACGATAACTCCGACGATTATAAGGTAAATTTGAAGGGTTTTAACCGTCTGATGCACTATTTTCAGCGAATAGGTTACAAGCACGTACGACGTCTGCCCCTTATAATTTACCTGCTTCGCCAGATTTATATCCATTCCGTAATGAAAGACGTCTGTTTTTCCGCTCGCGTCAAGACGCGATTTAATCATTTGCAAAAAGTTTGCGTCCAAAGCCTCTTTTTCAAGCGCTTCCGCGTCCGAAGGCGAAATAATGCCTCCGTCCCCGTCAAGCAGATATACGTTTACACCCTCGCTTCTGTAACGGAAAATGGTTTTATTCAGCCCGTCGGGATTGACTTCCACCTCGCGTACGGCTTCGTTGCAAATAGCGTTGATTCTTTCGCACGCTTTGTCCTCGAAGGTGCCCGCGACCACTATATAAAACACAAGCTCTACAAGCAGTATCAAAAAAAACGCAAGCAAGCAGAAATAGCCCCACATTGCGAGGTTTACGCTTCGGGGCTTTCTTAAATTTTTAAGCTTTTGCAATTTTTCAGACTTCAAACTTATACCCTAATCCGCGGAGCGTTACAATAAACTTTCTGTACTGCTTTAAGTTGGAGCGCAGCATTTTTATGTGCGTATCCACCGTTCTGTCGTCGCCGTAAAAATCAAAGCCCCACACGTCCATCAAAAGCTTTTCACGCGTTAGCGCAATGCTCTTGTTTTTTACGAAATAGAATAAAATCTCATATTCCTTGGGCGTGAGCTCGGCTTTTTCTCCGTCAACGTACACATTGCGCCCGACCATATCGATAGTAAGCCCTTCGAACGTCACCACGTCGTTCACGTTCTCCTGCGAGGAGCGCTTTAAAACCGCATGTATACGCGCCATAACCTCCTTGGGCGAAAACGGCTTCGTCACGTAATCGTCCGCGCCGATTTCAAAGCCGAAAAGCTTGTCGTATTCCTCCCCGCGCGCCGAAAGCATAATTACGGGGATATTTTTTATTTTTTTAATTTCCTTAACGGCGGAAAAACCGTCGAGCTTGGGCATCATAACGTCCATTAAAATTATGTCGAAATCGTTATCACGGCACAGCCTTACAGCCTGCATACCGTCCTCCGCCTCGAAAGCGGTACCGCCCTCGAACTCGACGTACTCTTTAAGTACGCCCCTTATCATTTCTTCATCGTCTACAATAAGTACTTTCATAAAATCTCCAAAAAGTATTTGCTGTTTATATCATAAACCGCACTGTTTAAGCAAATTTAACGTTATTATGAAATGTTTGTGAAATTTACAGCGTTTTTATAAAAAATAATTCCATAGGCTGTGAAAGCGGAGTGTTTTCAAGTATAAGACAACCGCTTTTTTTAAAGCCCGTTTTGCGGTAAAAGAACTGCCCGCGCTCGTCCGACTGCGTTGAGGTAAGCAAGGCTTTACATCCGCGCTCCTTTATAAGCTTTTCAAGCAAGCCGACAAGCCCGCGCGCCCACGCCCTTTCCTCTGTATTCGGGAATTATTTTTATAAGGCTTAGATACGGCATACCTTCCCAGAAGTCCTTACACTCAATTACGCCGACCTCCTTTCCGTTATACATAATTTTATAGCCGTAACCGCCGCTTGCCGTTTGCTTCAATTCAAGCATAAACAAAGTCTACCATAAATTTTTTTACAAGTCAATGCGCAAAAATTATTGACAAACGCGCGCTCGGGGTGGTAAAATAAATTTGTAAACATTTGTTTATTTTTGGTAAAAACATTATGCTGGACCCTGAAAGACTTGAAATTTTAACCGAAAGCGCGAAATACGACGTTTCCTGCTCATCCTCCGGCTCGTCAAGAAAGAACCGCGCCGGCGGACTTGGAAACGGCTCGGCCGGCGGAATATGCCACTCGTTCACACCCGACGGACGGTGCGTTTCACTGTTGAAAATTTTAATGAGCAACGAATGTCAGTACGACTGCGAGTACTGCCCCAACCGCAAGAGCGCGGACGTGCGCCGCGCAAGAATTACGCCCGACGAAATTTGCGAGCTGACTATAAATTTTTACAAGCGGAATTATATTGAGGGGCTTTTTCTGTCCTCCGCCGTTTTCGATACCCCCAACCGCACAATGGAGCTGTTGACCGAAACGGTAACAAAGCTGAGAAAGGTTTACAATTTCAACGGATATATTCATTTGAAGGGCATACCGCACGCTGACGACGCGCTGATTATGAAAGCGGCGCGCATTGTTGACAGAATGAGCTATAACATAGAACTGCCCAGCGAAAAATCATTGAAGCTTTTAGCGCCGCAAAAGACGAAGAACAGCCTTATTCTGCCCATGAAAAGCCTTAAAGAGGCGATTGATTACGAAAAACTGAACAATATGCGCAGACGCGTTTTGCCCGCGGGACAGACCACGCAGATGATTATAGGCGCATCGCCCGAAAGCGACGGACAGATTTTGAAGCTGACCGAGGCGCTGTACAGAAATATGAATTTGAAAAGAGTTTACTACTCCTCTTATATCCCCGTGGTGCAAAGCAGTAAGCTGCCGACGGTCGGCGCGGGGCTTTTGAGAGAACACCGCTTATATCAGGCGGACTGGCTGATACGTTATTACGGCTTTGACGTAGACGAAATTTGCGCGGAAAACGAAAACCTTTCGCCCGAATACGACCCGAAATGCGCATGGGCTTTAAGAAATATGCAGTTGTTCCCCGTTGAAATTAATACCGCGCCGCTGGAAATGCTGTTGCGTGTTCCGGGGATAGGCGCAAAAAGCGCATATAAAATTATTGAAGCAAGAAAATTTTCCGCTTTGAACTACGAAAATCTTGCAAAAATGCGCATAGTATTGAAGAGAGCAAAACACTTTATAACTTGCAAGGGCAAATTTTACGGCGCGGACAGCTTTGCAAGAGTGCATACCGCACTGCTTATAGACGGTTCGCACGAGGTAAGCGAGCAGATTTCAATGTTTTCGGAAACCTCTACCGCCCTTTCCGCTCTCACGGGAAATATATAATTAACTGTGCAAAAACGCGCTTTTTTTGCACTTATGCGGTAATTTATGAAAATTTTTATTTGCGACGGTTCGGCGGACGGTTTTTTTACCGCCGTTTTCGACGCATTCAAAACAAAAGACTGTATAATAACGTCGAATAACGAAGTTCAGCTTTCCTTGGACAGCGAAATTGTGCGCGTTGAAACGGACAAAGAAAAGAGCGAACGCGTTCAGCGCGGAATTTACCGTTGCGACAGCGAGGCGCTTGCCGATATTTCGCTTGTCCTGAGAAGCTGCGACAGTCTGAAAGAACAGACCGCTTTTGAGTATATTAAGGCGCTTACAGCTAAGCAGTCGCCCGTTAAAAAAGCTTACAATATGCCCGAGGTTGTGGAATTCAACGATATTCTATATAAGGTTACGGGCGAAACGCACAGACTGAAAGGGTTTTTAAGGTTTATGGAAAGCGCAAACGGAACATTTTACGCCCCCTATTCGCCAGACAACGATATAACCGAGCTTTTAATGCCGCACTTTGCGGAAAGATTTAAAAGCGAGCGGTTTGTCATTCACGATTTAAAGCGCAAAATAGCGGGAATGTATAACGGTCACGAATGGATTATGGGCTACGCGGGCGAAGCGGAAATTTATCTTTCCGAATACGAAAAAACGTTTGAAACGCTTTGGAAAAAGTATTACAAGTCGGTAAATATCACCGAGCGCCCCCACGAAAAGCAGATGAAAGGCTATATGCCCGTGCGCTACTGGAAATATCTGCCCGAAAAAAAAGATTTAAATTAGCAACAAGCCGTCCGCGCTTAAAATTAAGCGCGGACGGCTTTTATATTTTGCCCTATTACTTTTTAATCTGCTTTATAATTTTATCCAAAAATCCGTTCAGCGGGTTGTTTTCCAAATTTTCTATATTTCCGCTGTCCGCGGCTTTGGTAAGTTCGGGGTCTATGGGAAGTTTAGCCACGGCAGGTATACCGTGTTCGAGCGCGAGCGCGTCTACCCCGCTTTCACCGAAAACCGAAATCCTGCGTCCGCAGTCGGGGCATTTGATATAGCTCATATTCTCGACAATGCCCAAAATAGGCACGTTCATCATCTGCGCCATATTTACAGCCTTCTGCACAATCATACCGACCAAATCCTGCGGGGTTGTTACGATAACTATTCCGTCTACGGGTATGCTTTGGAAAACCGTAAGCGGAACGTCGCCCGTGCCGGGGGGCATATCTATAAACATTACGTCCACCCCCGTCCAGATAACGTCCGTCCAGAACTGCAAAACCGTGCCCGAAATAAGTGAACCGCGCCAAACGACAGGCTCCGCCTCGTTTTCGAGCAGTACGTTCATAGACATAACCTGTACCCCTCCTTCCGTGACTACGGGAAGTATGCCCGTTTCACTGCCCATAGCGCGCTCGTGCACGCCGAACATTTTGGGAATTGAAGGGCCGGTTATATCTGCGTCCATAACCGCGGTTACCTGACCTTTATCCTGAGCCGCCGCCGCAAGCAGAGCGCACGTCATAGACTTGCCTACACCGCCCTTGCCCGAAACAACGGCTATTACCTTTTTTATATCGCTCATTTGGTGAGGGCTTTTCAATAAACTTTTTTTATCGCGCGAAGAACAGTTTTCCCCGCACGAAGAACAATCGTGTGAACAGTTTTCTGCCATAATTTACCGCCTTTTCATTTTGATATATATTAAAGTATTGACAATAAAATGTCAAGTCAATAACGTTTTTTGTCAAAATTTGCGCCCGACTAACTTGTTTGCAAAATCGCTTGCCTTTTTGCCGAATTTTTGGTAAACTGATTATACTGTGCTAAGTGGGGAGTTAGCGGTGCCCTGTACCTGCAATCCGCTATAGCAGGACCGAATGTCTTTCCCGACGAAGCAAATGGAAAGCTGCGCTTTATAAGGGGTGTTGATGCCAAGGTCTTATGCAACCGACAGCTGCGAACCGTGTCAGGACAGGGATGTAGCAGCACTAAACAGTCGCGTCGGTGTGCCATAAGGTAGCTTTGGAGTAGCTACCTGTAAGGTTTACGTTTCGGTTTGCTTCGGCAAAAAAGACTGCACAGCTTTTTTTTAATAAGAACGGCCGTCCGCGCAACAATTTCTGCGCGGACGGCCTTATTTTTATAATTAAATTATCTTTTGAACATTATCCTCTCGCTTGTGAACATAAACGCGAGCAGAACGGTCAGCCCCGCCGCCGCCACAAGGTTGGATAAAACCGCCAAAGCCACGCCCAGCCCGTTTACCGACAGACCCATAATTGAGGAAACTGCCATTCCGCTGCCCATAAGCGGAATTAAATAGTAGCCGATTGACGTGAACGGAACCATTGACGACGCCAACCCCAACAGAATAATTACAATCATTAAAGGTCCGATAAGCGATGTTGACTCCTTTACGCTTTTTGCAAAGCACGAAACAACAGAAAACGCCGCGATTATGACGAACACAATCGAAATTATCAGCGCAAAAATCATAAAGTAATCGCCTACCGTATAGGTCAGCGCGCCCGCAACCGCAAGCCCGCCGACGAGCTTCGGAAGCGAAAAAATTACGCCGAGGAAGCTTGAAATACCGCTAAGCATGGCAAAGCACGTCAAACTTATTATTTTGCCGAGCGCAAGCTGCCAGCGCCTTATCGGTGTAATCAGCATTGTCGCCATGGTACCCCTTTCCTTTTCGCCCGCAATCGATTCGGGCGCGACAGCCATGCACGAGGACGCCAGAAGCGAGAACATAAGCATGGGAATCAGCATAGCAAGCACGCTTGCGGCAACGCTGTCCTCTGCAAAATCAAAGGTTACGTCCGCGGATTTGTTTATCACAAAGTCTGGATTTTGCAGCTGTGCGAACAGCCCGCTTAAAATGCCGTAGCCTAAAGCGGCGTCCTTGCTTGAAGAATTATAAAAAATACGGATTTCGTCTGCCGCGCCATCGTTGCCGTGCACATATTTCGCAACGACAAGCTCGCCCGCCTCAGCCTTGTCCATAGCCTGCTCCTCCGTCAGGGCTTCCCCGCACAAATCCACAAGCCCCGCAAGCGGCGCGGAATACTCCTCGGGCATATCAATGAAATACGCATACGGCTTAAAGCCGTCGGGCACCTCGTTCTTCTCGTTCATAACCGCGCCCAAAATGGAATAAAGCGCAAAAATAAGCAACCCCGGCAAAAATACCGTCAAAACCATTCTTTTGTCCTTGAAAAAGCGGGCAAATTCCTTTTTTACTATCGTCAGAACGTTTTTCATATGCCCTCCCCCGTGAATTTTCGGTACAAGCCGAAAAACGTATCCTCGAGATTGCTGTCCTTGGTGATATTTTCAAGAGTGTCCAGCGCGACCAGCTTTCCGTCAATTATAATACCGACCCTGTCGCACAGCTTTTCCACAAGCGAAAATATATGCGTGGAAAGTATAACCGTTTTGCCCGCCGCGCGCAGCTCCTCCAAAAAGTCGGTGACAACCTTTGCGGTCAGCACGTCAAGCCCGTTCGTCGGCTCGTCGAAAATGATAAAATCGGGGTCGTGAACGACAGAAACGACAAGCGAAACCTTCTGCTTCATACCCGTGGAAAGATTGCCGAACTTAATTTCCGCAAAGCGGTCAATGCCGAATTTTGCAAACAATTTCCGCTTTCTTTCTTCGCGGACGGTGCGCTCAACCCCGTACAGCTCGCTGAAAAAGTCGTAAAGATAGCTTGGCGAAAAAAATTCCTCAAGCTTAAGCTCGCTTGTAAGAAAGCCTATCTTGCCGCGCACGGCGTCGGCCTCCTTAACGACGCTTTTTCCGTCAATGAACGCATCGCCGCTGTCCGGCTTTATAAGCGTTGCAAGCATTCTCAGCGTTGTGGTCTTGCCCGCGCCGTTCGGCCCCAGAAGCCCGAAAATTTCTCCGCGGTTGAACGAAAAGGACAAATCGTCTACGGCAACCTTGATTGCCGAGCTTGTCTTTTCAAGCTTTTGCTGTCTGCGCGACAGCTTAAAGGCCTTTTTCAGGTTCTCTACCCTTAAAATTTCTTCCATTTATTAAACTCCGATTTTCAAATACAAGGCAATTATAAAGAACAAAACGTTCCATGTCAAGCATAATCGGAACAAAATGTTCTAATATTTATTATATGAACAGATTTAGCGAAAGACTGAGGGATTTGCGGAACGAAAAGGGAATTTCGCGGGCAGAGCTTGCGGAAAAGCTAAACGTTTCCGTGCGGCTTATAGCGTACTGGGAGAACGGACAGCGGGAATGCGGGTTTGATATGCTGATTTCCTTGTCGGAAATTTTTTGCACGAGCACCGACTATTTACTCGGCAAATCGGAATATTGAAGGGGACGAAGCAAGTCGTCCCCCTTTTTTTATGCAAATACAGTAAACTGCAAAACCACGCACACTATCGACAAGGCAACCAGATAAGCGGAAAACCACTTGTAATTTGCCTTTTTTATGACTTTAAGCATTATTTTTATTGCGAAAAGCCCCGCCGCCGCCGAAACGATAAACCCGAGCGCAACCGACCAGCCGAGCGTCGCCCCGCCTTCCGCAAACGATTGCTGAATTTCTCCGCTTGCAATGCCAGAAGCAAGTTCAACTATAAAACTGCCCAAAATTACGGGTATGCTCATTATGAATGAAAACTTTGCCACCTCTTCCCGCTGACAGCCGGCAAGCGTACCCGCGCAGATTGTAGAACCGCTCCTCGATATCCCCGGCAAAACTGCCACCGCCTGCGCAAGCCCCATAGGAATGACCGTTTTAAAACACAGCGGAAGCAAATTTACTCTGCGTTTAGCTACAATTTCAGTTACAAGCAACAACGTTGCCGTACAGAAAAAGAATACGGCAAGGCAAACCCACATATAATTGCCGAAAAACACTTTATCCAAATCGAATATTTTGAATAAAATACCCGTAATTCCCGCGGGAACGGTTGCGATTATAAGGTACCCGAGCGTTTTAAACGGTTTTTTGAACAAAGCGAGAATATCCCGCCAAAAAACAGCGCACACAGCCACAAGCGTGCCGAGGTGCAAAATTATAGTAAAAAACAAGGCGGTATCAGAATCATTAACGCCGAATACGCCTTGTAAAAATGCAATGTGCCCCGAAGATGAAACGGGTAAAAATTCAGTTAGACCTTGTACAAAGCCGAGTATAACCGCCTGCCAGATTTCCATTTGAAAAGCCTTTGACATAACCCGCTTTTAAACATTTAAAAGCGGGTTATGCATTATAAACCAAAATATTGTCAGCCTAAGTTTGTCAGATTTTTATAAGCTTTTTCGTACTTCTTTACGGTTACTTTATCTTTGTTGAATTTGTTTATAATATACGTCTGGCGGGTAGTGGAAACTTCGTCCAAATCGTTATCCTTTATCCACTCATAGAACATATACTCAAAGGTGCCTTCCTTTGTAATGTTTGCCTGCCAGTTCGGCTGATAAAGCGCGCCGTTACCGTCTTCTATATCAAAAGTATAGGTAACGTAAATCAGATGCCAGCCGTAGTCGCCAGCGCAGACCGAGAACGAACCCTCGCCGTTATTTACAGCCTGATGAGCCGCGTATTCAAACTCCTTTATATAGCTTGTATCGCCCGCTTCGACCGTATAGCCGAGGTACTGCGAAAGCACGCCCGTATCGGTTGTGTATGCATATTCAAGTTCATTAACGGCGGACATTGCCCAGTACTGAGCATTGTTTTTATCGGGATTTAAAGCGTTCGCTCTGTCGGCGGTGAAATTAACCTTACCCGAAGCGTATACAAGCTTGGAATAGTCAATCTGGTCCTGCTTGTCGTCGTTTTTATCGCCTGTGTAGAAATCATCTACATTATAATAGCCGTTTGCGTTTGTCCACGTGTCTGCATCGTAGTTACTGTCAAACGTAACGTGGTTTGCACCGTTTTTTGTATAACCGTTGAGGACGTAATTCACATAATCTGTAAATTCTTTAAGCATATCGTCAATACCGAGCTGTACGGCGTTGCCGAAGATATATTTACCGTCCTTGTTTTTTATAACGTTGCCGTTGTATGCGTATTTACCGACATACTTATCAAGGGGCTTGTACCTTTCGTTATCGGTTAAATTGTTTTCAAAGAACAGCCAGCTGCTGTTGCCAAAGTAGTTGTCCACCTTGCCGTTAGCGTCAAACGCGTATTCCTTAGAACCGTCGAACCACGCTCTGCGCTGGTCGGTGGTTTTGATGTTTTTAAGAAGCAGGTTTCTGTTTGCGTAATATTTTGAGCTGTATCCGCTGTCAACCTTATCGTCTTTATACAGCGATTGAAGGGCAGTGAGCTGTGCGCTCTGCGAAGTGCTGAAAGGCAACAGAATATTGTATACAAAACCGAAAGTTCCGTCGTTTTCCGTTTCGGGCGCGTAGAGTATGAACGAAGTATCGGACATACTGCCTATTGCGGTTGAAAAATCTTCTTCGGTTTTATAACTGTTTTTCTGGAAGTTGAAAAGCGAATTGTAAGCCGTGTCAAGGTAAGAAGTATCGCCTTCGTCTATCAGCTTTTTAATCTGCTCTTCTTCATACAAATCGTAATATTTGTTGATAACGCGAGATTTAAGCTGGCTTACGTATTCGTCTGCGTAGTATTCAAGCTCGTCAACTTTGGTAATGTCTTCCTTCTTTTCGTCAACGAGATTCCAGTCAATAAGCGTACTTACAAACCGCGTATAAGCCCTTATGCGGGTTGCCATGGTGCCTTTCTTTGCGAGGAATTCGTCCCTGTCGGCAAGGTATGCGCCGCTGTCGGCAAGCGTTGTATAACCCGTATAGATACCGTAATCGAGCACATAGTTCTTGTCCGCGTCGGTTTCTTTGATAACCGTACCGTCGGCACGGACGTATTCTCCGCTAGGATTTTTCTTTTTGGGATAATAATCGTCCTGCTGGGTGTCCACGTTGGCGGGCGCCGTGCGGGTATCCGAACCCGCGGATTCTTCGGTGTATTGGAGAATTCTGTCCTTTTCTATGCTGTCGATAGCCGAATTTATCGAGGACATAAGCGCGTATTTTGCAAGCTTTACGTCGTCGCTGTCGGCGCCGAGAAGGTATTCGTATTTCTCAGACTCCTTGTGACCTTCGCCGCTGAGTTCGCTGAAAGTTTTAAACGCGTCTGCGTCCTCCGCAGTTTTTTCCTGCAAAAGATACATTGTTGCGTACTGCGTCAAAATCGCGTTCTGCACCAGACCGTCCAAAAGCTTATTGAACACTTCCGCATAATTATTGTTCTGAACGTAAGAATATCCTACGTTTACAAAATATGTTATAAGCTCTCTTTTTATGACTTCGGTAGAACCGATTGCATCGAAATATTTGCTGTTGTCCTTAAACTCGTTTTCAAAGGCTTCCGTTTTGGAAATATCGACTTCGGCAACGGTGCGGGACATATCCTTCTCATTATCGGTGGATATAAGCGAGCAACCGCCGAAAGCAACCGAACAAGTCAAAGCCGCCGCAACAATTCCGCTTATTAATTTTATCTTTTTCTTTCCCATATGGTTTTCTCCGAAAGACTGTGCTTTTAAAATCTTTACTATTATAAAGCATTTTGCTTAGGATAGCAAATCTTTTTTGTGAATTTTAGTTAAAACTTAACGCAAATTTTAAAAATTTTGTCATATCCAGCATAGTTTTTGCGGCGGAACTGCGCGGCGGGAACACCACAAGCGGTGCTTTTGCCATCGAAAGCGAAACTTTACCCGCGTATTTATCCAGCGCGGCTTTAAGTCGTTCGTCGCTTAAAACGTTTACGGACGGTAATTCCAGAGAACCCGCCTTTCCGTCCACACTGATTTTTTTAACGTTGAATTTAGCCGCGTAAGATTTAAGCACCGCGATTATCAGAAGGTGCAACACCTCCTCGGGCATATTGCCGTAGTTATCCTCGATAGAAAGACAAACGCGCTTATAATCTTCAACCGAGCGGATTTCCGCAATCTGCTTATAGCAGTCAAGTCTGCCCGCACTGCTTTCGATGTATGTTTCGGGAACGTACGCCGAGGTTTTTATATCAAGCTCGCAGGAAAGCTGTTTTTCGCCCGTTAACTCCTCCTTTAAAAGCTTTGAATACAGCTCGTAACCGACCTTATCCATATGTCCGTGCTGTTCCGCGCCCAGCACGTTGCCGGCACCGCGGATTTCCAAATCGCGCATGGCGATTTTAAAGCCCGAGCCGAGCTCGGTAAACCGCATAATGGCTTTAAGCCGTTCGGCGGCGTCGCTTGTAAGCACTTTATCGGGCTTGAACGTAAAATAAGCCTGTGCAAGCCGCGAGCCTCTGCCCACTCTTCCGCGCAATTGATAAAGCTGGGAAATTCCAAGTCTGTCCGCATCGATTACGATAATCGTGTTTGCGTTTGGCAAGTCTATGCCGTTTTCTATTATCGTGGTTGTGACAAGTACGTTCTTTTCCCCGCGGTAGAAAGAGAAAACCGCATTTTCAAGCGTTTCGCGTTCCATTCTTCCGTGCGCGTAGCAAACCTTGCCCTCTGGGATAATTTCCGCTATTCTGCCCGCGAACCGCGAAATGGTTTCAACGCGGTTGTAAAGTATAAAAGCCTGCCCCCCGCGGGAAATTTCGCGCAAGACCGCGTCGCGGATAAGCGTTTCGCTCTCTTCAACAACATAAGTCTGCACGGGCAAGCGCTTCAACGGCGGAGTGCTTATAGTGCTTATATCGCGTATGCCCGCAAGCGACATATGCAGCGTGCGCGGTATGGGGGTTGCGGTCATTGTAAGGCAGTCGATATTTTTTTTGATATGCTTGATTTTTTCCTTATGCTCGACGCCGAAACGCTGTTCCTCGTCCAAAACAAGCAAGCCCAAATCTTTGAATTTTACGTCTGCGGAAAGAAGCCTGTGCGTGCCGATAAGCAAGTCCACTTCCCCGCGTTCGAGCGCGGCTAAAATTTTAGACTGCGCCGCAGGGGTGCGGAAGCGGTTTAAAACTTCAACGCGGACGCCGAACTCCTTAAATCTTTCCAGCGCGGTATTGTAGTGCTGTTCTGAAAGCACGGTTGACGGACACATAAAAGCCGCCTGCTTTCCGCCTAAAACGCACAGATAAATTGCGCGCAGGGCAACCTCGGTTTTGCCGTAGCCGACGTCGCCGCACAAAAGTCTGTCCATCACCTTTTCCGAACACATATCGGCTTTTATTTCTTCTATCGAAGTGAACTGGTCGGGGGTTTCTTCATAGCCGAACGCGCTTTCGAATTCCTCCATCATAACAACGTTTTCGGGGAAGCGGAAACCGTTTTGCGCGTTGCGCTCGGCGTAAAGCTCCTTCAAATCGAAAGCGAGTTTTTTTATCGACTGCTTTACGCGCTCTTTCACGCGTTCGAAATCCGCCCCGCCTATTTTTGAAAGGTTTGGACTTTGCTCGCCGACGTATTTGGAAAGAATATCCATCTGCTCGACGGGTACGTAAAGCATATCCCCGCCCTTGTACTCGATTGAAATATATTCCTTTATTCCGTCGGTTGTTTCTATCTTTTTAGTGCCTGCAATTTTGCCGACGCCGTGCTTTTCGTGAACGCAGAAATCACCTATTTCAGGCGCGGTGAACATATCTCCGCGGCGCTTTTTAATCCGCTTTGTAACGGCTTTGACGTATAAATCGCCGCTGCCGATTACCGCGGTTTTACACTCGTGCAGGACAAGTCCGTGCGCCAATTCTTCCGAACTCAAAGCAATTCCGCGCAGAGCTTCAAGTCTGTCGGGCACGGGATAGACGGGCAGATATTCGTTGGTCAGCTCGTCGGACAGCTTGTCGTAACGCGCAACGCTTCCCGTAAAAACCAGCACGCGGTAGCCGTTGGAAAGCCAGTTTTTGCAGTCGGTTATAAACTGCGGCATAGAATTGAGGTACGACGGCGAGGGCGTCGAACGCAGATTGTACGTTTTGAGCGGACGGAAAAACGCGGTTGACGAAGTGAAAGTCTGCACGGCCAAATTACGGTAAGCCGAAAAACCTTCCGTTAGCCGTTCGGGGGATATAAGCTGATTTTCGGAAAATGAAAACGCTTCCCCGCCCTTTTTCAGCTCGTCCACGCGCTCGCAGTGTTCTTTATAGACTGCGTTCATTCTGTCGCTTATCTGCTTGCATTCGTCGAAAATTATTAAGGTATCGGGCGGAAGCAAATCGAAAACAGTCCGCGCCGAGCCGAGCAGCGGCATAACGAACGACGCGCCCGAAAACGGAACGCCGAGCGCGAGCTTTTCGCACAAATCGCTTTCAATAGCTTTCGCTCTTTCGTAGGCTTTGACGTTCTGACTGCGCTTTACTTCCGCAGAGATGATTTTTTTGATTTCGGGAACGTCTTCCGCAGTAAAAACGGCGTCCGTTGCGCAAACAACTGTTATTTCGTTGACTTCTTCAAGTCTTTCACCGCTGACAGCGTCGTAAGGACGGATTTTTTCCGCGGTATCGCCGAAAAAGTCTATGCGGACGGGATTATCGGAATTTATAGGAAAAACGTCTAAAATATCGCCGCGGATTGCAAAGCAACCCTTGTTATCTGCGGCATATTCGCGGGTGTAGCCCATTTTTATCAGCTTTTGGGGCAGTGCGGAATAGTCGTAATCGCAACCCGTTTTAAAGCTGATTGCCTCTGTCTGCGCAGGGAACAACTGCATCAGCGCTTCAATTTCGCAGATAACGCAATCCGCGCCGTTCAAAAGTCCGTAAACGGCGCATATACGGCGGTATAACGCGTCCTTTGACAGCGCGTCCTTGTATAAAACCACTTCGTCCTTGGCGGGCAGATATACGCATTTTTTGCCGGAAAGCGCGGATATACCCGCATACGCTTTCTGTGCGGAAATCGCGTCCGCGCAAACGTATAACAACTTACCCTGCGTTATGGCGGCAAGCAGAAATTTATGAGTTTCGGACAGCCCGAAAGCCGCCGTCGGCGTGCCGAGGCGGATGTCGTTTTCAAGTGCGGGCAATTCGCCGCCTAAATTTTTGCAAGTGAAAAAGTTTTTAAGCAAAACGGTTAATCCTAACCATTGTATTTAGTCATTACGTTCTCTACAGTTTCACCGCCGGCAAGCGCAATTGCGGCCTCCGCGGCGCGTCCGCATGCGGAAATAAACAGCTCGTAATCGTCTTTTCTGACTTCTGACAAAACGTAATTGATTATGGGAATATTTACTTCGGTGTCGCGGATACCTATTCTTATCCGCGCAAAATTCTGCGTGCCGATTTCTGCGATTACAGAGCGCATACCGTTATGCGTTCCAGCGCTGCCGGAAGGTCTTATTCTTACGCTTGCCTTTGGGATATCGTAATCGTCATAGATTACCACAAGGTGCGCCGCGTCCGTTTTATACTTTGCCAAAAGCTGTTTTACGGCTCTACCGCTCGCGTTCATATAAGTTACTGGACGTGATAAAACGACCTTTTCACCCCTGATATTTGCCTCTGCGGTGTAGGCTTCGCACTCTTTCTTTTTAAATTTTACGCCCAGCTTATCAGCAACATCGCCGACTGCGATATAACCCATATTGTGAAATGTTTTAAAATATTTTTCTTCGGGGTTTCCCAAACCGACAATTATATACATTCCGTTACCTTATAAAAAAGCCACTTTTGCAGTGGCTTAGTTTGTATATTTTAATTAATAGTGCATTAATTTACGTTGTAAACTACTTTCAGATTCTTCGCCAAGGCTCAGAATGAAACAATACAGCAAAGTTTGACAACGTTTAATCGTAAATTTTGGACATAGATTTATCCAGATAAACGTTCTCTATTGCGGAGGCAAAGATAGGCGCAGTGGAAATAATCTTGAAAATGGGGAGCATTTTTTCCTTGGGAATATTGATTGTATCCAGAATTGCAAGCTCGTTAATGGGCGAATTTGCAAGTCTTTCTATTGCGGGACCGGACAAAACTCCGTGCGAACAGCAAGCGTAAATATTTTTAGCGCCCGCTTCCTTCAAAGCCTTTGCGCCCTGTACGATTGTCCCCGCAGTATCTATCATATCGTCAACCATAAGGCAGTTTTTGCCCTTTACGTCGCCGATAATATTCATAACTTCCATTACGTTGGCTTTGGGACGGCGCTTGTCGATTATCGCCATTTTCGCGTCCATTCTCGCGGCAACCTTTCTTGCCCTTGCAACCGAGCCGATATCGGGCGAAACCACTACGAAGTTATCGTCAACCTTCGGTTTAAAATAGTTGTACAGCGTAGGCCCGCCTACAAGGTTGTCCAGAGGAATATCGAAAAAGCCCTGAATCTGCATGCAGTGCAAATCCATTGTAAGCACTCTGTCCGCGCCTGCGGAGGTGATTAAATTAGCAACGAGTTTTGCGGTTATGGGTTCGCGCGAACGCGCTTTTCTGTCCTGACGGGCGTATCCGAAATAGGGGATAACCGCAGTAATTCTGCCCGCGCTTGCGCGCTTTGCCGCGTCAATCATTATGAGAAGCTCCATAAGGTTGGTGTTTACGGGATAGCTTGTGGACTGTACAAGGAACACGTCCATACCGCGGATAGTTTCCGCAAAACGAACGTAAATTTCACCGTCCGAAAAGTGCGTAACTTCCATATCGCCGAGCGTAGTGTTCAGTTTAGCCGCAATCGCTTCGGCAAGCGGTCTGTTGGAATTTCCCGAAAAGATTTTAATTTCGTTGCCGTGGTTAATCATTAGGTTTTCCTCCGAAAGATATTGTATATTAAAAGAGTTTACCCTCTTTTTTAACGAACCGTATTAAGTTTTGCTTTTACATTTTAGTATGATACACGCATAAAGTCAACTAAGTTAACTTGTCTTTTGTATTTGTTAGTTTTCGTATTGCCCGCTGTTATTTTCTTGCAAAATTTCCTTTCCGGCTTTTTCTCGCACTTTCTCGCGGGCGCGCATTTCTATAAAGAACGAGGAAAGAATTTCCGCACATTCCTTTTCCATAACCCCGCCCTCCACTTCTACCGTGTGATTGACAAGGTTGGAGGCGGCAAGCTGTTCCGTCATTGACCTGCCCTTTGCCTCGTACGCGCCGAAATAAACCTTTTTAATGCGCGCGTTCAGCATTGCGCCCATGCACATGGGGCACGGCTCTAACGTTACGTAAATTTCGCACTCGGGTATGCGCCAGCTTTTAAGCTTTTTGCAAGCTTTTTCAATTGCTTCTATTTCGGCGTGAGCCGTGGCAATCTGCCTTTTAGTGCGCTTATTGTACCCGCGGGATATAATTTTGCCGCCGCAGACAACCACCGCCCCGATAGGCACCTCGCCCTCGTCAAAAGCTTTTTTTGCGCTATCAAGCGCCGATTTCATAAATTTTAATTTATTTTCCATAGTTTTCAATAAATATTTTAAGCAGTTTATAGCATTTTTTAAGATGCTTAGGCTTTTGTATGGGGTGCGCAAGGCTATCCGAACCGCACTCTATCGTATAGGCGGGAATTTTCAGCTTTTGTATGCACCAGTCCTTGTATCCGCCAGCCGAACCGTAAATTTTCTTTGCCGTATATCCCGTTATTTTTTCAAGAATATCCGCACCGCTTTTATCGCCTTTACCGCCGTATTCCCAGTAAATTTCCTCGCCCTTTGTGTGAAAGCTTAGCGTTACGTACGGGCGCACGCGCAAAGTAAAATCGCGCAAAGCCGAGGTTTCCGCCTCGGAAAAAGGGCAATCGCCTATGCAGTTTTCGCCGCCGCGCAGTTTTGTGTTTAGTCTGCCGCTTCCCCAGTCGGCGTCGAAATTGCAGTTCAAATCAACCCCGCGCGCGTTGGCTTTCCACAGCGGATATGCCGTTTGCGAAATTGTGGCTCCGTCGGGATTTAAAAGCGGAATTACCCACCCGCCTCCGCTGTGCAAACCGAGTTTTATATGCTTTACGGCAAGCTTTGCGGTTATCCATTCGCGTGCGTGAACGGCGTAAACGGCTATAAACTGTCTGCCTGTGTCGCTGCCAAGATGAAAGGCATAAATTTCTCTGCCCTGACAGGAATAGCCAATAACGCACTTTTTACCGCCGAAACACTGGTAAAACTTTTTTACTTCTTCATATATCACATAATAAAATATGATTTAAAAGTGCTTTTTAGTATGACAAACACGTCATTCTGAGGCTTGCCGAAGAATCTGATATTTTTATGCTTAACGTTCAAAAGCCTTAACATACGTTGTAATATACTTTCAGATTCTTCACTGCGTTCAGAATGACAGTTTACCACTGCGTTCAGAATGACAGTTTACAAACGCGCTGTTTAATTACAGTTTTCAAACAAGCTACTTGTGGTATTCGCTTCCGCTGTTTATCATAAACGCGCGGTAAATCTGTTCGGTTAAAATTACGCGCATAAGCTGGTGAGGAAAAGTCATATCCGAAAAAGAAAGCTTTAAATCAGCTTGCTCCTTTACCTTATCCGAAAGCCCGCAGGACGAGCCTATAACAAAAGTTATTTCTTCGCCCCTGTCGCATAGCTTTTTTATATCCTCGGCAAGCTTTTCGCTGGAATACTTCTTCCCCTCCACGCACAGCGCGATAATATAGCCCTTGCAGGACTTTAAAATCGGCTGAGCTTCTTCCTCAATTGTTCTGCACTCGGCAAGCTCTTTTATTTCCACCCTTGCAAAGCGCGATAGCCGTTTTAAATATTCGGCAACTGCCGAGCGGTAAAATTCTTCCTTGATTTTGCCCACGCAGACAATATTTATTTTCTGCATTACGCCACCCCGAACAGCGAAAGTATCCAAAGCAACGCGAATACCCCTATTCCGCATGCGGCAAATATAAAGAAGTTTTTAACACCGCCGTTTTCGCCTTTTTCCATCTTCCTTTTATCGAGCGCAAGCCACGCAATACCGCCGGCAAGCGCAACCGCGCCGACGGCTATCATTGCAATATTTCCGCCCAAAGATACGGCAAGCTCGCCTTCGGCAGTCCACCCGCCCAAAAGCGAAATTACTATTGTAAGCGCGTTATTTATAAAGTGCATAAGTATACACGGCAGAATAGAGTGCGCGCGTATTGCAACAAACGCAAACAGACAGCCCGCAATAAACTGATATACGGTCTGTTCAAGCGAGCCGTGCATAAGCGAAAAGCAAAAGCCTATTATAAAAATTGTTTTTAATCCGCCCGCGCATCTTTCACAGCCGTTAAGCATAACCCCGCGGAACAAAAGCTCCTCGAAAAACGCAGGAAGCACTGCAATTACGATAATCGCGGCTGCCGCGCGCCAGCCCGAAAGACTTAAAATGTATTCCGTAAGCATTTTAGAATGTTCGGAAGTTTCCTGCCCCAAAAGCTTTAAAATAAGTCCGTTTATCTGATTGAGCGAGCAAAACAGCCCAAAAACGATTAAAAGCGCAATCAAATAATACTTCGGGTGACATTTTACGGGAAAAATCTGCTTGAATGGTATTTTGCGCACAGCAAGCGTAACGCCTACCGCCGCGGCTATCGCAACAGGCGAGGCGATAAAGCTTAAATACCAGTATGCGTCGGAATAGTTTTCTACCTTTGCAACCGTTCTTATAAGCCCGACTATAAGCGAAATTATAATTATTGCAACGGCGGTTGCGGAATACGCAAAGCCTGCCGTTTTTGAATTGAGTTGCGGGTTTACGGTGTGCACGGGCGGAGTTTCTTCCGCATTTCCGTTCCGAACCGCAGTATTTCTGTTTTTAGACATAACATTATTATAGCGTAAAAAGAAATTTAAGCAAATTATTTATTTTACTTTTCGGTGAAATTGTTATAAAATCAGATTATGCGGAAGATAAATACGGAAGTTATAGAGAAAAAAATTTACGAAATGGCTTTACACGCGGGCGTCAACCTTACCCCCGCTTGCAAAACGGCTATGAATAACGCTTTAAAAACCGAAAAAAACGGCGCGGCGGCTTTCGCTTTGGAAACCTTGCTTAAAAACGCGGAAACAGCAGTTAACAAGCAGATGCCGGTCTGTCAGGACACAGGTATGGCGGTTGTGCTTCTCGAAATCGGGCAAGAGGTGTTTTTAGAAGGCAAACCGCTTGCAAAAGCCGTTAACGACGGAGTTAAAAAGGCTTATGCGGACGGATATTTCAGAAAATCGGTCTGCGACCCGATAACACGCGTAAATACGGGCGACAATACCCCTGCCGTTATTCATACGGAAATTGTTGAGGGCGATAAAATAAGCATTACGTTTATGCCGAAAGGCTTCGGCAGTGAGAATATGTCAAGGCTGTTTATGCTTAAACCCGCGCAGGGCGTTGACGGAATTATCGGCGCGATAGTTGAAACGGTTAAGCTTGCAGGCTCGCGCCCTTGCCCCCCTGTTTACGTCGGCGTGGGCATAGGCGGAACGTTCGATACCTGCGCTTTCCTTGCCAAAAAAGCGCTGACGCGCGATATAGGCACAAGCAATCCGCGCGGAGACATAGCGGAAATAGAACGCGTTGCGCTTGAAAAGATTAACGCACTTGATATAGGCTGTCAGGGCTTCCACGGAAGCGCTACCGCGCTGGGAGTTGCGTGCGAATGGGCGCCTACGCACATTGCCGGGTTGCCCGTTGCGGTTAATATTCAGTGCCACTGCGTGCGCTGCGAAAAGGCGGTATTATGAAAAATTTACAACTTCCTTTAACGAAAGAAACAATTAAAAGCCTGCGCGCGGGCGACAGTGTGTCGCTTTCCGGCACCATTCTCACGGCGCGCGACTGTGCGCACAAACGTATTTTCGGGTATTTAAAAGACGGAAAGCCCCTCCCGTTCGATTTAAAGGACGCGGTTATATATTACGCGGGTCCTTGTCCCGCAAAGCCCGATATGGCTTCGGGAAGCTGCGGTCCGACCACTTCCGCAAGAATGGACAGCTTTGCCCCCGCTCTGCTCAATTTGGGGCTGGGCGCGATTATCGGCAAGGGCGAAATGTGCGGCGAGGTGCGCGAGGCGTTAAAGCGCAACGTTTGCGTTTATTTTGCGGCAATCGGCGGCGCGGGCGCGCTGTACGGCAACGCTATTAAAAAAAGCGAATGCATTGCGTTTGAAGATTTGCTGTCGGAGGCGGTTTACAAGCTTGAAGTTGAAAACTTCCCTGCGGTAGTTGCTTTTGACTGCTTCGGCGGTTCGATTTATTAAAAATGCGAAAAATCGTTTGACTTTGGATAGTTAATTTTTTATAATCGGTATATAAATGTTAAAGGCTGTGACCAAGACAGACGCTTTATACAATCTTTTTCAGAGAGAGAAATCCGAAAACGGCTGAAAGGTTTCTTAAAAGGTTTAAGCGGTATTCACTTGCGAGCCGACGGGCGAAAAGAGTATTTTATTCCTATTAGTCCGCTCCGCTTACTCTGCGTTAGGAGTTTAATCAAGGCGGCTTTTTGCCGTGAATTCGGGTGGTACCGCGAAAAAGTAATTTCGCCCCGTGCTTAAACAGCACGGGGCTTTTATAATTTTCAGGAGTTTATAATGCAGGACAAGATTAACGAAATAGAACAGCAAATCGACTTAGCCGTGCAGGACGTGCAATCAAGCAGAACGTTGCAGGAAATTAAAATGAAGTTCCTCGGCAAAACGGGAAAAATTTCCGAGCTGATGAAGAATATGCGCGACGTTCCCGCTGAACAGCGACCTTCTATGGGCAAGCTTTTAAACGCTTTAAGACAGTGGACGGAAGAAAAATTCAACGCGCTTGAAAAACGCTTGAAGGATATCGAGCTTAAAAAGAAGTACGCGGACGAAAAAATAGACGTAACTCTGCCCGCACGCGCACCAGCCGACGGAGCTTATCACCCCAACACATTAGTTGTTGAAGAGCTTATTTCAATCTTTTCGGGTATGGGCTTCGAGGTGTTCGAGGGCCCCGAAATAGAGAACGATTATTACAACTTTACAGCTTTAAACACACCCGCCGACCATCCCGCGCGCGATATGCAGGACACGTTTTACCTTGCGCCGGACCTGCTTTTGAGAACGCAGACCTCCGCCGGGCAGATAAGGGTTATGGAAAACAAAAAACCGCCTATTAAAATTCTGTCGCCGGGAAAGGTATACAGAAGCGACGACGACGCGACTCACTCTCCCATGTTTTCGCAGATGGAAGGGTTGGTTGTGGACAAGGGAATTACCCTTTGCGACCTTAAAGGTATGCTTGACGAGTTTGCCAAAAAGATTTTCGGCGAGGACGTTAAAACAAGACTGCGCCCCTCCTACTTCCCGTTTACCGAGCCTTCTGTCGAGGTTGACGTAAGCTGCTTCGAGTGCGGCGGAAAGGGTTGCCGTTTGTGCAAGGGCACAGGCTGGATTGAGGTGCTCGGCGCGGGTATGGTTAACCGCAGAGTTTTGGAAGGCTGCGGAATTGACCCCGATATATATACGGGTTTTGCGTTCGGAATGGGCGTTGAACGCATTGCTATGCTTAAATACGGCATCAACAATATGAAGCTGTTATTCGAGGGCGACACAAAATTTTTAAAGCAGTTCAAGGGTTAATATTTGCGCGAAACAGGAGTTATCAGGAGTTATTATGAAAGCACCTTTAAGTTGGTTAAAAGATTATGTTGATATAGACGTATCCGCGGAAGAATTGCAGGCAAAGCTGTTTTCCTGCGGGTTCGAGGTTGAAGAACTTATTGATTTGGGAAAAGATATTTCGGGCGTTGCCGTAGGCGAGGTTATCGAATGCGAGCCGATTGAGGGAACGCACCTTTCCAAATGCAAAGTCGATTGCGGAGAAAAGGGGACTTTTCAGATTTGCTGCGGCGCGGACAACGTTAAAAAGGGCATAAAAGCGCCGTGCGCGCTTGTCGGCGCCACCGTATACGCAACTGCAAAAGACCACGTGACAATAGAAGGCGTTATGACCATTAAAAAAGGCAAACTGCGCGGAATAGAATCCGAGGGTATGCTTTGTTCGGGCGCGGAGCTGGGCGTCAACGGCGATATGTATGACGGAGCCGATTACTGCGGTTTGCTTCTTCTGCCCGAAGACTGCAAAAACGGCGCGGACGTTAAACCGATTTTAGGACTTGACGATTATATTTTCGATATAGGCGTGACCGCAAACCGCCCCGACTGCCAAAGTATTTTAGGCATTGCGCGCGAGGTTGCCGCGGTTTTGGGCAAGACCGTTAAGGAGCCGGACTATTCCTACAAAGCCGTTGCGGGAATTTATGAAAAAATCAAAATTTCCGACTTAGCCCCCGACATATGCCCCAGATACATTGGTCATTACGTTAAAGACGTTAAAATTTCGACCTCTCCCCTATGGCTTAGAAAAAGGCTTGCACTGTGCGGACTGCGCTCGATAAGCAATATCGTAGACATTACAAACTTTATACTTTTAGAACTCGGCCAGCCTATGCACGCGTTCGATTTGCGCACGCTTGAAGGGCGCGAGGTTGTTATACGCCGCGCAGAAAACGGCGAAAAAATAACCACTCTGGACGGAAACGAATTTGAACTGAACAGCGAAAACCTTGTTATATGCGACAGTAAAAAGCCGTGCGCGCTTGCGGGCATTATGGGCGGACTTAACAGCGAAATCAAGGACGATACCGCGGAGGTTTTATTCGAGAGCGCAAAATTCGCGCGCGACAGCGTAAGAAAGACCGCGCGGGCGCTCGGTCAGCATTCCGACAGCTCGGCACTGTTTGAAAAGGGAGTTAACGAGTACACGACCGAGCACGCAATAGAGCGTGCTTTAAACCTTATTCAGACATTAAACTGCGGTACGGTTACGGACGTTCACATTGACATTACTACCAAAAATTCGCACCTTAAAGAAAAGAAAATGACGGCAAGCATTTCAAAAATCAACGCTTTGCTCGGCATAGAAGTGCCCGCCGAAAAAATGTCGCGCATATTAAAGAGCCTTAACTTCGGCGTAACTTTAAAGGGCGACGAAATGAAGCTGACCGTGCCGAGATACCGCGAGGATATAGACGGTTATCCCGATATTGCCGAGGAGGTTATACGTTTTTACGGCTACGACAATATTAAAGGAACCTTCCTCCCATCCGCTTCGATTACAAACGGCGGATATTCGGACGGGCAGAAAATGCAAAAACGCGTAAAGAACAGGCTTGTTGCAAAAGGACTTTACGAGATTTCCACCTATTCTTTCTACTCGCAGAAAGATTTGGATATGCTGCACTTCCCCGCGGACGCGCACGAAAGAAATGCGATAAGAATTTTAAACCCGATTAGCGAAGATTTATCGATAATGCGCACAACGCTTGCGCCTTCTATGGTGAACGTAATAGTGCGGAATTTGCGCCGCGGAAATATGGAGGGTAAGCTTTTCGAACAGGCGAAAATATATATTGCCGACGAACTGCCCATAAAAAAATTCCCCGAAGAAAAAGCGGTTATTGCGCTGGGAATTTGGGGAAAGCAGGACTTTTTCGATTTAAAAGGCTATATAGAAAGCATTGCGGATACGCTTAACGTTAAATTCGAATATTTGTCCGCCGAAAAGCCCTACCTCCACCCCGGAATTACCGCAAAAATTCTCTGCGACGGAGCAGAAATCGGCTATGCGGGTATGCTTTCGCCCGAAATCGCGGAAGAACTTGCGCTTGACAGAATGGTTCACATTGCCGAAATAGACTACGACGAGCTGAAAAAGCATGCTAAGCCGTTCAAATACGTCCCCATATCCAAACACGCGGAAGTTACGCGCGATTTGGCGCTGACGTGCGACAAGGCAATAACCTGCGCCGAGGTTGAGAAAGAAATTTACTCGGCTTGCAAGTATGTAACCGACGTTAAGCTTTTCGACGTGTACATCGGCGAGCAGATTGAAAACGGTAAAAAATCTATGGCGTTTACAATTACGTTTACGCCCAAAGACGAGCCTATAGAAGACAAGGTTGACGGATTTGTAAAGAAGATTTTAAACAATCTGAAATTTAAACTTAATATTGTGCTCAGATAAATGAACGGCGGTGCGGTTTTTTAAAACCGCGCCGCCTTGTTTTTTATCAACTTTTAGGCACAAGGGCGCCGTCGGAGCCGATTACGGTTGCTTGCAGGTATGTATCGGGAATTTTGCCCGTAATTACGCTTTCGCAAATAAGCACCTCTGTTGTGGACGCAAGGTTGGTGCTTTTAGATGGAAGAATTATAGAAATATCCGAAACGATTTCAAGGTACAGCGAGTGCTTTGTCTGATTTATGCCCGCCTGCGTGAATTTTGAAACGAACCGACAGCCCACGTTGCTTATGGGAATAATTTTTATGTTGATTTTTTTACCGAAGCCAGCCAAAGCCTCCACTCCCGTCAGCGCGCCTATCGGCACCATAATACCGTCCTCGCTCATTTTATTGAGATTTTCCTGCGACAAATAAGCGGTATCGCGGGCTATGCGGTTAATTTTCAAACTGTCGGAGGTTATCGAAGTCACGTTGCCCGCTTCGTCGCGCTCTATATAAATCAAGTCCTCATAGCGCATTACGTCGTTCAGCGTATAATAAATGGCGTCGTTTACCGCGACAGTGGTTATAGAGCGGATTGTCGCCTCGCTTATGGAAATGAGCACGCGCGTAACGTTGCGCTGAAAAAATATGAGCACGCCTATTATTAAAAAGCAGAAAATTACCAAAAGCAATTTAAAACGGCGGAATTTTCTGTTCGGGCGTTTGTTTTTATAAGATTTTCGGGCCATACAATATTGTATGGCCCGCATAAATGTTTTATTATTGATAATCAGTTGGGTTTTGTTCTCGATTTGAAAATCAGCGCCATCATAAACGCGAAAACCACTGCCGCGGTTACGCCCGCGCTGGCGGCGGTAAGCGAACCCGTTATAGCCGAGAAAAAGCCCTTTTCCGCGCCCTTTATAGCGCCTTGCGCCAAAAGATAGCCGAAACCCGAAATGGGCACCGTTGCGCCCGCTCCACCGAACTCGACTAACGGCTGATATACTCCCACCGCGGTAAGCACCACTCCGCCGAGCATAAAAAATACTAAAATTTTGCCCGCTGTGAGGTCGGTAAAGTTTATGATTATCTGCGCAAGCAGGCATATTCCTCCGCCCACTATAAACGCTTTTAAAAACTGTAAAGCTATTTCAAGCATTTTTTCACCCATAATTTACACCTCCAACTGCACGGCGTGCGATATGCACGGTATAGATTCGCCCTGTCCCGACGAAACGGTAGAAAGCAACGCGCCGGTTGCGGCAAACAGCACGCGTTTGTACGCGCCCGACTGCATTTTTGTAAATATATAGGAATTGAGTACGGTTGCCGAACACCCCGCTCCGCTGCCGCCCTGAAATTCTTTTTCGATTACTTTATAGATAATTTCACCGCAATCAACGTGTTTTTCGGCTATATCAAAGCCCTTTTCCCACGTTAAGTCCTTTAAAATACGGCTTCCAAGCGCGCCCAAATCGCCCGTAAGTATCAAATCGTAGTCGTCGGCGCAGGTGTTTGTGTCCTTAAAGTGCTGCATTATGGTGTCCGCCGCGGCGGGGGAAAATGTCAATAAAACACCATACCGTTTTTTAAATTTTTTAAAAGCCCGACTTTCCTTATCGGCGGAAAGTCGGGCTTGACTTCTTTTTACTGCTGTTTGTTTGCAGATATAATTTTTTCCGCAAGCTGGGGCGGAACCTCTTCATAGCGCAAAAATTCGGTAGAGAATTTCCCCTGCCCGCGGGTAAGCCCCCTTAAATCGGTTGCGTATTTGGTAATTTCAGACAGCGGAACTTCGGCAACCACAACCGTTATATTGCCCTCCTGCGAGCTGTCGGAAATTCTGCCTCTGCGTTTTGAAATATCGCCCATAACACCGCCGAGGTACTCGCCCGCAACGGCGACCTTCAACTTCATAACAGGCTCTAACAGCACGGGTTCGGCATTTTTCAAGCCTTCCTTGAAAGCGATTGCCGCCGCCGCTTTAAAAGCCATTTCGGAAGAATCCACGTCGTGATAGCTTCCGTCGTACAGCACGGCGCGCACACCCGTGACGGGATAGCCCGCCAGCACGCCTCGGCCGAGGCACTCTTTAAGCCCCTTTTCGACTGCGGGAATATACTGTTTTGGAACAGCTCCGCCGACTACCTCGTCGCCGAACTCAAACTCGTTTTCGCAAGGCTCGAAGCGGACTTTGCAATGTCCGTACTGACCGTGTCCGCCGGACTGCTTTTTATACCTTCCCTCCGCACGGGATACGGCGCGGATAGTTTCGCGGTAAGGAATTTTCGGCTCCGAAAGCACAATGTCTACGCCGTACCTTGCTTTGAGTTTTTTTGCAAGCGTTTCAAGGTGAACTTCGCCCTGACCGCTTAAAACAAACTCGCCCGTGTCCGCGCGTTTGGTTACTGAAAAGGTATAATCCTCCTCGCGCATTTTATTGAAGCCCGCAAACATTTTATCCTCGTCACCGCGCACTGCTGTACGCACCGCAAGCGAGATTGTCGGGCGGGGGAAACGAATGGGGTCGAACTGCAAAGACGTGCCTAATTCGCAAAGCGTATGGTTTGTATCGGTATTGCCGAGCTTGTTCACTGCGCCTATGTCGCCCGCGCAAAGCTCCGAAACCTGCTCGGTTTTTCTGCCTTTAAGTAAAAATATCTGACCTATGCGCTCTTCCGTACCGGTATTTGAATTGTAGACGGTTGTTCCCGCTTTAAGACGTCCGCGGAAAACCTTGATATAATTCATTTTGCCCGAAAACGGGTCGTTCACCGTTTTGAATACCTGCGCGGCAAACGGAGCGTCCTCCTCGCAGTTAACGTTTACAACCTCGTCGGCAAGCATATCCGTTGCAAGGGTGTTGCGCCTTTCGTTTGCGGTGGGCATGTAGCGGACGATTTCGTCCAAAAGATTTATAACACCGCGGTTTTGCAGTGCGCTGCCCGCCATTACGGGAATTACGTTGCCCGTGGCGATGCCCCTTCTTATACCGTGAACGGTGTCCTCCTTTGAAAGCTTACCGTCCTCGAAATATTTATCGAGCAAAAGCTCGTCGTTTTCCGCCGCGGTTTCCATAAGCGCCGACTGCATATCGTACATATGCTTTGCCAGCTCGGCGGGAACGGGAATTTCCTGCGGGCCCTGCGTTGAAAACTTATACGCGCGCTCCTGAATTGCGTTTACGTAGCCGGTCATTTTTCCGTCTGAAATTACGGGAATTTGTATGGGCGCAAGCTTGCCCGCGTACTTCTCTTTCAAAGCCCTTACCGTGCCCGCAAAGTCGGCGTTGGCTTTATCCATACCGTTTATGAAAATTATAAGCGGTTTGCCGAGTTTAAGGCAGTAATCCACAACGCTTTCCGCGCCGATAGGAATTACGCCGTTTGCGCCTATTACAAGTATCGCCGCACCGCAAGCCGCAAGCCCTTCGTGACGCTCGCCCTCGAAATCGTAAAAACCGGGTAAATCGAGAACGTTGATTTTGACGCCCTTCCAGATAATGCTTGCAACGGAAGTGTAAATTGAAAACTTTTTGCTTTTTTCAAGCTCGTCAAAGTCCATAACGGTAGTACCGTCCTCAACCTTACCCATTCTGTCGATTGCGCCGCAGTTGAAAAGCATTGCCTCGCACAGCGTGGTTTTGCCCTCTCCGCTGTGGCCTATAACGGCTATGTCGCGTATCTCTTTTGCTGTAATGCTCATTTTATTATTCCCCTTATCCCGTTTTGCAACGGTTTGTTTATATAATAATAAAATGAAACCGCACAAATTTCAATAGGTAAATTGAAAATTTATTGCGGTTTGAACGTTTTTTATTGTAAATTTTCGGAACAAGCCCGTGTGTTCACTTCAAAATATTCTTCGGCGGACAAAAAGGCGTCCTTACACTTCAAGTGTAAATCTATGCCGCCGCCCTCGCGGACGTAAATATTTTCTATCAGTTCTACCACAACCTCACGCGTGAGGTTGTGCAAACCTTTATACCTTTTGAGCGCGGTTATAAATTCGTTTGCGCTGTCCGCGCCGTTTTCAAAATCGCGTATTTCGTTTTCGGTTCTTTCTATCGCCGATTTTGCGCACGTGCACGCGTTTTCATACTTTTCTTTCAGCGCAAGGTACTGTTCACGGCTTAAAAGTCCGCTTTTAAAATCGGGGTAAATATCCAAAAGAAGCTTTTGCGCTTTATCCAACTCCGCGCGTTTGGCTTTAAGCTCGTTTGCAAGCCGCTGCGAAAACGCGCCGTTTTTCTGCGCAAGGCGGACTTTTTCGGCAAGGCGGTCAAAATTAACCGCCAAATTTATATATTTGTTAAGGACGGTTAAAACTGTTTCTTCAAGAATATCCGCGCGTATTGCGTGCTTTGTACAGGCGGTTTTATCAAGCTTTTTATATGTGGAACAAACGTAGTACTCATACCTTTTATTCGGCTGAATTACCGTGCGTTTTTGCATGGCTCTGCCGCAGTCCGCGCACTTGACAAAGCCCGCAAACACGGAAAGACGCTGGGTTTTGGGACTTACGCGGGTATCGCGGGAAAGTAGCTTCCGCGCTTTTTCAAAATCTTCTTTTGAAACTATCGCCTCGTGCGTGTTTTCAGCGACAATACGGTTTGAAGCTTCCACCGCTCTTGTCTTGTGAATTTTATAGCTTATGACCTCGTTTTTCTTCTGCACGAGATTTCCGATATACAGCTGATTGCAGAGTATCCTGCGGACGGTAGTATCGACCCAAAGTCCGCTGTTTTTGTTTTTTGACGCGCGGTTGCAGTTTAAACCCTTTTGACGTTTATATTCGGACGGGTTGGGAACGGATTTTGCGTTGAGCTCGCGGGCAATGCCTGCTATACTGTTTCCCTCGATAAACATTTTAAAAATCAAACGCACGGTTTGCGCGGCTTCTTCGTCTATAACAAGCTTATTGCGGTCGGTTGCGTCTTTTTTATAGCCGTAAGGCGCGAACGAGCCGATAAATTTGCCCTGTTTGCGGCGGATATCGAGCGCACTGCGGACTTTGACGGAAATATCGCGGCAATACTCGTCGTTTATTATATTTTTGAACGGAACTATTATATTGTTTACCGAGGCGGGGTTGCCGACGCTGTCTATCTGGTCGTTAACGGCGATAAACCGCACGCCGAAAAGCGGAAAAACCGTTTCAAGATACTTTCCCGCTTCAACGTAGTTTCTGCCGAAACGCGATAAATCTTTTACGATTACGCAGTTAATTTTTTTATTTGCCGCGTCTTTAAGCATTTTTTGAAATGCGGGGCGGTTGAAATCCGTGCCGCTCCAACCGTCGTCGGTATAGATTTCGAAAATCTGCATTTCGGGGCGCTCTTCCGCGTACCTTTGCAAAAGCGCCTTTTGCGAGCCGACGCTTTCGCTCTCTAATTTGTCGCCGTCCTCGCGCGAAATACGGATATAAAGCCCGACGCGCCACCTCGCCTGCGCCGAGCCTGAATTTATCTGTTCGTATTTGCTTGTTCTTGCCATATGTAGCCGTTTTACGGTCAACGGCGCCTTAACACAAAATTATTTTAGCCGATTGCGCGGGGCGCGGGCAAGCGTTTCAGCCGGTTTTGCGTATGGCAATATTTGCCAGCGCGTTTTCGATTGTCGGCGCGTTGGAGTTTTTCGCAAAAAACACCTTTACTTTTGTATTTTTAATTTTGAAGTCGTAAAAAATTTTGTGCGGATTGCTTTTATTTTGCGGCGTTGCTTTATTCATAGACAAATTTTTGCCGAAATAATCGCATATTAAACATAAAAAAACGGCGGTCGGATTAAAATACCAACAGCCGTTTAAAGTTAATTGTTTTCTTCTGTTTTGCGTTTAAACTTATTCTTTAATCTTACAAAAGTAGATTTAATATAATGTTTGAAATCTTTATCAATAAACGCAACCGCAACGCTTGGTATTAACGCAATAGCAACGGCAATACAGCCGTTCACCAACAGCTCTTTCCATTCGCTTGAATACGTTTGCAAGCAGAAATGCAAAGCCGTTAAAGCCGCGCCGAACACGGCAATGTACAGATAGTTTCTTAAATAATACTTTTTAGTCGGAGATTGCAAACCGTATTTGAACAGCACGCGCGGTTCAACGATATGGCAAATTGTAAGGTTTGTTACTATTGTCGCGACAATAACGCCGACCACCGCAAAATCTTCACCGAACAAATAGGAAAATAAAAACACAAAGCCGATAGACAGAGCTACATTCAACAGCCCTTCGAACAACGGCTTCCACCGGTCATTATAAAACGTTCCGGTCGCGTCACGGAAAAGCAAGGTAGCCTGACGCATAAACTGTATGAAATAATTCAGTGTTATAATAAAAGAAATAGGTTTTGTAAGTACAAGTTCTTCATTGCTCTTGAAACATATATTGACAAGATTGTCTATTACCGCGTAATACCCGAGAAAGAATATTATTCCGATTATAAAATTAAAAGTATGGAAAAAGTTTAAATATTTTTTTACCTCGGTTTTATCCTGTTCAACGTATAAGTGCCCGATAATAGACGTTAAAGGCGTAAAAAACAAGCCCAAAACGCCCGTCATTGCAGTCATTATAGTGGTGTAATTTGTATATTTACCCAAAATAACAACACCGATAAAAGCAGAGATAATTACACTGTCGGCAGTATTTACAAGAACCCCGCCGATTCTATGCATAAACATCGCTTTGACGTTTTTTGTCACTTCTTTTTTGGTTTCGGCGTCAATTGACTGCTTGTTTTTTATAATTATATTATGCCTTTTACGCGCTGCAAACTCGGTTATAACCCACTGCATAACCGCCGCGCCTATTGCACATACAAGATACCATACAAACGACCGCGTATAAATTAAAACAACAATCTGCAAAACATATTGCAGAATTTGCCCGACGGAAGTTATTGTAGTGGTTATATAGTTATTTTTATACGCGTTGATAAGCGAAGTTTTAGAACTGAACAGATAGGTTATTACTACCGAAACAAGCAGTAAAAAGAACGTTAAATATAAATTTTGATTTATATCGTTATAGTCGGCCGCAAGATACGGCAATAGCGGCATTAAAGCACAACCGACAGCAAGTATTATAGCGCCTATAATCAGGTACAGTTTTGTAAACAAATGGTAAAGGGCGGATACCTTATCATTATCCCCCTCGACTATGGGCTTGTACATACAAAACGTTATTGCACTGCCCACTCCCAACTCGGCAACCGCCAAAAAGCCGATAATGCTTGTGTAAAGCGAGTTAAGACCGTTGACTTCATTGCCGATATATTTAATTAAATATCTTCTTACGAGAATTGCTCCGACAAGAAGTAAAACCTTAAACGCAATCGATACAATTACGTTAAGCAAGCCTTTCTTTTTATCCATTATTTTATAAAATTACATAGATTTTTTTATTTTTCTTTTTGTTGTTAATAGTTGTTATATCACGTGCTTTGCGCCAAACTTTCTCTTCAAAATTTATATATCTGATATTGCCGATAATTTTTACAAAACTGACGGCAATTTTAAGCTTAACTCTAAACCAAAAATATTGAGCTTTTGTTAATTCTGTCTTAGTTTTCCAACTGCCTGTAAAATGGTGAATAGACACGGTAACGTCCTTTAATTCCCTTGCAGTAAAAACATACTTATTATACAAATTTATATTTTTTATGGAATAATCACCATTTGGCAAATATTTTCTATTTAAATATTTAAAAACAATCTCGGACAGTCTATGATTTATCGTTTTTTGATTTAAGGTGCAATCTTCTGTAAAATGTTCCGTTTGATATTGATTTAATAAACTTGCAAACACTTCCGTTTTCGGAACAGCCGACATACAACAAGTTGCCAATAAATATTGCGTTTCGTAGCCTAAAACAATATCGTTTTCAAATAAAATGTGTGGTGTTTTTATAAGCTCCAAATCGGTATCAAAATATATACCACCGTAATTATAAAGAATATAAGCGCGCATAACATCCGAAACAAATGCCCACTTTTTTGCTTTGTACGCCTCTGCCAGGTATGGGCACATATTCATATCGAAATTATTTTCATCCCACCTTATAATTTCATAATCGGGTAAAAACTTTTTCCAGCTTTCTATACACTTACGCACTGATTCCGGTTCTTCTGCCCCGCCTACCCAAATATAATTTATTTTTTTAGGCATTTCATTAATTATAGCCATAAATTTAACCACGTGACTTGTTCAATAGTCTGTATATTCGCGCAACGAATTTTGCTAACCTTACATATGTTTTTGATACGCCTAAATCAGATGCAGCTTCCTTTATGCTTTTTTTGTTTTGAACGCTTTCATAATATGTGTTGACCGCCCGCAACTTTTTCTTTGTATTATTGGAAAATACCCGCATTTGTAATTTTGCCCAATAGAGCACGCCCTGCGGATTTTTTATATTTTTTTCGTTTCCGGATTTTGTCAGACCATCTTCAAGATAATCGCAGATATAGATTATATCTTTGTACCACCGCAAATAGTATCCGTCCAGCGCAATAGCGTTCCAAACTACTTCTTCCGTTATAAAATTTTCACCGTCAAACTCCGGAAACGGATATTTTTTCAAAATCTCTGTAAAGTACGCTTCAGCCTTATCACCGTAAAGGTTATATTTACTCCTTTGGCTGTTTTTTGCATCAATATACTGTGCACCGTCAAATACTCCTCCGACACAACGCTCAGAAGAATAACCCCTTGCTCCTGAAACTCCCGCCCATTTTTTTGAATTATCTAATCCGTTACACCATTGAATTAATTTTTCAATAGCGTCCTCCAACAGATAATCATCTGAATCAACTATAAAAAACAATTCACCGCGGGCAAGTTGCACTCCGCGGTTTATTGCTCTGTGTTTACCGCCGTTAGATTGCCTTACATATGTTATACTAAACGGACTATTTTGTTCAAGTATTTCCTTAAAATACTTTTCGGTATTATCCGTACTTCCGTCGTCTACAACAACCCATTCAAAATTTTTGTCTGTTTGCGCAAGTAACGATTTATAAAGCTTATCAATAATATAAGCCCTGTTATAAGTCGGAGTAAAAACTGTAACCATTTATTTTACTTAACCTTTTTCCTTAATTTTTCGGCAAACTTTTCGCCAATAACTCTGCAAATAAAGCGGTAAACTTTACCCCTGAATTTACTCGGTTTATCACACCAACTCGCCGCATAACGATGGATTGAATAAGTATTTTCGGTTATGCGCAACTTGCCTGTATTTATATTGATAGGACAAAAATATTCTGCGGGATAAATATTAATACCTGCAACACACTGTATTTCCAACGTATTAAGCAATCCGTGTTTATATAATAAATCTGTAATTCTGTCTACAACAGTATAAAGATTAAGCTCTCCGTTTTGCAAATAAAACGAGCTTTTCTCGTAGTCCTCAATAATTTCACGGTAAAATTCAAGCCCCGCACACGCGCCTAAACCAAGCCCTGCCGCCACGGCTATATTGTCCGATACGGCGTTTTCACAGCCCATAAAATTTCCGTTAATCAAAATAGCGTCAAACGGCTTAATAACTTCTACGTCCGTATCAAAATACAGACCGCCTTGTTCATAAAGAACTTTAAAACGAACGTAATCGGAAACGAATGCATATTTTTTTGCTTCATATGCTTCTTTGACATATTGACAGCAATTAATATCGAAGTTGCCTTCATTCCATTCGATAATTTTATAATCCGGAAAAAATTTTTTCCAACTCTTTAAACATTTTTTACCAAGCTTATTCAGCGGTTTTCCGCCAAACCAACAATAGTGAATTATTTTAGGTATCAATTTGATTTCTCCCGAATGCAAGCTTGGCAATAATGTAAATAGGCAATACAACCTGAACCAAAGTTGTACACGCTATCTCGATATTATACATTACTATTCCCAGCGCTAATATAAATGCAGTAAACATATAAACTAACTTTAATAACGGAACTTCACAGTTGTTTAATTTTTGACCGTTCCATTTTGCAAAACGCGTTAAAAAGAATGAATACAGCGGAGCAAAAATCGGACCGAAATAAAAACAACACATTCCTATAGTGCTGGGAATTTGAAATTCGCATAAATTACTGTTATTAAATAATGCCGCAGAAGACACGGACTGGTCCAAACCCAATAAAGTTTTATTAAACGGAATCGCTTTTAAAAAATCATAAAACATATATTGAATTTTATCTACCGTATCCGGTTGATTATACGTTCCGGATACTATATTAAGCCCAGAAAAATAAGTAACTAACTTTTTGGCAAAATCGTCTACAATATTACTGCCATCCGTCTTCCACAAAAGATACCGCGCACAAAAGTATATCACAACAGTCATAGCCGAAGCAATTATTATGCCCGCTATTGTTTTATAGCTGACTTTACTCATAAAACAATTCAAAAGCAATAAAAACATCGTGAAATATAAACTCTGCGCTATAACGTCATTAACCATTAACAAAGGGAAAAACGATAACAGCCAGCATAACCATCTATAGCATTTATGAAAATATTGACGTACAACTATAATAAGATAAGCGGGTAAAAGCAATCTGTAAGGCACCAGCAAAAAACGTGATACAATTAAAAACCCGCGTTTTATTGCCGACGGAGTCAGACTGATAATCATATCAAGCGTCATTGAAGTATACGCTTTATCCGTAAAAACGCCCCAAATAGTGCGGTGCGCCAATAGTATTTCTGGTGCAATAACACATACGGTTATAAGCACAACCGTATATAGCGCCATTAAAATGTGCAATTTTGACAGTCCGTTTTTATACTCGTTTTTACTTAAAGCCCGCGTTTTTTTGCATACTGTCGGCCATCTTATAGCTAAAGATATTACTATTACTTCATAAACCAACAAACCGATAGCTTTTGGCGTATTTGTTTCAACATTAAGTTTGACCATCTCAAAATAGCCGGACCAAACTAAAAACAAAGGAGTAATTACAAGCCGAACAAACTCCAACACAACGATTAACATTACACCGAAGTTTGAAAACATATCATTGAATTTATTTATGTTTATAATTAAAAGCACAATAAAAGATAACGGCAACAAACATAAAGCATCATAATAATGCGGGCGCTTAAAATCCCACATCGTTACAACACAAACTATAATAGATACCGCTATTAACAATAAACATATAAAATTATAAGAACGCGCATTTCGCGACCTTACAACATTTTTATATTTTATAGTATTTAATTTACTGTTCTCGTTTATCACCATTATATCCAACAATAATATTTTTATAATTGCTTACCGCGTCGTATGCAACCTTATTCCATTCAAAGTTTTCTTTTACCGCTTTTTTTGCATTAGCGGATTTTTCCTGCAATAAACTGCGTTCTTCAATTATTTGCAATAATGTATCGGCAATTGATTTGACATCTGTTGAACAACCCCAACCTGCATTATTGATATTTACAAAGTCGGCAAAAGTGGTACCGGCGGTCACAAGGCACGGCAACCCGTAACTTAAAGCTTCTATTATTCCGGTAGGCGCACCCTCCGTTCTGGACGTTTGAATAAAAATATCGGAGCTTAACAATTCATCTTCTTTTTGCTTACCGAAAATTGCGCTGTTCAGAATAACTATATCGCTTACATTATTTTTAACAATCAATTCACGAACCTGAGCATATCTGCCCTTATAATCAGGTCCGTAAATATAAAATATGCAAGCATTATCACGCAAAACATCAGCAACGCGCGATATTGCGTTAATCATAAGGTCAAGACCTTTGATTGCGACTTCTAACCTGCCTACATATAAAAATTTAAAGCTGTTAACCGAAAATTTTTCCTTATTTGACTTAGGCATTGATATGCCGTTGGTACTAACGAACTTTTTGTGTTGGATTTTAATGTTTTCTTTTTCTCTTTCCGATAAACATTGTATTGCAACCGCACTTTTAATAAATCGGTTAAAAAATACTAAATTGGCGATTTTCTTTTTTAACCACTTCTTATTTTGCGCAATATACGTCATTTCTCCATGCGGTATAATTACAAAAGGCACCTTTTCTTTTGCAAGAATTTTCGAAATCTTTGGATATGCGGCACAGTATAATTCATGGAAAACAACTAAATCCGGTTTATTAAACGGCTCAGGCAATTTGCATAGCGTAAACGGTTTTACATAGTCTATCTGGTTTTGTATCCCGTCTATTTTGACGCCTGTTACATTAATTAATCCTACATTTTCAAATTTCTGTTGTGCCTTTATGTGTTGCGGAACAACAACACATACCCCGTTACTTGGATTATTTTCAATAGCAGCTATGTGCAAAATTACCATTTACTTTTTCTTATTCCTGTTTAAATCGCTTTTTATTTGTGTTGTACTTATCTCTGGAGTTCTCGGAAGATATATAACTTCGCATCCTTCATTTCTAAGATAGTCAAACTGTCCCGCCCAATCATCGCCTATTACAAAAACATCTATTTTAAATTCATGAATATCGTTTATCTTCTGCTCCCAGCTGTTTTCTGGAATTACTAAATCGACATAACGTACAGATTCAAGCAAACTTTTTCGTTGTTCATAAGAAAAGTAAGCCTTTTTATCCTTTGCATTCAAATTAAATTCATCGGTTGAGCAAGCTACAATTAAATAGTCGCCTAACTGTTTGGCATGTTTTAATAAATTGATATGACCATAGTGTATTAAATCAAATGTTCCGTATGTTATAACTTTCTTCATACCTATTTTTCCCCATTACGCAAATAGGACTTATCTAAATCTAAAAACAAATAATCGTGGTGAGTTTTTTGTTTTTCAACCGGCGGCAACTGCATATAATTTCCATACGTGGTTTTTAAAACCGCATCAAAATTTTTCGGGATATAAATATGCGCACCGTTAAACTCTCTTTCAATCGGATTGCCGAACCATTCTCTTTTCCAAATTTCTTTCTCTTTCCAATTGCCGTAAAAATTTGCAACATAATTACTCGTATCAAAATTTTTAGAACTGGCAAGAACGTCGGTTTTTTTTGCAATTTTTTGCCAGTTTACCGGTATGCATCGTGAAATGATTATTGCAACATTTTTATGCAAAGCCCGACCTTTGCGTACAGCGCAAACTTTTGTAGAAATGAAATTATTTTTTTTGTTTAATTTACAAAAAAAATTAATGCTGGACTTTAAGCTATCGCCTGCACCGTCCAAAGGAAAAACATCTATAAATATACCGCGTTTTGTTTTAAACCGTGTGTTTTCAATTAATGTAGTAGCGGTATCATACAATTTACAATATTGGTAAACAAAATCTTTATTTTTAAACGGCGTTTCCAAAACGTACTTGCTTTGACAAGTATTCTCCATACATTTAATAAAGCGGTTATACTCATTTCTCGGCATTCCGATATCGATATCGTCATCCCATGGAATAAATCCATTGTGTCTTACAGCACCTAATAACGTTCCGCCTATTGCGTAGTATTTTATGTTGTTTTCAACACAAAACGAATGTAACCATTCCAACATTTCTATAAGCTTTGTTTGCATATCTGTCATTACTGCTTTTCAACTCCTTGCGAATTTTTTGAAAAACCATTGTCTTGTTCCGTTAGTCATAAGAACCTGCACGACAAATCTTATTAATTTAGCTTTTTGAAAGGCAAACCATGATATGACTTTGTGCTTATACATATACTTAAACAGATTTTTTTCGCTTTTATAATATTTATAACCGCCACGGCGAGCAAACATTTCGTTACCAACGCGCACGCGAACAAGATTTTGCGCTATGTTTGCAAAATGGCAGCCGTTTAAAAACATTCTTATCCAAAGATAGTAATCTTCGTTATAATGCCAGTCCAAATAACTGCCTGAGCTTATAACGGAAGACTTTTTGAACATTACCGTCATATGGTTAAACGGGCATCTTTTTTTCATAAACGTGCAAATTTCTTTATGCGTTGCAGGCACCTCTCTGATACTGCAAATATTTTCCGGATTTTCTGTAAATTCCGCTATATTTGTTCCGACCACATCAAAATCAGGGTTATCAATAAATAATTTTAATTGTTTTTCGCACCTGTCAATTTCGCTTATATCGTCAGTATCCATGCGTGCAACGAACTCGTTTTTGCAAACTTCAATTCCGCGATTCAAAGCTTTTCCCAGTCCCAAATTCGCTTCGTTTACAACCCGTTTGAAAATATCCGGATATTTTTGTAAATACACGTCCAAAACTTCATACAACTCTTCCGTTAACGGACCGTCTTCAACCAATACGATTTCGTTCGGAGCAACCGATTGATTAAACATACTGTCAAGCGACTTTGCAAGATGCTCCGGTTTTTCTTTGAAATAAACAGACATTAAGACGCTGTACTGAGGTAATTTTATTTCTTGCACTGACCGATTATCTCCATTGCTTCATTCGCTTTGGTATCATATTCATCCTGAGTAATTTTATTTTCGGCTAAAAGCCAGTCGCCAAAATCCATATCGGACTGAGTTCCTTCGCGAACGATATCGTCATGCTTGAAAACCTTATAAACGGTTTTAAAAAGTATCTTTATATCACCCCAAAAGGTGATTTTATCAATATATTTTATATCGAAAGCGAGCTTTTCTTCCCAGCTTATGCAGTTTCTGCCGTTGACTTGCGCAAGCCCCGTAAGTCCTTGACGCACTTTATGTCGCGCGCGCTGTTCTTCCGTCATAAAAACCATATCTTTAACCAGCAAAGGACGCGGACCGACTATTGACATTTGTCCCGCAAAGATATTGAATAATTCAGGAAGTTCGTCCAAAGACGTGCTTCTTAACATTTTTCCGTATCTTGTAAGCCGTTTAGCATCTGGCAAAAGATTGCCGTTTTCATCTTTTTCACATGTCATTGTGCGGAATTTGACAAGCTTGAATACTTTTTCCTTTTTACCGGGGCGAGGTTGGGTAAAAAACGGATTGCCTTTCATTTTTATTGCTCCGATAATTACAAGCAACAACAAAAGCGGTGAAAAAATAATTATTGCAAGCCCGCTTAAAACAATATCGTAAAACCGTTTGAAAAATTGTCTGTAAAGCAGTATTGACATCAAAAGCCAAACTGCAATACATAAAACGCATATAACAGTTATGCCCCACCAAGTTGTGACTAAGTTTTGAAAGAATTCTTTCATAAATATCAAAAACAGCTTTTAATTACTTCAATAACGTAGTTTTGCTCTTCTTCCGTCATTTTTATATCTGACGGAAGGCAAAGTCCGCGGCTGAATATATCCTCGCCGACCGAATTATTTTCAGCTTGTACATAATCGTGTCCTTTGAAAACGGGTTGCATATGCATAGGTTTCCAGATAGGGCGGCTTTCTATATTTGCTTCGTTAAGTTTATTGTAAATATCCATAAACTTAACTTTGCAATCTTTATTTATAGTAATACATGAAAGCCAGAAATTAGGCAAAGTGCAGGAAAGATAAGGATTCATAGCCACAGGCAAATTTTTAAGCCCGTTTTTATATCTTATATAAATGTTTTCTTTGAGTTGACGGTGTTTGTCAAGATGCAGAAGCTGTCCTCTGCCTATTCCCGCGACAACATTGCTCATACGGTAATTATAACCTATTTCTTCATGCTGATACCACGGTGCTTTTTCCCTCGCTTGCGTTGCCCAAAAAAATGCTTTATTTCTGTCCTGTTGCTCTTTAGTCAACAACATACCGCCGCCGGACGTGGTAATAATTTTATTTCCGTTAAAACTTATTATACCGTATTTCCCGAAAGTACCCATTTTCTTGCCTTTATATTCGGCTGAAAGCGCTTCTGCCGCGTCTTCAATCAGAACGGCATTATGCCTTTTGCATATTTCGGTTATTTCATCCATTTTTGAAGGCGTTCCGTAAAGATGAACCAGCATAACTGCTTTTGTCTGCGGATATTTTTTAAATGCTTTTTCAAGGGCTTCGGGGTCCATATTCCACGTTTCGCGTTCGGAATCCACAAATACCTGAACGCCACCCTCGTATGAAACAGGATTAACAGTTGCAGAAAACGTCATATCCGAACAAAGCACTATATCTCCGCGCCTTACCCCTGCAAGTTTAACGGCAAGATGCAAAGCAGACGTTCCCGAGCAGAGAGAAAGACCGTACAGCTTATTATCAGCTGTATTCAAATAACCGACAGTTTCCTCCTCAAAGGCGTCACAATTAAAACCGAGCGGTGCAATCCAGTTGCGTTCGAACGCTTCGTTAACATATTTAATTTCTTCACCGTGCATTGTCGGCGTAGAAAGCATAATTCTTTTGGAAGGTTTAAACAATTTTCGTCTCCGTGTTTATATATATTATTTAATAGTGAATATATTTTACCGTAATAATTTTATCATACATACGCATAAATTGCAAGCGATAGAAAAAATTAATTGCGCTTTAAAGGCTTATGACAACGGATAATTGCGCGTATTGCCTTGACTTTACAAATTTGTTGGAATATACTTTTTGTAAAGTATGAGCGGCACGTTTGAAAAAATCAAAAACAGCAAAGCTGTAAATATATTGAAAAGTATTTTATCGTCCAAATACTTTCCGTTTGCCGGCGCGGCGGTTATGGTCTTATGCTATTATTTAAGCTGGGATATCGTAGCTATTTATTACATAGGTATAACGGGCGCGCTTACTCTGCTTTTACTTGACGACGTTACACCCGTTATTTCTAATTTTTTATTTATCTGCGTATTCAGCTCGCTGAAAAACACTCCGTTCCTGCTTGCGGGGGGCGGTTCGGACTATTATTTCAGACCCGAAATTTTAGGGCAGATTATTTTTATAGCGGTACTTTTTATCTCCTCGGCAATTTACAGATTTGTTTTAACCTGCATTAAAAGGCAGTTTAAAGTTACACCTATGTTTACAGGCATGTGCGCGCTTTGCGCCGTGTTACTGCTGAACGGCGTATTCGCTAAAAATTACGATATTAAAAACCTTGTTTTCGGTGGGTTGATAAGCGTATGTCTTTTAAGCGTTTACATAATTTTCAAGGACAGCTTAAAGCTCACCGAAAAGAGCTTTGAAAACATTGCATTCGCATTTATTGCGCTTAGCGCGTTGCTTATTATAGAGCTTTTCGTAATATACGTTACAAAAAAAGATATTTTTATAAACGGAAAGATTAACCGCGCAACGATTATTTTCGGCTGGGGCGTTTACAATACATACGGGCTTTATATTGTTATGTGTATTCCCGCCGCAACTTATCTTGCCGCAAAGAAAAAATTCGGTTTCGGCTTTACCGTTTACTCGCTTTTGATACTTGCGGCGACGGTGCTTTGCTGCAGCAGACAAGCTATGCTCGGCGCGGCGGTAATTTATCCGCTGTGTATAATTATTATGCTTGTAAAAGGCAAAAACCGCCTTGCAAACTTAATCGTCGTCGGCGCTGCGGCGGTTGCGGGGATAATTCTTGCCTGCGTTTTCAGCAAGCATATTTATTCGTTTATAAAAGAAATAATGGCTAACATAGTAGTCAACGGAACGCTTAACGGCAGCGGACGGTGGTCGATTTGGCAGGAAGCGCTGTATTATTTTGAATCGTCGCCTGTGTTCGGAGCGGGCTTCTTTGTTAAATTCGAGCACTGGAAGGATACGGGAAACGGAATACTTCCGCACCTGTGTCATAACACGGTTTTGCAGATTATGTGCTCGTGCGGGGTTTTGGGCATTGTCGTATACGCCGTACACCGCGTACAAACGGCGGTTTGCTTTTTTAAAAACGTAACCCCCGAGCGCACCTTTATCGCGATTGCCGTTTTGGGTATGCTGTTGCTTTCACTTCTCGATACCCATATATTCAACATTCTGCCGACAATACTTTACAGCTTTTTTATGGCGGTTTTGGACAAGTCGCAGAAAAAGGTTACAGTACAAAACTGAATTAATTTAAAACAAAGCGGGGCTTGCGCAAATTTTACGCAAGCCCCGCTTTTTTATTACATTAATGCAAGCACATAAGACAATCAGAATGACAAAATATATAATCAATTCCCGCACAACTGACGCAAAACGCGTAACAACCGCTATTCCGCCGCCTCGCTCATTACGCACGGAATGACTGATGTTAATTCTGCGGTTTATAGGTTGTTACAAGCCGGGCGACAAGGTTTTTCATTTCAGAAGTTTCATCGTAAGCCGCAACTTTAAGCTTATCAAGCGTGTTCCAAAGAAATTCTTCGTCAAGCTTTATAGGGTTTGCAATGCTTATAAGACCGTTGGGAGTCTGCTGCATACCCTCCTCATCCATTAAACGCTCTTCATACAGTTTTTCACCGGGGCGAAGTCCCGTGCACTTAATTTCAATATCAACGTTGGGTTCAAGTCCCGAAAGCTTGATAAGGTTGTACGCCAAATCGTAAATTTTTACCGGTTCGCCCATATCCAAAACGAAAATCTGTCCGCCCTTTGCGTACGCGCCCGCCTGCAAGACAAGCGAAACCGCCTCGGGTATGGTCATAAAGTATCTTATAATGTCTTTATGGGTAACGGTGACGGGGCCGCCTTCCGCAATCTGCTTTTCAAAAAGCGGGATAACCGAGCCGTTGGAGCCGAGCACGTTTCCGAAGCGCACCGCAACGAATTTAGTATTTTTGCTGTGCTTGCCGATAGTCTGTATAATCATTTCGCAGATACGCTTTGTAGCGCCCATTATATTAGTGGGGTTAACCGCCTTATCCGTCGAAATCTGTACGAATACCTTAGAGCCGAATTTATCCGCGCAACGCGCCACGTTCAAGGTGCCGAAAACATTGTTTTTAACCGCCTCGTTAGGGCTTGTTTCCATAAGCGGAACGTGCTTATGAGCCGCCGCGTTAAAAACAATTTCAGGCGAGTATTTTTTAAAGACGTCCTCTATTTTTCCCGTATCCCTTATACTTGCAATCAGCGCAAGCAAATTCAGCTCGGGATGGCGGCGCTTTAATTCCTGCTCGATATCGTATGCGTTGTTCTCGTAAATGTCTAAAATTATAAGCTGTTTGGGGTTGTGGGTTGCTATCTGACGGCAAAGCTCGCTTCCTATCGAGCCGCCTCCGCCCGTGACAAGCACAACGCGGTTTTCGATATAGCCCATAATTTCGTCAAGGTTGACCTTTATCTGGTCGCGGCCCAAAAGGTCGGAAATCTGCACTTCGCGCAGCGCGGTAACGCTTGCGTCGCCGTTAACTATCTGGTAAATGCCCGGTAAGGTTTTAACCTTGCGCTTGGTGCTTACGCAAATATCGTAAATGCGCTTCACCTCCGCTTTGGGCGCGGCGGGCATTGCAATCAAAATTTCGTCTATGCCGTATTTTTCTGCGTATTCCGCTATGTCCGCGGTACTGCCGACTATTTTTACGTTATAAATACTTTTGCCTATCTTTGTAGGGTCGTCGTCGATTACGCATACGGGAAGATAGGTTATTTTGTCGGTTGTCTGAATTTCGCGGATAAGCATTGTGCCCGCGTTCCCGCCGCCGACTATCATCGCCCTGACCTTGTTTTTGTTCTTTCTCGTCAATGCGTATTTAACCGCAACGTACATTCTTTGCGAAAAACGCGACAAAAGCACGAACAGCGCAAGGATAATGGAATAAGTTATGCCTACCCTTATATTTAAAATATCTTTAAGGAAAATCGCATAAGCGAGGTTAGCGCAGAATATGAAAATTATCGCGCCGACCGTTTTAAGCGTATCTATCAGTCCGACAGAAGTAAAGACTATGAAATATAGCCTGAACAGCGCAAGAAAGACATATACCGTAACTATATTCAAAAGATACCAGTATAAAAGTTCAAGACAAAAATCTACCTTGCTGTTTACAATAAGCAACGACAGAAGTACGGATACCGTAATTGAAGCAAAGTCGCATAAAACTAATATGCCGATATCTTTTAATTTTTTATATTTGTTATTCATTGATTTTTTCCGTATAGGTGAGCTGATTATTCGACGGTAACGCTTTTTGCTAAATTTCTGGGCTTGTCCACGTCGTTCCCCCTCAGCACGCTGAGGTAATACGCGAACAGTTGAAGCGGAATAACCGCAAGGCTGGGCGTAAAGTGCATATCCGTCTGCGGTATACGGAAAACGTTTTTAACGCCCGTATTTTCAACGCTGACATTTTCGGAAGCAACGGCGGCAATAAGCGCGCCGCGGCTCGCAGTTTCTTCGAGGTTGCTTATCGTCTTTTCTATAAGCCGTTTCTGCGTAAGCACTCCAAACACCAGCGTGCCTTTCTCTATAAGGCTTATGGTACCGTGTTTCAGCTCGCCCGCGGCGTAGGCTTCGGAATGAATATAGCTGATTTCTTTCAGCTTTAAGCTTCCCTCTATGCTTACCGCGTAATCGGTGCCGCGTCCTATAAAAAAGACGTCGTTTCTGTCCATTGTTTTCGCGGCGAACTTCTGAATTTCTTCCTTGCTTGCCAAAAGCTCGTTAACCTTTTCGGGAAGGTCGTAAAGCTCTGATAAAAGCGCTTTGTAACAGTCGTCGGAAATTGTTTTGCGCACCTTTGCAAGCTTAACCGCAAACAGATAACCCGCAATAAGCTGCGCGCTGTACGCCTTTGTGGTTGCCACGGAAATTTCCGGCCCAGCTTTGGTATAAAAAACGTAGTCAGCTTCCCTTGCTATCGACGAGCCGAGCACGTTGACTATCGCAAGCGTTTTAAGTCCGTTTTTCTTTGCCTCGCGCATTGCCGCAAGGCTGTCGGCGGTTTCTCCGCTCTGGCTTATAACTATTAAAAGCTCGCCGTTTACCACGGGATTGCGGTAACGGTATTCGGACGCAAGCTCTACCCTTACGGGGATACGCGCCAAATCCTCTATGACGTACTGCATAACCACGCCAGCGTGGTAAGCCGAACCGCACCCGACGATTACTACGCCTTTAAGTTTTTTAAGGCCTTTTTCGCAAAGACCGACTTCGGAAAAGTCTATATCGCCGTTTTTGCAAACGTAATTTATAGTATCGGCTATGACTTTGGGCTGTTCGTGAATTTCTTTGAGCATAAAATGCTCCCAACCGCCCTTTTCAGCCGCTTCCGCATCCCACGTTATTTCTACGGGCTTCTTTTCGGTTACTTCTCTGTCTAAGTTGTAAAAAGTTACGCCGTCCTTTTCAAGGCATGCTATTTGAAGATTGTCCATGTAATAGACTTTTCTTGTATAATTTAAAATTGCGGGAACGTCGGAGGCGAGAAAGGTTTCTCCGCCGGCCGAGCCTATTATCATAGGGCTGTCCTTACGGATTGCAAAAATCGTATCGGGCAAATCCTTGTATATTACCGCAAGCGCGTACGAGCCGCGCACCCTTAAAGCAAATTCCGAAATAGCGCGCAAACGGTCGCCGTACTTTTTATAGTAATAATCGACGAGCTTTGTAGCCACCTCGGTATCCGTCTGCGAATAAAAGGTATAGCCGCGGCGGATAAGCTTATCTTTAAGTTCAATGTAGTTTTCTATAATGCCGTTATGAACGGCGGCTATCGTTTTTTCGTCGTTGCAATGCGGATGGGCGTTATTCTCGCTCGGCTCGCCGTGAGTTGCCCAGCGCGTGTGACCTATTCCGCAAACGCCTTTGACCGATTTCCCTCCGTCGGTCATATCGCTTAAAACTTTCAGCCTGCCTTTGGCTTTGACTATTTGTATTTCGCCGTCGGGATTGAGCACCGCCACTCCCGCCGAATCGTAACCCCTGTATTCAAGCTTTTTAAGTCCGTCCAAAAGCACGGGGGCAGCTTGTTTTTTTCCTATATATCCTACAATTCCGCACATTGTAATTTTCTACCCTTGAATTTATCTAATCGTTTGTATTTAAGCTCGCCGTTTCAGCGCATATCGCGCTCAGTCAAGCGCGTACCCCTTTGCGCGCAGAACTTCAACCACTTCTTCCGCAAGCGATTTGCAAAGCTTTTCGGTTTCCGCCTCGACCATAACGCGGATAAGCGGTTCGGTTCCCGAAGGTCTGACAAGTATTCTTCCGCCGCTGCCGAGCTTTGCTTCCGCCTTTTTGACTGCGGAAACAACGTCTTTGTCGTTTTGCGCCTTGTCCTTATCGGTTACTTTCAAATTCAAAAGCACCTGCGGATAGATTTTAAGCGGTTCCACAAGCTTTGAAAGCGAAGTTTTTCTTGCCATAATAACTTCCATAACTTTCAGACTTGTCAGTATTCCGTCGCCCGTGGTGGCGTACTTTGAAAAAATTATGTGCCCCGACTGCTCGCCGCCGAGTCTGCAGCCGTGCTCCGCCATATATTCATAGACGTATTTGTCGCCAACGGGTGTTTTTGCATAGTCAATGCCCGCCTTGTCAAAAGCCTTGTAAAGCCCGAAGTTGGACATAACCGTCGTAACAACCGTGTTTGTAATAAGCTTGCCGCGCTCTTTCATATACACGCCGTACAAATACAAAATCTGGTCGCCGTTAATTAAATTTCCGTTTTCGTCCACGCAAAGACATCTGTCCGCGTCGCCGTCGTAAGCAAATCCGACGTCGAGCTTTTTTTCTTTGACAAGCTTTTGCAGTCCTTCTATATGCGTTGAGCCGGCGTTTTCGTTTATGTTGAAACCGTCGGGTTCGTTATTTATTACGTAAGTTGTTGCGCCGAGCGCTTCAAATACAGACTTTGCGATATTCCACGTTGTGCCGTTGGCGCAGTCAAGCCCCACCCTTTTTCCGCGGAAGGAATACATTCCAAGCGAAATCAGATAGCCGATATAGCGGTTTCTGCCCGAGGCATAGTCAACCGTTTTACCGATTTTATCGCGCACCGCGTAGGGAAGCTCGGAATATTTTCCGCCGAAAACTTCAAGCTTTCCGTCAATATAGTCTTCTATAAGCTTTATTGTGCCCTCGTCCATTTTTTCGCCGTGGGAATTTAAAAGCTTTATACCGTTATCGTAGTAAGGATTGTGGCTTGCGGAAATCATTATTCCGCAGTCGAACTCGTCCACCCTTGTTATATACGCGACCGAGGGGGTTGTAGTAACGTGAAGCATATATGCGTCCGCACCCGAAGCGGTAAGCCCCGCGATAAGCGTGTATTCGAACATATAGCTGGAACGGCGAGTATCCTTGCCTATTAATATTCTGGGAGCGGTTGAATCGTTCTGTCTTTTTTTAAGTTCGCCGTAGTACCAGCCGAGAAACCTGCCGACTTTATACGCGTGGTCGGCTGTAAGAGTTTTATTCGCTTCACCGCGGAAACCGTCCGTTCCGAAATATTTGCCCATAGTTGCTTTCTCTCTGTTGTTTTATCGTTAGTATGGTTATTTTTTTGCGGTTATTACTCCGCCCGTCTTATAAATACTGTCTGCGGGGATATATCCGCGGACGCACGAAAGAGGATAAACATTTGAATTTCTGCCTATTACCGTACCGGGGTTTAAAACGCTGTTACAGCCGACTTCAACAAAGTCGCCCAGCACCGCGCCGAATTTTTTCAGCCCCGTAGCAATTTTTTCCGAACCGCTGTTCACTTTCACAAGGCTTTTATCCGACTTTACGTTGGAGGTTATCGAGCCTGCGCCCATATGCGATTTATAGCCCAAAATGCTGTCGCCGACGTAGTTGTAGTGCGGAACCTGAACGTTATCGAAAAGTATTACGTTTTTAAGCTCGGTCGAGTTACCGACCACGCAGTTATTGCCGACAAGCGCGCTGCCGCGGATAAAAGCGCAATGCCTTACTTCGGTATTCTCCCCTATTATGCAAGGCGCACCGACATATGCGGAAGGGGAAATTTCCGCCGTTTTATGCACCCATACGCAAGGCGCAACCTCGGTATATTCGTCCTTGTTTAAGACAGCGCCGAGGCTCAGAATAAAATCTTTTATGCCCGAAAGCGCTTCCCACGGATATGTGAATTTTTTCAGATAATCCGCCGCCTGTGTACGGCTTAAATCGAACAGTTCCGCTGTCTTCAATTGCACACCTTATATTGCTATGTTTTTACGGCTGAAAGCCGAATGATACTGATATTAATTTTATCACACGCGCGTATTAAAGTCAATTATATTATTACAATTTGCAAAATTATAGAAAACTACGTAAACGGCAGTCTGACCGATTTGCGCAAGCGCGGTTAAATTTGACTTTGAAAATTACTCCGCGGCAGATAAAGTCTGTTGTCCGTACTCCTTGCGTCATTTTGTGTTAAAGCGTTTTTGCTTTATCCGCCGCGTTTTTTTGCACCGAACTGACCGCCAAGCGTAACATATCCGGTTTTATGGTGGTATTATAGCAACGGCGGGCGCCATTGCCGCCCCCATATTGTTTACGTCCGTTACGCCGAAGTCGCACACCTTCCCCATTGTACCGCCGACGATTTTTATTCCCTTTTTTTCGTCCGTTATCACACAGCCGCCCGCGCCCGTCACCGTCCACTGCGCCTGAGGGGGACGGGTACAGCCGAGCTCCAACGGGTAGCGGTACTGCCTTTCAGCCGAAGCGAAGTGCGAGCCTGTTGCCGCAACAGCCTTTTTTACGTAGCCCGCGTCAACGAGCATTGCACCCAAAAGCATGCTTTCGCTCATAGTTGAGCAAGCCGAATACACTCCCAAAAACGGAAAATTGAAGTCGCGTGCGGCAAAGCTGGCGGAAATTATCTGGTTTAACAAATCGCCTGAAAGCAACACGTCTATATCGCTTTCGGCATAACCGCCCTTTTCTATCGCAAGCGAGATTGCCGTGGAAAGCATTTTGCACTCGGCTTTTTCGTAGGTGCTTTCCTCATACATATCGTCCTGCAAAGTTATATCCGCGTAAGAGCCTATTATCCCGACGCTTTCCTTACTGCCGCAAACCGCGGCGAAAGAAGTTACGCACGGCGCGTTTTTAAAAAATACGGTATTCCCCTTTTTTTTCATATTCATAGTTCCCGATTAAATTAAAAAATTTAAAAAATCACGTTAAATCAAGCATAGTGCGGGGGCAATTTGATTTACAGAAAGAAATATATCAGTCCGACAAGCACTCCCGAAAACACTCCGAAGACAATAATCGCGCCTGCGACGGTAAACATTTTAGCCGCCATTCCGTATATCCAGCCCTCGGTTTTAAACTCGATTGCGGGCGAGGTTACGCTGTTTGCAAAGCCCGTAATCGGCACTATCGAGCCTGCGCCCGCGTACCTGCCTATCCTGTCGTAAACGCCCAGCCCCGTTAAAAAACAGCCCAAAAATATCAGTACAATAGAAGTTGCGCCCGCAAGCTCGTCGCCCGTAAGCCCTGCAAATTCAAACATATATCTTATGAACTGTCCTATACAGCAAATCAGTCCGCCTACCCCGAATGCCGAGGCGCAGTTTTTAAAATGCTGTGTGGGCGGGTCCTGCGTTTTGACGTAGTTTAAATAGTTTTCGTTATAGTTGTCACGGGTTTTGCCTGTCATTTCTGATTCTTTCCCCCTTTGGTAATTTTGCAAGCGTTTCCCGCTCGTCACGGCGGGATAAATCGTATTCCTTTTTCATTGATGGTACATCCTGTCGTTAATTTTAAGCGTCATTTTTTCAGGCAGAACGCGCGACATATATCTGTAAACGTTATTCTTTTTTCCGCACGTTCTGATTACCGGCGGTCTGTCCGAAAGCAAAAGTCCGTAAATAATTTCGGCAACGTCGGCAGGCTTCATACCGCTCTGCTCCATATCCGCAAGCGCGGCGACAGCGCGGTTAACGCTGTGCGAATATGCTTTGTTGTCGTCGTCGGAATACACCTTGCGTTTAAACGTGAAGTTGGTTGCCGTACCGCCGGGGAGCAGACCCGTAACCTTTATTCCGTAAGGTTTCAGCTCGGAATAAGCCGAACGGCAAAGCATTTCGAGCGCGGCTTTTGAGGCGGAATAAAAGCTGTCGAAGCATATAGGCAAATCCCCGCCCAGCGAGCCGACCAAAATTATGCTTCCGCCCTTTTCTTTCATATACGGAATTACCGCCTGCATGCTTTGAAGCGCGCCGAAAAAGTTCACGTCGAAAAGATAACGGTAGTCGCTTTCCTTAGCGTGCTCTATGGGCGCCGCCATAGAAAAGCCGGCGCTGTAAACAAGCGCGTGTATACGGCGCTTTTCACATACGGACTTTATGGCGTCTGCAACGGAATTGCCCGCCGCAACGTCGGCAGCTATATTTACTATGTTTGAGTTTTTGCACGGCGTGCGCGAAATATTGACGACGTGCCAGCCGCGGTTATAAAGCCTTAAACACGTTTCGCAGCCGATACCCGAGCTGCCGCCAACGACAATAGCAGTTTTTTTATTAGTTTTATCCATACCCTTATCTTGCGGAAATGTTTTACAAATTATGCAAAATAAAGTTTTGAATTGAGTAAGCCGACCGCCGCGCTTTAAAAGCGCGGCGGTCGGCAATGTACGGTAAAATATTTAACCGAAGGCTATATCCAGAATCATCATCAGCGCAAACCCGAAAATTACGCCGATAGTGGCTTTTACTTTGCCTTGCGCAAAGCTTTCGGGGATAAGCTCGGAACAGACAACCGCAAGCATGGCTCCCGCGGAAAAGGATAGCGCCCACGGAAGTATGCCCTGCACAGCCTGAACAGCAAGCGCGCCTATTACGCCCGCAACTATTTCAACCGCGCCCGAAAGCTGTCCTATAAAAAATGATTTTGTTCTGCTTGTGCCGTTGGCGCGGAGCGGAAACGCAACGCACATGCCTTCGGGAAAGTTTTGTATACCTATACCGACCGCAAGCATTACCGCGGCTACTGCGCCCGCAGTCTGTCCCGACGCAAGCGCGCCGAACGCAACCCCTACCGCCATTCCCTCGGGAATATTGTGCATAGTTACGGCGATGCACATAACGGCACAGCTCTGTTTTTTTGCGTCGCCGTCGAACATTTTAAGCCTGCCGAGTATTATATCGGTTATTATTATCAGCGCGCCGCCCAAAACAAAGCCGCACGTTAAAACAAGATAGTCAAACGAGGGCGCCATTTCCATAGCGGGCAGTAAAAGCGAAAAAAACGTTGCCGCCAGCATTATTCCCGCGGCGGAACTCATCATAAACGAAAACGCGTTAGCGCTTACTTTTTTACATATAAACACGAGCGAGGCTCCCGCCGCTGTCAGCGCCCATGTGAACGCCGTTGCCATAAGCGCGAGCTGCCAGCCCGAAAAATTATAAAGCCATTCCAAAGCAACTTCTCCGAAGTAAAAATAATCAGTCACTATATTGTATGCAACAAAAAAAGCACGGCGTGAATTTTTCCGTGCTTAACATATGCAGTTTAAAAACCGAAATTTTATTGAGTTGCATTATCGTCGCTTTCCGAAGCGTTCGGGTTTTCTTCTTCTGATTGCACGGGCTCCTCCGCGGGTTTTTGTTTGCGCTTCGTAAATTTTTCAACGAGCCATTTTTCAACTTTATCCTGATATTTGAAAGAAAGAACCGCAAGTACTATGCAGACCGCAAAAATTACAACCCACACCGCTATGCCCCACGGCTGGTCGAACGGAATGACCGTTCCGCTGCCCAGATAGCAATAAGCCGCGATAATCAGCGGGCGGATGAGCACGATTGTAACAAGAAAGAACGGAAAACTCATTGCAGTCAAACCCGCGACCATACAAAGAATATCGTCGGGGAAGAACGGCAAAATCTGCATCAGCACAAAAATTACTTTACCGCGTTTGCCGAGGTAATTTGCGTATTTTTCGGTATTTTCTTTACCCGCTATCCATACAACCGCCTTTTTACCCCAGACTTTGCCTATGACGTAACAGATAAGCGAACCGCATATAACACCGGCAGAGGCTATTAACGTGGCTGTAAGCGGACCCCAGATATAAGTACCGGGGAGGTAACATATAAGCGCGGGCAACGGCAGAATTACCACCTGCAAAACCTGAATTAAAAAGTACACGAACATTCCCCAGCCGCCCGTGCTTTCAAGCATGCTTTTAAGCGCTCCTATTTTTTCCTCGTCCGTTTCGTAATCGTTAATGTGCCCGACCTTTCCGACGACTATAAAGGCAATCAGAAACGCCGCCGCGCATATGACCAGAATAAACGCGCTTTTGAAAATTGCGTCTTTTTTAAGAAAAAACGCGATAAGCGAAACAATAATTCCCGCCCCCGCTATGCAATAAAAAACAACGCACGCCAAAACGCCCCAACCGTCCATTAAAAAGACGGTCAAAAGCGCCATTGCCGCGCAAAGTAAAATATTTACTGTTAAAATTACTATCTTGCTTTTATTGCTCATTGCGTTATTTATAGCTGAAACCTTTCACAAAAAAACGGTACAGCGTCAACTTAAAAAGGTTTTAAATTAAGGTTTTTATACGTCGTGAACTTTATCGTATAGCCGTTTGTTACTTCGGGAGCGCTTTCGTAAACAAGCTCGAAATCGGGGTTTTTATCAAGATTTTCAAAGAAAGCGTCTGCTCCCCCCACGGCGTCAACCTTTGTTACAAGCACTTCGCTGCAATAGGGCAAAAGCGTTTTGTACATCATCATTCCGCCGATTACGAAAACCTTTTCTGGCGGGTATTTTTTGATTTCCGCAAAAAGCTGGTCAAGCGAGTTTACTATAAGGCAGTCGTCGCGCGGTGCGCCCTCGGGATAGAGAACGATGTTAAGTCTGTCTTTAAGCGGTTTGCCGTTCGGGAAAGATTTTAAGGTATTACTGCCCATAACAACCACGTTGCCCGTAGTGGTTTCCTTAAAAAATTTCATATCGGCGGGAATACGGAACATAAGCGAATTGTTCTTGCCTATTCCCCACTCTTTATCGGCGTGTAAAATTGCTTTCATTTATAAATTGCCCCCTGTATATGTTGCGTTTATCAAGGTCTTTACTTATTTTATTCCGCAACGGGAATAACGTATTTTTTTTCGTTGAATTTATAATCTATAAGCTTGAAGCTGTCAACCGTGAAGTCGTAGAAGTTCTTTATATTCGTATCTACCTCTAATTTAGGCGCGGTTAGGCGGGGCATTTTGATAATTTCTTCAACGATAGGCACGTGCCTGTCGTAAATATGCGCGTCCGCGATAACGTGGACAAGCTCGCCCGCTTTCAGTCCCGAAACCTGCGCAAACATAATAAGAAGAATTGCGTACTGAACCACGTTCCAATTGTTTGCCGTTAGCATATCGTTAGAGCGCTGGTTGAGTATTCCGTTAAGGGTGTCGCCCGAAACGTTGAAGGTCATCGAATACGCGCAAGGGTATAAATTCATCTCGTGCAAGTCTGCAAAGGTGTAAATATTTGTCATTATCCGGCGGCTTGCAGGGTTGTTTTTTAAATCGAAAAGCACCCTGTCTACCTGGTCGAACTCGCCCTCTTTATATTTGTGCTTTACGCCGAGCTGATAGCCGTACGCCTTGCCTATACTGCCGTTTCCGTCAGCCCACTGGTCCCATATGTGGGATTTTAAGTCGCGGATATTGTTGCTTTTTTTCTGCCAAATCCACAAAAGCTCGTCAATGCACGATTTGAAAGCCGTTCTGCGGATAGTTAAAATCGGAAATTCCTCTTGCAGATTATAGCGGTTGACTATTCCGAATTTTTTAACCGTGTGCGCTGGGGCGCCGTCGCTCCATTTGGGGCGGACCGGTAAATCCGTATCCCAAACGCCGTTTTTGAGAATGTCCTGCATGTTGGCAATGAAAAGCTCGTCCGCTCTGCTCATAATTTTCTCCGTATTTAAATTTTGCCGAATGGCGCTTTTACCGCCACTCGGCATTGTTTTGGTTGAGGCGACGGGATTTGAACCCACGACCTTATGGTCCCGAACCATACGCGCTACCAACTGCGCTACGCCTCAGTACGGTTTGTATTATATATTTTTTTTGCCTTGCCGTCAATTATTTTTCGGCTTTGCCTTAAAATAAAATTTAATTGCAATAAATATACGCCCCGCGGATAGAAATATACCCGCGGGACTTTGCTTTTAAACCGCAATCAACCCGTTGAAATTTAATTTACGGAGTTGCGGTTAATTAAAAACTATACGCTGATTTGTTTAATTGTTAAAGTGGTATTCACGCCCGTACCAAGCGTAATACCCACTGCAAGCAATGCAGAAAGCGCCATATCTATTACGTCGCCCGCGTTTAAGGCGATTATAAAGCTTCCGTTATAGAGCGAGCTTACGCCTACCGACAGAACACGCGATACTGTAGCCTGCGGAATTGCGGTGCCGTTTATGCGAACCGCCATGGTAACGGTGGTGCCGAGCGCCGCCGAGACGTTGGTGTAATAATTTATCTCATAAACCCCTGCAACCGAAGCCGTTATACTGTTAGCCGGCGTATAAGCAACATTTTTCAAGGGCATTGTCGAATCCATCGGCAGTTGGGTTGTTCCGCCTATGGTGAGATTAAGCGTTTGGGGCGTAGCGTTATACAAACCGCCGTACGCGTTTAAATCCGCAACGCCGGTTGCGCCGGTTATACCCGTGGCCCCCGTTGCGCCGGTAGCGCCTGCAACTCCTGCGGGGCCGGTAGGACCGGTCGGACCTGTTACACCTGTTGCTCCCGTTGCGCCTGTCGGACCTGCGGGACCCGTTGCGCCTACTGTTCCGTCTGCACCTGCGGCGCCGGTTGCTCCCGTTGCGCCGGTTGCTCCGCGGGGAATTACAAAGTTAAATACCGCCGCTTGCGGTGTACCGCTGTCTGTTACCAATGCGGGAGTATCGGGCTCGCCCGTATCGGTTGTGCCTATTACAATAGTTGCCGCCGCACCGGTGGGTCCTGCGGGGCCTGTAACGCCTGTCGGGCCAGTTACACCCGTGGGGCCTGTTACACCCGTTGCACCCGTCAACCCTGTCGGTCCCGTAGCGCCGGCAGGACCTGTAACTCCTGTGGGGCCGGTTACACCGTTAATTCCCGTGGGACCGGTAGGGCCGGTTGCTCCTGTAATTGCAGGACCTGTTGCGCCGGTCGCACCCGTGGGTCCCGTGGGACCCGTAGCGCCTGTCGGACCGCTTACGCCAGTCGCGCCAGTTGCACCCGTTGCACCTGTCGGACCTGCGGGACCCGTTGCGCCTGTCGCCCCCGTCGGACCTGTTATGCCCGTTAAAGTGTTGATATACACGGTTTTAGTTGCTCCTCCGCAGTTGTGGCTGTGGGTATGGCAACCGCAACCGTCGTCAAAGCATCCGAAAAAAATGCTGTAAAATTTATTGTTCATTCGGTAAAACACCTCTTATTTCTTCAAAATATTTTTTGTTGTTTAAATAGTTTAAATTTTGCGGCTTAAACTTTCCTGCGGACATATTATAAGCATACGCGCGCTTATAATCGCCCAGCTTATCGTAAAGCACGCAAAGCTGCATACAGGGAATAAACCCGCAAAAATCGCGGTTAACGAACGCGCCCGACGCCTCGCCGTTTTCCGCGTTCAAAGCCGATTGATACCAGTATATGGCTGAATTAAAGTCGTTTTCGCTCATAAATTTTTCGCCGATAATACAGCAGGCTTCGCTTCGCGGCGGAGCGTATAAAAACGCTTTCAAAAGCGAAGCGTACGCCTTTTCCGCGCGGTTGACCGCAGTATATGCGTAATAAAGATTTAAACACGCTTCAATTTTATTTTCAACCCAGCCGTTGCCGCGCAAAAATTCTTCCAGAACGGCAATGCTTTCAAGGTACATTTTATTGTAGAAAAGCTCTCTGCCGTAATAGAATTTAGAGCGTTCGTCAAGGGATATTCCGCGGGCAATTTGATTTTGATAAATGTTCAGATTGCGGAACGGCACACCCACCTTCACCTTTTTATGGTCTATACGCGCGTCGCCGTAGACTATTTTTCCGCAAGGCGCGATAGCCTCGTGCACGGCGCCCGCAAAGCTGTAACCGCGGCCGTTTTTTATAATTCTTTCGCGGTAATAAACGAAAGTCGGGCTGTCGCCGTCAAAAGCGGTTGCGTACGGCAAAAAAGCCATATCGAAGTCCGCGCCGCTCAAAAGCGATTTTATTTTTCCGCAGTTTTCATCGGAAATCACGTCGTCCGCGTCAAGCCACATAAGATAATCGCCGTGCGCCTTGCCGAACGCAAAGTTTCTGGCGGCGGAAAAATCGTTGCACCACTTAAAATGATAAACTTTATCGGTAAAGGTTTTGATAATTTCAACCGTTTTGTCGGTTGAACCCGTATCGACCGCAACAATTTCGTCGGCGAATTTTTTTACGCAGTTTAAACAGCGGGCAATTACTTCCTCTTCGTTTTTAACGATAAGACACACGCTTAAAGCCATATTTCCCTCTTGCAAGTATTACATTATATGCGGAACGCGTTCAAAACGACAAAAAACCGCGGACTTTCACTTTACGAAAGTCCGCGGTTAACGCAGTATTTATCAATATTTATTACTCTTGTAATACCTGTACCCCATACAAACCGCAGAAACAAACATTGCAACGGCAATTACACACCACAGCGCAATGCACAGCCAAGGCAACTTCATATTACTGTAACACACGCTTGAAAACGGCGAAGCCAACGGCGGATAGTCGGAAATTTTAACCCCGCTTGCAAGATAAGGCAACCCAGTAAAAATCAAACCGGACAAAATGCAGACAATGAATACGGTAAAGAAAATATTACGGCGCTTGCGCGATTTGAAATAACCGCCGACCATTCCCGCAGAATACAAAATAACGGTATACGCGGCGCAAAAAATTCCGCCGTATAGCCCTGTTCCGTTTGCAAAAAACGCGTCAACTGCCGTATCGGCTTCACCACCGCCGACCGACGTTACCGCCCATATGATAAACGCAATCAGCGCGATAAAAAACGCAATTACCATTATTCCTATAAAAACGAACAACAGCACCGCAAGAAAGTCGTAAACACACTTCCTCTTGCCGCTTAACGGCGCAAGTCTGACAAGGTTCGGCGCGGAATTGCGGATTGTTCCCGTAATGGTTCCCGCAAAGAACAGCAAGCACGCGGTCAGTGCAACTCCCGCAACAACAGGACTGCCCGCCATTATACCGTTTGCAATGCCTATTATCGCTAAAATGTAAAACGATACAAAGGGCGCAACCGACTTAAAGCTTTTATCATCGCTTAAATTTATTGTGCCGCAATAGCGGAAAAAGCTGTTTTTATATAAAAATTCTCTCATTTAAGCACCCTGATTAATAGTTTTTAGGTTTTTCGGTTTTGATGCCCAAATAAACCGAGCCCGCGCAGATTGCAACGGCTATTACCGCAAAAACCGCAAGCCATACCCGGCTTAAAGGCAGATTTTTGAAGTTGTAAAGCATATTGTTGCAGATTACGAAGTTTCCGTCAGCCGACATATTCACCAGCAAAAGCGCGAACGCGCCGAATACTGCGGGCCATGCAAAGAGCATTGAATAGCGTACTTTTTTGTTTTTAATATACGAAATTGCCATACCTATGCCGAAAAGCGCGATAAACAGCAAAATTATAAACAGTATACCCTGAGCGTCGGGATATTGCACCAGTCCGGCACTTTCTTCGAATGCCGGTAAAAACGTCCAGTCGCCTGTAAAAATAAGAGTTATTACGGAAACAAGCAGTATGAACACAAGCATAGCGGCAAACCAGCAAGCCACAAAAATCAAGCCGGAAATAAACACGGAAAGATGCGAATAAACGGCGCGTTTTTTATAGCTTATCGGCGCTGAATTCAATACCGAAGGTTTAACCCTGCGCGTCGCACCCGCCGAAAGCGCATAGACGTATACAAAGGTCGATGCGTAAATAAACATTGTGCCGGATATATTGTTTTGGGCGGCATCCATGTTGTAGCTTTCGTTAAGGCATGCAGTTACGCCCGCAACAAGCAAGCCCGAAATTATAATCAATAAAATTTCAACATTCCAGCCGCCGCGCCTTGAATTGCGTGCCGTGCCTAAATACATTGCGCGGTAATAAGCGAAAAATTCATTCATAGTTTTTACCCCGTCACATTCCGAAAATATCGGTTTTTGAAGAATTACCCCCCGCATATGCGCCGTTCTCGCCCAGCAAATGCACGAACATCTCTTCTATGGTAGGCACTTTGACCTTTACGTTTTCGCCCGAAATATTTTTGTCGCGCGTGAGGAAGGTGTAGCCGAACATACTCTTCTGAACACCTATCGCGCCCGCCCGCATCTGCTCGGTAAGCTCGCCGCACTGCACAAGGCGGAATCTTTCGGTCAGGGTATCCTTTTCCTCGTCAATGGTAATTTTGCCGTTTTCCATCATAACGATATAGTCGGCGATTTTATCCAAATCCTCGGTAATGTGCGTAGAAAAGAGCACGGTGTGGTCTTCGTTCATCATAAATTCCTGAATAAGCCCCACCACCTCGCTTCTGTCGAACGGGTCTATGCCAGAAGTGGGTTCGTCAAGAATTAAAATCTGCGGTCTTTGACACAGCGCAATAATTAAACAGTACTTCCTCTGCATTCCGAACGAAAATTTGCTTATGCGCAAATCGGAAGGCAGATTGAATTTTTTCATAAGCCTGTCGTACAGCTCCATATCGAAGCTTTTATACAGAGCTTTATAGAGCTTAACCATTTTTTTGGGCTTTGCGAACATATTGAAGTGCGGGGTATCGAACACGCACGCAATCAAGTTTAAAATTTCCACCTCGTGTTCCGAAAATTTTTGCCCGTTATAAAGAATATTACCCGCAGCTGCGTCCTGCTGGCGCATTATCGTCTTTATCAGCGTGGACTTACCCGCGCCGTTTCTGCCGATAAGTCCCGTTATACAGCCCTTGCGGATATTCGTTGTTATGTTATCCAGCTTAAAATTGCCGAAGTCAACCGTTAAACCGTTAATTTCCAAACCGTACATTTTTATTTATCTCCGAAAATTTCATTATATAATTGTTTAAGTTTTTCACTGCCTACGGAATTTCTTTCCGCAAAAGAAGCTATTTCCAAAAATTTTTCGCGGATTTCGTTTACGGCGTAGTTGTCCGCAATATCGCCTTCGAGCCGCGCAACAAACACGCCTTTGCCCTGCAATGAATACAAAAAGCCCTCCGCGCACAAGTCGTCGTAGGCGCGCTTTGCGGTTACTATGCCTATTTTCAGCTCTTTTGCGAGCGTGCGGATAGACGGAAGCATTTCCCCTTCCTTTAAGCCTCCGCGCAGAATTTCTTCGCGTATCTGAGTTTTGATTTGCTCGTAAATCGGTACACCCGTTTCGTATAATATCGTTATATGCATTATTTTGTTCCCTTTCGCCCGATTGCCGACGTATCGGTCAAATAAAATGAAACCTCGCCGCACTTGGGACAAACCGCCGCCTTGGGTTCGCCGATTATGTCCGAAGACAGAAGCCAGCGCTTATCTGCCGAAATTTCTATTCCGTACGGCGCGCCCTTTACTTTTATATAGAGGTCTTCAACCATTTCGGTCTGACATCTTAAGCATACGCGCATTTTACGCCCTCCTTACTGTTCCTACTGTTATCATACAATAATAACAGTTATCTGTCAAGAGTTTTTCGAAATATTTTAAAAAACTTTCCTCGGTGTGCAAAAGCGGTTTGAAAAAAAGCGGAAAAATAGATAAAAACGCGGCAACCGCATATGCGGTTGCCGCGTTTTTGGAGCTACTGGCCGGATTCGAACCGGCGACCTGCTGATTACGAATCAGCTGCTCTACCAGCTGAGCCACAGTAGCATACGTTGACAGATTGCTGTCAATCAAAATAACTGACTTATTTATTATAGCAAATTAAAAATAATTTGCAAGCGATTTTAACGATAAATTGACGCTTTTTACATTAAACATAAATCCGTGTTTAATTAAATATTATATAGAAACAGCCCGTTTAAAGCGTTTTAAGGAATTTTACGGTTAAAATGTCAAAAAGTAATAGAATTTCCCCCTTTTTTATATCCGTTTTGTCCGCGGTAGGGTTTACCGTTGCCGTGTGTATATTTGCTTTTTCGTGTCAGGGAGCGAAGCTTAAATTTAAAACCTGCTTCTACTTCGTTTGCTACGCTATGGAGGATAACTCTATTTCCGCGGGCTCTATTTCCTCCGCCGTTTCGGCTTACGGCGGGGCGGGTTACATTATCGAACACGGCGGTAAGTACTACATAACCGTTTCCTGCTACTATGAAGAAAAAGACGCGGAAAACGTGTGCCGAGAACTGAAAGACCGCAATCTGTCCTGCTCGGTTCTTAAAATTGAGACCGAGGAATACCGTCTGAAAACCTCTTACGCAAAAAAACACGCCGAGCTGTACCGAGGAAACTTAAATACTTTAAACTCGCTTGCCCGCCTTGCATACGACTGCGCAAACGCTTTGGATACGGGCGCCTATAATCAAAGCAACGCAAAATCAGTCATTTCCGACATAAAAAGCGGGCTTAAAAGCCTTTTAAGCGCAAACGAAAACAACTGCTTCACCGTCGAACTCAAACGGCTGATTGCGGAATGTGACGACGCGGCGGGAGGAATAATCTATTCCAAAGATTTGCGGAAGCTGCAAATTGCAACCGCAGACACAATTATTAATATAGAATTGTTCTGATTTTTAACATTTATTTGTAAAATTTGGTTTTTTGCGCAATATAAGGATATGAACAGGAATTTTACCGCGATATGTGCGGCTATGCTTATGTGCGCAATACTGTTTGCGGTTTTCGGAAGCATCGGGCTGAACAAAAACAGTCTTTCGTTTGCGGACGCAGAAAACGGAAAAGAAATTTACCTTACTTTCGACGACGGGCCGAGCGACAGAGTTACTCCTAAAATTCTGGATATTCTGAAAGAGGAAAACGTGAAAGCGACCTTTTTCATAATCGGAAAAAATGCGGAAAGACGGAAAAATCTGCTTAAACGCGAATTTGAAGAGGGGCATACGATAGGCGTTCACTCCTATTCGCATAAGTACAAGGAAATTTATTCTTCAACAGAAAGCCTTTTAAAGGACATTGAAGACTGCAATTCGGTGATAAAAGAGGTTACGGGCAGAAAATCCACGCTGTACCGCTTTCCCGGGGGAAGCTTCGGGCTTTCTTCCAAGCTTGTCAATGCAGTAACCGCGCACTTTATGCGGTATATTGACTGGAACGCGTCGTTTTGCGACAGTGAAATTGCCTCGCCCTCGCCCGAACAGCTTGTGCGCGCGGCAAAGACAACGGTTGCAAACCCGCAAAGCGTTATTATGCTTGCGCATGATGCAACCGACAAAACCGCCACCGCCGAGGCGCTGCGCGACGTTATACGCCACTTTAAAGACAACGGCTATACCTTTAAAGCTTTTTAAAAAATAAGTTATACTGGGGGAGGGAACGGCAATTTTACCGTCCCCTCCCCCAGCTTTTTGTTGCCTTAAAAATTAATCAACGCCGTATGTTTTGCGGTATTCTTTCATTTTTGCAAGATATTCCTTGCCCTCGATAACGCCCGTTTCGATTGCCTCGATAATGTCCGCCATGGTTACGATTGAATAAACCTTAACCCCGAACTCCTTATAAACCTCCTGCACGGCGGAAAGGTTGCTTTCAAGCCCGCGTTCCATTCTGTCAACGGAAATAACCATTCCCGCAACCTCTACGTCAGCCGACGCTTTAAGCTTGGGAAGAATTTCCCTCAAAGCCTTGCCCGAGGTCATAACGTCCTCGATAATTATAACCTTTTCACCGTCCGCAAGCTGTTTGCCGACGAAAAGACCGCCCTCGCCGTGGTCTTTCACCTCTTTTCTGTCAAAGCAATAATTCAAATCTTTACCGAATTTTTCCGCAAGCGAAACAGCCGTTGCCACCGCAAGCGGTATACCCTTGTAAGCAGGCCCTACAAGCGTTTCCGCTTCGATTTTGTTTTCGGCTATGCACTGCGCGTAGTATTCGCCTAATTTTGCAAGCTGCGCGCCCGACTTATAGTTGCCCGTGTTGATAAAATAGGGCGCTTTTCTGCCGCTTTTAAGTGTAAATTCACCGAATTTAAGCACGCCGTTTTCTACCATAAATTTAATAAACTGCTGTTTGTAAGTCATATTTTTACTCCTTTTTAACCGTTAAGCGTAAGCGTATCGACGATTTCGTTGACGTCCGCTATATTATGTTTATCCAGCCATATATTCATTTGCGAGATAATTTCGGGCATAGCGTTTGCGTTTGTAAAGTTTGCCGTACCCACCTGCACGGCTTTTGCGCCCGCCATCATAAACGAAATTGCGTCCTCACCGCTTGTTATTCCGCCCATACCTATAACGGGTATTTTGACCGCGTGCGCCGCCTCGTAAACCATTCTTAAAGCTATCGGACGGATTCCCGCACCAGAAACACCGCCCGTATTATTGGCGATTATCGGCTTTCTGCGTTCCAAATCGATAACCATACCCGTAAGCGTATTGATAAGCGAAACGCAGTCCGCACCGCTGTCCTCCGCGGCTTTTGCGTTGACGGAAATGCTTTCCACGTTGGGCGAAAGCTTGACCATAAGCGGAGTTTTTGTAAGCGATTTTTTTGAAACGCGCGTAACTTCCTTTATGCTTTCGGGCTTGATTCCGAAAGCCATACCGCCCGCCTTTACATTGGGGCAGGAAATATTCAGCTCCACAAAGTCCACAAGGCCGTTCAGCCTTGCGCAGATTTTGCCGTAATCTTCAAGTGTTTTGCCCGCAACGTTGGCGATAATTACAATGCCCTTGCTCTTTAAAAAGCCCAAATCCTTTTCAATAAAGCTTTCCACACCGGGGTTTTGCAACCCGACCGCATTTAAAATTACGCTGTCGCCTTCCGCAATCCTCGGCACGGGGTTGCCCGCGCGGGGTTCCAAAGTCATACCCTTGGTGCTGATACCGCCGATTTGCGAAATATCGTAAATTTCGTTAAATTCACGACCGAAGCCGTATGTTCCGCTTGCGGCAATTACAGGGTTATTGAATTTAACCCCGCAGATTTCAACTGATAAATTAGCCATATTTTTCCTTAAAGTTTAGCTTTTATTTCCGTCCGCCGGGTTGAACGGTTCAACGGGCGCAACGGGTTCTACGGGCGCTACGCCGCCTACGGGTGCAAGCGGTTCGGCGTGTTCTTCAACGGTTTGCGCAAAGTTTACCGTTTCAGCGGGTTCAGCCGAAACAACGGAAGTCTCCGCAACGGGCGCAACGATTTCCGCAAACGGGTCAACGTGCTGTGCGGACTGCGCCTCTGCCTGAGCCTGTCTGTACAATTCCGCGTTATACTCATCGGTTATCAGCTGCATTTCGGTTTGCACCTGCTGAACGTTGGCAACGTTGCTATACGAAATTGTTCTGCCGTTGCTTCTTGTAATTTCTATACCGCCGGTAGGGCTGACTACACCGTTATGGCGCGTAAGCTTAACCACAACGTGAGTGATTTCGTTTGGAGTACTTGTTGTGCCATCTGCAAATTTGAAAAGTCCGTCTTTATAAGTTATAAGGTTTGTAGGCGTCTTTTTGTATGTTACTGCCTGATAAACTCCCACGGCTATCATTACCAGACCCAATACAGCGAAAAATGCAATAAACATACTCATTTCATCCCCCGTGCGTTTTAACCCGAAAATTACACCCAGCACAATTAAAACCACGCCGAAAATTATGAACATAATACTGCCTACTAGTAAATTTCCTTTTTTTGCTACTACAATTTCTTCCTCCATTTTTTTATATTCTCCTCATAAATCAACTTCGTTAATATCGAAAACCGGCCCGTCCTTGCAGACGCGCGCGTTTCCTCCGTCAGACTTTTTACAGGTACACACAAGGCACGCGCCTATTCCGCAACCCATACGCTCCTCCAAAGACACAAGGCACGGGGTTTTTATTTCTCTTTCGGCAAGCGCGCATTTCAGCGCTTTAAGCATTACGGGCGGTCCGCACGCGATTATCAAATCCACTTCGGGCAAGGCTTTTAAAAACGCATTGACCGCGTTATCCTTATCGCCGCAGCTTCCGTCGTCGGTGACAACGGTAAGCTCTCTGCATTTAGGCAATTCGTTCAAAAGGCATACCGCCTGTTTGTTGCGGAAGCCCAGATAAGTATAAAAATTTTTATCGGAATTTTTGCGCATAGTGAATATCAGCGGAAAAATTCCCACTCCGCCGCCTATAACGGCTACATTTTTTGCCTGCTTTAAGTTGAAGCCGTTGCCAAGCGGAAGTAAAATTTTGAGCTTATCGCCAGCCTTTGCTTCGGCAAGGTTTTTTGTACCCTTGCCCTTTATCTGATAGCAAACGGAAATATCTTTACCGTCTGCAAGGCAAATGCCGAGCGGTCTGCGCAAAAGCTGTGCGTTTTCGCCCGTGGACAGATTAACGAACTGTCCGCCGACAAGCTCGCCCGCGCTTTCGGGCAAGGTAAGCGTTATTTTATAGATATTTTCGGCAATTTCACCGTTTTGCTTTACGGTTGCAAGTAAATCTTTCATTTATTACACCATATATAAATGATAATAGCGCATAGCACAATGTATATTCATTTATTTTCCCATATGTCCTATTGTTTCGGACAAGTCTTTCTGCATATCTATACAAGCCGAGCGCGCCGCTTCCGCATAGCTTAAACCCTTGTACTTTTCGCTCTTGTAAGCGCAGATTATACCGCGCGAGGAGTTGACGATACCGCCGAGCCCTTTTTTATCGAAGCAGACTTTAAGCATTTCCGCGCTGCCCCCCTGCGCGCCGTAGCCGGGGATAAGGAAAAACGTGTTTTTCATTTGCGCGCGCAATCTTGCCGCCTCCTCGGGGTGGGTTGCGCCGACAACCGCGCCGACCTCGGAATACCCGTATTTGCCGACGAAGAATTTGCCCCATTCCTCAACAAGCCCGCCCATTTGCTCGTATATAAATTTGCCGTTTTCAAGCTTTAAATTCTGCAATTCACCGCTGGACGGGTTAGAGGTTTTAACCAGCACGAAAATAGATTTTTTATTATCAATTATATCGGTTACGAACGGCTTTATTCCGTCAAAACCGAGATAGCCGTTGACGGTGAGCATATCCGCGGGCAAAGCTCTTGCTTTTTTGCCGCCGATTTCCGTTCTGCCGAGGTAAGCAGTGGAATAGCACGTTGCGGTAGAGCCTATATCGTTGCGCTTGCAGTCGGCTATGACTATAAGCCCCTTTTTGCGGGCATAGTCGATTGTATATTTAAATGCTTTCATACCCTCGACGCCGTACTGCTCGTAATAGGCAATCTGCACCTTTACGGCGGGAACTATATCGCAGACCGCGTTGATTATGTTTTTGTTGAATTCGCAGATTGCGTTGGTGGCTTTTCTGAAACCCGTAACGCCCTCTTTAAGGTCGTCGGGAAGATAGTTGAAATCGGTATCAAGTCCTACGCAGGTGGGGTTTTGCAGTTCGATTATTTTTTTAATAAGCTTGTCAATCATTTGTGTTCTTCCTTTACGCTTTATATTTTATTTTTCCGTCGACTACGGTATAAACTACCGCGCCGTACACTTCAAAGCCGTTGAACGGCGTATTTTTGCCTTTGGAAACGAATTTATTTCCGTCTATCACATATTTTTTACTTAAATCAACTATTGCGAAGTCCGCCGTTGCGCCCTCGGCAAGCGCTCCGCCTTCAAGCCCTAAAATTTCAGCTGGAGCAGAGCTCATTTTCTGCATTAACTGCGGTAAGCTCATTGCGCCCGACTTAACAAGATATGTATAAGACAGCGCAAAGCTCGTTTCTATTCCGCTTATTCCGAACGCGGCGAGGTTGTATTCAACCTGCTTGTCCTTTAATGAGTGCGGCGCGTGGTCGGTTACTATACAGTCGAGCGTACCGTCTTTAAGTCCCGCGATAATTGCGTTTTTGTCGCGTTCTTCCCTTACGGGCGGGTTGACTTTTGTATTTGTGTTGAAGTCCGTGATAATATCGTCTGTTAAAATAAAGTAGTGCGGACAGGTTTCCGCAGTGACCTTTACGCCCCGCTGTTTTGCGCTTTTAATAAGCTCTACCCCGCTGTAAGTTGAAACGTGGCAGATGTGCACGGGAATATTTAAGCTTTCGGAAAGCGCGATATCGCGCGCAATCATAATATCCTCGGCGGCGCGGGGACTGCCTTTAAGTCCGCAAAGCGTGGAATTGTAGCCCTCGTTGACTACTCCGCCGTTTACAAGATTGTTATCCTCGCAGTGGCACAGGCATTTTATATTAAAGTCGTTTGCGTACTCCATTGCAAGGCGCATTATATAGGAATTTGCAACAGATTTACCGTCGTCGCTTATAGCAACCGCGCCGGCCGACTTCATTTTGCCTATATCCGCAAGCGCTTCGCCGTTTTGTCCGCGGGTTATCGCGCCTATGGGGTTGACCTTACACAAATCAACCTCTTTTGCGCGGTTTTTTATGTAGGAAACCACCACCGCATTGTCGCAGACGGGGTTTGTATTGGGCATACAGCAGACCTGCGTAACTCCGCCCGCAACAGCCGCGCGGCAGCCGCTTGAAATATCTTCCTTGCCCTCGAAGCCGGGTTCGCGCAGATGAACGTGCATATCTATTATGCCCGCGATAACGTGCTTTCCGCTTGCATCGATAATCTCGCAGCCAGTCCCTGCCGGAAGGGTTATTTTTTCGGCTATTTTTGCTATTTTGCCGTTTTCCGCAAGCAAATCCGCCTTAATTTCTTTATCTTTAAGCACTATTGTGCCGTTTTTTATCAAAAGTTTCATAAATTTGCACCTTATTAGTATTTACGGTTTTAACAGTCAGATTCTTCGGCAAGCCTCAGAATGACACCGAACAGCAACAGAATGACACTGAAAGACCGTAGAATGACACCGAACATCAGAATAAATTCGCTTCGCGGTACTGCGCAAGCAGTTTCAAAATAGACATTCTTACCGCTACGCCGTTGGTAACCTGCTCTAAAATAAGGCTCTTTTCACCGTCTATGACCTGCGGTGAAAGCTCTACCCCGCGGTTTACGGGACCGGGGTGAAGCACAATCGCATCTTTCTTTGCATACCTCAAAACCTCGTCGTTCACGCCGTAGAATTTCGCGTATTCGGACAGCGAGGGAAAAAGCCCGCCGTTCTGCCTTTCCAGCTGAATTCTCAGCCCCATAATTACGTCCGCGCCTTCAACAGCCTCTTCACGGCTCTTTGCGACCGTCACACCGAGGCGGGCAAACTCCTTGGGAACCATAGTTGCAGGTGCGTAAGCATAGACGTTTGCGCCGAACTTGTTCAGACCGAAAGCGTTGCTCATTGCAACTCTGCTATGCTTCAAATCGCCCAAAACAGCAACTTTAAGCCCCTTTAACTTCCCGAATTTTTCGCGCATGGTGAACATATCCAAAAGCGCCTGCGTGGGGTGCTCGTGCATGCCGTCACCGCCGTTTATGACGCTTGCTTTTACGTGCTCAGCCAAAAGCTTCGGCGCGCCCGCCATGGGGTGGCGGATAACTATGTAGTCTATCTTCATTGCGTCAAGCGTTTCGCCCGTGTCTATAAGCGTTTCGCCCTTCTGCACAGAGCTTGTTGCAGTTGCAATATTAACCTCGCTTGCGCCGAGAAGCTTACCGGCAAGCTCGAACGAGGTGCGCGTTCTGGTGCTGTTTTCGTAAAACAGCGTAACGAGCGATTTACCCGCCAGAATATCGGATTTTCTTTGTTTTCCGCACAGGAATTTCTTCATTTCCGCCGCACCGTCTAAAATTTCGGTTATTTCTTCGGTGGAGCAATGTTGAAGCCCGAGCAAATCTTTGTTTTTAAGCATATCATATACCTTAATTTAAAAAATAAGCGGTAAAGACGCCCGAAACACGGTCATCTTTCCGCTTTTTAGTAATTTTAAGTTTTTGTTACGGGGCAGGCCGTGAAATTAATCATTTGCAGTTTACCCTTTACGTTTTTCACGGTTTGAATTATATCACAGCTTCAATTTAATTGTAAAGCGTTTGAAAAGCCGTTTATAAAATTCTTTGCAGTAAAAAGCCGACTTTATCGCACGAAGTCAAAATATATTCTATGCCGTTTCTGACCGTTCTGAAAGGGAAATACGCCTCTCCGTGGATATGTCCGAAAATAACCTTTTCCGCATTGTTTTCTTCAAAAAGTTTAGTAAAATCGGTATCGGGAAACTTGGGCGAAAAGGGCGGATAATGTATCATTACCAGCAGGCTGTCGCCGTTTTGGCGCACCTTGTTTACCTCGTTAAAGCATAGCTTGAAACGCTCCGCCTCCCGCTTATACAGCCGTAAATCGTTTTCGGTATAGTCGGAACTGCCCGGGCACGTCCACCCGCGCGAACCGCAGATAATTACATTTCCGAATTTGACGCAATCGTTTTGCAGAAAGTAAAAAGTTTCGTCCGGCGCGGCTTGACGAAGCTTTGTTATGCCGTTCCACCAGTAATCGTGATTGCCGCGGATAAACACTTTTCTGCCCTTTAAAGCTTTAAGCGAACGCAAATCGAAAAGCCCTTCTTCCATAACCGTGCCCCAGCTTATATCGCCGCAGATAAGCACAATATCCTCGTCCGAAACCTTGCTTTGCCAGTCGGCTTTTATCTTTTCGAAGTGCCCTTCCCAGCCCGCGCCGAACACGTCCATCGGCTTATTGCAAAGCCCCGAAAGATGCAAATCGCTTATCGAAAATACTTTCATAAACACATTTTAACATATTCCGCGCAAATTTTAAAGCGTTTTCATTATGTAAAAATTTTTAGACAATTTTGCAGATTGTGTTGCATAAATTGCTGATTATGCGTGACATAGTACTATTTAAACGCTTTGAATTATAATTTTTAACACGTAAAAACGCCTTTCCGCATCGGAAAGGCGTAAATCGTCACGGTATTAAAATTATTATTTGGAGCACGTTCTGCCCTGAGGGTAAAGCGGAAGCTCGAAGAACCCTGCGCACACTTCCTGCGAGTAGTCCTGTGCGGGCGGTATAGCGCAGTAGCCGTAGCTGGGTACGAGAATTTCAACGTCTATCGCAATCTTTAAAATTATCGTAAGGCAAGCGTTGACGCTGAACGTATTCGTATCCGCGTTGAACCTGCCCTCGGCGCAAACTGCCGAAACCTCTGCGGTGGCGCGGTAAGGCATTATCGACGGCGCGGGAACGAAAAGCAATACGTCCTCTGAAACGCTGATTGTGGACTGCGCCACACCCTCTACTCCGTTTGCGTCGGTATAAAGCACTTCAACGGGAATGGAAACCGTTGCCTGCACCCTTGCGCAGTTGGGCTTATCTGCAAGCCTTTCGATATTTATGCTTGTGATGTTGCCCGTAGAGCTTAACGACCTTGCGCTTATGAAAGTTAAGGGATATGTAGGATTCGCGGGAACGGCGTCCGTCAAAGTGAGAGTGTAGTTTTCAATCTGAATCTGCTTAATGCAGGCGTCGAAAATTTTCTGCGCCTGAATACAAACCTTTTCACACATTCCGTTCAGCGGATTTCCGCTTATGGTACCGGGGCATTTATCCGACTGGAAATTGGAAAAAAACGACATAATTTCCTCCTTTTAATGTTATGTATTATATTTATATGTTTTTCGCTGTTAAGCCGTGCAAAGCGCTGAAAAAATTTCGCGGTGAAAGCTTTACGGCTTTTTGCGCGGATAAAAAATTTTACACGTCGGATAGACGGGTTTACCGCAGTTTATGTTTTTCAGAGCGTCCTCGTCGGCGCCGAGCTTTTTTGCAAGCGTGCGGTAAGTATCTCCCACCGCCGCCGTATAAACGGAAAGGCCGGGACTGATTTCTATTATTCTGCCTGCAAACGTTTTGCCGTTCACGGGCGAGATAAAAAATTTTTCTATCTCCTCTCCGCTTTGCCCGCGTTTGACCCTGAAAAATCTGCTTTTTTCCGTAATAAGCGTAAACATTTGATATATTATACGCACTAAAAAATTTTTTTGTTCATAAAACCGCCGTGAAATTTGTAGAATATTGGGGAAGGACATTTGAATGAAAGCGTTAAAAACAAAGAAAGAAAAAAAGGCTAAAAAAGAAAATATTTACAAATCTGCGGCGATGGTAACTGTGTTTTCCACCGTGGAAAAGGGTTTAAGCTTTATTTACCGCATTATTTTGACGAGAATTATCGGCGCGGAGGGACTTGGAATTTACCAGATTTGCCTTACGGTTTTTGCGGTGTTTCTTACCGTGGCTTCAAGCGGGGTTCCCGTAACGGTATCCCGTCTGATGGCAAAAAGCAGGGCGACGAACGATGTGCACGGCAAACACTCGGCGGTTACTGCGGGCGTTTTGTGCACACTGCTTTTAACTATCCCCATTGCGCTTATTCTGTTTTTCGGCAGAAACGTTTTCGGGTTTTTATTCTCGGATAAACGCTGTATTTCCATTTTCGTAATACTTCTGCCGGGGCTTGTTTTAACTTCCGTTTACGCGGTTATACGCGGTTCGTTCTGGGGAAGCAAACAGTTCCTCGCATATTCGGTTATAGAATTATTAGAAGACGCCGTTATGGTCGGCGCGGGAATTGCGCTTATTATCGGCTGCGCAAACCCCGTAGCGGGCGCGCAGAGAGCGGTTATAGCAGTACTTATTTCCTACATATTCTCTTTTACCGTTTCCCTGTTCTGGTACTTTAAAAAGGGCGGAAGGTTTGTAAACCCAAAACAGCAGTTAAAACCGCTTATTTCCTCGTCGGCGCCCATTACGGCTATGCGAACCTCCACCTCGCTGCTAAACTCGGCGGTTGCGGTTATTTTGCCCGCGCTTTTGATTAATCTGTGCGGTTACACCAACTCGGAAGCGATAGCGCTTTACGGAGTGACAATGGGTATGGCTGTGCCCATGCTGTTTATTCCCAACACCCTTATAGGCTCGATTGCGGTCGTGGTTGCGCCCGAGCTTTCGGAAAATTATTATAAAAACAAGACCAAAGCGGTAAAGCACGACGTTGAAAAGACGGTTAAAGCCGCGATATTTATCGCAACCCTGCTTATGCCTATAATGTTCGTTCTCGGCAAGGCAATAAGTATATTTCTTTACGACAACGAGCTTTGCGGCGAGATAGTTACGGCGAGCGCGTTTATTATGCTGCCTATGTGCATAACGATGATTACGAACACCGTACTCAACTCAATGAACTGCGAAAAGCGTACCCTTATCTATTTTTGCATAGGCGCGGCGTTTATGCTGGCTTCTATAGCAATTCTTACAAAATACCTCGGAATTTACTCGTACATAGTCGGGCTTGCGCTGGCGCAGATTATAGCCGCGGCGCTGAACTTACGGCTTTTGAAAAAGAAATGCAAGGGCGTAAACTGCCTAAAATACACTGTAAGAAGCATACTTGTTTCCGCAGTCGCGTGCATTTTCGGGTGGCTGCTGAACGGAATTCTGCAAAGATATGTTTCCGAAGCGTTGCAAATACTTATCTGCGCGCCGCTTATGCTTGCATTTACGGGCGGAATACTGTACGCAATGGAAATGTTCAACTTCCGTCCCTTTAAAAGACTTGTTTCAAAAGAATAAACGCCGTTTTTATACGAACGCCGCCCCGCGGGCTTAGTAAGCCCGCGGGGCGGCTTGTTTTTTCATAACCGTTTGCTTATTTGTTTTTTGCGGGAAGCTTCAACGAAAGCGCGCCCTTTATCGCAAGAAAAACCAAAAACGCGCCGAAAAGCTTTCTCAATATATCTGCGGGCAGAAGCGCGGCGGCAAGCCCGCCCGCGACAGAGGTTAAAACCGCGGGAATTACTATCCACCACACCCCCTGCGTTTTTAAATTGCCCTTATCCTTATGCACTTTAAGACTGAAAGCCGCCATAGGCAGAAAAGCTATTAAATTCGTTGCCTGCGCAATGTGCTGTTCCACCCCGAAAAGTATTGTAAGCGCGGGAATCAGCACCGTACCACCGCCCATTCCCATACCGCCAAGCATTCCCGAAAAAAATCCCGCAAGCAGATATAATATAAAACTCAAAATTAAACTCCGTTATATGTAGATTTTACACTTTACCAAGGGGATTTCCCGGCTACGCTCGAAATGACCGCAAAAACTACCCCCCTTAATCCCCTGATGCTTTGACTGCGCCAAGCATGACAGCTTTTTACACCGTTTACGGCGGTTTTAAAAAAGCATACGCAGTCCCGCCGCAAGCATTACCGCCAAAAACACCGCGTTAACCCAGAACGCGGGCAGTTTATCCAAAAGCTCGGCACCGAGAAGTCCGCCCGCAACCGAACCGACTGCGGCGGGAAGAATAACCTCCGCCGAAAAATAGCCGTTGACGATATAAGTTACAAGGCTTGCGGCGCACACGGGCGCAATTACCAAAATTGCCGTTGCGTGGGCGTACTTTTCTTCGTAGCCGAGCATATTTTTCATAAGCGGAACAACCACCATTCCGCCGCCTCCGCCGAAAAGCCCGTTGACTATGCCCGTCAGCAGTCCCGCAAGTATTCTTTTGAACGAACTTTTATTCATTTTCATATACAAATTTCCGTAAAACCCGCGCTAAAAAGATTATTTATTTAAAGTTTTTGCAATTAACGCAAAAATAATAAAATTTTTTCGCCCGATTTAAGTATTTTTGCTTGCTAATAAAAGGCGATTATATTAAAATGAGTAAGTACGATTATTAAATAGATATATAGCGGAGGCGGGTTTTCCGCACCGCGCAAAACTAAGGTGTTATATGGCAAAAAACAATTATTTCAGAAGCAAAAAAAGAAAGTCGGCTATAGCTTTTCTTGCGGCGGCGGCGATTTCCTGTACGGGGTTCGCGGCGGCGTGCGCTAAAACCGAGGAAGAAGAAAAACCTACGGCGCTGGCTCCCAAGCAGGAAGACACCCAGCTTTTAAAGAACGGCAACTTCGAATTCTTCAACTATCCCAGCGACGAATATATCAAGGACGGAAAAGCGGTTTATCTTATTAAAACCGCCGACAGCTGGACGCGCACGGGCGACAGCTCTAACGCTATGTCGGGCATTATCGGCACCTCCTCTTACGAGTGGGACAGGCTTACCGCTTCCGACCTGAAAGGCAAGCTTGAATACAACGCAGATTTGAAGACCACGGACGACGATTACGTTGATTACAACGGAATGAAGGCGCGCGATTTACTCTATAAGGATACTTACGCCGCGCTCCTCTCTTCTTCCGACGTGGACGAAAGCTATATCAAATATCAGACGTACGAGGATTACTTCGGCATAACCGAGCGCGACGGAAAGCATTACTTCGGCAATAAAGAAGTTAAAAAGAAGGAGGTTGCGGAAGGCGAAACCGCCGATAGCGAATACTACTTCGTAAACGGGGACGGAACGCTCGGCGAATCGGTAAGATTTGCGCTTATCGACAACCCCGGCACTCCCTATAAAATTACCGATACCGACAGCGAAAGCTATTACACCGACGAAAACGGCAAAAAGGTTACCGTCTACAAGGACGAAAACGGCAACCATTACTACGACAGCGAGCTGAAATTCCCCTGCGATAACGTTTTGATGGTGCACAACTATCCCGCCAACAACAACTACAACGGTATTTCGCAGTACTACTCTTCGCAGACGCTTACGCTTGAAGCGAACACCGCGGCGGAAATTTCCGTTTGGGTTAAAACCTCCGACTTGAAGTTCGATAAAGGTTACAGCCAGCTTGACGACCAGGACAGAGGCGCGTTTATCGAAGTTACGCAGTCGGTTAACGGCACTTCGATAGATTCTTTCAAAATCAAAGCCATTAACACAGAAAAAATAATAGAAGAAAATAAAAGCGACGCTTCTGCTATCGAACAGAGCAACGGCTGGCTTAAATATACGGTTTACGTTAACGCGTGCGACTTTGCGGACAGCACAATTCAGCTTAACCTCGGTTTAGGTCAGAGCGCGAACAGCGAAAAATGCACGGGATATGCGTTCTTCGATAACGTTTCGGTTGAAAAATTCCGCTCGCTCGACGAAAAAGCGCTTGACAGCAACGGAAACGAAACCTCCGAGTTCAAAAGCAGTTACAACGCGCACGCCGCGGAAATTACTGCAAACAAGACCTCGTGCACGCTTACAAGCGACGCGGACGATAAAATATTCATTGCCGATACAGATATAAGATACGGCACGGGCGCAAGACATTCCAAACACTTCCGCTACCTTATTGACCTTGCCTCGGAAAACGGCACGGGCGCGGACAGCGTTTACAAGAGCGTAACCTTCGGACAGGCTAACACCTCTGCAAAGCTCACTTCCGAAAAGTCGGACGGTAAGCTTTATGCGGCGGGCACGCTTGACGGTGAAACGGTTAAAAACAACGCAACGCTTTCGGGCGTAGGCAACGGCGACAGCGGAAACAATTATAACCTGCCCGACAGCTTAAAGAGCGGTATAGATACCTCCAAAGACCTTGTCGGCGTTTTCGGAACCAACGGTATAAGCGGTATTGCGGGCTTTGATTATTCAGCTAAGCTCAATAACGCGCTTACCGGCGCCAACGGCTTTGATAAGCTCCCCGGTTACAACAGCGCAAACAATATGCTTGTTATGCTTTCGGCGCGCGGCGCGGCTTACACCTCCACCGTTACCGATACTCTGTTTACGCTCGGCTATGACGAAAGAATGATTGTTTCGTTCTGGCTTAAAACTTCGGATATGAACGGCTCGACGGCGGCTACGGTTAAAATTACCGACGTTGACGACGAGGATAACTCGGCTTCGTTCACACTTGATACGACCGATAAAAAGACGACGTTCGGCGACGACGAGGACATTTACAACGGCTGGGTGCACTGCTTCCTGTTCGTTGAAAACACCTGCGACGACAAGGACGAAATCAGCGGCGAATATTTAAAGAAAACCTTTAAAATTGATTTCAGCTTCGGCGTAACGGATATTGTCAGCTCCTCCGCTTCTTCATTCGATTACGGCTGGGCGGCAATCGCTAATTTGCAGACGCTTACGGTAAGCGAAAAAATTTACGACCTTACCTCCGCGGGCGACAGCTCGGTTAAATTCTCATTCTCGACCGAAGATAACGATACCGACAACAAGGTATTTACCGAAGCGAGCGGAATTTCCGACGTAAAGAAAGAAATTGCTAACCCTTCGGACTACTACGGCGTTAACGGCGGAAGCTCGTACGTTTCAGACAACGCTTACAGCGACGGATACGACGCGCAGAACACCAACACGCTTGCGGGACTTATCAACCGCGAGGGCGCGGAAAGCTATGCAAACTGGAACGAGATAACAAAAGCATTCTTAAATACCGAAGCGGCAAAGAGCTGGAACGACGTTTTCGGCGAGGACTGCTATCAGCCCCTTATAATAATAAATAATCTGCGTCAGTATTCGGAAAACGCTTCCGCTAACGAGCATACCTATAAGAATTACTATGTTGAAGCGGAAAGCGATTACAGCGGCGCAACAGTTGCCTACAACGGCAAAAATTACAGAAAAGTTACCGCCGATGATAAGTATGACGAGAATACAAACTACTACTCTTTCGCGGTCAATTATGGCTTTATCAGCGAAAGCAAGAACGTTGCGGCAGACAGTTATCAGACCGTTTCGGTAAAAGTTAAAGTAAGCGACGGCGCAAACGCGTACGTTTACCTTGTAGATGCGAACACCCGCGAAGTGTTAAGTTATTCTACGCCGAAATATACATTCTATTACGACGACGAAGGCAACGTGCTTAACAAAGCTTACGATAAGGACGATATGACCGACGAGGAGCACCGCGCGGCAATCGTTTACAAACTGCGCAAGGACGGACTTTTCGACAGCGCGGACAGCACCGATACAGCGCTTTACGCAAACCTTAACAATCTTGTAAAATCGTATAAGTATTATAAATATGAAACGGTTGGCAAGTACTTCAAGGATACCGAAAACGGTAAGGGCGTAAATGAAATACTGTTCGACGATTTGGTTGACGGTGAAACTTATTACTACGAAAACGGTAAGGTTGCAGACCACTTCCTCTGCACTTCCGGCGGAAAACGCGTTTACGAATATGTAGACGGAACCTACTACTATCTTGTCAACGGCGAAAGAAAGAACGAGGTTAAACCCTTCGATACGAACAAAGCGCCTTACAGATACGTAGCCGACAACGCCGATACTTCGTATATGGCGAATGTGAATAAAGAGAATTCTTCGTTCGATGCGAACGGCTGGACAACGGTTAACTTCTTCCTGCATACGGGGAGCAAGAGCCTTGACTACCGCATCGAAGTTTGGAACGGCGAACGCGGAAACAGCGGAATCAATTCCGACGGAACGTACACGACGGGCGCGGTTGCATTTGATTACAGCGCATACTCCGCTTCTTCCGATAACTATGCAAACCTTCGCAGTGAGTACGAAGCAAAGCTTATCAACCAGTACAAAAACGTACTTGAAAGCAAAAACCTGCTTGACCGCATCGATACAAAGACGGAGACCGTTGCTTACTTCGAAAGTCTTATAAAGGAACTTACGGAAAAGGGCGAGCTTACCGCGGACGACGTTAAAAACGTTGACGGATACAAAGCGCTTTACTACACCTACACTTTGTACGATTCCGACACCTACGAGCCGTTCAATGCAGACGTTGCCGAGGACGGTGAAACGGGTTACGATTACAAGATTTCCGAGTACGAGGAAACGCTCGGCTTCTTCACCTACAAAAACGAAGAAGATAACTCCTATAACGTATTTGCAGATTATTCCGCAGTTGACAAGAATATCGAAAAAGCTACCGTTGACGACGGCGGTGACGACGATACCAACGACGACGATAATCCTACGAATATCTGGCTGTATGTAGCTTCTATTATACTTGTTGTTGCGTTGCTTGTAACGCTTGTATCTCTGTTGCTCCGCGACGTGCTTAAAAAGAACCGCCGCACAAAGAGCGAAAAATCGTTGCAGAAGAACAATTACCGCCAGCGCAAACGCTATATGAGGAAGTTGCACCTTGTAGAAAACGAGGAAACCGAGGACAACGGCGAAGCTGACAGCGCAACCGAAACGGAAAGCACCGATACGGCGGAAGAAACGGTTGAAACCGTTGAAGAACCCGCCGAAGAAGTTCCCGCAGAGGAAAGCGCGGAACAGCCCGCGGACGTAAGCGAAAGCGGAGATAATTCCGACAGCGACACAACTGACGGAAATACGGATAACGGCGACGTAACCGAATAATTATTGTAAAGATTTAAATAAGCCCGCCCGAACAGTTAATGTTCGGGCGGGCTTTTACTTTTAAAGTTTATTAAATTCTAAGACCTTTCGGCAAATGGTTCTTTGCCACTCCTCCAACCGCCTTGCACCAGCCCAGCGGATAGCCGAGATAAGTTACAAGCCGCCAGCCCTTTTCGTCCGCGTTGCAATCAAACGTCAGACCGCGAAGGTATTTCAAAGCGGTGTTCTCATCAATTTCTATGCACTTTGCTTCGTCCTTTTTTAAACACATTGCAAGCGTGTGCGATGGCTGAAATCTGCCGTTTTTTATTTCACCGAGGAATACGCCCGACCGCATAATTTCGGGCAAGTCCGTCAACAGCGAATATAATTTATCGCCGAATAAGTGCAGATTGCCGAAGCTTGTGTTCAAGTATTCTTTTTCAAACTCTCTGTACAATTTTTCGGCCGTTTTATCGGCTTTGAATTTTAGGTTGCAAACCTCTCTGCGTTCGCCGACCGTTTTTTCAAGCACTGCGCAAAAATGCCCTTCACCGCGGACTTTGTGCGGATAAAGCTTTTGCATTTTTAAAAGCTTGTATTCCGCGTGGGCTTGCAAAAAGCTTTCTATCTGCTCCTCGTCCTCCTCGGGCGCAAAAGTACACGTTGAGTAGACAAGCCGTCCGCCGCCCGCAAGCATTTTATCGGCGCAATTCAGAATTTCCGTCTGCCGCGCGGCACAACGCGCAACGTTTGCCATACTCCATTCGGGTATTGCGTTTTGTTCTTTTTTGAACATTCCCTCGCCCGAACAAGGCGCGTCCACTAAAATTTTATCAAAATAATTATAAAAAATTTCCGCTAAATTCTGCGGACTGCGGTTTAAGGTAACAGCGTTTTTAACGCCCGTGCGTTCAACGTTCGAGCGCAGAATTTCACAGCGTTTAGCGTCTATTTCATTTAAAACAAGCACTCCGCCGCCATGCATATATGCGGCAAGACGGGTTCCCTTTCCGCCGGGGGCGGAACACAAATCAAGCACGCGTTCGCCGCTTTTTGCTTCGAGCTCGGGCGCGGCGCACATTGCGGAAGGCTCCTGAACGTAATACAGCCCCGCCGCGTGCGCGATTGTTTTGCCGAGGCTTTCGCCCTTTGCGTAATAACCGCTGTCGTCCCACAAAACCTTTCCGTCAAGCGCTATCGGAGAAATTTTTTCGAAATTTTCCGTTGAAATTTTAAGCAGGTTTACACGAATTCCCTTTTCTGGCGGGCGGGTATAGCTCTGCAAAAAGCTTTCAAATTCCACGCCGAGAATTTTTTTCATTCTTTCAATAAACTCTGCGGGCAACTCAGTCATTCAAAAGCCTCTCCAAATCAGCAATTTCAAGCACTTTAATATTTTCGGACGAGTTCGCCGTTTTCGCGCGCCCGGAAACGTCGCCCTCCGTCTGCACGAAGTAAGCGCAGGCTTCAACCTGTTGCGTGTACTTTCCGCCGTTCGCGTAAATCTTATCCACAAGCGCAAGCGAAACGCTGATATCGTCCTCGATTGCGCGGGTAAACGTGAATACCGCCCCACCGAGCTTTCCGCCCTTAACAAAACGTTTTTTTAGATAATAATTATTGAATTTAACGCGTGCGCGGGAACGGCGTTCCTTTTCGATATTTTTCTGCTTACTGTACTGCCTGAAAGCTTCCGCCTGCGGACGGATAATATTGTAATTTTCAATCTTGCCCGAGGTGATTTTGTACAACTTTAAAAGCTCCTCAAAGGTGCAGTTGTTTACCTTGCAAAGTGCTTCAACTATGCGCATAGTCGCGTAAGCGTCGTCGGCGGCGCGGTGCGGAGTGAATTCCACCCCTAAATTTTCCGCTATGGATTCCAGCCCGAACTGACGGGAAAAATCGTTTTTATATGTCATAAAAATCAGCTGGCTGTCGTTAAAACGGAACTTAAAGGACGGCAGTTTGAAGCGGCGGGTTTCAAGATTGAGATATTTTACGTCGTTTAAAACCGCATGCCCGAATACATATGCATTTTTGTCTTCAAGCAATTCTTTTATTCGCCCGTAAACCGCGGGAAAAGACGGATGTTTTTTGAACTCGCTGTACTCGTACGGCAGAGTGATTCCCTTTTCCCCCTTTCTGTCGGTAAGCTCGAACCGACCGCGCGGGTTGATTAAAATATCTTCCTTTTCGATTATATTGAACTGTTCGTCGCATACTACATATCCGAACGCGCAGATTTTTGCGTAAGTTTTGTGCACGCCGGCGCACTCTATATCAAAAAATACTAATCTCATTTTCTTTTCCGTGTATAAACTCGCCTATAAGTATAGCATACCGCGGGCGCAAGCGCAAGTAATAGATTTATTTGCCATTGACTTTTATAATATTTTATAATATAATCTTTTTGATATGAAAAAAGCAGTTTCGATTATCGTTTGCAGAAGCGTTTCCGAAGTACCGCCCGAACCGGACGAAGCGGAAATTCTGTATACAGAAGAAAACCGCGGATTTGCGGAAATAGTTCAGAACGCAATTAAGCAGGCAAAGGGCAAATACGTTATTTTGTGCGGACAAGCCTTTGAATTTGAAGATTGCGTCGGGTTGATTAATAAGCTTTCCGCCTCTAACGCGGATATAATAGTTTTTGACGGAGCAACCGCTTTAAAAACGGCGCTGTTTAAGGGATTTTTACCCGACGGGGATAAGTCTACGGCGGAAATTTCTGTTTTACTTTCAGCAAAAAGCATTGAAAAAAGCAATATACGGCCGTTTGCGGCTGAAAAGAAAGCGTCCGCCGATAACGACCGCGCGGTATATTCCGAAAAAGTGCAAAGCGAGCTTTCAGCGGCATTGAAAGAATTTAAAAAATGCAAATCAAAGCTTGCGAAGGACGTATACACCTTTGCAGTTGATACAATATGCAACCGCCTTACATACTTCTACGCTTCGGCAATGCTTGCGGTGCGCAACAAGCAAATTCCCGCCGGTGTTTTAACGGACTTCGATATTGCGCTGAAAGAAAACGTTGTACTTTACCTTGCAATGGACAAGCGGTTTACGCCCGCTAATTTGGGAAAACTGAGAAAAAAGAACTTTGAAATATCCTTTTTAACGGCTAAAAAGCTTGAAAAATTTCTGAAAAAATAATAATAAGGCGGTCGGCTTTTTTTAAAAAAGCCGACCGCCTTTAAAATTTAAACGTATTTTACTTTTTGGGAACAAGCTTTTCCTTACCGCCCATATACGGACGGAGCACGGGCGGAATATACACGCTTCCGTCGGACTGCAAATGGTTTTCAAGGAAGGCAATCAGCATTCTGGGCGGCGCAACAACGGTGTTGTTAAGCGTATGGGCGAACTCGTTTCTGCCCGTCTTTGAATTTTTGTATCTTATGCCGAGTCTGCGCGCCTGCGCATCCGTGAGGTTGGAACAGCTTCCCACTTCGAAATATTTCTTCTGGCGGGGGCTCCACGCTTCCACGTCGCAGCTCTTGTACTTCATATCGGCCAAATCGCCCGAACAGCAGATAAGCTGGCGCACGGGAATTTCCATTGAAACAAACAGCTCTACGGTGTAATTCCAAAGCTTTTCATACCACATATCACTTTCTTCGGGCTTACAGATAACAATCATTTCCTGCTTTTCGAACTGGTGTATGCGGTAAATTCCGCGCTCTTCAAGCCCATGCGCACCCTTTTCCTTTCTGAAACAGGGCGAATAGGACGTAAGCGTTTGGGGAAGCTTATCCTCTGCGAGCGTCTGCCCCATAAATCTGCCTATCATAGAGTGCTCGGATGTGCCGATTAAATACAGGTCCTCGCCCTCTATCTTGTACATCATACCTTCCATTTCCTCAAAGCTCATAACGCCGGAAACGACGTCGCTTCTTATCATATAGGGCGGTATGCAGTAGGTAAAGCCCTTGTCAATCATAAAATCGCGCGCATATGATAATACCGCGGAATGAAGGCGGGCAATATCGCCCGTTAAATAATAGAAGCCGTTTCCGCTTGTACGGCGGGCGCTGTCCAAATCGATACCGCTAAGGCTTTCCAAAATGTCGAGGTGGTAAGGCACTTCAAACGGCTTTTCTGCGGGGGTCAAAAATACTTTGCCCTGCACGTTAAAGCTATCGTCCTTGCCCAAAGGCACATAGTCCGCAATGATATTGGGAATAGACATCATAGCTTTTTTGAGTTTTTCTTCGATAACTGCCGTTTCCGCCTCTATCTGAGCGACGCGGTCGTTATTTGCTTTGGAAAGCTCTTTTATTTTTTCCGCTTCGTCCTTTTTGCCCTCGCGCATAAACGCGCCTATCTGCTTTGCAAGGGAATTTCTCTGCGCACGGAGATTATCGCCCTCCTGTTGTAACGCGCGTTTTTGCTTATCGAGCGCAATTACCTCGTCTACGAGAACAAGCTTATGGTCCTGAAACTTCTTTTTTATGTTGGCTTTGACAAGTTCGGGATTTTCGCGGATTAAATTTATGTCTATCATTTAAAAACCGTCCTTAAATGGGAATAATTTACTGCAATACAAAATTATTGTGCATTTTCAATAAAATTATATAGCAAACAACCGTCAAATGCAATTAATTTACCCGAAAATATATTGAAATTAATGCACTTTAATGATATAATAAAGTAGATATAGATTTTTGCGAAACAGGTTGATTATGAGCAAAATTATTTTTAAACGAAACGAAAACAATCCTCAGGACGAAAATACGGAAAACGCACAGACGGAGCAAACCGAAAAGAGCGCAAAAACGGCTAAGCCTGCGCCGAAAACGGATAAAACCGCAAAGCGTACGGCTCCCGCCGCCGAACCCGAAGAAATCGCGCCCGCTGTCGAGGCGGTTGAAGAAACGGCAACGGTAAGCGCCGAACCTGTGCAGATTGCGCTGTTCCCCGGCGACGAGCCGAAGCCCGCCGTTTCCGCATCGGAAGACACCGCTAAAACGGAAACGTTCGACAAGGATAAAATAATAAAATACTTTAAACGGCACCCCAAAAAGACGGTAAACACCAAGGTTGAACGTTTTTCGCCCAAGCTAAACAAAGGCTTGACGAACGAGCAGGTTGAAACGCGCTTTAAGCAGTTTTTGTTCAACGATACCAACAAAAAGTACTCCCGCTCATACGCGAGCATTTTTATCGGGAATATCTGCACGTTCTTTAACTTGCTGTGCCTTCTGGCGTTTATAGCGCTGCTGCTTGCAAATACGCAGAAGTTTTCAAACTATCTTGTTATAGTTATAACTACCGCAAACATTGTAATAGGCATTGTTCAGGAAATACGCTCTAAGCTTGCAATAGACAAACTTTCGATACTGTCGTCTAATACCGTCAAGGTGATACGCGACGGGGAAACTATTGAAATTCCGACTAAGGAAATTGTTGTAGACGACGTTATTATACTTGATATGGGAAATCAGGTTCCCGCGGACTGTATTCTTGCCGAGGGCACCGTTGAGGTTAACGAAAGCCTTTTAACGGGCGAATCCATTGCAATTAAAAAACAGATAGGCGATATTTTGTATGCGGGAAGCTTTATTTCTTCGGGAAACGGCAAGTTCCGCGTTGAAAAGGTAGGCAAGGAAACTTATCTTGAAAAGCTTTCTTCCAAGGCTAAAAAATATAAACGCCCCAACTCCGAGTTGATGAACTCGACAAAGCTGATAATTAAGTGTATTTCGATACTTATTATTCCCATTGCGATAGGAACGTTTTTGCGCACCTACGCAAGCGTTAAGGGCTTGCCACCCACCGACCCGACCTTTACGGACGCTTCGGTTTTTGCGGGAATTTTTTCGGCAAACATTAACTACGCCATTCAGCGCACCTGTACCGTTATTATAGGTATGATTCCTTCGGGAATGTTGCTTTTAACCTCGCTTGCGCTGGCTGTCGGCATTATCAGGCTTGCAAAATCGAACACGCTTGTGCAGGATATGTATTCGCTTGAAATGCTTGCGCGCGTAAACGTTTTGTGCCTTGATAAGACGGGTACGATAACAGACGGAAGAATGAAGGTCAACGATACTGTTATTTTAAACACCGTCGGCGACCATTCAATAAACGATATTATGGGCAGTATGCTGCGCGAGCTGGACGGAAACAACCAAACCTCGATTGCGCTTTACAACCACTTCGGGTTCAGTGAAAAGTACTCTGCTATCGCAAAAATTCCGTTCTCGTCAAAGAGAAAGTTTTCCGCGGTAACCTTTGAAGAAATAGGCACTTTCGCTATGGGCGCGCCCGAATTCGTTTTGAAGCCCTGCCCCGCCAAGGTTGAAAGAATTGTAAAACAGTATGCGCAGATGGGGTTGCGCGTAATAGTGCTTGCCCACTCCACTACGGCTATTTCGGGGGAAAAACTGCCCGCGGTAATGAAGCCCGTGGCGATAATTTCCATTGCAGACAACGTGCGAGAGGACGCTGTTGAAACAATAAAATGGTTTAAAGATAACGACGTAAACGTAAAGGTTATTTCAGGCGACAACCCCGTTACTGTTGCGGAGGTTGCAAAGCGCGCGGGAATTGCGCACGCGGAAAAGTTTATTTCCTTAGACGGTCTTAACGAACGCGAGGTTGAAAACGTTGCCAACAAATACACGGTTTTCGGCAGGGTTTCACCCGAACAAAAGGCGATTTTGGTGCGCTCTATCAAAGCCGAGGGCAATACCGTTGCAATGACCGGCGACGGCGTAAACGATATTCTGGCGCTGAAAGAAGCGGACTGCGCAATTTCGGTTGCTTCGGGAAGCGAGGCGGCGAGAAACGTAAGCCACCTTGTGCTTATGGACAACAACTTCGGCTCGATGCCCAAAGTAGTATCCGAAGGCAGACGGGTTATAAACAACATACAAAACTCGTCCTCGCTGTATTTAATGAAAACGCTGTTCACGGCGATTTTGGCTACGATTTGCATTTGTATGGCAAGGCCGTATCTGTTTATGCCCGCGAATATGCTTTTGCTTGAAACTGCGATTATAGGCATACCGTCATTCTTCCTTTCGTTACAGCCCAACAAGGACAGAGTTCAGGGCAAGTTTATTTCCCACGTTATGAGCGGAGCCGTGTCGGGCGCGCTGCTAATGATTATTTGCGTTATGGCGATGTATCTGACTACGGAAATAAGTCCGACGATATTTGACGACAAGCACCGAATGGCTATGTGTATGATTGCTTTGACCTTCTCTGGCTTTGTTATGGTATTCAGACTGTGCCAGCCGTTCAACGCTTACAGAATAGTGCTGTGTCTGTCGGTTTTGGCAATTTGCGTGCTTGCGCTGTATATAACAACATTGCCCGTTGCAATTATCCAGGATATGCTGTATGACGGTTGGAGCGAACTGAAATGGGATTACGGGCAAATACTTACCATTGTGGTGGTAATTGAAGCCGCGTTCCCGCTGTCCGGCTGGCTTATTAAGCTGATGCACGTTATTATGCCCTCGTCAAATAAAAAGAAAAAAACGCAATAAAAAACAAGGAGAAAAACTTAAATGACAAAATTAAGCAAAAAACACCTTAAAATTATTGAGAGCTATAAACAGGCAACCGAACTCCCTTGCTATAATCTTGCTCCCGTTGAAGGTAAACCGAGCGAAACTGACAGTAAGATGGGCGGATTCCCCTATCTGCCCAAGGGCGCGTCCGTACCCAAGGACGAAAACGGCAAGCCTATGGTTCTGTTTATACAGCTGAATCTCGAAGGGTTGGAACCGCTTGAAGGCTATCCCGTTGATTTCCCGACCAAGGGCATACTGCAAGTATTTATGGCGGAAAATTCAGAAGAATATCCCACGCCGCACAAAGTCGTATATTATGACAGCATAGGCAAGTTTCAGCCCGATGACGGCTCTGCCGACGAAAACGAATGGGTGACCTCTGCCTTTAAACTTAAAGCGGAAAAAGCCGTAAGCATATTACCGGTAAGGTTTATGACTATCGGCGACCAGATGCTCTCTTCGATATACAAAAAAGTTGACGTTTATCACGATATGATTGCGGATGAAATAAACAAATGCGTGCCAGCCGCCACTTTCGCGGGTCACGCTGACACAACCCAGTCCGCCGACTTTGATTATATGGAAAATATTGTACTGTTTAAAATAAACAGCGAACTTGACGGAAGAATTTGCATAGGCGACGCCGGAATACTCGTAGCGGGAATACCTTTTGACGCGCTTGAAGAACTTGATTTCGACCGTGCGTTCGTAGACTGGGACTGCTGTTAAAAAATAAAATAAAAAACCCGCCGAGCGTTTTATAACGCTCGGCGGGTTTTTTATTGATTATTCTATTGATTATTCTTCGGTATCTTCGGGAATGTCCGTTTCCTCTGTAACGTCTGCGGCAGTTTCTTCAGGGGTTACCGCTTCCGCGTCTTCGTCGCGTTCGGTTATAGCAACTGTTGCAACAATACCGTCTTTAAGGCGCATTAAGCGCACCCCGCGGGAAGCTCTGCCGAATTTTGAAATATCCGAACAGTGCATTCTTATTATAGTGCCTCCGTCCGAAATAATCATTATATCGTCCTCTTCGGGAGTTACCTGTTTAAGGTTTACAAGCGCGCCTGTTACTTCGTTGAAAGTGCCCGCCTTAATGCCCTTGCCTGCCCTGCCCTGCACGCGGTAATCTTCAAGCTTACTGCGTTTGCCGAAGCCGTTTGCTGTTACCGTTAAAACGTCTTTATTTTCGTCTACGACAAGCAAATCGACAAGCGCGTCGTCCGCTCCGTCAAGCTTCATTGCGCGTACGCCGGCCGTATCTCTGCCCATAGAACGCACGTTGCTTTCGTCAAAGCGTATGCACTTGCCCGCGCGGGAAGCAATCATAAGCTCGTTACTGCCTGTTGTGAACTGTACGGAAATAAGTCCGTCGCCCTCGTTAAGTCTTATCGCAATTTTACCGTTGCGGTTAATTCTTTCAAATTCTTCAAGCCTGGTCTTTTTGATAAGTCCGTTTTTGGTTGCGAACGCTATATAACCTTCCGCGCCCTCGGGTACGGGAATAATTGTTGTAACCTTTTCGTCCTGCGCAATCTGCACAAGGTTGACCATTGCTCTGCCGCGGGCTGTGCGCGCCGCTTCGGGAATTTCAAACGCTTTTATGCGGTATACCTTGCCGTAGGTAGAGAACAGAAGCAAATCGTCATGCGAGGAGCATACGAACATCTTTTCAACGAAGTCCTCTTCCTTGGGTTTATGTCCCGTTATACCCTTGCCTCCGCGGTGCTGTGCGCGGTATTCGGCAACCGGCAGACGCTTGACGTAGCCCGTATGCGTCATAGAAACCACAACCTGCTCAACGGGGATAAGGTCTGCGTCCTCAATATCGCCGCTGAAATCGACAGAAATTTCCGTTCTTCTTTCGGAGGGGTATTTGCGCTTTATTTCAAGCAAATCGTTTTTGATGATTTCAAGCACTCTGCTTTCGTTTGCAAGAATGTCTTTATAGTCGGCAATCTGCGCTTCCAGAGCCGCAAGCTCGTTAGTGAGCTTATCCACTTCGAGGTGTGAAATTCTGAAAAGCCTTAACTCCGCAACGGCGGTAGCCTGCCTTTCGTCAAGCGCGAAGTTTTGCGTAAGCTTTTCAACGCAGTCGCTCTTATCTTTTGCGTTTTTGCAGACTTCGACAACCTCGTTAATGCTTGCCTGAGCAATCACAAGTCCGCGCAAGACGTGCGCGTTGTCCTCCGCCTTGTTCAAATCGTACTTTGTACGGCGGACGATAACCTCTTTCTGATGTTCAAGGTAGTAATAAAGGCACTCTTTAAGGTTTAAAATCTTAGGCGTACCGTCTACAAGTGCAAGCATTATTATACCGTCGGAAATCTGCAAATTCGTGTACTTATACAGCAGATTTAAAACTACCTGCGCGTTTGCGTCCTTTTTGACCTCCACAACGATACGCATACCGTCGCGGTCGGATTCTTCGCGAATGTCCGCAATGCCCTCTATTTTCTTATTTTTTACGAGGTCGGCTATACTTTCTATAAGCTTTGCCTTGTTGACCTGATAGGGAATTTCGGTAACTACAATGCGCGTGCGGGTCTGGTTTCCGCTTTGGTATTCTTCAATCTCGCAGCGCGAGCGGATAATAATACTGCCTCTGCCCGTTCTGTAAGCCTTTTTAATACCGCTTCTGCCCATTATAAGCGCGCCTGTGGGGAAGTCGGGGGCGGTGATGTATTCCATTAATCCGTCAACGTCTATATCGGGATTTTCGATAAGCGCGATTACACCGTCTATACATTCGCCGAGGTTATGCGGCGGAATATTGGTTGCCATACCTACCGCAATACCGTCCGAGCCGTTTACAAGCAGGTTGGGGAAGCGCGAAGGCAAAACCGCGGGCTGCATGCCCGTATCGTCGAAGGTCGGGTAAAAGTCGATAGTTTCCTTATCCAAATCGCGGAGCATTTCCGCGGAAAGCTTGGTAAGTCTTGCTTCGGTATAACGCATTGCCGCGGCGGGGTCGCCGTCGACCGAACCGAAGTTGCCGTGACCGTCTACAAGCGGAAAGTTAATTGAAAAGTCCTGCGCAAGTCTTACCAACGCATCGTAAACCGAGCTGTCGCCGTGGGGGTGATATTTACCCATACAGTCACCGACGATACGCGCGCATTTACGGTAGGGTTTATCGTTATATAAGCCTAATTCGTGCATTGAATAAAGTATTCTGCGGTGAACGGGCTTTAAACCGTCCCTGACGTCGGGAATGGCGCGGGAAACGTTGACCGCCATTGCGTAAGCAATGAAAGACTTTTTAAGCTCTTCGTCAACCTCGCGGTCGAGAAGCTTGGTCATTTCAAGCGTACGCTTAAATTCTTCTGTCAGCTCGGGGCTGGTTTCTTTTCTTGATTTAGCCATTTTAAGGTCTCCTTAAATATCCAACTCTTCGACGAGCTTTGCGTTTTCTTCGATAAACTGTCTGCGCAGTTCGGGCTGGTCGCCCATCAACAGCGAGAAAAGCCTGTCCGCTTCAACGGCGTCCTCTACGCTTATTCTTACAAGAGTGCGCCTTGCGGGGTCCATTGTGGTGCTCCAAAGCTGTTCCTTATCCATTTCGCCCAAGCCTTTAAAGCGTTGAAGGGTGAATTTACCGTCAAAGCCCTTTCTGAATTCTTCCAAAGCCTTATCGTCGTACAGGTAGGTATCTTCGGGCACGCCCTTGCCGATAACCTTGTACAGAGGCGGTTGCGCCGCGTAAACGTGGCCGTTTTCCACAAGCGGGCGCATATAGCGGTAGAAGAAAGTTAAAAGCAGTATTCTGATATGCGAACCGTCTACGTCCGCGTCGGTCATTATGATAATGCGGTCGTAGCGGAGCTTGCTTTCATCGAAGTTTTCCATCATTCCGCAGCCGAACGCGGTAATCATAGCTTTTATTTCTTCGTTTTCCAAAGCGCGGTTTATGCGGACTTTTTCAACGTTCAGAATTTTTCCGCGGAGCGGAAGTATAGCCTGAAAACGTCTGTCGCGGCCTTGCTTTGCCGTACCACCTGCACTGTCGCCCTCGACTATATAAATTTCGCAGAGTTCGGGGCGCTTGTCCGAACAGTCGGCAAGCTTTCCGGGGAGCTTGGTGCTTTCCAGAACGCCCTTGCGGTGCGTTTCTTCGCGGGCGAGCCTTGCCGCTTCCCTTGCTCTCTGCGCGGTTATACAGCGCATAATAAGCTCGCGCGTTTCCGAGGGGTGTTCTTCAAGATAGGTGCCGAATTTCTCGGTTACGGCTTTCTGAACAAAACCTCTTACATACGTTGAGCAAAGCTTTGCTTTTGTCTGGCTTTCGTACTGCGCGTCTGCGATTTTTACCGAAACAACTGCTGTTATGCCCTCGCGGACGTCGTCGCCCGAAAGCTTTTCGCTGTCCTTTAAAATGTTCAGTCTTCTGCCCGCGTCGTTTATTACCTTAGTCAAAGCCGCTTTAAAGCCGTCGAGGTGGGTTCCTCCGTCGGGCTGGCGGATATTGTTTGAAAACGGGAAAATCTGCTCGGAATAGCTGTCGTTATACTGGATAGCGACCTCTAAAAATCTGTCGTCGCCCTCGCTGTCCTCGAAGTAAACGGGCTTCTCGAACAGCGTCTGCTTGCCCTTGTTGATATCTTCGATAAAGTGAACTACGCCGCCCTCGTAACAGAAGCTGTCGTGGCGCTCTTTTTCGCCGCGGTAGTCGGAAAGCGTAAGCGTTAAACCTTTATTCAGGTATGAAAGCTCGCGCAAAAGCGTTTTCAACGTATCGTAGTTGAAGTCAACCGTTTCAAGAATTGTCGCGTCGGGGTGGAACGTGATAGTTGTGCCCGTTTCTTCGGTGTCGCCTATGATTTTAAGCGGTTCTTCGGGAATTCCGCAGTGATAAACCTGACGGTGAATATGACCGTTCTGGCAGACTTCCGCGATAAGCGTATCGGAAAGCGCGTTAACGCACGAAACGCCTACGCCGTGCAGACCGGAAGAAATTTTGTAACCGCCCGCCTTGTTTCCGCCGCCGAATTTACCGCCCGCGTTGAGGTTTGTAAGCGCAAGCTCTACACCGCTTATGCCCTCCTCGCTGTTAATGCCCGTAGGAATACCTCTGCCGTTGTCCTTGACCGAACAGGAACCGTCCGCGGTTATTATTACGTTGATTGTATCGCAATAGCCTGCGAGCGCCTCGTCTATGGAGTTGTCGATAACTTCCCTTACAAGGCAGTGCAGACCTTTTTCGTCCGTGGGTCCGATATACATACCGGGGTGTTCGCGGACCGGCTCTAATCCTTTGAGTGCGCGAAGCGAATTCGCGTCGTAATTGCCTTCGTTTTTATGGGGCATATTAGTACCTCTTTGAAAAAAATTTTCAGTGTATGAAGTTTTGTTTTATTATACCATATTATATAATCAAAGTAAAGTTTTTAAAGTGAATTTTTAAATTTTCGCATTAAATTTCCATAATTTTACATACTGATTTTATGAAAAATTTTGTGTGCGGAAAAGGCGGAAATTTTACAGATTTTGATGAGTTTTTCGAGTGCGGAACTTGCGGAAACCACGTTTGCAAAACCAAAGCCGAGCTGTGGGGCAGAGTTTGTCCGCACTGCTTCGGCAGGCTGTACAGAATAAGCTGATTTAAACACGGCGGGCGGTGCTGAAAGCACCGCCCGCCGTGTTTACGTTTACATATATTCTTTTTTAAGTTTTTCAAAACGCGCTTTGTATTGCTCGGCTTTGTCAGTTTCGCCTTTCGCCTTAAAATACTCATATCTGAGTTCGGTCAGCGCAATAAAGCTTTCTTCGCTTTCGATAATCTGCGGAACGCCGAATAAAAGCTGTTCGTCAACCTCTGCTATCGGTTTTCCGTTTAAAACCTGCGCCTGCACCGTCAGTACGGCAAGCATAACCTTTGCCGTATTGCCGTTTGAAATAAGCTCAGATAAAACTAATGCGTCGGTTTTTCCGGACGGATATTCGGTAGGAACCAAATTAATAATAAGTAAATACCAACTTGCCGGAAGTAATACGCTGTATTCTATTGAAAAACAAATTGCAACTATTGCGCCGATTAAAAACAATAAATTTATTACAGGTCCGCCAAGAGTGGTCACTATCAGCCGTTTTCTTAAATTTTTATCGGTTTTCGGAATAATTTTACAGCTTGACGAGCCGAAAAATTTAAATTTGGGTACGGCTTTTATTTTGCAAATTGCGCCGAAAAGCATATGCCCCAGCTCGTGCATAAGGCTTGAAAACGGCAAAGCAACTACCGCTCCGGCTATAATTGCGGCAGTCCACCAACCATAATCATGCGGGCACCATATACATACTCCAACAAGCCACATAATGGGCACTATTGCCGCCGCAATAGGTATTGTGAGCTTATCCCTCAAACTCATAGCGCGCCCTCTTTATAAATTATATAGCCCTCTAAATTGTCGCTTTCGGATACGGATATTTCCGAAATATCAAACTTTTTCATCACTGCGGAAAGCAACAGACAGCCGCCGCCTATAACCTCCGCCGATGCCGTGCATATTGTATTTGCGCGGATTATTTCCACGGGGGTTGAAAGAAGCGCGTCGGCGTATTTTTCAAGTTCGGCGACTGTAAAACGCGTTCCGTCCGTAACTTCGGGCGTGTACTGCAAAAGATTATGCTTGATTGCGGCAAGCCTTGTCGCCGTGCCGCCGATTGCGCTTACGTTAATGTTTTCTGCCGAAAATTCACCGTATTCTTCAATTTTTTCGGAAATTATCCGCAAAAGCTTTTGTTTATCCCGCGCGGCAAGGTCGAAAAGACGCACCGTACCCACGTTTACGCTCTTAGAATAAACTGTTTTTCCGCCGGCACGGAATGTAACCTCGGTACTTGCGCCGCCTACGTCTATTATTCCTCCGTCGTTATTGCCGAGCGCGCCTAAAATTCCTATCTGCGCTTCCTGTTCGCCGCCGATAACGTCGATTTCTAAACCGCAAAGCTCTTTCACCCGCATTAAAAACTGCGCTTTATTGCTTGCGGAACGTACCGCGGCGGTTGCAAACGCGTATAGCCTGTCTGTTTTTTCGGCTTTTGCACGGTTGACAAAATCGGCAACGGCTTGCGCGGTTCGCTCGATAGCCTCCGCTTTCAGAATACCCGAAAACGACAAGCCTTCACCGAGGCGGGTTGTTTTAAGGAGCTTATATAAAGTTTTTCCGTCCGAAACCAAAGCAAGGCGGACGGAATTTGAACCTATGTCTATTGCGGAAATTTTCATAAAAGTATTTTTGCGGGCTTTATTTGACCGACTTTAATTCGGTTTGACCGATTAGTTTGCCGTTCCCGGCTGAAAAACATAGCCGTATTTCAGCGCAAGGTACAAAAGATGCTCGTCCGACTGCAAATCTTCAAGCGTTTTTTCGCCGTCTTTTATCAACTGTTCGTATCTTGCTATCTCTACTTGCAACTCTCTTTTTTCTTTTGTCTTTATCACGATTGCCGACATTGTGTAAATCAGCACGGCGGCGAGAATGACTACTAATATTATTGCGTTTACCGTTAAAGCGGCGGCGACGCGGTTTTTCTTCTGTTCGTTCACTGCTTTTCGACTTCCTTTTCTGAATTTTTATACTGAAAGCATTATATACTTTTTTTACGCAAAATGCAACGATTGTGTGAAAACTTTTTAAATATATAAGCGCGCCGATAACACAGCCAAACAGCATATACAGCCGAAGCGAAGTAAAGTCGAACATAACCGACACAAAAATAAAGCCCGCGGAAAACACAATACAGTATAAAATATCGGAAATTATTATAAAAATTTTGTCCTTAACGGTATATTCCTTTTTGTCTATACCGCAGACCACGCACCTTGCAACGTAAAGAACGTCGTAAACCGTTCCGCTTAAAACGCCGCAAAACAGGCAAGTCAAAAATATAAAAACCGATTGAGCCATATACTATTTGAATAATTTCTGACGGAGACTGCCGCCTTTTTGTATGTAGCGCGCGCCCGTTATTGTTCCCGTTGCCGAAAACGAACCGCTCGTCTTTGAAAAGTTGACGATTTTCATACCCGAACCGCTAATAACAATTCTGCCGCCCGCATAGCTTAAAATAATTTGCTTGTCGGAAAAAGCGTCTACGCTTGCTATTGCAGACGCGGTTACTTTTTTGCACTGCTCTATGCTTAAATTATGATTATCTTCCATAAATTACCTCAATTACCGCCTTAAAAAAATACCACCGCAACGGGTGGTAATATTTTATTTTTTTACAATTGCGTTTAGAACAGTTGAAACACTTTTAAATTGCATAGATGCAAGGCAGGCGAGGAGCGCGAGCGTTTTCAAGGGGAGTTTACTTTGCGTAAATGACCCGAAGAAAAGCGGAACACGACAAAGCATACCGACGCATATATACAATTTAAACTAACCCTTTTTTGATTTTTGCGTTTGCTTTGGCGCGCAGTTCGCTGTCAAGAATACGCTTTCTTATGCGGATATTTTTGGGGGTAATTTCCAACAGCTCGTCGTCGGCGATAAATTCAAGGCACTCTTCAAGGCTCATTTTCTTGGGAGTTATAAGGCGCAAAGCGTCGTCCGATGCGCTGGAACGAGTGTTTGTAAGGTGCTTTGTCTTGCAGACGTTTACGTTCATATCCTCGCTTTTGGGATTTTCGCCTATGACCATACCCTCGTACACGGGAGTACCCGCGCCGATAAACAGCGTGCCCCTGCCCTGCGCGTTGAAAAGTCCGTACGTTACCGCCTCGCCCGTTTCAAACGCGATAAGCGAGCCTGTGCTTCTGCGCGAAAGCTCGCCCTTGAACGGCTGATATTCAAAGAATACGCTGTTCATAACGCCCTCGCCTTTGGTTGAGGTTAAAAATTCCGACTTGTAGCCGAAAAGTCCGCGGGCGGGAATAATAAATTCAAGCCTTGTGCGCGTGCCGATTGCACTCATATGCAACAGCTCGCCCTTGCGGTTGCCCATACTCTGGAAAACCGCGCCCGTAGCCTCGTCGGGAACGTCGACAATAAGCCTTTCCATAGGCTCGTGCTTGACGCCGTCTATTTCTTTATACATTACGCGCGGGGTGGAAACCTGAAACTCGTAGCCCTCTCTGCGCATATTTTCGATTAAAATTGAAAGGTGCATTTCGCCTCTGCCGCAAACGCGGTAGCTGTCGGCAAATTCCGTTTCTTCAACGCGGAGCGAAACGTCCTTTAAAAGCTCGCGGAAAAGTCTGTCGCGGAGATGTCTTGTAGTTACCCACTTACCGTCCTTGCCCGCAAACGGACTGTCGTTGACGGAGAAGGTCATTTCCACGGTCGGCTCGGTAATTTTGACGAATTTGTGCGGTTCGACGCAATCGGTTGCGCAGACCGTATCGCCTATGTTTATTTTTTCAAGCCCCGAAAAGCAGACTATATCCCCCGCTTTTGCGCTTTCGCATGCGGTGCGGTTCAAACCTTCAATCTGATAGAGATTGACAATTTTTCCGTTGTTTTTAAGCTGAACGTTGTTATAATTGCAGACGGTTACGGCTTGTCCCTGCTTTATTTCGCCGCGCTCGATTCTGCCTATGCCTATGCGCCCGACGTAATCGTTATAGTCGATTGACGAAACAAGCACCTGCGCGGGGCCTGCGGTATCCGCTTCCATAGGCTGAATGTGGCTTAAAATAGTGTCGAAAAGTGGAGTCAAATCCTTGCCTTTTTCGTTTAAGTCAAGCGTTGCCGTACCGTCCCTGCCAGAACACCACACAACGGGGCTCATAAGCTGGTCGTCGGACGCGTCGAGTTCAAGCAAAAGCTCTAAAATTTCGTCCTGAACCTCGTTCAAACGCGCGTCGGGGCGGTCGATTTTATTGACTACGATTATAAGCCTATGCCCCATTTCAAGCGCTTTCTGCATAACGAAACGCGTTTGGGGCATGGGGCCCTCCGCCGCGTCCACAAGCACTAAAACGCCGTTAACCATCATCATAACGCGCTCTACCTCGCCCGAAAAATCGGCGTGACCCGGCGTGTCTACAACGTTTATTTTAACGCCCTTGTAGTGCAGCGACGTGTTTTTTGCAAGAATGGTTATTCCGCGCTCGCGTTCCAAATCGTTACTGTCCATAACGCGCTCTTCAACCGACTGGTTGTCGCGGAAGGTATGGCTTTGCTTTAACATTGCATCGACAAGGGTTGTCTTGCCGTGGTCTACGTGGGCGATAATCGCCACGTTTCTTAAATCTTCTCTTAACAAATTTGTGCCTCGTATATATAAAAAATTTTAAACTGAATTAATGTGGTTTGCGCAAAAATTATTTTGCGGTAAACGCTTTACTTCGCCAAGCCTCGGAATGACAAAATTAATTGCATGTTTTAATCAATAGCATTGCAGAACAAGCCAAATTCTGTCAAAACGCTTTGCCCGCAAATCTTCCTTGCGGATATAAAAGTAAATTCTGCCGCCGTCGCCGAACATAAGAGAGAAACCTTCATGTTTTACAGTGTCAAGCTGGAACAACAGCGTCCACTTGTCTGCGGCGGTTTCGATTTTTTCAAGCTCTTCCTTGGGGAAGTTACCGCTGTTCCATACCTCGTACGAAGTATAACCGCGGGCGATAAGCTCGCACTCGCTGGTCATATCGCCCTGAATAACGTCCGCCCAGCCCAAAAGCTTGGAACAGTTTTCGGGATAAACTATACCGAGATTTTTTTCAGCGGCTTCAAAATCGTCTATCATATCGGAGTAGCCGGTGCGGTTCAAATAAAAATCTTCGTAGCGCGGGTAAGACTTTTCCGGTTTCGCGGTTATGTTAATGGCGGGCAGACGGAAATCCTGCGGTAAATCTTCGGGAAATTCCGCGGGGGATAAATCCTCCCACTCGTGGAACCAAAATACTTTGGCGCACCCCTTGTCCTTAATATCTAAGCCCCAGCGTTGGGAACCTAACTCATAGAAAAACGCAAGCGTGCCCGAACGCGGTAAAAGATTTTCGGTATCGTATTGAGAGATTTCCGACAGATTGAACTGCGCAAGAAAAGCGAGCGGACGGGACTTGACTTTTTTATCGTCAATCGTATCCGTTTCAAAATACGGCCACTCGAACCCTGCGGGAACGTCCGGCTTGCCGCCGAAGCGCGTTGCGCCGACGCTGTGCCGCGCCTCGCCCGAAATTTCAAGCGTAACCGAATTTAAGCAAAGATTTTTAAGCTCCTGCTCAATCTTTGCGACCTGCTCGGAATTTACCGCCGTTTTTTGGGAATTGGCACAGGGCTTACCGTCGGCATACGGCTGAGACTGAAAGGTTGACTTCTTGTTAAACGGATTTTCTTCCTTGTGCGAAGAAAATCTCATAAGAAAAACAGCCGCTATTACAATGCCGACAATGAAAATGATTATAGGTATGATTAAAAATACAAATCCTAACCCGAACATACTTGCGCCGAATGAACTTTCACTCATATATTGAACTCGCTTTTGGTTTCTCTGTCAAACAGTTTCAGCAAAATTTCCATACATTTTTCCGCGCCGTTACCTTTTTCGAACGGATTGGAAAGGAAGCACGCTTCATAAACCGCGTTGGTTATGGGCAGTTCCACTTTGTATTTATCGCCCAGCTCCTTCATTGCCTTGGCGGTCATAACGCCCTCGGCGAGCTTTTCGAACTTAGCGCCGTGCGCCATCATTTCGCCGTATCTGCGGTTGTGCGAATATTCGGAAAAAAGCGTGGTTTCGTAATCGCCCAAATGCGCCAGACCGTACGCGGAAGAAAACTCCCCGCCCATTGCCTTGATAAGCTTGCCGACCTCGTACGCGCCCCTTGCCATTAAAGGTCCTTTTAAACTGACGTAACCGCTTCCGTCAAGCACGCCCGCGGCAATGCCCAGCACGTTTTTTGCGGCGGCGCCGATTTCCGAACCTATTATATCGTTGCCGTAGTAAAAGCGGATTAAATTGCTTTTGAAGTTATCCGCTATATATTTTTTCAGCGAGGGGTCGTAGCTGTCGATAAGCATACAGTTGGGTATTCCCTGCGTGAAAGCCTGAATATGCCCCGGTCCTACCCACACGGCTATTTTTTCTTTTTGAATACCGCTTTCAATAAGCACTTCGGAAAGGCGCTTGCCCGTAGCTTCCTCTATTCCTTTCATACAGAGGACGAAAATTTTGTCCCTGACGTCGAAAGCGGTTACTTTTTTAATAAATCCGCGCAAGCCCTGCGAGGAAATGGAAATTATGATTATATCGCTTGCGGAAACGGCGTACTGCAAGTCGCAGGTAAGCTCTATGGACCTGTCCAGCGTAACGTACTCGTTTTTGCCTGTGGTTTTCAATACTTCGTAAGAATAATCGCCCTCAGGCCCCCAGCTTATGACTTTATTTTTAAGCTGTGTCGCCTGATACCATGCGATAAACGAGCCCCAGCGCCCGCAACCTAAGACTGAAATACGCATTTTGTTTATATCCCCCTTTTTGTGTGATTATATTGATTTGCGCTCCGACAGCGCGCGGGAAAGAGTTACCTCGTCGGTGTATTCCAGCTCGCCGCCGATAGGTATGCCGTGCGCAAGGCGGGTTACGTTCACACCGAGCGGTTTTAAAAGCTTTGCGATATACATTGCCGTGGCTTCGCCCTCAACGTCGGGGTTGGTTGCCATAATTACTTCCTGAACCGTACCGTCTATGCGGGCAAGCAGTTCCTTAATGCGTATATCGTTAGGTCCGATTCCGTCCATAGGGCTTATTACGCCGTGTAAAACGTGGTAAACGCCCTTGTATTCGTGCAGTTTTTCCATTGCGATTACGTCTTTCGGCTCTTTAACCACACAAATTGTGTTGCTTTGTCGGCGCTTGCATATTTCGCACTCGTCGTCCTCGGTGAAGTTTCCGCACGTCTTGCAATATTTTACCTTGCGTTTGCAGTTTATTATGCTTTCGGCAAACTCTTTCGCCTCCGCTTCTGTCATTCCGATAACTTTATACGCGTACCTTTGCGCGGTTTTTTTGCCCACTCCAGGCAGTTTTGAAAACTGGTTTATCAGTCTGCCGATAGGCTCTATAAAAATTTCCATTTTTTACCTTGCGATTAATCTGTCTGCGTTTTAAAAAAGTCCTTTGCCCGCTTTGCCGAACGGCCCCATTTTTTCCTCGTACAGGGCGTCGGCTTTTTTGTATCCGTCATTGATTGCCGCCATAATCAAATCTTCAAGCATTTCAACGTCGTCCCCGTCGGAAATATCCACAAGCGAGGAAAGCTTACTGCCGAACTCGATACCGTTTATGATTTTTTTGCCGTTCATATACACTACGACTGTTTCGTCGCCCTCATCTCCGCCGCCCGAAAGCCCTACGACTTCAAGCTCTTCAAGCTCGGCGTCCGCCGCCTGCATCTGCTCCTGCATTTTCTGGGCTTCTCTTATCATATTCTGCATGTTGCCCATGCCGCCGCCCATACCGCCTTTGAATGCCATAATTCACTCCTTAAAAATTTATTTATTGTTTTAATTCTGTTGTAAGACAGCCGGTTTATTTTTCTTCTATGTCCGCTCCGCCGAAGTTTTGCCTAAGCTCGCGCATTGCCTTATCGTAATCGTTTTCGCCCTTCGCTTTTAAGCGGACTTCGTAATTCATAACGCCGAACTCGGCGAGCAAACCGCCGATAAACTTTGCGTTAGTTTCGCGCTGTAAGCCCTTAAATACCGTTTCGCTGTCGGTTATAAGAATAAATTTGTCGCCCTCGAAAGCGTGGTCCAAATCCATACAAAGCGTAAACAGCACCGCATTTTTGTGGGTTTCCCTAAGCGCGCGGATAAATCTGCCGAAAATTTTACCTTTATCTTCCTCTCTCAAAACGGAAATTTTGGAAAGCTTGCTGTCGCCGCCGTTTTCCCAGAGAGTGGGCTGAACCTCCTCCGCGGGCGAATTTGCGGGCGCGATATTTAAAGGCTGATTTTGCGCAACAGACGGTTTAAAAGGACTTTCAAAACCGTCCCCGACGTCCTCGCTTAAAACGGGGCGCGGCGGGGGAGCCGTTTTTCTTTCGGGCTTTGCCGAAACACCGTTATTTACAGCATATTCGGGGGTCTGCTGATTTTGTGAACGGATTGAAGCGGGCGGAGGCGCGGAATTAATCTGCATTTTTACCCCCTCCGCTATCTTTTGTTCAAGCGCGTTTATTCTGCCGATTAGCGCGTCAATATTGTAATCGGTCTGCGGAACGGCGCACTTTAAAACAGCCGTTTCAAGGGTTATTCTGCCGTTTAAGGAATATCTTAAATCCGTTTCCGCCTTTGCAAGCACCTCGGTTACGCGCAAAAGCTTGTGCGCGTCAGCAGACCTTGCTGTTTCTTCTATTTTTTTATACGTTTCGTCGGGCAAATTGACGATTTCGCGGGCGGTTCTGCACACCTTTACGATAGTGCAGTTATTCAAAAAAGACAGCATATCCTTTACAAGCACGCCCACGCTTTTGCCCGTGGAAAGAATTTCTTCCGTAAAATTCAGCGCGCTTGAAGCGTCCTCTTTTAAAATTGCCCCGCATATATCCGCGATTTTAGCGTATTCCGTACTGCCCAGCACCGCGTTTACGTCGTCGTAAGTCAGCTTACCCTGCGAATACGAAGCGCACATATCCGCTATCGAAAGGCTGTCGCGCGCGCTTCCCGCACCCGCTCTGGCAATTGCGGAAACGGCGGACTCCTCAAACTGCTTTCCTGTCTTAATAAAAACGCTTTTTATAAGCTCTTCCAAATCGCTTTGCGGAATAAGCTTAAAGTCGAAGCGCATACAGCGCGAAAGTATGGTTGCGGGAATTTTCTGCGGTTCGGTCGTGGCGAGGATAAAAACTGCGTGGCGTGGCGGTTCTTCAAGCGTTTTCAAGACCGCGTTAAACGCCGAAGCGGTAAGCATATGCACCTCGTCTATGATATAAACCTTATACTTGCCCGCAACGGGTGGATACTGAACCTTCTCGCGGAGGTCGCGCATTTCGTCAACGCCGTTGTTTGAAGCCGCGTCAATTTCGGAAATGTCAAGACTGCCGCCCTCGGCAAGCGCCTTGCAAACCGCGCATTTACCGCACGGCGAGCCGTTTTCGGGATTTTCGCAGTTGATTGCGCGCGCAAAAATTTTGGCGAGCGTGGTTTTGCCCGTTCCGCGCGGACCGCAGAAAAGATAGGCGTGACCGACCTTGTCCGTTTCTATCTGGTTTTTCAGTATTCTTACTATGTGCTCCTGCCGCACCACTTCGTCGAATGTTGCGGGGCGGAACGTGCGGTAAAACGCTAAATACGCCATAAAATATCCTTTGTTTCGTGAAAATCTTATTCTTACGATTTACACGAGGTTGCTGTTGTCGGAAATTATTTAAATTACGAATAAAGTTTTATAAGCTTTTGTTTTGCACGCGCAAGCGCGTTTGAAACGCTTTTCTGCGGTTTCCCGAGCGCCGAGGAAATTTCGGCAGCGCCCATTCCGTCAACGTACATAACTATAACCTTAAATTCAAGCGAGGAAAGCTTTTTTGATATTTTTTGCAGAAATTCGCGCCTGTTTTCGCGCTTAATCAGCTCATCCTCTGGACTTGCGGGGGAAACCTCGCCGCCTATTTCCACTATCGGCACGAAGTTGTTCAGCGCAGAGTATTTTGCTCCGTTAGCCTTTTTAACCGCGTCTATAATCGCGTTGCGCACACAGGTATAGGCATAAGCGGAAAAGCTTGCGCTTCCCGCGCCGAACGAACCGACTGCGTTGTACAGTCCGACCATACCCTCCTGCTCTAAATCCTCGCTTTCGCCGCCGCACAGAAAAAACCGGGCCGCAACTGCTTTGACAAGCGGAAAATATTTATTGAGCAGAATTTCTTCCGCGGTTTTATCGCCGTTCTGCGCTTTAAGCGCGTTTTCCTCGTCCGTCATAATCTTCTTCTTAATATTTCATAAGCGGCAATTCCCAGCGCGACGGACGCGTTAAGAGAATTCACCTTACCTTTCAGCGGAAGCGAAATAGTAAAATCGCACTTTTCGCGGGTTAAACGCTTTACTCCGCTGTCCTCGCCGCCGATAACCAGCGCGACGTTGCCGCTTAAATCGGCATCGTAGATATTTTTGCCGTCCGCTTCGAGCGCGTAAAGCCAGTAATTCGCCTTTTTCAGCTCGTCGATAGCGCGGTTTATTGAATTAACTTTAACCACGGGCATATGCTGTGCCGCGCCCGCGGAAATGCGGATAACCGCCTCGGTCACGCTTGCGGAATTATTGGACGGAATTATCACGCCGTTAGCACCCGCGCACTCCGCCACCCTTATTATCGAGCCGAGGTTATGCACGTCCTCGATACCGTCGCAGACGATTATCAGACCGCCTTTTTCGCCGTTTGCACCCAGAATATCGTCCAGCGAAGCGTATTTGAAGTCGGTTGTGAACGCAATTACGCCCTGATGCCGTTTATCCTCGCTTTCCTTATCCAAAACCCTTTTGTCCACAAACTGAACGCGCACGTTGTTTTTGCGGGCTTCGGCGAAAATTTTGTTTAAACTGCCCTGCGGGTTCTTTTCCAGAAGTATTTTATCTATATTTTTATCCGTTTTAAGCAACTCTAAAACGGCGTTTCTGCCTTGAATTTTCATTTACCCTCGTTTAAAAGCGTGTTTAATCTTTCATACTGCCCCGTAAGATACAAATAGCCGAAAACCGCCTCTAAACCCGTGGAGTTGTTATATTCCGCAAGGCTTGCGCTTTTGCTGTGCGTGGGCTTTTTTGCATTTCTGCCGCGCTTGAAAACAGCAAGTTCGTCCTCGGTAAACTGCGGAAAAACACGTTCAAGCAAAGCGTTTTGTCCGTGGGCGGATACCTCACCGCAGGTGAGCTTTTGCAAGGTTCCCGCCGAAAAATCGGCTGAAAGCACGTACTTTTCGCGCACGTAAAGCGAGTATACCGCGTCGCCCACAAATGCGAGCGTTACGGGATTCATTTGTTTTGCATCGCGTTCGGAAACGGCGTTAAAAAAGTTAAACATACTCCTTTTAAATTTTAACACACATTCATAAAAATTGCAATAAATCCATAGTATATAGCGTGAAATTTATAGTTTTTAAGAAAGGTATTTTAATTGCGGCGGCGGTGATTATAGGCGTTGGCGCGGCTATCGGAATTTGCTGCGGGGCGGCGGCAAGCGCGGTTTCGTCCTCGTCCTCCGTAAGCGAAAAGGTGATTGTAATAGACGCGGGGCACGGCGGAGTTGACGCCGGCGTTTTGGGAATTAACACCAAAACCCGCGAAAGCGACATAAATATCGCCATCGCCAAACAGCTGAAAGGGTATTTTGTGAACGCGGGGTTTGCGGTAGTTATGACCAGAAAGACCAACGCGGGGCTTTACGGCGCGCCGACAAAGGGTTTTAAAATGCGGGACATGAAAAAGCGCAAACAGATAATCGAGGAAAGCGGGGCGGATATGGTTATTTCCGTGCATCAGAATTTTTGCCCTATCCCCTCTAAGCGGGGCGGAACGGCTTTTTTCGATAAAGCGAGCGAAAGCGGAAAAGCGCTTGCGGACTGTATTCAGAAATCATTGAACGCGTTGAACGAGGGCATAAAGCCGAACGAAGCGCTTGCAGGCGATTATTATATGCTGAAATGCACCCAAAGCCCTTCCGTCATAGTAGAATGTGGGTTTTTATCGAATACTGAGGACGAAAAGCTTTTAACCTCGTCCGAGCATCAAAAGGAAATTGCTTACGCCATTTTCAAAGGCGCGGTAAGCTTTTATTCGTGATTATTTTATATTAAGCTTTATAAACTAAACCGCCGAACGGCAAAATTGCCGTTCGGCGGTTTAGTTATTTTAATTGTTTGTCAATGCCAAATACCTACGGCGGCAACATTATAGTTGACTTTGCCTTTGCACTTGATTTTTACCTTGTGCTTGCCGTCTTTCAGCTTTGTTTCGGTTATAAACGCAAGCTGCTGACCTTCGCCCTCGCTTAAATTTACAACCGCCTGTTTTTTACCGTCTATATAAACCGTATAAGAGCCGTATTCTTCACCGAACACGGAATACAGCGCAACGCGGGTGCCGATAAATTCAAACTCCATCGTTGCTTTTTTATTGCCTACGGCTATCTGCCCGAAAGATGCAAAAGCGTTTTCGTAAGTCCATGCGTTTTTACCGCCGTACTTAAAGCCTTCGTCCTTCGGCCCGAAAAGATTTCCGTTAAACGCGGTAAGCGAAAACTCGATTTCGCGCAATGCTATATACTGATGGGTTGCGGTATCCGTAACGTAAAGTCTGTAATAACGGAAGTCGCGCTCACCGTCAAGGTTAAATGCGGAATTATGCCCGGATAACCCGCCGTTTTCGATTTTAGCGGCAAGTTCAAGCTTATCGGGCTGGTTTCCAACATAAAATTCGAACGTTGTGGGCGTATGCTTTTTGCCGATGTCATAACCGTACATCGTCACGCGCGACGCGGAAATCGTTTCGCCCAAATCAACCGTTAAATCAAACGGATTGTTTACGGAAACAACGTTCCTGGAATGCATATAATTTGTCTTGTCGTTGTCTATAAGATATTCTATTACGTGAGTGTCGTCCCACGGCGTAAAGTTTTTAACTTCTACTATCGTTTTGTTCGGAATTTCTTCGTGCGTCTTTGAATAACTTACTTTATAGCCGTGTTCGTAGAAATGCTCGGTTTTAAATTCCGAAGTGTCGAATTTATACTCGTTTCTGTAAGAAGTTGCATAGTTTATTTTAGGCGGGGTATCCTCTACCCCTCCGACGACGTTACCTTCCTCGTCGATAGTTCCGCCCATCGTTTCGAACTTGCCCCAGCCTAAGCCGATAAAGCTTATTCTGGGCTGGGTTGAGCATATCATAACCGCTTTATAATACAGCCACTGCCCCGCCTGCAAATTTTCAAAATCGGAATACGTTCCGTCTTCCAGCGTGAAGTTTGCTCCGCCCTTTGCGTTGGTTATGCGCGCAGCAAGCTTGTAATCGGATTTTTTTACGGCGGAAGGCTCGGTATTATCGTCAACCACCGCTATGTACAGCGCACAGTTGTATCTTCCGCGCAGTGCAACCCTGTATTTTCCGCTTTCGCTTACGTAAAGCTTACCCTTTATTTCTACCACGCCGTTTTGGGGCACGTCCTCCGCGGAAGTATACCAAACCTCCGAGTTGGAGTTCTGCACGGGGTTTTTATTGTCGCCGGAAGTCATATCCGCGTATCCGTCGTAATCTTTTTCGTATGCTTCGACAGCATCGGTATACACGGGTGAACTGAACGAATATGCCGTTCTCTCGATAACATTTTTGTTCATTTCGTATGACTGCTTGAATTCAAGGACAAGCTCTATATCATCAAACTTGGTTGAGTCGCCCTCCTTTTTAATCTGCAAGGTAACATAAATTTTGCCCGATTCCAGATTCTTTTTATCCGGTACGAAGGTATAAACGTTGTCATTGCCCTTTTTCATTTTACCGTGTTCGGGGGAAGAAACTTTCTTTATTTTATAGGTAAAGCCTGCGGGCAGAACTACGCTTCCGCTTTGGTACTGACCGACTTCATTCAGCGTATACGGCGATAAATCCACGGTAAAATCCTGTCCGTAAGGTATTACGTAAGGCTGTGCCGTTTCGCAATATTTTTTCGTTTTGGATTTTATTTTGTTGGGATTGTCTTCTGCGGTTTCCTGTCCGTTTTCGTCAAGCATCTTCTCGTATTCGTAATAGTAAAAGCTTCTGCCCGTCTGATAAATGCTTGCCGCGGGAATAAACGCGGGATACTTTTTCGACTGTATTTTATCTACGATTTCCGCATCCAAATCCGCCCTTAAAATATCGCTGAAAAAGTATGTAAAATCGTAATGGGAAGTTTCCGACAGCGCACCGTACCAGCCCGTGTAGGTTGTTGTGTACGCGGAAGTTGTTCTCTGCTTGTAAATCGCGTCCATGAACACTTCCTGTCCGAGGTTGTGTATTACTGTGGAATATTCGTTCAGCGGATATTCGGGATTAACCCCGTCCACCGCATTCAAAAGCGTTTGATTCAACGACCAGCTCGGGCTTGTGTATCTGTTCCAGCCGCCCATACCGTCGCCCGAAAGACCTATCTTTCTGTGCGAGGAAATATTGGTAAACAAGCTGTATTCTACGATATTCAGCGCGTTATTCGTAACCTCGCCGCCGTTGCCGCGTCCCCAACCGCTCTGGAAGTTGTGGTTATATTCGTGCATGTTGCCCCATGCGCCCGAGTTTGTGAACGACTTATAATTGAGCGACGAAGACATCCAGTCCGACGGACAGTTTACCGAGCCCTGTCCGGGGAAGGCAACCGCCGCGCCCGCCGCAACGAACGGGTCGTATAAAAATACTATGCCCTGCGTGGAAACTTTTGTGGAAACAAGCGCGATTTTATCCCAAAGCCCGGCGGCTTTGGTTATATCGTCATAGCTGAAATTTTTGGCGTAGGTTTTGGGCCCGGAATGTAAAACTCCGTTATCCCACACCTCTAAATCGAAATAGGGTGCGGAAGATTTGGCGTTTTCCTCAAACTCCTTTTCGGTAGTGTAGCCGTAAATATAATGGGAATAGCGCACCCCGCCTGAAACCGTAACCGAAAAGGTACTGCCTGAATGGCGCACATATACGGGGCCGCCGAGGAATGAACCGACATACGCCGTATAAACTCCGTTGTCAAGCGTAGCGGTGTTTTTATTTATAACGAATGTGCTCATAATAACGGGCATACGGTTCATTGCATTTTTTGCAGTCCATATATTGTTGGCTTTTCCGTTATACAGCGCCTGACCGATATGTATAGTTATTCCGTTTGTGGCGTTCATATCCTCTTCGGACATTTCTATTTTGATAACCTCGCCTGCGGGCGCGTAAACGCCGGTTACATTGTAGTATCTGCCGTAGCTTCTGGGTGAAAACGTAAGCTTTTTTATTATTCCCGGCTCGCTGTCGTCAACGTCGCCGAGATACATACCTACGGAAGCGGTATGTTTGTAAAGCTTTGTCGGCCCGTCGGTTACGGGAATACCGTCTTTAAGCAGGTTACCGTCTTTATCCATCATATTGAAATAGCCGCCGCCGTTCCACGTATTGGACGTAGTCATAAGCTTTGACTCTCTGATAAGCTCGTTTCTTTTGGAAATGTTGGCGTCGCCTAAAACAGATTTCAACGTATAGCCGTATTTAGGATATTCGGGCAAACCGCCGTTTCCCATTGTTGAGGGAATATTGCGTTGTACCGTGCCGAGGTATTCGGAATAATACATAACCTTCGGCGTTCTGGTAGTGTTCCAGTCGGCAACGGCTTGTTTAGTGCCCGCAAGCGCGCCTATTCCCAAAAACGCTGTAATAAGTACGATTGCCGAAAGCGCTATTATAAATATAGCTTTTACCGGCGTAGTGATTTCAAACTTTCCTATCTTCATAAAAACTCCGAATAAGATTTTTTTGTATAAAGTGGCTTTATACAAGAGGCGCATAAAATTATGCGCCAAATATTGTCCGTATTATATCATATTATTATTCTATAACAAACTGTTTTACGCAGTTTATTTAAATATACGCAGTGAAAAAATCAGACCTGTTCCGTCATTTTTTGATAAATTGCAATAATTTTTTCCCAATCGGTAACCGTTTTGTTGGTTTTAAGCAAAGAAATGCATTGCAAAAATTCCGACCTTCTCGACCCGTTTTCTTCAACAAGCTTTTGTTTATCGACTAAAAGCTTTTTCCAATTCTTTTTAAGCGCATTTTCGGTCTGTATGTCCATTTCGGCGCAAAAGTCTTCAAAAAAAGCTTCGACAGCCCAAACAAAATCGTTATAAGGCAACTCAAAACAGCCGTGCGGAGCTGTCCAAATACTTTTTCCGTTATCGAGAGCGTAATTGCTTTGCCAGACGATTTTGATTTTATTTTCGCATCTGAAACAGCCGATATCGGGTCCGCCGAGCAAATGTGCGGAATCGAACGACCTTTGGGAATACCACTCGTAAAGCGGAAAAAATTCTTTGGAATAAAATTTTTCGTAAATTTCGTCCGCCTCGTCACCGTAGCTGTCAAGCCACTTTTCCGCCCTCAATGCAAAATTTTCGACATTATCATAAAGCTTTTCGGGTATCGGCTCGCCAACATATCGAAAGGTTTCGAAAAAATCCTCTAAAAAGCGGGCTAAATAATAATCGTTATATTTTTTGCAATGGTGAAAACGTTTACGCGCCTCTTTACCGTATTCGTAAATTGTTTGCCCGCCGACGCTAATCCACAGCAAACCGTCGGTCAGACCGAACCAGCCGAGGCTGTAACCGCCCTTTTCGCCGAACGGCTTGATTTTATTTAATTTCTGTAATTTAAAATTTATTTTAAAGCTACTCATAAAGCATTAAAGCGCGACTTAAAGTCGCGCTTAGACAATTTACCGCCTTAAAAGGTCTGGTGAATTGTGCGGGAAATTACATCGTTCTGCTGTTCGCGCGTGAGCTTGTTGAAGTTCACCGCATAGCCCGAAACCCTTATTGTAAGCTGGGGATATTTTTCGGGGTGAGCCTGCGCGTCTAAAAGCGTTTCTCGGTTAAATACGTTTACGTTTAAATGATAACCGCCGTCGGCAACGTATGCGTCGAGCAGGTTTACTAAATTTTTTTCCTGATTAGTCATTTTTTTACTCCTTTTTTTATTCGCAGATTTTCCGTCATTCTGAGCGTAAGCGAAGAATCTGATTGTCTTACGACTATCCGCTGTCCTCGGCGGGGCGGCGTGCCCGAAAAGTTTAAACAAGCTTTGTAAGCTAATTCGAGATGCTTCGATAAATCTCAGCATGACAAGCTTCAATCATTCAGAATGCGTCAGCATGACAGGTTTTTAATAATATATGAGTTTTAATCGTTTTTGCCGAGGGATTCGGGGGTTATTGAGAACGTGTTCGAAATACCGTCGCGGGCGTACTCGTAAGGAAGCTTTGCAACCGATTCCAGCGAGGCAAGCGCGCCGCAGCAATCTCTGCCGTGCATGGGGTTTGCGCCGGGGGCGAGCGGTTCGCCCGCGCGCCTTCCGTCGGGGGTATTGCCCGTATTTTTACCGTATACTACGTTGCTTGTAATTGTCAGAATGGACATCGTGGGCACGCTGTTGCGGTAGGTGTAATGGCTTTTGATTTTATCCATAAACGTTTTTACAAGCCAGACAGCAAGCTCGTCCGCGCGGTCGTCGTTGTTTCCGTATTTGGGATAATCGCCGACGATTTTATAGTCTACTGCTATGCCCTCGGCGTTTCTCACAGGGTAAACCTCAGCGTATTTTATAGCCGAAAGCGAATCCGCCGCGCACGAAAGCCCTGCAACGCCCGTGGCAAAAAATCTTCTTACCTCGGTATCGTGAAGAGCCATTTCAAGCGCCTCATAGCTGTATTTATCGTGCATATAGTGTATTAAATTGAGTACGTTGACGTAAAGCCCCGCAAGCCAGTCCATCATATTTTCGTACTTCTTTTTAACGTCCTCGAAATCGAGCTTCCCGTCGCCGAGCACGGGCGCGAACTCGGGCGAAACCTGCAACGCTTTGCCCGTAGCCTTATCAACAATACATTCGTCCTTACCGCCGTTGATAGCGTACAAAAGGCATTTTGCAAGGTTGGCGCGCGCGCCGAAGAACTGCATATCCTTGCCCACGCGCATACCGCTGACACAGCACGCTATGCAATAATCGTCGCCCATTTCGGGACGCATCAAGTCATCGCTTTCGTACTGGATTGCGGAGGTTTTAATAGAAAGCTTTGCGCAGAAAGCTTTAAAGCCTTCGGGCAGGTTTTTGCTCCACAATACCGTAAGGTTGGGTTCGGGCGCGGGACCGAGGTTCTGCAACGTGTGCAGAATTCTGAACGAGGTTTTTGTGACGAGCGTTCTTCCGTCAACGCCCATACCGCCTATTGATTCCGTAACCCACGTCGGGTCGCCCGAAAACAGCTCGTTATATTCGCGTATGCGCATAAATTTGATTATGCGCAGTTTCATAACGAAATGGTCGATAAGCTCCTGCGCGTCCTTTTCGGTGATTGCACCGCTTAAAATATCGCGCTGTATATAAATATCGAGGAATGTGGAATTTCTGCCTATCGACATAGCCGCGCCGTTCTGGTCTTTAACCGCGGCGAGGTAGCCGAAATACAGCGCCTGAATTGCTTGCTGAGCCGTTTGCGCGGGCTGGGATATATCACAGCCGTAAATTTCCGCAAGCTTTTTAAGAGCTTTAAGCGCTTTAATCTGCTCGGAAAGCTCTTCTCTGTCGCGGATTTTATCGGGAACCATATCACCGTCCATTAACAGCTTGTCCTTTTCCTTTTGCGCGATTAAAAAATCAACCCCGTAAAGCGCGACTCTGCGGTAATCGCCGATAATTCTGCCTCTGCCGTAGGTATCGGGCAAGCCCGTGAGAATGTGCGCTCTGCGTGCGCGGCGCATTTCGGGAGTGTACGCGTCATAAACGCCGTCGTTGTGCGTTTTTCGGTATTTTGTGAAAATTTCCTTGACGCTTTCGTCAATGTGATAACCGTACATTTCAAGCGCTTCCGCGGACATTCTTATTCCGCCGAAGGGTTGCAACGCGCGTTTAAAGGGAACGTCGGTTTGCAGACCGACTATTTTTTCAAGCTTTTTATCTATATAGCCCGCGCCGTGGGACGTGAGCGAGGAAACGATTTTGGTATCCGCGTCGAGCACTCCGCCCGCTTTGCGTTCTTTTTCCGAAAGCTCGCAAATTTCCGCCCAAAGCTTTTTGGTAGCGCTTGTGGGCGGGGCGAGAAATCCGTCGTCCCCGTCATAGGGCGCGTAATTGCGCTGAATAAAATCTCTTACGTTAACTTCCACACACCATTTACCGGCGGTGAAGCCTTCCCATGCTTTATACTGCATTTTAAACCTCTTAAATTTTAATATTTTGTATGTTTATTGCTTTTATCAATCAGCTTCTTCGGCAAGCCTCAGAATGACAGCAACCGCTGACGCTTGCGGAAGCACATCGATATGTTTTACAACGCGCGTTAAGGCGTTTTTAAAATTTTACGCGCGTTTTCTATACGCTGTTTTGCCGGCGGCTGTACCCCTTTCAACGGATAGGGCAAGCCGAGTTTTTCGTACTTGACCTCGCCCATTGTGTGATAGGGCAACACTTCGACCCTTTCAACGGTTTTAAGTCCGCTTATAAACTGCTTTAATTTTTGAAGATATTCGTCCTTGTCGGTTATATCGGGAACAAGCACGTGACGTATCCACATTTTTTTACCGTTTTCGGACAGAAATTGTGCAAGGTCAAGCGTACGCTTGTTTGAAAAGCCCGTCAAAGCTTTATGCTCGTCTTCGTCTATATGTTTTATATCCAAAAGCACCAAATCGGTATACCTCAAAACGCTTAAATGCTTTTCAACGCTTTGCGGATTGTCTTTATCGAATGTAACACCCGAAGTATCGAGCGCGGTATGAATGCCTTCCGCCTTTAAAAGACGGAAAAGTTCGGCGATAAATTCGGCTTGCAGAAGCGGTTCACCGCCCGAAACGGTAACACCGCCGCTTTTTATATAGTTTTTGTATTTTAAAATCTCTTTAAACACGGCTTCGGCGGTATATTTTTTACCTGCGCCGACCTGCCACGTATCAGGGTTGTGGCAATACTTACAGCGCATAGGACAGCCCTGCATAAACACAACGTAGCGTATCCCCGGCCCGTCCACCGTACCGAAACTTTCAAAAGAATGAATATTGCCTTCCATTTTTCACCCCGAATTTTTCCGATAAAATATAAACGGGCTATCAAAAAAATAGCCCAGACGAACGACGTTTTGCGTTACGCGGCTTCCTTGCGTTAATTCGCAAACATTCGTCAGTCGCCGCACAACCCCTGACTTGTAAAGCTATTATAACAGCAGTAACTGCGTTTGTCAACGGCTGAACACAAAATATTGTACTGAAAATTTTTGTCAAAATACAAGATATAGTGTGAAAAGAATTTTCTGGCGCTATTTACAGACGCTTAAATTAGCAGAAGCGGAGGGCGCGTTGCCCGCGCCCTCCGCTTATTTTTTTAAAATCGGATTCTTCGCTTACGCTCAGAATGACATACAGTACTAAACAAAGGCTGAAAATTATACAATTAATTATTCTTTTCGGATTTGAAAACAAACTCGCCGTCCGCTACGGTGACGGTCACGGTTTCGTCGTCGAGAATATGCCCCGCGAGAATTTCGTCCGAAAGTCTGTCTTCAATGCGCTTTTGCACCACCCTTTTAAGCGGGCGCGCGCCGAACATATCGTTGTAGCCCTCGTCCAGAATTTTATCCATAGCCTCGTCGGATATTACAAGGCTGATATTTTTGTTTTTAAGCCTTTCGGAAAGTCCGTCTATAATCTTATAGCAGATTTTGCCCGCCTCCTCCTTGGTCAGCTTGCGGAAAATGATAATTTCGTCAAGGCGGTTCAAAAATTCGGGCTTAAACTGCTCTTTAAGCGCTTCGTTTATATCGTCTTTCATTTTCTCGTAGCCGGTATCCGTTTCGTCGCCCGAGGAAAAACCGAAGTTTGACATCTTTTTTATACGGCTTGCGCCGACGTTGGACGTCATTATTATTATGGTATTTTTGAAGTTAATTACCCTGCCCTTGCTGTCGGTAAGCCTTCCGTCGTCGAGAATTTGCAGTAAAACGTTGAATACGTCGGGGTGGGCTTTTTCAACCTCGTCGAAAAGAACGACTGAATAGGGCTTACGGCGGACTTTTTCGGTAAGCTGACCGCCGTTGTTATCGTCGTAACCGATATATCCCGGAGGCGCGCCGATAAGCTTGGAAACCGAATGCTTTTCCATAAACTCGGACATATCTACCCTTATCATAAGCTTTTCGTCGCCGAACATAGTTTCGGCAAGCGCTTTTGCAAGGTCGGTTTTACCTACGCCCGTAGGTCCCACGAAAATGAACGAGCCTATGGGCTTATCGGGTTCGTTAAGTCCCGCGCGGGCGCGGCGGATTGCTTTGGAAACGGCTGTAACGGCCTCGTCCTGTCCTATTATGCGCTTATGAAGGTTTTCTTCAAGATGCAGAAGCTTTTCGCTTTCCTGTTCGGTGAGCTTGATTACGGGCACGCCCGTCCAGCCGCTGACTATATCCGCGATTTCGTTACTGCCGATATTGGGCGCGGTGGTCTGCTTTTCGCCCTTCCATTCGGAAGTGAGTTTTTTGATTTGTTCCTGAATTTCGTTTATTTCGGTGACAAGCTTTTGCGCCTGCGAGTAATTTTCACCCTTAGCCGCCTTGTTCTTTTCAAGGTTCAAACGCTTTAACTTTTCTTCAAGCTCTTTAACCTCGTCGGGGCTGTTCATTGCGTTTAAGCGCGCGCGGGAAGCCGCCTCGTCAATCAAATCGATTGCCTTGTCGGGCAAAAATCTGTCCGTTATATATCTGTCGGAAAGGGTCGCCGCGGCAATAATCGCCTCGTCGGTTATTACGACCTTGTGGTGGGCTTCGTACTTGTCGCGCAAACCGCGGAGAATTTCAACCGTATCTTCAACGCTCGGCTCTTCCACCTGCACGGGCGTGAAACGGCGTTCAAGCGCGGAATCCTTTTCGATATACTTTCTGTATTCTTCCAAAGTGGTCGCGCCGACCGTTTGCAGTTCACCGCGGGCAAGCATGGGCTTTAAAATGTTTGCGGCGTCCATATTTCCCTCGGAAGTAGAGCCTGCGCCGACTATCTGGTGAATTTCGTCTATAAACAAAATTACGTTGCCGTTGCGTTTTATGGAATCTATCGCGTTTTTAAGCCTTTCTTCAAAGTCGCCGCGGTACTTTGCGCCCGCAACCATTCCCGCCAAATCCAGCGAGAAAACGACTTTGTTTTTGAGAAGGTCGGGCACTTCGTTCTTTACAATCGCCTGTGCAAGCCCTTCCACAACCGCGCTTTTGCCTACGCCGGGTTCGCCGATTAATACGGGGTTGTTTTTGGTTCGGCGGGAAAGCACCTGAATTATCTTGTCAATTTCCTTTTTTCTGCCGATTACGGGGTCTATTTTGCCTTCGCGCGCTTTTTGGGTGAGGTCCGAGCCGTACTGCAAAACTGATTTATCAAGCGGGCTTGAAGTGCGGTTTTCCTTTGTTTTTTTAGCCGCGGAACCGCTTGACGCGTGCGGTGAATTAAACAAATTTTCCGTAAAGCTTTTAAACGGGTCGTCCGCTTCCTCTTCCTGAATAAGCTCGGCCGCTCCGCCGTTTATAACAAGGTCTAATTTGCCCGCAAGCACCGCGATATTTATGCCCAGAGCGTAAAGTATGCGCATTGCAAGGCAGTCGTTAGAGGACATAACGGCAAGCAGCATATGCTCGGTTCCCGCAAGGGAATCTTCGCCGTTGATGTCGATAGAAAGCTCCAAAGCGCGCTCTATCATATGCTTTGTGCGCGGGGTATAGCCCGTAATATTCGAGCGTTTGTCAATCGAACGCTGAAAATATTCGCGGTAGGCGGATTCTACAACGTCGCATGCGGTAAGCACTTTGTATGCCGTGCAGTCGGGGCAGTTAAGCATTGCAAAAACGATATGCTCGCTGCCTATATAGCTGCTTCCGTAAATTTTCGCCGCTTCTTCCGCGACAGAAATTACTTGCTGTAAATTATCGGTAAATTTATTGAAATTCATAGTCTGTTTTTAAATTACCCCCGTAATATGGTTGAGTTTTGCGTATTTTTGGGTTAAGCCATAAGGCAATCAGATGCTTCGGCAAGCCTCAGCATGACGCTTTATAAATATGTGTTTTAGGTTATTATCTTTTTTAAATATTTGCCTACCGCTTCCGCGCGGTAAACGTCGCGCTCAACAGGCGTAAGCTGTCTTTGCGCCGCCGCGGTAATGTTTGACGGGCGCATTTTAACGGTTAAATCGTCTATAAGCGAAACGTCGTCAAGCTTTATCCAGCCGAGGCACGCGCCCAGCTTTACGTTTGCCGCAAGCTTGATAAGCTCGCTTGTGGACAGCTTTGCGCAGTTGGTAAGTATGCCGTAAGAGCGCATACAGTTATCGCGCAATTCCAGCGAAGACGCTCCCCCCTTTAAAACGTTGCGCTCGTTCTCTTCAAGCGCGCAGACCTTTTTGACCACGTCCTCCACGGAGGATAAAATTTCCTCCTCGGAAACACCGAGAGTGACCTCGTTGCTTATCTGGTACATATACCCTTCCGCCTCGCTTCCCTCGCCGTATATACCGCGCACGGTTAGTCCAAGACGGGAAATACTGCGTATTATTTTTGGCATAATTCCGTTTATAGTCAGCGCAGGCAGAAAGAACATTACCGAAGCGCGAAGCCCCGTGCCGAGGTTTGTGGGGCAGGCGGTTAAATAGCCGAACTGCTCGTCGAAAGCAAACTTCATAGAGGACGAAATTCTTGCGTCTATTTTGGACATTGCCTCGTATGCGGGGCGGAGTTCAAGCCCGTTTACTATGCACTGTTCGCGCAGGTGGTCTTCCTCGTTTATCATTATGGATATGCTTTTGTCGCTGTTGATAAGCGCGGCGGAATATCTTCGGTTTTTAATTAAATTAGGGCTTATAAGGTGGTTTTCCTTTAAGGAAAGCGCTTCCTCTTCGGAAATTCCGTCCATATAATAAAGCTTGAACTCGTCGGGCCGGGTGAAGCCGTCCACGCGCGAAAGCCCCGAGGATACAAGGCGGATAATTTCCTTTGCCTGCTTTTCGTCCTTTAAGTGCGAAGGAAACGGATAGCCCTCTAAATTCCTTGCAAGGCGCACGCGGGTTGAAACAACCGTCTTTGAAACGTTATCCGTTGCCATTTCCGCCTCCGTATAAAGTCTTTGTAATCTCGTCAATGCGCTTGTTAAGCCTGCCCGCTTCAACGTACTGTTTGTTGCGGAGCGCAACTTCAAGCTGTTCCTGCAAGGCTTTAAGCCTGCGGTACAGACCGTGGTCGTCGTTGTTGGTTCCGCGCTTGCCCACGTGCTGTGTTTTGCCGTGAATTCTGTCGATTGCGGGAAGAAGCTCTTCCTTGAAAACGTCATAACAGCTTGCGCAGCCCAAAAGCCCCGTCTGTTCGTAATCGGCGTAAGTAGTGCCGCACACAGGGCAGGTTTTGCGGCGTTTTGAGGGCGAGCCGAACAAAAGCGCGTTTATATCGCCGACCGAATTTAAAGAATTAAGCCCGCCGAAAAGCTTTAAATAACAGCTTTGGCAAAGGTGCGTTTTAAACACTTCGCCGTTTATATCGTCTACGCGGTTATACGTAGCAGTATTTTTTTTGCAGTGCTGACAAAGCATAGGCACCCCTTAAATAAGCGCGGTTTTTTACCGCCGCCGTTGACGTGTTTTACCGTTCACTTTAATTATACAACAAATTCGGCGCGGATAAACAAAAAATCACGCGGCTTATGATAAATTTTTTGTTATTTTTTTATCTAATTAATATTGCTTAAATAAAATATGCGTGTTATAATAGTTAAGGTTATTAAAAATTTGGAGGAATAGTAATGCAATATTCAAAAGACATTGAAAATATGATTTGCGTTGCCAAGGGCGTTTCCGGAAGATTCGAACACGGTCCCGCTCCCATTCCCGAAGAAGGGCAGTGGATTCAGGCAAAGGAAATCAAGGACATCAAAGGTCTGACGCACGGAATCGGCTGGTGCGCGCCTCAGCAGGGCGCCTGCAAGCTTACGCTGAACGTCAAAGACGGTATAATTCAGGAAGCTTTGGTTGAAACCATAGGTTGTTCCGGTATGACCCACTCCGCCGCTATGGCTGCGGAAATTCTGCCCCATAAAACGATTTTAGAGGCTTTGAACACAGACCTTGTGTGCGACGCGATTAACACCGCTATGCGCGAACTGTTCCTGCAAATCGTATACGGCAGAACACAGTCGGCGTTCTCCGAGGACGGACTCCCCATCGGCGCGGGACTTGAAGACTTGGGCAAGGGCTTGCGTTCGCAGGTAGGCACAATGTACGGCACGGCTTTGAAGGGCGCAAGATACCTTGAAATGGCAGAAGGCTACGTTATTGCGCTTGCGCTTGACAAAAACAATGAAATTTGCGGTTACAAATTTGTTGCTTTGGGCAAAATGACCGACTTTATTAAGAAAGGTCTTTCACCCAACGAAGCATACGAAAAAGCAATCGGCACTTACGGCAGATACTCGTTCGAGAGCGGCGCCGTTAAGCATATTGACCCCAGAACGGACAAGGAGGTTAAAGACTAATGGCGCTTTTTGAAAGTTATGAAAGAAGAGAAAAGAAAATTCTCTCCGTTTTGAAGGAATACGGCATTAAATCTATTGAAGAATGTAAAGATATCACCCTTAAAAAGGGCATTGACGTTGATAAAATCGTACGCGGAACACAGCCTATCTGCTTTGAAAACGCTGTTTGGGCTTACACCGTAGGCGCGGCTATCGCTATTAAGAGCGGCTGCAAAAAGGCAAGCGACGCGGCCGTTAAAATCGGCGTAGGCTTGCAGAGCTTCTGTATCCCCGGCTCGGTTGCGGAAAACAGAAAGGTCGGCGAAGGTCACGGAAACCTCGGCTCTATGCTGCTGTCGGAAGAAACCGACTGCTTCTGCTTCCTCGCGGGTCACGAATCGTTCGCGGCGGCAGAGGGCGCTATTAAGATTGCTGAAAACGCAAACAAAGTCCGCACTAAGCCTTTGAGAGTTATCCTTAACGGTTTGGGCAAGGACGCGGCTTATATTATTTCGAGAATTAACGGCTTCACTTATTGCAGAACGCAGTTCGACCCCTACACCGAAACGGTAAAGGTTGTTGACAGCGTTGCTTTCTCGGAAGGCGCAAGAGCAAAGGTTAAGTGCTACGGCGCTGATAACGTGCCCGAAGGCGTTGCAATTATGAAGTTGGAGCACGTTTCCGTTTCTATTACGGGTAACTCCACCAACCCCACCCGCTTCCAGCACCCCGTTGCAGGCACCTATAAAAAATGGTGCGTTGAAAACGGCGTTAAATACTTCTCGGTTGCGTCGGGCGGCGGCACTGGCAGAACGTTGCACCCCGACAATATGGCAGCCGGCCCGTCCAGCTACGGTATGACCGACACGATGGGACGTATGCATTCCGACGCGCAGTTCGCAGGCTCTTCCTCCGTTCCCGCGCACGTTGAAATGATGGGACTTATCGGCATGGGCAACAACCCTATGGTCGGCGCAACGGTTGCAGTAGCGGTTGCCGTTCAAGAAGCTATGACGAAGTAATAAATACAAGATAGTAAATTATAATCTATTAACAAGATTGAACCCCCGCGAAAATTTCGCGGGGGTTTAGTTTTTATGCAAAAATTAATCCCGCGCTTTCATGCGCGGGATTTGTAATTATACATTATTACGCTGGAACGCTATTTGACTGACTGTTAAAACTGCAACGGTTTTAAATTAATTTATTATAACAAAGATTTGTACAGGTTTACAATATCTTCCTTATCGGGATTTTTGGGGTTGCCGGGACGGCAGGCGTCGTCCATTGCGGATTGCGCGAGGAAATCTATATCTTCCTCTTTAACTATACCTTTAATGTTCTGCGGAATACCCACGTCTCTGGAAAGTTTTGCAACGGCATCACAAGCCGCTTTCCGTGCTTCCGTCAATGTCATTTTATCAACGTTTTTAACGCCCATTGCCTTTGCTATATCGCGGTATTTTTCGCCCGTCGCTTCTGCATTATAAGCCATAACCGTAGGAAGTAAAATTGCATTTGCTACGCCGTGAGGCGTATCGTAAACCGCGCCGAGTGCGTGAGCCATAGAGTGTACTATTCCCAACCCGACGTTGGAAAAGCCCATACCCGCAATGTACTGACCGAGCGCCATACCCTCTCTGCCAGCCTTTTCGCCGTTCACCGCGCCGCGCAAGGACTTTGCGATTATCTCAATCGCCTTTAAGTGGAACATATCCGTCATTTCCCACGCGCCTTTGGTAATGTAACCCTCTATCGCGTGCGTAAGCGCGTCCATCCCCGTTGCGGCTGTCAAGCCCTTGGGCATTGTACTCATCATATCGCTGTCAACGATTGCAACGACGGGAATGTCGTGAACGTCAACGCAGACAAACTTGCGCTTTTTCTCTGCATCGGTAATTACATAGTTAATGGTAACTTCCGCAGCAGTGCCAGCCGTGGTGGGAACGGCTATAATGGGAACGCTCGGCTTCTTCGTGGGCGCAACGCCTTCGAGCGAGCGCACGTCCTCGAACTCGGGATTATTTATGATAATGCCTATAGCCTTTGCGGTATCCATAGAAGAGCCGCCGCCGATTGCAATAATATAATCCGCCTTACTCTTCTTATAAGCCGCAACACCACACTGTACATTTTCAATCGTGGGGTTGGGCTTTATTTCACTGTAAAGCTCGTAAGCAAAATTTGCGCCCTTTAAAACATCAAGCACTTTGTCCGTAACCTTAAATTTTACAAGGTCGGGGTCGGAGCAGACAAAAGCTTTTTTAAGTCCGCGTCTTTCAACCTCGCCGACGATTTCCTTTATACAGCCTGCGCCGTGGTAGCTTGTTTCGTTTAATACTATTCTGTTGCTCATTTTTCTGCTCCCTTATTTTATATTCAAAAAATCCTTTCTATAATTTACGCCGAAGAGCTTTACAAGCTGTAACATTTCTTCGTCCTTAATGGTGTTAACTATCGGCAGGTGTGCGGTAAGTATATAAATCTGCGCAGCCTTTTCCACCGTTTCAATAAGCCCAAACGTTTCGTCCATAGTCTTGCCTGCGCCGTATATGCCGTGCATTGCCCAGACTACAAGGCGGAACTCTTCCATCTTCTTTGCCGTAGCTTTGCCTATTTCGTCCGTGCCGCAGAGCATCCAAGGGAGTATTCCAACACCGTCGGGAAATACTACTATACACTCCGTACACATCTCCCAAAGGGTGTGCGTGAACTTCTTTTCGTCCAGCTCGTGCACGAAGTTCATTGCAAGCGTATGCGTGGGGTGGCAGTGCATTACAACCCTGTTTTCGGGGTCAACTTTAAGCCTTGCCATATGACTCATTAAGTGTGCGGGAAACTCGCTTGTAGGTCTGCCGCCGTCTTTGTAGCCCCATAAAAGCTCTACGCCCTTGCCGTCCTGCGCTATCCTTACTATTCCCAAATTGTTTTCGGGGTCGTCCTGCACGTTCTTGAAATACTTGCCCGTGCCCGTCACTATAAAGATTTTACCTATTAAAGGCGATACGTCGAAGTCCGCCGCGTTTACACCCATTAACGGGATTGTGCGGATTACTTTATTTAAGTCAAGATATTCGGCAACTTCTCTTTCGTCTAAAAGATAGCTGATATTTCCGCCGTTTCTCTCATCCCAGCCGAGTCTGTACATATTCGCCGTAGTCTTGCACATTTCCTGCACGAAGGGTGCTGTCAAAATATTTTTCATCTTTTCGATAACTCCTCGTTTTCGTATCTCTTTATTTCGGTAAGATAATCTTCCGTTAAGTTTTCTCTCTTTAAATATTCTTTCCAAACTGCGCCGAATGGTAAGTCCTTTACTTCTTCCTGTAATACCATAAGCTCGGTAAACTGCGCTTTATCTTGGAAAGATTTAAGCGTATTGTGCGGAATAAGCAACGCATATAAAAGTGCTTTCTGCATAGCACGCTGTCCCGTTACCCATGCGGAAAGACGGTTGATAGAAGCGTCAAAATAATCCAAACCTATAAGCACTTTATCCGTTGCGTCGTTTCTTACGATTTCCTTTGCTATCTCTTTGAGTTCGTCCTCGAACAATACTACGTGGTCGCTGTCCCAACGAACTCCGCGCGTCACGTGCAGAGCTACTTTATCGTAGAACGCCAAAAGCGCGGGGATTTTATCGGAAACGTATTCCAGCGGGTGATAATGTCCGTTGTCCAAAAGACAGCAGATATTATTTTTCGCCGCATAGTTCTGATAAAATTCGTTACTGCCTACCGTATAGCTTTCAACGCCTATGCCGAACACCTTGCTTTCCACCGCAACGATAACTTTCTTTTTATCATACTTAACCGAAAGTATTTCGTCCAACGATTTCTTCAATCGCAATCTCGGCGTAAGTCTGTCCGCCGGCACGTCCTTATATCCGTCGGGTATCCAGATATTTACAAGGCAAGGGCTATTCATTTCGTCTGCAAAATACTCGGCTATATGCAAGCACGCTATGCAGTGGTTTACCCAAAACTTTCTTATTTTTTCGTCCGGCGAAGATAAAGTCAAACCGTCCTTTACGTTCTTATGGCTGAACATTGTAGGGTTGAAGTCTATTCCGTCAAGCCCGATTTCCTTTGCAAACCTTACCCATTCGGCAAAGTGTTTCGGCTCGTATTTGTCACGGTCTACATTTGCGCCCACCGCATAGCTTGCGTGTAAATTCAAACGCTTCTTCCCCGGCATTAACGAAAACGCTTTCTTTATATCCGCTTTAAGCTCTTCGAAGTTTCTCGCTCTGCCTTTATAGTTGCCCGTAGTCTGAATACCTCCGCTAAGCGCACCGCCGCCGTCCAAGCCTATTACGTCGTCACCCTGCCAGCAGTGAATTGACACGGGTATATCTTTGAGTTTTTCAAGCGCAGTTTCGGTATCTACGCCGTAAACTGCGTATTCTTTCTTTGCATAATCGTACATTATTGCACCTCGTTTATTTCAAAACTTTTCTTTATTATTTTACGCGCTTCCGGTAAATCACTTATCTCTCCCGCGCCTATCATCTGCATTATAAGATTGCCTATTGCCGTTGCTTCGACCGGCCCCGCTATCACCTTTTTGCCCGTAGCCTTTGCCGTAAGCTCGTTCAACAGGTTATCCCTGCTTCCCCCGCCGATTATGTTCAGCGTTGTATACGTTTTGCCGATGTTGCGTTCAAGCTCTTTAATTGCGTTTGCATAACTTAACACCAAACTGTCGTAGATTACCCGCATTATGCTTGCCGTGCCCAGATTGCTTGTTATCGATTTTTTTATCTCCGCAGTCATATTTTTAGGCGATAAAAACCTTTGGTCGTTTACGTCAACGGTTATTTTACTATCCTTGCAACGCGCCATATCCGCAAGGTTGGCAAAAGTGATATTTCCGCCAAGCTCGCGCTTTACGCTCTGTATCATCCACAAGCCCATTATATTCTTCTGATAGCGGAAGGCTCCGTTAATACTGCCCTCGTTCGAGTAGTTGGCTTTACGGCTGTCTTCGTCAGTATGAGCATGCGATTGCTCTATACCGAGAAGCGACCACGTTCCGCTTGATATGTACGGACTTTCTTCGTCTAAGGGCGCGGCTAAAACTGCCGAAGCTGTGTCGTGCGTGGCAGGCAGTACCACCGTTGTATTATAACCGATTGCGGTTTGTATTTCTTTTTTCAGTTCGCCTACTTCCGTTCCCGCCTGCGAAAGCCCGCCGAATAATTTCTTATTTAACCCGAGTAAATCAATGATATTCCCGTCCCAATTACCTGTTTGAGCGTTTACAAGGCCGGTTGAGGTTGCGTTGGTGTATTCCTGCTTTTTAACGCCCGTTAACAGAAAATTAAGGTAATCGGGAAGCATTAACAAGCTTTCCGCTTCATTTATCTTTCCGCTTAGCTTATCCGCATAAAGCTGATAAATTGTATTGAACGGCTGGTACTGTATTCCCGTGCGTTTATACAGTTCGTCAAAGGATATTATGCGGTGTACTGCGTCTGCGGCTTTGTTTGTACGGCTGTCTCGGTATGCAAAAACTTCGCCTATTAATTTATCCTGCTTATCCAACAAAGCATAGTCAACCGCCCAGGTATCTATACCTATATACGACGGTATTTTTCCGATTTCTTTCGCGCGTTTTAAGCCGTTTACAACTTCCGCAAATAACCTTTCCGTGTTCCAAATCAGATGACCGCCCTTTGTTTCCGTGCCGTTCTTAAAGCGGTATATCTCTTCCGTTTTAAGCACGCCGTTTTCAAGCCAACCGACAATATGCCGACCCGAGCTCGCGCCTATGTCTATCGCTAAATACATTTTCATTTATTCTGTCCTTAAAAACAACTCGTTCGCTTTTTCAAGCATTGCGGGGAAGTCGGAAAGCTTCAATTTCCCCTCGCCCTCGCGGAATTCAGCCATAAACTGCAACGTTGCAAATCTGCGCATCCAGTCAAGCTCGCCGTTGACCTTGAAAATTCCGCCGAACACCTTGTTAAAAGCTTTTTGCGCTTTCGGGTTTGCAAATACCTCGTTCACCATATTTTCGGGCGTGAATGCTGGCACATTCAATTCTTCCCACTCACGCTCGAATTCGTACTTACCGCCCTTGACGGTTACAGGCTGTTCATTGGGAAGAACTATTTCCGCCTCAACGTCTGCGGGAATTTCCGCAAAGAAGGTTATTTTGCCGTTTTTCTGCTTATAGCCGGAAACTATTTTTCCGCTTGCGCTGTCGTATTCCGCTTTTATTTCCGCAAGCCCCTTGCACGGTTTGGGCATAATTTTAATTTTTTTGTATCCCGCCGATTTCGGTTGCAACCCAGCAATGCGCTTTACTACGAATTCCATTACCGAGCCGTAAGCATAGTGGTTGTAGCTGTTCATTCCGTCGGGGTTGGGCGTTCCGTCCGGCATTAAGCTGTTCCAGCGCTCCCAAACGGTTGTAGCGCCCATATCCACCTCGTACAGCCAGCCGGGGTAAGCGTTGTTCATTAAAACCTTGCAAGCCGTTTCATAATATCCGTTGTCTGCAAGCGCGTAAAGCAGATATGTTGTACCGATAAAGCCCGTGCAAAGGGTGTAATTATGCACCTTTACGTTTTCGTTTAACATCTCCGCAACTTTTGCGCGGTGCTGTTCGGGAATAATACCGAAATACAACGCCAAAACCTGCGCCGTTACCGTATCGAAGCAAAGTCTGCCGCCAGCGGTTATATATTCTTCCCTGACCCTTTTAAGATGTTTTTCGTATTTGTCTTTATAAAGCTTTGCGTCCGCTTTCTCACCTAAAAGCCCTGCCGTTTCCGCAACGATTTTAAGCGAATTTACATGAAACGCGTTTGAAATAAAATAAATATCCGTTCTGCCTATGAGCGTTTCATAGCTTGTTTTCTCCTGGTCCAAAGCGAGCCAGTCGCCCCATTCAAAGCCTTTGTTTATTATCCCGTCCGTCATATTTTCTTCACGAGCGGAAACAAACTTTTTCATTGCCGTAAAATTATCTTTTAAAAAGCTTGCGTCGCCGTAAGTCTGATATAAATTCCACGGAACCATAGTTATTGCGTCGCACCACATTGCCGACGTGGAGCTGTCGTTTTCGCCGCGCAGTACGTCGGGCGCAACGTGCGTTATTTTTCCGTTGTCCATTTGGTCGTTGCGCAAATCGTTGAGCCACTTTTTCATAAACGCGCTTATATCGTAGTTGAAAGCCGCGGTGTTGCAGAAAGCGTTTATATCCCCCGTCCAGCCGAGACGCTCGTCCCTTTGCGGGCAGTCGGTGGGAATATCCACAAAATTACCGCGTTGCCCCCATACTATATTTGAAGTAAGGCGATTGAACCGCGCGTTCGAAGTGACGAGCGCGCCCGTGCGTTTCATATCCGTATGGCGCACTATTGCAGTTATATTTTCTTCGGGTATTTCCCCGCCTATTACCTTTAAATAGCGAAAGCCGTGGAAAGTAAATTCGGGGCAGAGCACTTTTGCGCCCTTAACGGTGAACTTATCCGTCACCTTTGCGCCGCGCAGATTATCTGTGTAAAACTCGCCTTTAATAAGTATTTCGGCAAACTTCAAGGTTAAAGTTCCGCTGAAATCCGCGGGAGTTACTATTTCAGCCACGCCCGCTATATTCTGCCCGAAATCGTAAACCTTATCTCCGCTCGGGGTAGTTATAATTTCCTTAACTTTGAGCCGTTCGGTATTTTTAACGCACCCGCAAATCTGCGGAACTATTACAGACTTGTCAAAAGGCACTTCGCACACGTTTAAAGCTTTTAACGGCGCGGTAAAATCCGCCGTTTCGCCGTCGTAAATACCGCTTTCGCGGATTACGCTTTCCCTTGCAGTCCAGCTTTCGTCCGTACATATAGTTGAATTACCGCATTTAAGCTCCGCGCAAACGGCGGACTGCTCTCCGTAATTATTGCGCTTTTTTAACCACGTTAACGGACCGCAGTACCAGCCTTCGTTTACGGTTACGGCAATTACGTTTTCGCCCTCTTTTAAAAGCGCGGTCACGTCGTATTCCTGCACCTGCAAGGTTTTATTATACGAGGTCCAGCCGGGGGTTAAATAACAATCCCCTACCCTTACGCCGTTTATTTCCGCAAAGTAAAGCCCCAAAGCCGTAATTTTCAGCGCGGCTTTTTCCGTGCTTTTTATATTAAATTTTTTTTCAACGGTAAAGGTGTTTGACCTTTCCGTTACCCCGATAAATTTACTATTTAACATCTATATTCTCCGATTTTCCGTCCAAATATATATTCTTTACCGTAACCCGCGTTACTTCTTCGGGCAGTTGCGCATTTATCGTATAGCCCTTTTCATCAAAGCCGATATTCAGAAGTCCGTCCGTAAGCACGCGGCAGAAAAGCCCGCTTTCGCCGCTTAAATGCCGCATACCGCCCTCGGGATAAGCCTCTACCGCATAGGGAACGTGCTCGCCTAACAGACGGATTTCAGAGTATTCTTTCAGCCTTGCCCATGCCTTTTCTTTTTCGCCTGCGCGGAAAAGCGTTGCAAGATAATATAATGCGCTTCTGTCCCAAAGAATTTTTTCGCCCTCTGTGGAACGACAGCTCCCGTCCGTCCAAAGTTTTTCGTCTATGCTCTTTAACGTATCCTTTGCGCGTTCCGTGATACCCATATAAACGGGCAGACAATTCCATGCACGGATAACGTCGCAACCCTTATGATAGCGATAGGTTTTATACCCCGCCACCTCGCCGCCGAAATAATTTTCTATGCCGTTTTTTATTGTTTGTTGCAATGAGAGTATGCTTTCGGCTTCTTCCTCTTTACCCATACGCTTTAATAAAATTGCGCAGTTGCCGAGTCCGCCGTAAGCAAGAGAGGAAGTATTCAGGTTCACGCCCGAAGATATGCGGTTTTCCAGCTCGTCGCTGTCCGAATAAACCACGCCGTCCGCCGTGAGATTTCTGCGGATATATTCAACGCACCATTCAAGCGCCCTTCTCTGATTGTCGTCAGGAAGTCTTCCCTGCGTCAACAATACGCGCGAAAGTCCGTACAGGTACATTTCCGCGTCACCCCTGTCGCCTGCGCAACCGAAGTTATCCATACCTCCGCAAATTATACTGCTGGGAATGGGCAAATACGCTTCGTTAAAATACGGATAATACCAGCCGTATATATTTCGGGTCGCCTCCTCCTCTTTTTTATCGCCCGTGAACGCAAACCACGGGGCAACATATTCGCATTGGTCGTTGCACCATATCGCCGCATAATAGGCAAGCCCGCCGGGGTTATGGATAAGCCCCTTGACTGTATTGCATAATCCCTCCGCCGCGCGAAGTTTTGCAAACGCAAACATTGTATCAACCACGTCGTTGCCAGTGGTAATATCGCACTGCGATAAAATTTCTTCCACGCGCGACCGCCTTGTTTCAAGCGGGGCATTTTCATGCGGAATATCCTTATTTGCATACCGCGCCGTATACGCGAACGTCAGCGTTAACCGCTCCCCTGCCATTATCGGACGGCAAGGCGTATTACAAGAACATTCAAAATAAACGTACCCCTCGCAGGTAAGGCGCAAATCAATACGGGTGAGTGTTTCCCATTCAAGCGAAACGGAATTCGTTCCGCCGTTGAAAAGCTCTAACTGCTCATAAAAGACGGGCTGTTCCACGGACGGAAAAAACCTGCGCACAACCGTCAAATCACCAACGCGAGAGTACACCGACAGCACCCCGTCGAATTCGACCCGTCCGAACGCTTCCTTTGTACAGAAAACAATCGGACTTTTATCCGTTTTGGGATAGTATGTTGCGCAAGTGTTATTCGGTTGCGTGCGGAAATTTGGAAAAGCAAACTGCCGTTTATAATACGGCTCGCCGTTTTGTACGCCGTATGTTACAACGCACGCAACTTGCTCTCCGCCCATTTCGATACGGTCGGAATGCCCCTCAAAGTTTTCACTCGCTATTCGACGCTTGTTTTCCGCGATATACCAGCGCATATGATTCCCTTACAGATAAAATTTAATTACGTAATCCTTGCTTGCCGACGTTTCCAACGCAACCATAATAACACTGCTGTCGGGCGCGGTTTTATCTGCGTTAAGCGGTAAAGCGAAACTGTCCTTCCGCACCTTCATATAGCCGTGGTCTTCGCCGTTGACAGTTATTTTTTTGACGCTGTCCGCGCCATTTAATAAGTGGTATTTTATTGAAATTTTACGGCTGTCAAAGCACTTTTCACCGTCAAAACCGCCCTCACCCGCGTGAAGTTTAACAACAAACGCGTTTTCTTCTTGGCAGTAGTACGCCTCGTATGCGCTCTTTCTGAATTGCCCGAGTTTATACGCAGTGGTTTCGGTATCGTCCTCGTAAAGATAGCCTTTATCGCTTGCGTCTTTGCAGGGATAAAAGTCGTAAACAAGTTTATCCCACTTCTGATTTCTGGTGTTCTTCGCCTCGTACGCAAGCGGAATTAAAGCGCCCAAACGAACGAATAACGGAGTTTCGCCCAAGCCGTAATTTCTTTTAACCGTTTTAACGCCCGCATAAATTTTACCGCTGAACGCATCGAGCCACTTGCCCGCGGGCAGGTATGTTTGGTGCGCGTCGGTATGCTCTGCAATTTTTTTAGCCAGCAATTCACAGCAGGCCTCGCCGCCAGCCTGAAAATACTCTATTTCTATTTTGTATTCTTTTTGGGGTTCAAGCCGTTTCAAATCGAAAATCCACGCGGCGTGCAGAGTTTTATCCTCCAACACTTTTTCACCGTCTATCCATACGGTGGCGCCATCGTCGCAGCGGATATACAACTCAACTTCGCTGTCAAACTTTAACACGGTTTCAAACCTTGCCGAAAAATCGTATACGGGTACGCCTTTTTCGGGCGAAGTATGATTTAAAACCATATCTAAAACCTTGTATTCGGCGGCGGCTATCGGCTCGCCTTTAAGCTCTCTGCCGTTATAATACGTTGCTTTTACTTTCCTCGCGTAACAATTTTTATTTATTGCCCAAGGCCGGTTGCCGCCCATAGGCGAAATAAGAATATCGTTGCCGAGCATATACGCGCCATTGCACTTTAAAGCGCGTTTATCCGAGGGATATTCCCAGCCCAACGCTTTAAAAAGGGGCAAACCGTATTCATAACTTTCGTATGCGCTTTTATAAATCACGGGTAGCAATCTGTACCGCAAATTATTGTATTCGCGGACAATATCAAGCGTTTCGCTATCATATGCCCACGGCTCGCGGGTGCGCTCTACGTTGTTGGTGCAGTGCGGACGGAATACGGGCGACAAAGTTCCGTACTGCATCCAGCGGATAAACAGCTCTTTATCGGGGTTGCCGATATGTCCGCCGCAGTCCGAATTAAGATACGGAATACAGTTGTTTCCGCATTGAATGATATTATCCACTTCCTGCGAAATTACTCCCGCTTCGGAGCCTATATCACCCGTCCACTGCACGGAATAGCGGTGCGACGCGCTGTCTTTAATCCCCAAATAACTGCCCGTTGAAACGTCTACCGCGTTTCCCATTATTACGGGTCGGCGGTATACCTCTTTATTCCCCGATTGCTTCTGAAAATGATGGCGGGTAATATCTTCAAACAGATATAACCCCATTGTTTCGTAGGGCACGCCGAGCGAAGGCGAAACGAGCTTTATCCCCCAGTTTCTGTCGTACCACCAAATATCAAGTCCCTTTTCCATAAGCGACTGTAAATTGCTTTCTCTGTAAGCTATTTCCTCCTGCGCGAAAACCTGCGCACCGTCCACGGGTTCGGGGTGGTCGTTGAACATAACCTCCACTCCGTGCGAGTGCGCGAAGCTTAAAAAGCGCGCCATATCTGGGAAAAGTTTGGTATTTATATCGTAACCCCAGCCGTTTTCGCAGCTGCGCCAGTCGGTGTCTATAACCATAACGTCAAGGGGTACGTTGTGTTCTTCGTAATCTAAAATAAGCTGTTTCGCCTCGTCCTCGGTATAAGCGTAGTATTTACTGTTCCAACCGCCGAGCGTGGAAAGACGCACCAACTCGGGCTTGCCCGTAAGCTCTACATATATTTTGCGCAAAAGCTTTGCGTCCTTTTTGCAAAGCAGTAAATAAATATCCTGTACGTTTTCTTCTACCTTATATTCGCCTTTTCTTTTAACGGAATAACCGCCCTCGGGCACGATTATCCTTGGAGTATCCGAAAGCGCGAAAACTTCGGGAGTTTTGTCAAGAGCGGGCAGCTCGCCGCTGTTTTTTAACTTTTTATAACGGTATATATTTTCACCGTTTTTATCCAGACGCACGCCCGCAAGCGATTTTGCGTTTTCGGGGATATACAATCTGTATTCGCCGAAGCATATTGCACCGCTTTCAACCGAGTACGCGATTTTGTCCGTGTACTGCGTTCTGTCGGGTATAAAAAACGTATTTTTATCGCAGAATTTGCCGTTTTTTTTCAATTCTATACGAACTGCATGCTCACTCAATAACTGCACTCTTATATTGTCAAAAATAATCTGTTCCATAATTTTAAGGTTTGCGGGGCGGCGTAACGCCGCCCCGCCCCTCCATTAGCTTTGTTTTAAAAACTTATTCGGTTTATGCTTCGGGATTAACAGTTACAACTATATTCGAAACGGTATAGTCGGAGCCCATTCCAAGGAATTTAATATCCGTTTTATCGTTCTCGCCGCAGGTGGTTTCGAATATTTTTACCCATTCTGCGGTTGCGCCGGTGGTGTTTTCCGCCCAGAACTCAATAGTTGTGCCGTTGCGGATTGCGCGGATATTTACGCCGCTTTCGCCGTAAGCAAGCACTTCAATCCAGTCGTTGGTATTGTCTTTATCGTCGCTGAATTCGTCATTTCCGAGCAAGCAACCCTTTAATGCACGGCAGATAACGCCGTCTACATCGTTGGTCGTATTCCAGAAGCTCATATTTACGCCCTTGTAACCCGACGTCATAACAATGCCGAACGCGTTGTTAGGCTGGTCGTTGGGTTTAGCGGCTTTTAAGTTGAATTCAAGCTGAACCGCTGCGTTTGCGTTCATTGCCTCGTCCGAAAGCACAAGCACAGCCTCGGGAACGGGCGAATTCCAGCACCAGAACCCGTCAACAACCTTACCGTTTGCCTCGGCGGTATTGATTTTTATCTGGCTTTCTTCAATTCCGATAAGCGTTTCGAAATCGCATTCGCCCATACCGTGGTTGTTGGTGTGGTGATATTTGGTTGCAACCGCATAATCGCCCAAAGTCAGTTGAACGGCAGTTGTAGACGCGTCGCCGACCTGTACTTCGGCGGAGGTATATCCGCTTATTTTGCCGAGAATACTTACAGTGTACAAGCCGGGGACAAAATTACCGCTTATAGCGTAGGTTCCGTCCGTATTTGCAGTTAAAGCGGTTTCGTAGCTTGTCGCGCCGCTGATAAGCAAGGCTTTTGCGCCTGCTTCAAGCGTTACATTGTTTTCTTCCGCGTCAAGCACCGTAAGCGTAGCGCTGTATGCAATCGCGGTTTCGGTATAATTTCCGTCAACTTCGAAGTTTTTGATTATGAAGTCGGAGCCCGCGCCCATAAACCTGATTTCGGTCTGCGCGTCTGCGGGGCATACGTCCGCTTTGAAGCAGATATATTTACCGTCTGCGTTCTTTGCAAAGTACTTAATCGTGCTTCCTGCGCGTACTACGCGGATATCCACGCCGTTTTCGCCGTAAATAGCATCTTCAAGCCATTTAAGCGTAGCGGCTTTATCGTTGTCGTAACCGTCTGTGCCGAGCTTGCGTCCGCTGAGGTTATGCAGCTTGATACCGTCGGTTTCGTTTTCGGTATTCCAAAGGCTAAGCGCAATACCCCTGCAATCCTCCGCCATAACTATACCGAAAGCGTTGTTGGGCTGGTTGTTGGCGTTGCTTGCTTTAAGATTGAATTCAAGCTTGACGTTTTTGCTGTTTTTAACCTCGTCCGCAAGTTTAAGCGTTATTTCGGGAACGGGCGAATTCCACCACATAAATCCGTCGGTAACGCTTGCGTTGATTGCAAAGTAAGGCTCTGCGTCGTTCATATGGTTGAGGTCGATTAAATACGAGTGGGCGGTTGCAGATGCGCGGTTGTACTGCAAAACAACGTCCTGTTCGCTACCGTCCACATTGACCGTGCCGGAGAATATGTATTCACCGTCGTTTGCGGAAACCATAAGGCTGTACTCGCCCGAAACGATTTTCTGTAACGTAAGCACGCCGTTTTCGCCCTTTATCAACGTATAGTCGGTATTCTCTTCAAGCGCTTCGTCACCGTCCTTAATTTCAAGCGTAATACCGTCGAAAGAGGTTACGGGCGTGTTCTGAGCGTCCTTGCGCAGTAAAAGCTTAAAGGACTGGTTTACCATTTTCAAAAGCTGATAACCGCAGTCGGGGCACTGTCCGTCCGCGTTGGGGGTGCCGTGCGGAGCTTTTGTGCTTTCGTCCATAGTTTTATCGTCGGGGCATTGCTTCCAGTGGTGGGTAAAGCTATGACCCCATTCCGTGTACGAGTGGGTGTGGAGCAGGTATCCGCAGTCGGGGCACTTTCCTTCTGCATTGGGCGCGCCGTGGTTTTCAACCGTGTTTGCATCCTGTTCGCCGTCCTCGGGACACTGCTTCCAGTGCTGGGTTTCGTTACTGCCCCATTCGGTGTAGTCGTGCTTGTGTCCTCCGCAGCCTGCCGCAATACCGCAGGTCAACGCCATTACGGCGAAGGGTATTGCCCATTTGAATTTTTTGTTCATAATTTCCTCCTGAATTTTAAATTTTAGCCTTTCGGCAATTTTTTTAATTGATTTTATTTGATTGTATCGCCCGTAACGGGGTCGAATACGTATAAATCGTCGGCGGAAAATCTTACGGCGATTTTGTCGCCCGCGCTCAGCTTGTGCTTTGCGGCGAGCTTGCCTATCATATTTCTTCCGCAAAATTCAAAGTGAACGTTATATTCGCCGCCGAGAAGCTCGGTAAGCGTAGGCTCTATGACAAGACAACCGTCGTAATTTTTTCCGCTTACCACCTTTTCCACTTCAAGACGCTCGGGACGGATACCTATAAACAATTTGTTTACGCCCGAACCGCGCAAACGCAGTTCTTCAAGCTTTTCTTTGGCGATAGTTTTTTCTTTAAGCCAGACGTCCACCTCCTCTTTATCTTTCTTTTTGAAAAGATTTTTAAAGAAGTCTGCCGTCCTTGTTATAATGTTGCCTTTTTTAGCGGTTTGCGTTTTGACTTTGCTTGTGCCGAGAACCGAAAGAATTTTTAAAATCTGCTCTCGCGCGGCTAAATCGAAGTTAGCGTTGATTTCCTCGAATATCCCGCACTTTTCCGCATAAAATTTTTGGTATGCGGTTTTAAAGCTTTTGTGCGCGGGAATATCGAAACCGCCGTAGGTAAACGCGTTTTTGCTCAAATCGTAGTCCATTTCGAATAAATTCATCGAAGGCGAACCGATAAAGCGGGCAACGAATACGTTTGAGGGGTTGTTGTAAATATCTTCGGGAGTGCCTATCTGCTGAACGAAACCGCGGCTCATTACAACGATACGCGACGCCATTGTCATAGCCTCTATCTGGTCGTGGGTGACGTAAATAGTTGTTGCGTTTATGCGGTTGTGCAGTTTAACAATCTCGCTGCGCATTGTCAGCCTTAATTTAGCGTCAAGGTTGGAAAGCGGTTCGTCCATTAAGAATATCGGCACGTCTTTGATAATCGCTCTGCCGAGCGCAACGCGCTGCATCTGCCCGCCCGAAAGCTCCTTAGGGAGCTTATCGAGATAGGGCGTTAAGTCGAGTTTATCGGCAGTTTCGTAAACTTTGGTTTTGATTTCGTAGCGAGTAAGCTTTCTCGTTTCGCTTTTTTCGGTACCGTCGCCGTTTAAAACGTGGAATTTTTCGTTCAGCTTAACGTTTTCCGCGTTAAGCTTTGCCTGTTCGGTCTGCGCCGTTTCGGCAAGCTTTTCATTCCACTCCGCCGCAATCTGCTCCGCATTGCTTTCAACAGCCGTTTTCGTTTCGCCGTTCAGCGAATTGTAAAGCTTGACAAGCAGTTTAGCCGTGCAATACTCTACGTCGAGAAGCACCGCCAAATCCTCGGAAACGTTACCGAATTTCGACTTGGTTTCGTTAACGGTTTTAAAAGCTTCGGCAATTTTCACCACGCCGAGCCGTTCAATCAATCCGCTTAACTGCGCACAGCTTAAAAGCGTTTCGTTGACTACGGGCGCGGGATATTTATTGATTGTAAGGGGGAAAGCGATATTCTGGAACACGTTCATCTGCGGGTACAGCGCGTAGCTTTGGAATACTATTGCCATATGTCTGTCTTTGCACGGCTTGTAGTTCAGAAGCTCGTCGCCGAGATAGATGTCGCCGTCGGTTATATCTTCAAGCCCAGCAACCATTCTTAAAGTCGTGGACTTACCGCAGCCCGAAGGCCCGACGATAACGATAAATTCGTTTTTGGCTATTTCCAGATTAAAGTCGTAAACGGCTTTCTCTCCGTTGGGATATACCTTTACAAGATGCCGCAAAGATAAAAACGTCTGGTTGTTTTTGTTATTTTCCGTTGTTTCCATAAATCACCCCTTTACGCCCGTGGACGCAAGTCCCTCTATCATTTTGTTTTGCGTGAATATAAATATGATTAAAACAGGTATCAGCGAGAATACCGCAGTCGCCATAGACACGCCCTGCGCGCCCCACGCCGAGCTGCCGCCGTAGCTTTCGGCAAGGGCGACGGTAATCGTCTGAATTGCCTGACCTTCGCCCGCCATTAATAGCTGGGGGCCTTGCAGGTTGTTCCACGAAGCCGCAAACGTGAAAAGCACTATAACCATCATTGTGGATTTTGCAAGCGGGCAAACTATTTTGGTAAAAATTTTAAAATGGCTTGCACCGTCGCTTTTAGCGCTTTCGATTATATCGACGGGTATTGTGCGGAAAAAGTTATTCATAAGAATAACGTTGAATACTCCGGTAATGCCGGGAACGACAAGCCAGAAATATACAAGCATGTAAGTTCCCGCGGAGGTGTTTGCGCCGAGTGCGTTTTTAACCGTCTGGAAAATCATAAGACCGGGCGCGGTACCTATGACCGTGGGCGCCGCCATCCAGGCAAAAAGCAGCTTCATAAATACTTTTTTGCCCTTCCAGCGCAGAAACACTACAACGTACGCGACTATAAGGTCGGTTAAAAGCGTAAGACCTACCGTTGCCGCCGTACTCCAGATGGAGTTGAACATCCACTTCGGCATATTGTCGAGTTCTCCGCTTGCGGTAATGAAAAAGCCCGTATAGTGTTTAAGCGTCCATTGTCCCGGGGTGGGAAAAATCTTTTCGGGGTGCGTCTGCAAATCCAGCTCGGACTTAAAGGAAGTTCCAAGCATATAAATCAGCGGAAACACAAACAGAAAAGCCGCAATTGCAAGCACGATAAACGATACTATTTTTTCCCTGCGGGCGGTAATCTGCGACTTTGTCAGCCGTTTTTTGGTGTTGACGCTTCTCATTGACTTGCACCCCCTTTATATTTTTCGCTCTGCGATTTCAATTGCGCAAACCTTGCATAGGCAACGCCGTATTTATCGCCGTGAACTCTGTCCGCCATTGCTATACGCTGTATCAGCCCAAGCGCCGCCGAAATAATTCCAAGAACAAGCGCCGCCGCGCAGATATAGCCCGTAAGCTTTGCGTAGGTAAGCCCGCCCATAAGGTAATTTTGTATCCACATCATAGGGCCGACGAAAACGTCCTTGTTTTCTATGGTGTTCAAAACATACGGCTGACCGTATAAACCAAGCATACCGACAACCGTGCCGAACATCGTAAGGCTTAGCGTGGATTTCATTCCGGGAAGGGTTACGTGTAAAATTTTACGCAGTCTGCCGCCGCCGTCCATCTCGCACGCTTCGTAAAGCGATTTGGGGATATCGCGCAGTACGCCCGAATATATGACGAAGTTGCCGCCGACGCCCATCCATACGCAGACGATTAGTATTACTACCCATCTTAAAAAGTCGTCCTTAAACGGCAGTCCGCCGAGCCAGTCAATATCCGTTCCGAACCAAGAGTTGAGAAGTCCCGAACCGCTCGGCCCGAAAATATTACAGAAAACAATACCTGCAATCGAGATTGATACAAGGCTGGGAAGATATATGCACGCCCTGAAAAACTTGTAGCCGGGCGGGCACATATTCACGAAATACGCCAGCACAAACGCGACTATCGTACCTATCGGGAAGGTGCAAAGCGCGTACACGGTAACGGGGCCGAACGATTCCCAAAAGCTTTTGGACATCGTAATATCGCTGTTGAACAGCATTTCGAAGTTTTTTAAACCGTAGAACTGCGTTGCGCCTACGTCATACGGGTCGTATCTGAGAAAAACGTATACAAAGCCCATAATGAACGGCACAAGCGAAAACAGTATAAATATGATTATAAACGGCGTTAACAGCGCGTACGCCGAAACCTGTTCTTTGGCTCTCTGGCGCTTTCTCGCAATCAGATTTTCGTCTCTGACGCTGTTTTCAAAATACTTCATTTTTCCCTCCTGTTTATTACGACATATTCAGCATGTCTATCTGGGAATTGAGAGCATTTTGTTTCGCTTTTATAAGCCCCTCGAAGCTTTCGGGATTTCCGTTAATGATTGCCTCGGACAGCAGTGCGCTCAGGTTTTTGGATACGTCCATATAGTAAGGCGTAACGCCCATCGGGGTGAACGCGTCAAGATGCGGGTACCAGTTATTAATGAAGGTATTAACGCACTTGTTGTTTTTGTATTCGTCGGAGTTTGCTATCGTGTTGGAAAGAGTTACGTGCCCCGCTTCCGCCCACTTCGCGCCTACGTCCGCCTTTTGGGTAAACCATTTTACAAATTCGCAGACAGCCGCTTTCTGGTTAATATCCTTAACCTTTTTAGTCATTGCGAACATATGCGAATCGCCGTATATCTTTTTTGCGTTGTCGGAGGTTTCGTTGCTCATTGCGAACCAGCCCGAAACACTTGCGCCGCCTATTTTGTCCTCCGCCTCGCTGTCGGCGATATTATTCTGTTTTGCATAGTTCTTTATTATATCCGTACGGTACCACGGCATAGATACGTAAAACACTGCGTCGTTGTTAAGGAATTTCGAAGCGCCTGACATTTCTTCCTTGCCTAACTCGGCATATCCCTTATCAAGGAATTCCTGTACGGACAAGATTGCGTCCTTGTAAATACCGCGCTGCGTCTGATTATCGTACCAGTCCGCGTATAAATCTTCCTTGTAAAGATATCCGCCGTTCTGCAAAACCGCCGTTGGCATTAAATATTTGCAGAAGAAGTCGCCCGCTGTTTCCCACGAAATAGGCATTTTACCCGTTGCGGTCTTATAAGCGTTGCAAACGCTCATAAGCTCGGTACGCGTTTCGGGCACTTTGTCGGAATACTGCGCAAGCAAATCCGCATTGTAGTAGACCACCATACCCGCCGCGTCTACGGGAACGCCGAACTGATACTCCGTGCCGACGTTGGAATACTGGTTGACGCCCTCTGCAAAAGCCGATAAATCGATTTTAACGCCCGTTTCCTCCATTGCGAGGTCGTAAGGCTGAATTACCTTATAATTGAGGAACGATTTCATCGAACGCTGGTGCGTCATAATCAGGTCGGGCGCGGTGTTTGCGCCTTGCGTAATCTGGCGCGTAACGGTCGTTTCGAAGTCGCCCTCGCCGACGTTTGTTACATTGACGTTGATTTTGTTTCTGTATTCCGCATTGAACTGATTTATAATAAGCTGGAACGCAGTTTTATCCGCGCCGCCGACTATGGTTGTAAGGCGGATACTTACGTCGTCGAAAACAACGTTGTCGCCGTCCTTGTTCAGCTCGCCCGTGGTAGACCACCACGGACCGCTGCCGGTGTTCTTATTACCGCACGCGGTAAGAGGAACCGTCATTGCTATCGCCATAGAAACGCACAGCGCGCCTAATAATTTCTTTTTCATCTTTAACCTTACCTTTTTAATTTTTATTTTTTTCAGCCTTTGGGCGTAAGACGGATTGCAAATCCGCCGTTAACGACCATATCGAAAATCTGCTCGTCTTCGCTTGTTATATCAATATTAATCTTTGTAACCTTTTTATAGTCGGTTAAGTCGTTGATAAATATTTCCGCCGCGTAAGTTTTATCGGAGTCGAGGAACGAGAAGTCGATTTTAACAGTATTTTCCCAACCGGCATTAACCCCGCCGACAAACCAGTTTTCGCCCGAACGAACCGCGCCGACGTAATGGCTGTCAAGCTCGCCGCAGAGAAATTTGGTATCGTCGTGTCTTGCGGGTATTGCTTTAAAGAAATCCTTTATTTCCGTTTTATAGTAGGTGTTGTCGTAATCCGCCATGGAAGGAGTGCCGCATTCGAAGAGAATTGCAAGCGCCATATTGTGCGCCATAGTCATACCTTCGCTGAACGGATTGACTACGGGCGTGAAGTCGGTAGGTCCTACCACAGCGCGCGTAAACAGCTGGTTTACCGTAACAGACGCGTCGATACCCGTATTTTCATTGCCCAACACACCCTCGCGGTTAACAACGTTGGGGTAAATTCTTCTCTCGCCCGTGGGCTTATTAGAGCCGTGGCAGTTGACTATCATTTTGCGCTTTGCACATTCCTGATAAATAGTTTCGTACCAGCTTATCGTGCCCGTATCCTCGCCGTAGAATTTAGGGTTTTCCGCATTCTGACCGTCGAAGAAGTCGATTTTTATACCCGAAACGCCCCAACTGCTCCACTGGTCAAGCTTTTGCGTGAGAATTTCCTTTCTGCCGTAGCCGAAATCCGTCAAAGCATTGCACCAGACGATGATTTTTACGCCTCTTGAATTAGCGTTTTTAACAAAATCTATGAAGCCTTCAACGTTAAGACCGTTGTTCCAGCCTCCGTCTACGATAAGGTATTTCCAGCCCATTTCCTCGGCAAGGTCAACGTAGCGCTTGTGCAAATCGTAATTGTTTTGCGCAAATTCGTTTAAATGGATAAGCCAGTTCCATGCGGTAACGCCCGTTTCCACCCAGTCGTAGGTGTAAATTGCCTTGTCTTCGGCGGAAAGCGTATCGTAATTGTCGGGCTTCCAGTATTCCGCGTCGTCGTACACCTTTTCAACAAGCTCGCTTTCTACAACGGTAGCCAAATCGCCCGTTATGCCCATTCTCCACGGGGAAGTGAACGGATAATTTATCCGGTTATCGTCAATCATAAAGCCTGCGGGCGTAGGCACCGTCTGCAATTTACCCGTACCCTCGTTTTCTTCCGTTTCCTGTAAGAAAGAACCGTAAAAACCGCTGCCGATAAGCCCCGACTCGGTTATAAGCGAATACGTTTCGCTGCCCTTAACCTGATACAGCACGGGCATAGATATGCAAATATCCGCAAGTTCGTTGTATTTCAGACGCTCGTAATTTGCCTCGTAAGCGTAGAAATTGGTTCCGTCGTATATTCCCTTATAGGGCATTGCCCAGAGAGTTGACTCAGGAAGGGCAAATTCGGTATCCTCGCTTATGACGGTCATTGTGCCCGAGCTTCCGTCAACGGCTCTTATACCGTATCTGAAAGCGTAACCGTCGTCGTAAGCGCGCATTGTCAAATCGAGGTAAAAATCCCAGCCCCTGAACGTAACAACCGTTTCGTTGCAGTCGAAAGCAACCTTTTCGTGCTTGCCCGAGATATTGTCGTACTCGCCCTGCACTCTTTGTGTTTTGGTATCCTCTACCGTCAGCAGACGGAAATCGTCCTCCTCGATGGTAAATCCCAGCGCGGACTTTTCCACTACCGTCAAGTCGCCTTTTTTGACTGTGTAGGAAAGCTTGCCCGCGTAGTCCATAGTAATCTCCGATTTAACCGTACCGTCGGGTGAAGCCACCGTCCATTTTTCTTTGTCGGAATAGTCGGGGGCGGAGTTGTTGCAGGCGGTCATAAGCGTTACCCCGCCCAACAGACAGCCGGCGCATGTAATTCCTGCTAATATGGTCAATACTTTTTTCATCTTTTCCACCTCAGTTATTGATTTCAAATCCGATAGATTCGGACATTTCGGCTGCTTTTTGAGCGAAATTAAGCTCTCTTTCCGTAAGCATGGGAACGATAAATTTTTCCGCGCAAATTGTGTTTACTATTCTTTTGCCGGCCGTATAGCCGTTGAACGTGTAGAAGTTTTCGGGATTGCCGATTTGTTTAAGCAAATCCTTGTATTTTGCGTCGAACTTTTCGGTATCGGTGCAGGATTTGCGAACGGGATACCAGCCCTCCTCGGTGAACATTTCGGAATGTTTACTGCAATAATCCGCAAACACTGCGCCGGCAGTAAGCTGAATGTTGGATACGTTGGTCGCTCCGTTATAGAACGCAAGGCCGAACGTGTGAACGGGTATTCTTGCCGCGTCCGCGTCGGTGCTGTCGGTAAACAGGTTAGAAAGCGGCATAACGCCGAGATTTTCGTTACCGTTAATCAAATCGTTGCTGGAAGCATAATTTACAAGACACATAAGCGCATTGCCGTTTTTAACCGCTTTAACGGTCAAAGCGTCTTCATATTCCCCGTCGGTGCCCGTACCGCCGTGGCAGTCGCCGTTAACGCCGAACAGATTGTACATATTTTCAAGCGCAGTTTCCGCACCCTGACGAACCTCGGACTTGTTCCAGTCGCTCATAAACAGCGCGTTGTCTTCGTCGTAGGTGTAATATTCCGCGCCGTTCTGCAAAAACGCTGCGGCGCTTGTAGCTTCCTTGAACGTCCAGCCGGTATTCGTCATAATCGATTTAAAATCCGCGTTGTTCTTTTCGCCCTCGTAAGCCTTTTTAAGCACCGCCGACAGCTCGGAATAGTTTGCGGGAAGCTTACCGCCGCTATACTTTTGCATAAGCGTTTTATTGTAAACGACGTAGGGCACGCTTGCAAGCATGGGAACCGAAGTCAAAGCGCCCTTGTATACGCTGTCGCGAACGGCGCCCTCATACCAGTCGTCAAGCGAATATTCTATACCCGCCATTGCATAAATGTCGGATACGCTGTAATACGTGTTCTCGTTTACGCTCTTTTCGGGGGTGGACTGCAATCTTAAAGCAAATGTCTTCTGGTCGGCAAGATTTGCAGTAGCGTTGATATGAATTTTGCCCTCGTATTCCTTATTGAACTGCTCGGCAAGCTTTGCGAATATCGCCTGCCCCTTACCGTTGTTTGCAAGCCAGAAGTTAACCTGCACGTTCTCGTAAATTATTTCGCCCTTTGAATTGCGCGGTATATCGTTGTTTACTGTGTAGCCCGCGTAAAGGGTGGTATCGCCCGAAACGGTATCGGTTTCGAAATTCCACTTCTGCGTGCAGTCCGCGTCTTTATACCAACCGTCAAGCTTCATTCCCAGCCTGCTTACCTTATCGGCGGTCGGCGCGTATCTTTCTGCAACCTTTCCGCCCTTGTCAACGCTTACTGTGAACGGCGAGCGCGAACCGGGGTAATTGTAGTTGAAGGTTACGGCAGCTTTGCCCTCGTAAACCGTCCAGTCTGCATAAAGATTAAGCTTGCCGTTGACTTTTTTTGAAAAGTCGTACTCCTTTTTGCATGCTTTATCGGTATACCAGTCTTTAAGCTTAAAGCCGTCGCGCGTAGCGTTCCAGTCAACGGCGGTAGACCCTGCAGGGATATTCACCTTTCTTTCACCCGCGTCGTCGTAGTTCAGATGATATACGACTTCAACCTTTGCGCCGTTCTGACCGTTACAGGCGGTAAGCAGAACCGGCGCCGTGCCGATTGCGAAAACCGTACTTAACAGAGTTGCCGCAATTCTAAATTTTTTCATTTTTTTCCTCCTATTTCTAATTTTGCTTTTAATTTAACGTCCGCCGCTGACGCCGCGACGATAATTTCATAAACACCTTCCTCGATACGCCAACCGTCGTTTGCGACCGACCAGTATTCAAACGCGCGTTCATCGAGTTTTACCGTTACGCTTGCGGTCTGACCTGCTTTGATAAAGGTTTTTGCAAAACCTTTAAGTTCCTTGAAAGGACGGTAAACGCAGGAGCTTAACGCTCTTATATAAATCTGCGAAACCTCTTTACCGTCAATATCGGAAAGGTTTTCTATTTTGAAACCGACTTCAACGGTTTTTCCGTTTTGTTTAAGCTTTATGTCCTTATAATCAAACTGCGAGTAAGACAGTCCGAAGCCGAACGGAAACAGCACGGGCACACCGAAGGTATCGTAATATCTGTATCCCGTATTCAGCCCCTCGCCGTACACGGTGATTTTGCTGTCCGAATAGCCGTTATACGCCGGGGTATCTTCATATGAAAGCGGGAATGTTTCCGAAAGCTTACCGCTGGGATTTACTTTGCCCGTAAGAACGTTTGCTATCGCCTCGCCCCCTTTTTCACCGGGGAAGCCGACGTACAGCACCGCAGCAACCTCGTCTATCCATTCGCTCATATCCACGGGCGCGCCCGCAAAAAGCACTACTACCGTATTTTCGTTGACGGAAGCCGTATCGAGTATCGTCCGCGTTTGCGCGTCGCTGAGTTTCATAGACTGTCTGTCAAAGCCCTCGCTTTCGATATTCGCGCCCGTTCCCGCAAAAACGATATTTATATCGCACAAAGCTGCGTTATCGACCGCCGTTTTGGGAACCATAAACGAATCGTCCACTCCGCTGTCCGAAAAGGCAGGCTCGAAAAGTATTTTTCCGCCGTGTTTTTTCTGCATTATTTCAAGCATATCGAACATGGGCGTAAGCCTTTCAACCTTGCCCGAACCGCCTCCGCATACAAGCTCGGGTCGCTGCACGGGACGGGCATACCAGCCGCACATTGCAAGGCTTTTGCCCTTTTTCAAAGGCAGAACGCCGTTGTTTTTAAGTAAAACTATCGCGTCCTCGGCACATTCGCGGGTAAACGCTATTCTGTCGTCAAGCGAATGTTTGCGCTTTTTATCCTTTTTAAGCGCGCCGCCATCACGGGCGAATTTAAGCACCCGCTCTGCGCACGCGTCAATTTCTTCCTCGCTTATTCCGCCGTTTTCAAAGTCGCGGACAAGCTTTTTATAATTTTCTTCATTGAACGGCATTTCCAAATCGAGCCCTGCCTTCGCCGAAGCCGTTCTGTCCCTTACCGCGCCCCAGTCGGAAATGATAAGTCCGTCGAAGCCGTACTCCTTTCTGAGTACGTCGAAGCCCTTTTTGTACTCGGAAGCGTACACGCCGTTTACGCGGTTATAACTGCACATAACCGAAAGCGGTTTAGCCTCCAAAGCGATTTCAAAGGGCTTGTAGTAAATTTCACGCAAGGTCCTTTCGTCAACTTCGCTTGACTGCTGTAAACGGTTGTATTCGGCATTGTTTGCGCAGAAATGCTTTACGCACGTTCCCGCGCCCTCCGCCTGCATTGCGGAAATATACCCGCGCGCCATAACGCCCGCAAGATAGGGGTCTTCGGAAAAATATTCGAAATTCCGTCCGCACAGCGGATTACGCTTGATATTTACGCCGGGGCCTAAAATTACGTCCGCGCCGCGGTCAAGGCAGTCGTCCGCAACACATTCCGCATATTTTTTAACGGTTTCCATGTTCCAGGTATTAGCAAGCATCTGCAGGGACGGATACGCCACCGAGGGAATACCGCTCCAATCGTTTTTTACATCGGGCATTCTTACGCCCATACTCGCGTCGGTCAGATGCAGGCAGGGGATTTCTCCGTTAAGGTCTTCGTTATGCCAAAAATCTTTTCCGCATAAAAGACGGAGCTTTTGTTCGGTTGTCAAATCTTTTACGGTTTTCTTCATTTTTTCAATACCAACGCCTCGTAAGGCGCAATTTTATATTTGCCCGAAAGCTTTCTGCCCGTTATAACTTCCGTATATTCGCTTTCAAGCACGATATATCCGTCCGTATTTTCCGTTTCAACGGCGATAATTCCGTTTTCTTTACCGCTCCTTTCCACGAGTATTACGTTATCGCTTGCCTCGGCTATCGGTTTACGGTTTACAAGTCTGAGCAAATCGTCGCGGGAAATTACGCTTCCGACTAAAATCACTCTGCCCTTGCCAACTTTGCGCTCGGTGATAACCGAAAGCGGAGCAAACTCGCCCTCTGTATAATGCGCAAGGCTTTGGGCGCCTTCTTTAAGCTCGTACGCGTCGAAGCATACCGAAACACCGCAACTGCCGTCGTTTGTCCAACGCGCCTTAAAAACGTCGTTGCCTATCGGCTTTTGATATTTTGTGTAAACTCCCGCTAATTCTTCCAGAAATCCGAAGGGCGCGTGCGTAAATTTTGTAACGTTTTCGTCGAGAATGTCCGTCATAGGACCGACAATCCACGTTCCGCCGTTTTTAATCCATTCGGTAATGCGTTCTTTAAAGCCGTTTTCGTCCGCGGTGGTCATAAACGGTGAAATTACCGTTTCGTAACCGTCAAGCGCGTGACAGGTATCTATAACGTCTACGTTATAATGTCTGAACGCGCCGTAATAGTTTTTAAGGAGCAATCCGCGGTAATCGAGGTTTTGCACGAAGGGCGCAACGTTAAGGCTGTTTTCCGCCGTGGACGAATAGTGCAGAGCTATTTTGCTTTTGACCGCGCTTTGCGTTAAAAAGCTTTCGCACTTTTTCAAATCGGCGCAAACGCGTTTAACCTCCTCCGAAACGCAGTATTTTCTGCCCGCAGTGGAATACAGCGCGCCGTGCGCCAGCTCCTGACCGTTTTTGGGGGCGCGGAACAGCCAGAACAAATTCATTTCCCCGCCCTTTGCAATCGGCAAAAACGTATTCATATAGCAATTGCCTACGGGTCTGTATCCGCAGTCTGCGTATTCGCTTCCGTTCCAGCCGACCTGCGTTTCCGTTACCCAGAACGGTTTATCCTTTACGCACCTAAGAAAGTCGTAAGAAAAAGCGGTATCAGCCAATTCCTTTGCAGGATTGTAATGATTGAACTGCACGGTATCAAGCTTTTCGTTTATTTCGCAATAGCTTAAATAGTTGTGCGCCATCATATCGGTGCCGACGTTTTCACAGCCGTAGGCGTGCAGAATTTCAGCCTGCTCGTCTATGTACGCTTTAATCTGTCTGCACTGGAAATCCCACCACGTTTTGCGCAGAGAAGGGTGCCTCCACTGTTTGGGGTAGGGCGGTTCAACCTCCTCGAAGCTGTCGTAGCACAAAGACCAGCGCGCCATACCCCATTTTTTGTTCAGATTGTCAATATCGCCGTATTTATCCTTTAAATAACTGCGGAAAGCGGTTTTGCAGTTTTCGCAGTAACAGCCGTCGCCGTAAGGAAAAATCTCGTTATCGACCTGCCAGCCGATAACCCCTTTACGCTTTGCAAAGACCTTTGCCATTTCCGTAACGATAACGCGCGTTTTTTCAAGCATTACGGGCGAAGTTTTGCAGGAGTGATGGCGGGAAGAAACGTCCGCGCGGATTAAATCGTTCATAACCTTGCGCGTTTCGGGGTACTTGTTAAACAGCCATCTCGGGGGAGTTGCCGTAGGTGTGCACATGACCGTGTATATACCGTTTTTATACAGCTTATCAACCACCCTTTCAAGCCAGCCGAAGTCGAAAACGCCCTCTTTACGCTCCATATCCGCCCACGCGAATTCGCCTACGCGCAACGTATTTATACCTAAATCCTTGCATCTTTCTATGTCTTTATCAATTTCGTTTTCATCCCACAGCTCGGGATAGTACGCCGCACCTACATATATTTTTTTCATAAAATCTACCTGTTCCCTTTAGTTGCTTTCAGCTTTTTTCCTTTAAATACTCTCTTCTTCCTGCGGTTCTTCCCTTTCAGCTCTTTCCTTTAAACGTCTTGTAATACAGAAAACCGCCGTTCTCAAAACAACTATCAAGGCGAATATAAGCGGCATAAACAGATACAGCTTGCGCGCAAACACAAAAAATCCGAGCGCGAACGTTATCAGCGCAGTCAGCAACGCGGAAAACCACGCGAATGAGTTTACCGTTTTATAACATTCAAGAAATTTCTGCGCCGACTTGCTCTTAACCGCTTTGTTTATTAAAAACAGCACGAACCCGCCCAACACGGGAATAAGCACATACGCGGGCGCCATCTGCATAGCGCTTGTAAAGTACGACGACATAGAATATTTGACGGATTTATAAAACACGTCCTTTATAAAGCGGTCGGCGGTGTCCGCGGTAAGCGTTCCCTCTTTACAGCCATTGTAATAGCCCGCAAACGCCGCTGGTATGCCGTTATCAGTTTTGAACGAACCGACGCATATATCGTCGAACATATATAAATAGCTGTTGTTGTCGCCTAAAATAAAGTTGAGGTAATAATAATCGCAAAGCACGGGCGCCTTTGCTCCCATAAGAGCGGACGCGAAACCGCTGTGATAGTATTTGACGTAAAGAAAATAGATTTCCTTTGTATACTCGGTCTGCGTTAAATTGCTTTCTTTGACCTTTTTATATTCCTCGGCGGCTTGCTTATTGTAGCTGTCCGCACCCTCCTTACTTATTTCGGAAAGAAAAGCCTCGTGCTCGGCAGTGTCCGCGGAGGTCAGCTCCAACTCCTTATCCGTGTAACGGAATTCGAGGCGGTAACTTTCTTTATCTTTATCCGGCAGCCCGAGGTATTCGGCATAGCTTATTTCCGTATCGCCCTTAACGGCAACCTGAGAAAAGGCGATTAACGTGTCAAACGGACGGGTATCGATAATGAAGTTATAGCCGTTACGCGCGAATTTTTCTTTATCGGCGTTGTTTGCGTATGTGTTTACGGTTTTGTTGCTTTGCGCAAGTCCGTCTTTAATTTCAATGTTAAGCTCTGCCGACGAAAAAGCGTTGTGCACAAATTGCTTATATTCGGCGGAGCTATCGTATTTCGACGCAAACGGAACAGTATCCGCAGCCATAAATCCGAACATAAAAAAGGCGAACGCCAGCGCAATCGTAAGAACGATTGACACAAAACCGTATTTTGCCGATTTTGACGCAAGCTTATCGCTGAAAAAGCTCAGCCCGAAAACCTTTAACCACTCTGCCATTTACTGTTTCCCCTTATTATCTGAACAACATTCCCTTTTCTTTTATCCATTTAAACGGGTCTTCGGTTGTTCCGCTCTTTTTATACTCCTGCGGAGATACGCCTTTTATGTTTTTGAACACACGCGAAAAATAAGCATCGTCCTCAAAGCCCGCCCATTTTGCCGCCTCCGCTATGCTCGGATTCCATAACTGAATTCCCTCGCACGCTACCGAAACACGGTAGGCGTTGAGGTATTCTATCGGCGTCATATCCAGCACTTCCATAAACAGACGGTTAAGCGAACGAACCGACATACCGTGCAGTTGGGCTATCGATTCCGTCGTCAGCGACGAGGACATATGATTGTTGTTGATATATACGAGAATATTGCGTATCTGCTTTTTGTTTCTTATGTCGCGCTGGGGAGTTTTTGCCGAAAGCTCCTGCTCGATAAATTTGCCGAGTATAAGCATCAGGTACGCCGAACAGCGCAAGTACTGGACTTCGCTTGCGTCGTAGCACTCGTACATATTGCGCATAAGCATAATAAAATCGTTGAAGTCCTTGATATGCTTTTTTATGTTATCTTTATCGAAACCGCAAAGAGCCACAAGCTCGTCAATGCCCGTACCGCTGAATTCCACCCAGATATACGACCACGGGTCCTGATTGTCGGGGCAGTAGCTGTACTTTTCATTCTTATATAAAAGGAATGTGTCGTTTTTGCCTAATTCGTATTTTTTGCCGTTACCGTCAATTAACGTGCCTTTGCCAAATAATACAAAATGCAACGCATAGCACGGACGCAGACAGTTGGTTGTTTTTTTGCGGGAATCGCAGAATTCCTGCGCAACCTTTTCTATGTTGATTTTTAAATTGCCGTCTTCCAGCAGGTTCATATTCAAAGCAATTTCCATACGTCATACCGCCCGTTTAAAATAATCAGTAAATGATAACTATTTTCATTTGTCATTTAACTAAATAATCGGCAACCCGTCAATACAACATAATTATTTTGTCCAAATAATCCAAATTTCAAAATATGGACTGTATGATTTTTATATAAAACAACAGCCAAACACGGTATTTTTCAGCAAATTTTTTATATGAAAAAGCGCCGTTCCTTTTTGGAACGGCGCTGAAAAGCGGCGGGCAACTTAAAGGTTGCCCGCCGCTTTTGTTTTAACTATTATTAAATTAATGTAATTGAACGGTTAATACATTCAATTCAGCCGTTGATTATACTTTTTATTTTATTTGCAAGAACCGCATAGCCGTGACTGTTGAAATGTATTTTATCGGTGAAATACACGTCCTTTTCCGCCGCCATAGCGGAACGCATATCTATTATATTTACGCCCAGCTCGTCTGCCGAGCTCTTAGTCATGTTGTTGAACTTCTCCTCCTCGGCGTAATATGTATCGGTAACGGGCGCCTTGACAATGTTGAGCAGATATATTTTTACCGCGGGGAAGCGCTCTTTTAAAATCTTTATAACTTCAAGATAGTTGCCGTAAACCAGCTCGGCGGGGCGGTTGCCGTGAATATCGTTAAAACCCAGATTGATAAAAACGCGCTCGGGCACGGGCAAATCTTTCAACTCGTTCAAAAATTTAATCCAGTCGCAAAAACGCGTTCCGCCAACGCCTATATCAAGGTTTTCCGAACCGTCTAAACAACTGTAAAAGCTGTTACTGCCGCAAAACGTTTCTATGCACCAAAATTCGAAATATGAATCGCCCATAAACAGATTTTTAAGCTTTTTAAGACCCGACTTTTTGGAATACATCTTTGCGAGAACGTCGTGCCACTCGTCGAAATTCTGCTCCATATCGGGCGTAAAGCCCTGCGCAAGGCAATCTGCGGAAAACTCTCCGTCATACTCGCCTATTTTGTTTACGCCCTCGAAAAAGCCCTTTACAAAGCAAGCGGGTCGATTATCTGCGTCAACGTAATACATTACGCCGTTGCCGTAAATCCAGTCGGTTTTTCGATAGTCGAAGCTGCCTATGTAAAACGCTTTCCGCATCTTTCTGCCGGCATTGAGCGCGCCGAGCTCTGACAGCATAAAGTCCTGTCTGCCGAAACCTAATTTGTTATAGTTTTTACCGTCGAAATACAAATCTCCGCAGTAAACCGAGCCTTCGCCGTAGCGTACCGAGCCGAAGCCGTTACAGGGCTTACCCGCCGAATAAGCTTTTGCGTCCGACGGTACAAAAAACTGTACCCCTGCGGAAAAGCTTTTAAATTCCTTAAAAATCTTTAAATTATTCATATACCGACCTTTTAACACGTTTATTTATAAATAGATTAACGTTAACATATCTATTGAATTGACAATAACACACATCTGAAAATTAGTCAATTGACTGAACGCAAATACCTTTATGAAATTTTATAACATAAAATCAGACACGGCGGCGCAAAGCGCCGCCGTGCCCTTAGGGTAGGTTAAAACGCGTTTTTAACGCGCGTTTTGGACGTTAAATACCTTCACCGCAATTGCCCTTGCGGGCAATGCGGTAACGGTTGTAAATTTCGGGCGGGTAAGATTTTTTACCTTTTACCCGCACCGAAAGGTGTGGTACTTAGTTAAATCTTACTCATCCTCTTCTTCGTCGTCATCGTCGTCCGACGGTGCAGCTTCCATATAGTCCAAAGACTGCATATACGGTTCGCTGAAACCGCCTTCGTCGATAGCGCCGACAAGCTTGGGTTTGCGCTTAGCCGCAACGATATAAGCAATTATAATCATTATGAACAGCACGCCGAGCGCAATAATCAGACCTATAAGCCAGGGCTTGGAAAGCTTGCCTTCGACTTCGCCACCGACAAGCGCCCTTACCGTCATGGTAACGTCAGCGTTATCGATAACGTAATCTTTGCTGTTAACCGTGAGCGAAACGTTATAGTTGCCCGCGTCTTTAAGAATATTGCCTATACCTGCAACGTTTACAGTAAAGGTTACGCTTTTACCGTCTACCTCTACCGTGAACACGCCGCCGCTTACCGCTTTAAGTTCGATAGCTACGGGGTCGCTTTCGTTAAATCCGCTTATCAAAGCTTTGGGGAAGTGCTGTGTTCCGTCCTCATCAAATACCGTCTGGTTCCACGTTACAACAAGTTTTCTGGGAGCCGTTATCGATATCTGGGTGTCGGGATTGCTTATTACATAGTTAGCGCTGTTTGACGAAACGGTAACTCTATAAACGCCTACGTCCGTAAATACGTTGCCTGAACCCGCAACCGTTACTGTGAAAGTAATGGTTGTGCCGTTGTTTTCAAACGAATAGCTGCCGCCTTCCGCTGTCTGCAAAGCAAATTCAAACGTTTTACCGCCAGCAAAACCGCTTATCAAAGCTTTGGGAAGATGCGATTCGCCGTCGTATACAAAGCTTGTATTTTCCCATTTAACTTCAAGCTTAATGGGCGCCGTTATGGAAACGGTGGTCATAGGAACGTCGATTGTATAGTTATCGTCGTCTACACTGACTACAAGCGTATGTCCGCCGGCGCTGATTAAGTCGCCGTGTACGCCGATTGTTACATTGATTGTTTTACCGTCGGCTTCGATTCTGAACGTTTTGCCCGCCGCGCTGTCAAGTTCAAGCGTTGCGGTTGTACCGTCATTAAATCCGCCTATGGTTGCCGTGGGAAGATGCAACGTACCGTCTGCTACGAAGCCTATGCTGTCCCATGTAATGCTGAGCTCTTTCTGCTTAATTTCAAACTTGCCGATGTTGGAGTTTTCCGCCGTGTTTTCGGTCTTGTAGAAGATTACGTAACCGCCGTAAACGGGTTCGAACACATCGCCGATTTCGAAATAAGGAGTGTATCTGCCTACGTCTGTTCCCGTCGTTACGTCGGTGGAATTATCTACTTTCAAACGCAGTTCCATAACTTTAAGGAACTCTTCTCTGTCAAGTCCGTCAACGGTTATATATCCGCCGTCGTAAAGCTCTTCGGCAAGCTTTGCAAGCTCATCCTTGCTTTCGGGCACCTTGCCGAACTCAACGGTATAGGGTTTTTTGAAGGTTATGGTTATTGATTTTTCGGTATCGTCAGTAACTTCAACCGTCCACTGTCCGAGATAAACGTTATGGTTGGGAGCAGTTATTCTGTAATTTACAACGTATCTGCCCGCCGCCGTTATAACGGGTTTGGAGGTTGTGAACGAGTGTTCCCCCTCGGGAGAGGGATATGCAGACGAGGTGTTGTGCGCCTGGCTGTACTCGAACGTTGCGCCCGTAACATTGCCCTGAAGTATTACGTACACGTATTTGCCGTTTTCCGCCGCGTCAATAGTAATGTCCTTACTGCCGCCGCTGAGGTAGAACTGGTCGCCCGTGCCCGTAACTCTTATATCCGCGGGATTAATGGTAAATTCCTTGGTTTCGCCGGTAAACTTATAGTTTGCGTTGGTCGAAGCCGCCGTTGCAACATAGGTTGAAGCGTTGACGGGCAAGCCTGTTACGGCAGAACCGCCCTTTTCTTCCACCGTTACGGTCATAGCGATTTTGTCGCCGCCGATGCCCGTAAACGAAGCCGTGGGAGCGTGGCCGTTTCCGTCGAACGTATAGGTCTGTGAAGTCCATTCAACCGCAACAGTCTTTTGCAGTACGTGAAGGGTGCCTGTAACGTAGGTTATATCATAGTTTGCAGAAGTAAATCCGCTTACCGTAATAACGTAATCGCCAACGTTGCCGCCCTTAGCATAATCGTAAGAATATGTTGCGTTGCCTTTAAGGTTTGCAACGGTTTCGCCGTTAACAAAGCCGACAGGCTCGTTAATTCCGTCGTTTGCGGGTGCGTCGCCGTAGAATATCGTCTTATCCTTCGCTGTAATCGTAAGAGAAGCTTTTCTAACCGTTATTTCAACCGTTGCCGAAGCGCCGATATAGTTGGTGCTGTCGTTAACGTACACGGTAACGGTGAGCTTGCCGCCCGAGGGAACGTCGGTAAACGTGCTGTTTGAAGAATACAGTATAACCGCGCCCGTTTCGCCTGCGGTAAGCGTTGCGCCGCTTACAGTGTGCGAAAGTCCGTCGTAGGTGTAATCGGTTACAATTGCGGAAGTATCTATAACCGTCTGCGCCTTGTTTATAGTAAGCGTTGCGGTCATATCGGCTACTGCGTTATTGTTTACTGCGTCAGCTACGTTGAAGCTTACCGAAACGGTATATTCGCCTGCGTTTGCAACGCCGGTATCGGTTACTTTAACACCCGTCGCCTTGTTGGTGTAAACGTATTCCTTAACGGTTACGCCCGAGGGAAGACTGCTTGCGTCAACCGAAAGGGTATGCGTGCTGCCGTCATATGTAACCGTATCGCCGTTAAAGGTAACGCCGGTCATATCGTAGTCCGCTTTTTTGATTGTAAGCGTTGCGGTTTTGTTGGCTACAAGATTGTAGTTGTCGGTATCGGTAACGGTGAATTTAACCGTTACTTTGTACACGCCCGCCGCAGATACGCTTGAAGTTGAAAGCGTTGTACCGTCCGAAGTGTCGAGATATTCATAACCGCTTACGGTAACGCCGGCAGGAAGCTTGCTTGTATCAACGGTTATGCTCTTATCGGTTCCGTCATACTTGTATTCAACGTCGTCGAAGTCAACCGCAGACATATCTATGTCGGCTTTGCTTACGGTTATCGTAAGAGTAATTTCAGCCGCAAAGTAATCGTCGGTTTCAGCCGCTTCGATTTTAAGAACAAGCTCGCCGCTTGCGGGTACGTCCGTAAATTTAGCGTCCGCTCCGCCGATTGTATATTTAATCGTCGGGCTCTGAGTGTTGGTTGTAGTTGCTCCGCTGTTGATAACCTGCTCGCTGCCCGTATAAGTGAATTCGGTCTTGCCGTTATAGTATATCTGGGTTGCGTGCTTGGTTACGCCGGTAATAAGACCGAAGTCCGCGCAGTCGGCAGATTTGTCGGAACCGTTATATGTGACGAGTACGACTTTCTGCGCGCCTGCCGTAAGCTTGGTTTCTCCGTCAGGCAGGGAAATCGAGAAGTCTGCCGCGGGTACGTCGAAGCTTGTTCCGTCGTTGCGGTAAGCAGTTGCAAGTATATTGTCTTTAAGGTTTGCAAGTGTAGTATCGGTGTAAACGGTGAAGCCGGCTTTAACGGTTGCGCTTACGCTTACTACCTCCACTTCCGTAACGTCAACTGCGAACGATGCGGGGAACGACGTGCCGTTTACCGTATAGCTTACGTTTACAAGTCCGCCTACTTCGAAATTAGCAGTCGAAAGCGCAAGCGTGTAACCGTCGGAAGTATCCGTTGCAAGGTTGATTTCAACGTTTTTGCCGTTGTTGTAATAAGCCTTTACGGTAAGCGAAACTTCGCCGTTTGCAAGCAGCTGTTTAAATCCGTCCAAATCGGTTGAAGTGAAGATTTTCGCGTCCTTCTGGTCAAATTCCGCTTTAATTGAAGCTATTGCCGCAAGCGTAATTTCAACTTCGAAGGTATTTGAAATGCTTGTTCCGTCAACCGTAACGGTAACAGCAAACTTACCGTCCGCCGTCATGCCTGACCAGTCGCCCGAAATTGTGTAGGTGAAAGGCTCGGTAGCGGTTTTACCGTCGTTGTTGGTACCCGTAACCGTGAGGGAAACTGTGCCCGCCGCGATAAGCGCTTTAAGCGTTTCTATATCGTCGGGAGTGCTGTATACAGGCACGCCCTTCTGGTCGAATACGGGGGTAATGCTTTCAAGTTCGGTTTTTGTAACCGTAAGATAGCGGTCGGAATTAGTAACATGCTGGTACTTGACGCTGATATGGCACTCGCCCTCGGTAAGATGCGTTGCACCGTCGGGCAAGGACAGCTCGTAGCCTGCCGAAATATTTTCCTCGGTAGCGTTATAACCGTCTGTATATACGCCTATAACCTGTATGCTTATTTTACCTTCGTCGATAAGCTTTTTAACGTCTTCAATCGTGTACGAGGTGTAAAGCTTTGTATCGCCCTGCGTAAATATTACGCGGATAGTCTGTAAAACCTTGGTTTCCGCTGCAAACACGATATTTTTCGTTACAACGTTATAGTTTACCGTATCGGTCGGGGTAAATCTGTACTGTTCGTTGTTGGTGTTTGCCAAAGTATGGTCGGGGTTAATCCATTCGTACTTACCGGGGGTATCTCCGTCGGCGGAAATAAGCTGTGCGCCGATAAGAAGCTGTCCCGTAATCGCCCTGATAACCGTAGGGTTAATAGTGGGGTCGATTTTGTTAATAGTAAGCGTTTTGGTAACCGCGGGAATGTCCTTATGGTTTTTATCTACCGTGAACGAAACGGTAACCTTGTACTCGCCCGCGTTAATTACGTCTTCCGCGGAGCACTCGGTCAAAGTTCCGTCTGCGCCGACTTTCTCGTACTTGTAAGTTACGCCCAGCGCAACCACTTCCGCGGGAACATTGCCCGCAACAATTTCGTCTGCGCGCGCACTGCCGTTATAATCAACGGCAACGTCGTCAAACGTAATATCGCCAACTCCGTCGTAGTCGATTTTTTCGACCGTGAGGGTAATATCGCTTAAAACAATCGCGTTGTAGTTAACGATATATTTATTGTCCGTGAAGGTAATCTTAACGCTTACCGTGTACTTGCCCGCGTCAACCATACCGTTAACGCCGTCGGGCAGAGCCGTACCGTTGTAAGTGTATTCAAGCTTCATACCGCTTGCTGGCAAGCCCGTAACAACAACGGAATGTTCGTTACCGTCATAGGGTACGGAGGTATCCGCAAACTTAACGTCCGTAAGGTCGTAATTAACCGAATTAACCGTTAAACCGTTAATTATAAACTCCTTAGCGGTTGCAACGGTGCCGTCCTTATAGGATACGGTAACGTAAGTGTTGCCCGCCCAAAGAACGTCCTCTCCCTCCACGGGATATTTGATTTCGTAATCGGTAATGTCAGTAACACGGCTACCGTCGTTATACAAAGCTATGACCGAAATGCTCGACTTATCGAACTTCGTAAGCGCGGCGTAGGTTAATTTAATACCTGCGTCTGCGTCCGAAGCCACAACGTCAAGCCCGATAAGCTCAACCTTGTAATACTTAACGTTTTCCAGCTCGGCGGATTTGCCGTTTGCCGAAATTACGGTTAAGTTATAGTCTGCGGTAACGTTGTCAACAGGCTTAACGCCAGCGCCCCAGTTGCCTTTAAGGGTGTAATCGGTAATCTCACCGTCCGCGGGTTTGCCGTTGTCCAGCGTAGCGCGCACGATAATATATTTTCTTAAATCGTCAAGCGAGGTAGACGTGTAAATCGTGGGAGCAGGTACGTCCGCCCTCCACTCTACGGTAATACCCGCAATACCGGGCACTTCGCCGTAAAGCTGAATTTTGCCCGTATAGTTATTGAAGTTAACCGCGTCGTCGCCCGCAGGCACAAATTCCCAAACGTAATCGGTAAGCGCTGTGGTTAAAAGCGGTTTAACGCCGTCAACTAACTGCCAGTCAACCGTACCGGTTACGGTTACGCTTCCGAACACTGCCGAAACCACTTTAAGCGCGGGCAGGTCGCCGCCTGCAAAAATGCGGTCGGTATCGGGATTATAGGTATCGAAAGCAACGTGAACTACAGGGGTTGCCTTTTCGATATCGAACGTTTCTGAAATTTCAGCAAAGCTTTCGTAGTTTGCGAAGGTTGCGTCAAGCGTTACTTTAATAACGTAACTGCCTGCGTTTTTGGGCAGATTTGCGTTTGCGGGGTAAGTTGTTCCGTCCGCACTTTCGTAAACGATTGTAGGCACAACAGTGTCCTTATCGCTTTCGGCAACGCCCGTGAACACCGCCGTAACGCCCTGCGCAACGCCGTTGTAGACGTAAGTTTTATCTGTGCCGATAAAATCAACGCCCAAAGTCGCCTTTTTAATTTCAAACGCAACGGTAACGGTACCGCTGTAATTGCCTATACCCTCAACGGTGACAGTAACCGTCGTGCCCGCCGAATAATCCTCCGTGCTGTATGCAACGGTGTAATCTCTGTCCTTTGCAAGGGTTGTAGCCGTGGTATCCGTACCCAAAGCAACGGCAACCGCGGGCAAAGGCTTCCACGCTTCGCCCTTATAAACGTACTCGCTGTTGATATTGCTTACGTTTATATCCGCAATCGTCTTTGCCGTGATTGTAAGCACTGCGTCCATATCCGCGGGCGCGGCGTAGTTTCCGCTTGCACTTACAAACTTAACGGTAACTTCATACGTTCCCGCGTTGGTTGCGCCCGTGAACAGGTTTGACGTGCCCTTGTAGTAATATACGGGGGTAACGTCCGCGGGGAGCGCGCTTGACGCGGTGATTTCTATGGTCTGGTTTTTGCCGTTGAATTCAACGGATAAATCGTCGAAAGTAATTCCCGAAATAACCGCCGCGGTTATTTCATACTTATATCCTACGTTGGTTATAACGTAGTCGTAGTTGGAATACGGCTCGCTCGTCGGGAAGTTGGTGAACGCAGGCGTATAAATACCCATTGCCGAGGGCACTCCGCTTACCGTAGCTCCGTCCTTAGTATAGGTAACGCTGATAAGCGCGCCCAAAGCCGAGGTTGTAATGCTTTCGTCGCCCGCCTGCACTCCGCCCGTTACTTCAAGCGTTGCGCCGTGGGGGTTTCCGTCATACTGGGGCGAACCCGCGTTCCAGGTAAGATTAAGCGTAGCTTTTTTGATTGAGAACGATTTTGTAACCGTACCCTTGTAGTTGCCCTTACCCGTAACGGTAACAAGAACGGTTGCGCCCGCCTTGCCCGCGGTACCAGCAGTAACCGTATAAGTTACGGTGTAGTCGGTATCGGCTACAAGATTTGTTGCGGTTGCGTCCGTGCCGAGCGTAACCTTCAATATAGGCGCGGGGTTGCTCCACGCACTGCCCGCGTAGGTGTATTCGGAATTAATTCCGCTTAAATTGTTTATTAATATGGTTTTGGGAGTAACCGTCAATACCGCCGTTTTGTCGGGGATGGCGTTGTGGTTGCTATCAACCTTAAACTTAGCGGTAACGGTATAAGAACCCGCGTTTATAACGTCCGCCGAGGAAACGGGGTTGCCCTCGCTGTCGGCAAACGTGTATGTTGCGGTAACGCCCGCAGGCATACCCGAAGCGGTTATAGCCGAAGCAAGCGACTGCCCTATAAACTCCGCCGAAACGTTGTTGAACGTAAGCGAAGTAAGGTCGTCGTAGTCAACCGCGGTAATTTTAAGGGTAACGTCCGCAAGGGTTACGGGGTGATAGTTGGTTATAAGCTCGTTATCGGTGAACGTAAGCGAAACCGAAACGGTATAATCGCCCACGTTAACCCTGCCGCTGCCTACTGCGCCCGCATATGCGTAAACCGCTGTCATTTTGTCGGGGTCGAACGTTCCGCCTACGGTTATAGCGTGGTTTTCACCGTCGTAAGGCACGGTGCTGTTTTCAAACGTAAGTCCCGTAAAGTTAATTTTGTTTACCGTAACCGACGCGGTTTTGCTGTCGGTATTCTCTTTGCCGTTTTCGGCGTTGTAAACGTACTTAACGGTAACGTAACCGTCGCTTGCCCAAAGCTTACTGCGCGTGCTGTCAACATACTCAACCGTATAATCGGCAGAGGATATAACCTTTGTGGAATTATCGTTAAAGGTTGCCGTAACCACCAAATCGGTCGTATCGAACGTATCGTACGCGTTGTAAACGTTTTTGTATGTGGTGTTAAGCGTAATGCCCGTCATTTCAACGGCGATAACGGGTATCCCCTCGATATCGCACTTAACGGCTTCAACGCCTTCCGCAAGCATATCCGCGTCCTGATAGCTTGCCACAACGCTTGTTGTGCCGTATTGCAGTTTGCCGTTCAGCTTGTCGGTTGCGTTATAATCAATATTATAATATATAGGCAACGTGTAAGCGTTTCCGTCCTCTTTTTTACCCGAAATGGTTACAAAACTGCTTATTATAGCTTTGATATTTGCAATCGGGGTTGAGGAATATATCGGTAAAGCCGTGCCCGCTTCAAGCGCGCTTTTGTATGCGTCCGCGTCAAAGGTTGCGGTCAGCGTTTTCAAAAGCGGTTTTTTAACGTTCAGCGTTATGGTGCCCGTTTTCTGTTTATAGTTGTACTGGTCCGCGCCGGAGGGCAGGAACGTCCAGTTGTACAGCGTAGCCTCGTGGTCAAGCGTCTGGTCGCTGTCCAAAGTTACCGCGCCGTTTACCGACGTGGTGCAGGTCAGCGGAGGCAACGCTCCGCCCGTATAAAGCTGAGCGGTTTCGGTCCTCCTTACGTCGGACAGAACGGTTTCGGCTTTGGCTATTTCAAACTCTATCGTCTGGTCCTGCAATCGCAGGTCGGACGAGCCTTGCGGTGTGTAACCGTCCGGCAAATCCAGAATTTCCCAGTATATTACGGGCTGGTCGGGGTCGGTCGGGTGTATCGGTACCCCTGTGTCGGGGTCAACCGTACTACCGTCCCATTTGTTTGCTTGATTTTTTATTGTGAACGTAACCTTGTATTTGCCCGCGTTGGTAGCATAAAACACGCCGTCCGTAACCGAGTATTCGCCCGCGGTCAATGTTGACGTAGTTGGATTGCCTTTGTTATCTGTTTTTGTTAATTCAACCTTGCTGATTTCGCTTTTCGTCAGGTCGATATATTGCAGGCTTGCAATTGCCGTACCGCTGTACGTTTTTGCGGTTTCGGTTTCAATCTCTTCGGGTACGTCAATGCCCCTTGCCGCTGAAGCGGCAGATTCGAGATTTAAGTGAAGCGCGGGGCGGACAGCAGCGACGGACGAAACAGTGGTCCAGGTAGGGTAACCTGAGGCTGACAGTGCATGGGCATTGTTAGCATTGAGAGAGTCGCCGGAGCGCAGCCAGGAAGAGTCGGAACTGCTGAAACCGTCGTTAGTACCGCCGAAGCATTTACGCTGTGCCTGTGAAGGGTACCAAACACCGCCTACCGTGGACTTTGAAGTGCCTGCGTTATTCTGGTAGCCGGTTTCTGTTAAGGAAGGAAGCCATACATAGTCGTCCGCCCAGTCAGTGTACTGAATTTTGTACTTGCCTGCGCCGTTGTAAACCTGACCGTCGCCGTATCCGTCACCGTCGCTGTCGGTGGTTCTGCCGTACGCACGGCGGAAGTCGCCGTTGCCTGCATTGTAGTAGTTGAACGTTGAAGCGACCGCGCCGTTTCCGCTTACGCCGTTGGCGATAACGTAAGGGTCGTCCCAGCTGTCGTTACCCAACGAATAGTCGAGGTTGCCGAATACCGACCAGCTTTGGTCCTCCTGCCAGCTTACCTCGCGCGGGGTTGCAAGGAATTCGGTTAAACTGCCTTTGAACTTCTGCGGGTTGTTGCCGGAGTTGTCGTAAGCCGTTTCCTTATTATTAATAGTGAATTTTGCAAAAGGGTTGTCGTAACTCTTTTGGTTTTCCACCCACTGAACGCTTGCGTCCGAGGTTATATCCGTCTTTACACTGCTTGCCGAAGCGCCCGCAACCGTGGTATAGCGAGAGCCTGCGTTTAACGTTTCCGAACGGATATAGCTTTGACCGTACAGGTTGGACTGCTTTGTCATGTTGGTGGTAGTGTACTTAGTGTACCAGTAGTCCGACCAACGGCTGGTGCCAAGCGGGTTGGCAAGCCAAAGCGTGGCAATCGGTTCGCCCGTTTTTGTGTAGGACAGATATGTTACCGTCCATTCAAGCCCGCCGAACTCCACAACTATGTCTTTACCGCCGTTTTTTAAACGGATTTGGTTTGACGTGAGCTGGTGGTTATAATGGTTTGCCGCCGTTTCGTTGATTGCCTTAGTGCCGTAAGAGTCGTTTTTACTGCTGTCAAGGTTTAAACGCGTTTTGATGTTTTCAAGCGCGTCTTTCGGTTTTGTCGCCGCCGTGTAGTCACTGCCGGCAAGCTGATTGAACAGCTTTGTAAGCTCTGCCGAGTTGAAGCGGTTGCGCGTGTCATTCCAGATTTCACCTATTTGTGAATAAGTAACACCGCCCTGCATTGCGTTTGATGTTTTCGACGGCAAAAGCGTGCCCGTCAAGCACGCAATGCTCAACGCGAATGTTGCAAATAAAGTGCCGATTTTTGTCGCTTTTCGGTGAAAAATAGCGTAAAAACGGCTATTTTTCGCCTGCCCCTTCTTGTGTATTGTCATACCAAAAACCCTACCTTTTTTTATAACAATTTTTAAATTTTTTATGCACCAAATGTTCGCCTATTAATATGATAGGCGAACTTTTGTACCCGTATACTATCACTATTTGTAAATTATGTCAACAAATTTTAAAAAATTTCTCATATTTCCATACTATTTTATGATAATTTGTCAATTTTTAACCCTTTTTTGTAGTTTTGTGAATTTTGTTCGACAAAGTTCGACAAAAAAAGTTCGCCTATCATATTAATAGGCGAACTTTTTTTTAATTTTACGCGATTTCTTTTTGTTACTTTTTAACAGAAAAATTGCACTAATCCCACCCCCTTTTATTCCCCCGCCCAGGCGGGGGATTTTGTTGTAGTGTTGTTCCCGCCCAGGCGGGGGATTTTTACCGCATTATTACCCCCTGCCCTCGGCGGGGGGACTAAGGGGGGTGGCTTAACACTTGCATTTAAAACAAATAAATGTTATACTTTTGCTATGAAGCTAAACTCAAATATGCTTAAAAACTCACGCGTACTGCGTAGTAATCAAACCAAAGAAGAAAAAAAACTTTGGTTTCAATTCCTGAATAAACTGCCTGTAAGGTTTTGGCGGCAGAAAGTTATAGAAAATTACATTGTGGACTTTTGCTGTCCGAAACAAAAACTGATTATCGAACTTGACGGTTCTCAACATTATTGGGACGGACACGCGGAAAAAGACGTTGAAAGGGATAATTTTCTTAATTCTTTGGGTTATACCGTTTTGAGGTACTCTAACCGACAAGTAAATTCAGAATTTAAATCTGTCTGCGCCGATATTTACAGCCATTTAAACATTTAAATACACTGAATAATTTTGTTGGAATTTATCCCACCCCCTTTTATTCCCCCGCCCAGGCGGGGGATTTTTACCGCATTATTACCCCCTGCCCTCGGCGGAGATTGTCCAATACCTACCCCCTGCCCTCGGCGGGGGGACTAAGGGGGGTGGCTTACCCCCTGCCCCCCATTAAGATAGCCCCCCGACCGCGCAACGCGCGGTCGGGGGGCGTTCACCTATAAAAACAGTACAGCCGAACATCTCGGCAAAAAAATTGCATAAAAAAATGCTCAACCGCATGCAAGCATGCTAATGAACCAAATGCGACGGTTTGTTTCAGCCGAAGCCGTTGGGTCAAGGTTGAGCAGGTTTCGCCTTTGCTTTTAAAGCGTTGCTTTTTAAGCGCAGGCAGGACGGAAGCCCCCTTCATTCTCAAATCTTTTCTGTTCGGCAGTCCTTAGACGTGCAGAATACCGGAAAACTTGCCTTGTCTTTTGTATGCAAGCGAGTGAAGCGCGGGGCGGACAGCAGCGACGGACGAAACAGTCGTATTGTTATTGTTGCCCGAGGCTGTCAGAAAGTTTGCATTGCTCGCGTTGTTTGTGTTGCCGGAGCGCAGCCAGGAAGATATTAAGCTTCCGCCCTGAAAGTTACGGCGCGGCTTCGGTAGTTGGGGTAGTTATTTCTTGTAAGTCATAACTGTGTTAGCAAAAGTTTTACCGAAGCCTTGCCGAGCTTTGTCGTTTAATGTTTGGGCAATCTGTTTTCAGACAATTGCTTTTCACAATCGTTTTTTGGCAAGCGAGTTGAAGCGCGGGGCGGACAGCAGCGACGGACGAAACAGTAGAACCGTTGTTATTGCCCGAGGCTGACAGAGCATTGGCATTGTTCGCATTGTTATTGTTGCCGGAGCGCAGCCAGGAAGTATAAGCAGACTTCCGCCCTGAAAGTTACGGTGCGGTTTTTTTCACTGTGAAATTTGCAGTTTTGCTTTATTTACAGTCAGACCGCGCCGAGCTTTGTTTGATTAAGTTGTGTTTGACAAGCGTTTTTTGGCAAGCGAGTGAAGCGCGGGGCGGACAGCAGCGACGGACGAAACAGTGGTCCAGGTATTGTTACCTGAGGCTGACAGTGCATTGGCATTGTTAGCATTGTTATTGTTGCCGGAGCGCAGCCAGGAAGATATTAAGCTTCCGCCCTGAAAGTTACGGTACGGTTTTTTTACTGTGAAATTTGCTGTTTTGCTTGTTTTGCAGTTGCTTTATTTACAGTTGAGCCGCGCCGAGCTTTGTTTGATGAAATTTACATTTTGCGTTTGGTGCTGCGCACCCAGCCGTTTAAAAGTTTTTCGGTTTCGGCTATGTGTTTTGCAAGCACGCCCGTCTGTCTGACGGTTATCGCTTGCTTTTTGCGCGCGGTTTCTGCATAAAAATCAATCAGCTTTATGCACACCGCCGCCGCTTTCTGAAAGCTTACGCGGACGGCTTCGTCACGCTCGAAATTTGCGCGGTAGAGGTTTTCAACAAGCTCTACCGAGGCGTTCTGCAATCGGCTTATTATGCTCCATCGGTATTTTTTCGGGGATTTTTCAGTGATTACAAAAATGTATTCGCTAAGTTTTTTCGCGTGGGTGAACACCGCCATTTCTTTATCGCGCGGGTTATCGAAATCGTTTATGCGGTACGCTTTGCGCGTTGCCGCGGACGGGTCGGTCAGTCCGACCGCTTCGGGCATGTTAAGCTCTTGCTGGATTTCTTTTTCCAGCATTTGCAGTGAAAGCTGTTCTTCTTCCTGCATGGTTTCTCCTTGTTGTACATTTATTTTTTCCTTTCCCTATGCCCCTTTTTTTTATTAAACGCTTTTTTTAATCGCTTTTTTATTAATCGCGCCATAACGGCACGTAAATTAACGTCAGCGTCGTTTTTTGATAAGCCCGCCGTTTTTAACGTTTTCAGTCACCGCGTAGGCGCTGAGCTTTGCAAAAATCTCTTTTTCAAGTCTGTATCCCTTTGAATGTTTCAGATGTCCGTGGAAAGCCGCAAGCGACTGCTGAACGCGCTCGGGAGTGATTAAGCCCTCTATCGCGGCTTTTTTTAAGAGCTTTGCCCGCCAGCGCAAACGCCTTTTCGTTTTCTTTTTTACGGTTTTTACAACTTTTCCGCTCGGCGTGACGTGATAGCGGAAACCGAGGTATGTTACCCCGTTTTTAAGCGGGAAAATCTGCGTTTTGGAATTAAATTCCAGCCCGAGATTGTGCACAAGCCCGGTCAGCTGTTTTAAAGCGCTCTGCAAAAATTCTTTACTTTCGTGAACAAGCACAAAGTCGTCCATATACCGCGAATAAATTTTTACGCGCAGTTTTTCCTTGACGAAGCGGTCAACCTCGTTCAGATAAAACAGTCCGAAAACCTGGCTCGTCTGGTTGCCTATCGGTATGCCCCTGCCGGTTTTGCCGGAGTCGTCGGCGAGCGGTTTAACGCCGTAGCGTTCCAGATAGACAATATCTGTATGGTAGCTGTCGATTATCATATTCAGAAGCTGTTTTATGCGCTCGTCGCGGATTTCCGCACAAAAAATTTTTTTCAGCCTTTCGTGCGGAATGGTCGGAAAATATTTTAAAATGTCGCATTTTAAGATATAGCCGTCGGCGCCGTGCGTGCGTATGTAGCCGTGAAGCATATTCTCGAACCTGCGGAGGGCGAAGTGACTGCCCTTGCCCTTCTGACAGACCGCGTTATCAATAACGGTGCGCTTTGTGAAGTACGGCGCAAGCACGTCGTCGCACAGAACGTGCTGGACGACCCTGTCGGAATAGTGCAAAGTCTGAATTTCGCGCCGCTTAGGCTCGAACACGGTAAAATGATTGTAACCGCGAAGCTTGAAGGTGCCGTTTTGCAGTTTTATGTACACGTTGTACAGATTGCCGAGCATTGCATTCTCGAACCGCACAAGTGGCTTTTTATCGCGCTTGGCAAGCCTTCCCCGCATATGCGCCTGATACAGCGCTTCGTATGTAAATACTTCATCGAACTTCTGGTCTATCATAAGTGAATTTCCGGCGGAAAATTTACGGCGGAAAGCTTTCCGCCATTATATATTATTGAAAAGAAATTTCCGCTTTTTCACTGCAATATTATATGTGTTTTAACGGCTTGTAAACAATTGGTATTTGTTATGATTTTTTTGTTGCTTTTAGTTAGTTTTAGTAGATTTATGTGAACTTTTTGTCGAATACCTTGTCGAATTTTAGCGAATGATTTACCGCGTTTAAACCCCGAATTTAAAACAGCTTTGTTCAATAAGCGAAAAAACAACAAAAAACGGCGGTACATTTCTATCGGTTCCGCCGTTTAAAAGTATGAAATTTTTACTGTTTATACTCTATTTTTAAATGCGCTTTTAAAAAATTTTACTCGCTGTCGCCGTATGCGCAAGCTATAATTTCAACGCATTTTTCAATGCCGAGCGCGCCGCTGTCAAGCGAAATGTGATAGTTCGAGGCAACGCCCCACTCGGTTTCGGTGTAATATTTATAATACGCGCTTCTGCGTTTGTCCTTATCCTTCAAACGCTTTTCGGGCTTTTCGGCGCGTTCGCCGTACAGTCTTACTATGCGCTCGGCACGCGATTTGTCGTCCGCGTGGATAAACACGGAAAGCACGTCGCTGCGGTTCTTCAAAATATAGTCCGCACAGCGCCCGACTATAACGCACGCGCCCTTTTCCGCCAAATTAAGTATCAGCTTTCTCTGTTCAACCCAAATTAAATCCTCATTGTTAAGCGTTCCCGCGGCATGGGTTGTGCTTAACGCTCTGCCAAGCCATGTGCGGTGAGTTGAATATTCGCCCGTGGCTTCGATATAATCGCGGGAAAGTCCGCTGCTCTCGGCAACGCGTTCTATTATTTCTTTGTCGTAGCACGGAATACCGAGTTTTTCCGCAACGGCTTTGCCTATCGCCCTGCCGCCGCTGCCGAACTGTCTGCTTATGGTTATAATTTTCTTCATTTTTCGCCCCCGTTTTCGCGCCGTTTGAACGCGCTTGCTTACACTGTTATTATACTGCAAAAACACAAAAAGTCAATGTTCAATTTTTAAAAAGCTTTGTAAAATTATGCGTGCCCGGCGCATATTTAAAGCCACTTCGCCTGAGAAATTTTGCGCTTTGCCGCTTTTTCAATGCGCTCGTCCGACTTGGGCAGTTCTAATCTGCAGGCGGAAATATCCAGCAGAATATATTTGGGGTTATTGTTCTTGAAAATAACCACGCAGCCGTTTTCTTCCGCCTGCTTTGCAACGACGGAAAAGTTTTGATTCGCCTCCGTCATGGAAACGATTTTGTTGGTATCTATAAGCATACTAAAAGCACTTTTTTTTATTTGATTTTAACATTAATTTATGCAAAACACAAGTTTTTAAGTAACAGTATGCGGTTGACGTTTCTTCAACAAACAAAAAAGGCACTATTCCCGCCGTATACGTCGGCGAAGAACACGTTAACAACAAGCGTCTTTTGAAGCTTGAAGCGGGCGGCTGCACCGTTTACGCAATTGCGTCGGACGAAAAAACTTTTACCAAGGGCAAAACGGTTTATATGACTGCCGATTTGAAGCGGGCTACATTTACAGACGAAAACGGCGAGCGCCTGCAACCCGCGCTTTCGCTTGACAACTCGCTTAAAGGCAAGCTTATTAAGCGCAAGGTTGTTGAAGAACGCACGGACGAAAACGGAAAAGTCAAAAAAGACAAGGGCTTTGTTATAGATATTTCCGTCAATGAATACACTGCGGAGCTTCCCGACGAATTCGGTATTAAACTGCTTTCGGGCGGGGAAATGAAAAAGCTGTTTGAAAACGAAATGCAATTTCACTTTACCCCTTACGACGTTAAAATTGCGGAAAGCGGTATTAACGCGGTTGTTGAAAAGGTGCTTGACTACGGAACGGAAAAGTTTGCCGTTTGCAAAGTCGGCGGCGTCACCGTGAATGTTTCCGCGGAAAACATTGCTGAAGGCGACAGCGTTTGTCTTGCGCCCGATTACAACAAGCTGTCCGTATACGATACAGCGCGCGAAATTCTGCTTGTTTAATATCAGCGTGTAAATACTCTCGGTGCGGAGGTCAAATTCCGTACATTCACCCCCTATATTTTAAAAACGGCGCCCGACGGAAAAATCCGTCGGGCACTGTTTTTATACGCTGTTTAAGATTTTGAATTTTATTTGTTTTCGAAAAGCTTTTTAAGGCGTTCAACGTCAAGCTTAGGCTTGTGGTATTCGTCCAAAAGTCCGTTGACCTCCTGCTGGACATCCGTAAGCTGGGTAAAGCAATAGCCCTGAAATTCCGTTTCGTAAATGCCCTTCATAAGATTTTCAAGGCGGGAATAGTATTCCTCGTCATTCTCGGCTCCGCGGTTATAGCCCCAGTTTCCGTTAGTTGCGTTTTTCTGCATTGCTATTCCGCCGAATTCGGTAAACAGCACGGGCTGACCGCAGTATCCACAGCCTTCGGACATCAGCTTTCTGCCCTGCGGATACAGCGCGTTGTAGTTTTCCGCACGGTATTTTCCGTCAAACTCCGAGCTGTCGAAAGCGTAGTCGTGAATGGAAAGTATATCGGTGACGTCGATATTTTCCCAACCGTCGTTAGTGGAAACAAGCCTGCTGTTGTCGATTGATTTGGTTAAATAGTACAGCGCGCGTCCGTAGTCCTGCTGTTTGTTGTCGGTAAGAATTTTTCTTACGCCCCAGCTTTCATTCAATGGAACATAGCAGATAACGGAAGTGAAATTTCTTGCGACGGAAATGATTTCCTGCCATTCGCGCGACTGCATATAAATTTCGTCCGCGTTGAAATTGTATGCGGAAGGCATTTCACACCAGCACAAAAAGCCCATTTCGTCCGCAAGGTAATAAAAATAGGGGTCCTCGAACTTCTGGTGCTTTCTTGCGCCGTTGAAGCCCATTGCCTTTGAAAGCTCGATATCCTTTTTAATTTCTTCCACGGAAAGCGGAGTAAGCCCGCTCTCCTGCCAGTAACCCTGGTCCAAAATCAAACGCTGGTACAGCTTGCGGTTGTTAAGGCAGATATTGCCGTATTCGTCCACGGAAATCTTGCGCATACCGAAGCGGGTGTGCGCGGTATCGGCAACCCTGCCCTTTACGTAAAGCGTAAAATCAACGTAGAAAAGATTGGGGTTTTCGGGCGTCCAGAAATGCACTTCGTCAACGAAATCAAGCTCCATTAAGCTGACCGTGTAGCGGGTGCGCTTTCCGTCCATTGAAACGCGCTGGGTTTTGATTACTTTGTCCTTGTACTTAACGGTTATTGAAAGCTCGTCCGCCTTGGAATACAGCGTCGCTATCTCTCCGCTGAAAGAGCAATCGTCGATATTCGGCGTAAGCGTATAGCTTTCTATTGCGTCCTTATCGAAGAACTCAACCCAAACGCTCTGCCATATGCCCGTGTTAGCCCAGTACCAGCAGCCGAACGGCTTGCCCGTCCAGCTTTGTTTACCGCGGGGCAAAGTCGGGTCGTCAGGGTCGAAGCAACGCACCACTATAACGTTTTTACCGTTAGCGGACAGGCAGTCTGTTATGTCCGCCGAGAACGGCGCGAAACCGCCCTTGTGGTTTACTGCGTGAACGCCGTTTACCCAAACGTCAGTTTCGTAATCGCTTGCGTTGAAGCACAACAGCGCGCGTTTGCTCTTATACTTTTTGTCCACTTCGAAACTGCGCTTGTACCAGACGACGGAGTGCGGAGTTTTATCGTTTATTCCGCTCGCCTCGTACTGGTAAGTAAACGGAACGTTTATCTTTTTATCGAACGCGGTCTTGCCGAGGTAATAACGCGATTTAACGCCTTTATTTGCGTCGTCGAAGGCAAACTCCCATTCGCCGTTTAACGGTATCCACTCGTCGCGCTTAAATTGGGGGCGGGGGTATTCAAATCTCTCGAATTTCATAATGATTTTTCCTTTACGGTTTATTGATTGAACGGCATATATGCCGCGTTTATGCTTATTTCTTAGAAGTTACAAAGCTGTATTCTATAACTTCTTTATAAGGTTTTTCGGGGGTGATAATTCCGCAGTTTTCAGGCGATTGATGCACGCCGTCGGGGTGGTACTGACATTCAAGACAAGCGGCAAGGTGCTTTTCGTCCATTCTGTCCTTGTAAACTTCTATATTGCTGTCCGCATAGTTATCCGCGTAAAGCACCACGCACGGATAAGTTGTGCGGATTTCAAGGCGGATACCGCTTTTTTCCGACTGCAAGGCGCATGCAATTTTGTCAAGTCCGCTTTCCGCAAGGAAAAACGGGTGGTCGTAGCCCTTCGTATAAAGCTGAACGCTGTCCGCGTTTATATAATCGCCGATTTTGTGCGGGGTGCGGAAGTCGAATTCCTTCGGCACGGGTATAACCTCTTCGACAATCAGTCTTTCGTTAAGTCTGCCCACGTGCGAAGCGTTTAAACAGAGCGTTTGCTCCTGTACGTTTTCGGTAAGATTTCCGCCCATATTCAGATAGACGTGGTTGGTTAAATTAAGCAGAGTTTTTTTCGAAGGAGCGCCCTCGAAAATTATCTCAAACTTATTTTGCCCCGCATATATGCGGTAAATAACGGTAATTTCCACGTCGCCGAAGTAACCGCCCTCACCGTCTGCGGAAGCGTATTTAAACACTACGTCCGCGCCGTTTGCGGTTTGCTTTATGTCGAAATTGAAAAGCTGAACGTGCAGTCCCGTTGCTCCGCCGTGGAGGTTATCCTCTCCGCAGTTGTTTTTTTCAAGCACGGCAGTTTTTCCGTCTATTGAAAACGTTGCGCCGTTTATTCTGCCCGAGGTTCTGCCTATCGTCTTGCCGTGATAGCCGTACTTGTAAATATCCTCGTCAAGCGGGCAAAGCGTTACTACCTGCTTTTCGCCGTGTTTATCGGGAACGGAAATTTCGCGTATCCCCGCGCCGAGCGAGGTAAGCTTTAACGTCATTCCCGCGTTGTTTTCAACGGTTATAAGCGTATATCCGCTGATTTTCGTTTGGGTGATTTTCATATTTTAAAACAATTCCTTTTTAAATTCAAGTCTGTCGGCTTCGGTAATCTGCCTTACCGCCCTGCAAGGAACGCCGTACGCGAGAGTGTTGTCGGGAATGGTTCCCGTTACGACCGAGCCCGCGCCTATCACGCAGCCGTTGCCTATTTTTGCGCCTGCGGTAATCGTTACGTTGCCCGCTATCCAGCAGTTGTCGCCTATTGTTACGGGCGCGCCGTATTCTTTATCCGTTGCATACCCTTTTTCGCCGATATATGCGTTTCTGTCCTCGAAACAAAGCGGGTGTTTGGGGGCGAGTATGGAAACGTTAGGTCCTACAAAAACGTTGTCGCCGATTGTTACGGGGCAGACGTCCAAAACGGTGAAATTGAAGTTTGCATAAAAATTTTTGCCTACCTTTGTAAAAACTCCGTAATCGAAGTACACCGGGCCTTGCAGATACGCGCCCTCGCCGCGGTCGGGCAAAAGCTGTTTTAAAATTTCGGCGCGCTTTTCCGTTTCTTCCTCGAAAGTATAGTTGTAAAGCTTGCAAAGTCTGTGCGCGGTCTGCCTTAAACGCAAAAGCTCCTCACAGTTGGGGTCGTAAATTTTGCCCGCAAGCATCTTCTGTTTTTCCGTCATAATTATTTGCCGTTATAACCGTTGGGGTTAAGCTGCTGCCAGTGCCAGAGCGAGGCGCACATTTCGTCAATGCCCAGCTCCGCCTGCCAGCCGAGTTCTTTCTTCGCTTTTGAAGCGTCCGCATAGCAAGCCGCAATATCGCCTGCGCGGCGGGGCTTGATAACGTAGGGCAACGCGTGTCCGCAAGCCTTTTCAAACGCGTGAATTACGTCTAAAACGCTGTACCCTACGCCCGTGCCGAGGTTGTAAGTGTAAACGCCGTTCTTTAAAATGTTTTCTATTGCGGCGACGTGCCCTTTGGCAAGGTCTACTACGTGTATGTAATCGCGCACGCCCGTGCCGTCGTGGGTTTTGTAATCGTTGCCGAAAACCCCTACTTCTTTCAGCTCGCCGATGGCAACCTTAGCAATATACGGCGTAAGGTTGTTGGGAACGCCCTTAGGGTCTTCGCCTATAAGCCCGCTTTTGTGCGCGCCGACGGGGTTGAAATACCTTAAAAGAACAACCGTCCACTCGTTGTCCGATTTATAGACGTCGCCGAGCATAATTTCCTGAAAATACTTGCTTGTGCCGTAAGGGTTGGTTGTACCGCCCGTTTTGCATTCTTCGGTAAGCGGAAGCACTTCGGGGTCGCCGTAAACTGTTGCCGAGGACGAGAAAACTATCTTTTTACAGCCGTGCGCGCGCATTGCCTGCAAAAGCACAAGCGTGCCGTTAAGGTTGTTATCGTAATATTCCACGGGTTTTGCACAGCTTTCACCCACGGCTTTAAGCCCTGCAAAGTGGATAACCCAGTCGATTTTGTTATCCGCAAAGATTTTATCCATTGCGCAGGCGTTGCGCACGTCCGCATTGTAGAATTTAAGTTTTTTGCCCGTGATTTTAACTACGCGATTCAGGCTTTCCCTCGACGCATTGCAAAGATTGTCTACAACGACAACCTCGTGCCCGCCGTTTAAAAGCTCCACACATGTATGCGAGCCGATATAGCCCGCGCCGCCGGTTACAAGAATTTTCATATTTTTCCGCTCCTTTTCCGTTCTTTATATTTTTTGTACCGTTATTCCGTCCGAGATTTCAGCGTCGTAACAGGTAGCTTTATAACCCGTCGCCTTTTCATACTTTTCAAGGACGTATTTTTTGAAGTCCTCAACCGCCTCGGTTTTTACAATCGAAATAGTGCATCCGCCGAAGCCGCCGCCCGTCATTCGCGAGCCCGCGCACGCGGGGTGGCTCTGCGCCGCCGTTGCAAGCGCGTCAAGCTCTTTACCCGTAACCTCGTACAAGTATCTTAGCGAGGTGTGCGATTCATTTAAAAGATTGCCCAGCGTTAACATATCGCCCGCCCTCATTGCCTTTTGCGCAAGGTTAACCCTTTCGCACTCCTCTACAACGTGTTTTACGCGGTATCTTATTTTATTGTGCAATAAAGAAGCGCATCTGTCAAACTGTTTTACGGTTAAATCGGCAAGACAGGATATTCCAGCGATTTCTTTAAGAATTTTAAGCCCCTCGTCCGTTTCGGCGCGGCGCTCGTTATACTTGCTTTCCACAAGGTTGTGGGGCTTGTTGCAGTTGATTATTACCAGCGAATACGCGCCCATTTTTACGGGAACGTACTTACATTCCAAAGTCTTGCAGTCCAAAAGCATTGCGTTGCCTTTTTTGCCGCAGGCGGAAGCGTACTGGTCCATTATTCCGCAGTTTACGCCCGCAAACTCGCGTTCGGCTTTCTGCGCAAGCAAGGCGATATTGACGGGTTCGATTTCCTCGCCCGCAACCGCGGCAAGCGCGGCTATGGTTGAAACTTCTATTGCCGCCGAGGACGAAAGTCCGCTGCCGAACGGGACGGTGCAGTCCTGAACCATATCGCAACCGACAAGCTTTTTGCCCGACTGTTGCCACATAAGCGCGCTGCCAGCCTGGTAGTTGCCGTATTTCAGCGATTTGTATTGAAGTAAATTTTCGGTATCAAGGCTTACCTTGTCGGGCAGAGTAGTCCAGCTTAAATTTATCTTATCAGTGCCGTTGCCCCGCACATATACCGTGTTTTTAAGCGAAAGCGCGGCGGGAAAAACCTTGCCTCCGCAGTAATCTATATGCTCGCCTATTATATTAACCCTGCCGGCGGCGGTAATTTTAAATTCGTAATCCTTTTCGTTTATCATAAAGTATAACCCAACCCTTTTAAAAATTCAACCGTCAATTTTTTGTCCTTGAATACGGCGGTATTTTCAAGTATACGGTTACATATACTGCCTAACTCTTTGCGCATTGCCGTGTGCGCGCCCTGCTTCGGCGCGTTGCCGTAAATTGCCGAAGCCTCGTCGTAAACAAGCTTAAACGGCGCATATTCGGGGGGCAGCGGCTTTCCGCTTTCAATCAGCTTTTCGATTTCCGCAAGCTCGCCCTCCAACCTTCCGGGGAGAATAAACAGCCCCTGCGCCTCGATTAGCCCTATGCTTTCCTTTTTGATTATATGGAATTCGGGGTGGGCATGGAAGATTCCGTCGGGGTACTTTTCGTTTGTTATGTTACTGCGCAGAATATTACTCATTTCGTACCCGCGCGCGGTCTTTATAACCGTGGGGCTGATTGCACTGTGAATTCCGTCCTTGTCTTGGGGAATAATTCCCAAAGCTTTATTTTCGTAAGCAACCCATTTCGCGCGGATAGCCTCGGATATATCCTCGATTGAAGCGCGGTTTTTTGAAACGACGCGGATAACCGTTCCCGCCCAGTCCAAAACCTCTATAACGGCGTCGGGGTGGTTTTTGCTTTTAAGCGTGAACGCCGCTTTTGCCTTGTGCATGGGCAGAACCTCGCCCCCGCCCTGATAATGGTCGTGGGCAAGCACGCTTCCGCCTATCCTCGGCAACGGCGCGTTGCAACCGATAAAGTAATGCGGATACAAGTCAACAAAGTCCATAAGGCGGGTAAACGTAGATTTATCAACGTGCATGGGAGTGTGCTCGTAATTGACCGCTATTCCGTGCTGATAAAAATATCCGTAGGGCGAAAACTGCCAAAACCATTCCTGTCCGCCGAGCGTGAGGTTGACGGTGCGCAAAGTGCGCTTGCTTCTGCCCGCAAAGCCCTCGTTTTCGTGGCAGATACTGCATTTGGGGTACCCGCCAGCAACCGAGTTGCCCGCCGCCGCCTTTTTGGGGTCGCGGAATTCGGGTTTGGCTTTATTTATCGTTATAATCAGTCCGTCCTGCTCGAAACGCGGGTTTTTATCGAGCTTTGATTTTTTGACGTAATCACATTTAACGCAATAATCGTAAAACCACTGCGTTGCCGCCTTTGCACCGTCTTTTATGTAAATTCCGTTGAAAATGTCTTCAAGCTGTTTGGGTTGAAGCATTAATTCACCCATAACCGCGTCGCAGTAATATTCGCTCTCTTCCTCACAGAAAAGCCCTGCACAAACGCACGCTTTTACAAATCCGGAAAGAATTTCATCGGGAACGCTATCGGAAATATTTTTAGAAGAATTGCCGTTTTCATAGCTGTTCAGTCCGAAAATGCGGAAAATGCCGTTTTTGACGAAATCTGCGTTTCTGTCATCGAGAAAAAGATTGCCTTTTGCATATGCAACAAGCTTGTCAATGCTGTCGTAAACGTTTTTCATTGTACACCCCTATTATTTCTTACCTTAATAATAAAACATACGGCAAGCGGTTTCAAGCAATCAATTTACCGATTATAGACATTTTTTTACTTTTTTGCGCTTTTGTGCGCCTTTACGCATTGACAGCGATTAAAAGTTAAGCTACAATAAAATTATACTATGCAAATCAAACACGAGATACGCTATTACGGCAAAAACGAAAAAGTATGGGTAGGCAAATACCGGAACTCGCAAAACCTTTCGCACTGGCATACCGATTGCGAGCTGGTGTATTCCGAAAAAGGGTCTTTCGAGATAATGTGCGACAAAAACGTATACCGCTTAAACTGCGGTCAGGCGTTTTTTATAGACAGCGAACAGCTACATTATATCCGCGCCGAACAGCCCGACAATATCCTGACCACAGTATTTTTCACCTACGGTATAATTAAGCCGTTCGCGGGCGAAAAACTGCTTGCTTCGCCCTTACTGACGCGCGACTACAACGTTGCCGGATTGTACGAATCGCTTAAAAACATACTGCTTGAAAAATCGGAATTTTACGAAACAGAAGCGGAAATTGCGGTTGCAAAATTCGTTCTGGACATATTCCGAAGCGAACAGACCGTTCCCCGAACAAAACAAAAACAGACTACCGAAAAGTTTAAACATCTTTTGGATATTATAAGCGAAAATTACGAATTTTTCACCTTTGAAAGCGCGGCGGACTTTATGGGAATGAACGAAGCCTACTTTTCAAGGTTTTTCCATAAAATAGCGGGCGTGCCTTTTTCGCGCTATCTTAACTATATAAGGATAAGCAAAGCAGTCAACATACTTCACGCAAACGAGCCTATGCCCGTAACGGACATTGCAAGCCTATGCGGTTTTTCCACTATAAGAAACTTCAACCGCGTTTTTAAAGATATAACGGGATATACGCCCACGAATATTCCGCGCGATTATGTAATCGACGAGGCGTTTTTAAGCAGAAAAAGCTTAGAAGGCAACCCCACTTTAACCGAATGTGAAATTATAGAGTGCTCCTCTGCCCTGCCTTAAAAAACGCGCAAGCACGGCACAAAATTTTTACCGCAAAGGTTTTTCTATTGAAATTCCCTCCTGCGCAACGGAAATTTTAAGCTTTTTAACGGAAAAGAATTTTTGTTCCGGCTTTGCGTAAAAGGTTACGTAATGTTCGAAGCCTTTCAGCGCGAGATAGACAAGCTTAACCCCGCCCAAGTCCTCCTCCGCAAGGCAAACGGATTTAAGTCCGCCCTTTTTTTTCTTCGGTTGCAGTGAAAACGCCGTAATGCAAATATCAGCAAGGGCGCAAGCGAGCAGGCGCAAAACAGCAAACTGCGGAACAGGCGTTTAAAGGTAAGAATATAGCTTCAGCGCGTTTTATTCACTATTATATATGCGCGGAAAATTTTTTTACCGCTGTCAAATTACAAAATATGGAAACGGAAAAAAGCGCATAAAACACGGCGGTTCGTCCACAATAATTTGCAGACGGAGGATAGATATGCAATTTGACGAAACCAAAACTTACAAAAATCTTGCAAGAAGTTTTGCAGGCGAAAGTCAGGCGGGTATGCGCTATCAGCTTATTGCCCGCGCGGCTAACCAGCAGGGCTACGTTGCCCTTGCTGACGCTGTGAAAGTTCTTGCCAAGAACGAAACCGTGCATGCGAGAAGATTTATGGAAGAGCTTCAAAAACGCGGTCAGTACCTTGACAATATCAACATTGACGCAGGTTATCCCTATCACGGGGGCGACATTGCCGAAAGTCTGAAATTTGCCGCTGACGACGAGCATGAAGAACATTCCGTAATTTACCCCGCGTTTGCCAAGGACGCAGAAGACGAAGGTTTTAAGGATATTGCCTCCCTTTTCAAGCTTGTTGCTAAGGTTGAAGTGCATCACGAAATGATTTTCAGATACCTTCACGAAGCGTTCTCTAAGGGAAAGCTGTACAGTAACGAATCGCCCATTTTATATATTTGCGGTGATTGCGGTTATATGCACACTTCCACTAAAGCGTGGGATAAATGCCCGCTTTGCCAGGCAAGTCAGGGCGAAGTTTTGTTGCATATCCCGTTTGAAAAGGAGAAAATATGAGAAAGACCAACGAAAACAAAGAAAAGAATGTATCTAAAAACACAGGCAGCGAAAACAAGAGCGTAAAGAACTGCGGCGGTAAGGGTTGTGGCAAAAAGAACTCGAAAAACTGCAAATAAGTTTAAAGACTGTTTTGACCCCAACGGAAGTTACACGGGTACGCCCATAGACGGCGGAAAGCCCGTTCAGGACGTGGACGATTTATAATCGTTTGCGCTTTGAATAAGGCATATTCGCGGGGCAATCGCCCCGAATGAGTGTAACTTTACAACTTAATCGCAAAAAGGGCGGCGCGGAAGTAAAAATAACTTCCGCGCCGTTTCTTATTTCTATCTTATTTATTAATTGCCCCCGCAATATACCTTAGTTTAACGCGTTTTAAAGTATTCCGTCAATAAATTCTTCCGCGTCGAACGCTTCCAAATCTTCCATTTTTTCGCCGACGCCCGTAAACACCACGGGGATTTGAAGCTCGCCGCAAAGCGAAATTACAAACCCGCCTTTTGCAGAGCTGTCAAGCTTGGTAAGCACAATTCCGTCAAGCTCCACCGCCTCGTCGAAGATTTCCGCCTGCGAGATTGCGTTGTTGCCCGTAGTTGCGTCCAGAATCAAAAATTTATAGAAATTCGCGTTCGGGCACTCCCTTTCCACCACGCGCGACATCTTTTTAAGTTCTTCCATTAAATGCGCCTTGACGTGGAGTCTGCCCGCTGTGTCTATAATTACAACGTCCGTGCCCTTTGCCTTTGCCGAGGTCAGCGCGTCGAAAACAACCGCAGAGGGGTCGCTGCCCTCCTCGTGTTTGACAATGCGCACCTTAGCCCTTTCCGCCCAGACGGTAAGCTGGTCTGCCGCCGCCGCGCGGAAGGTATCCGCCGCCGCCACGGTAACGGTTTTGCCCTGTCTTAAAAAGTAGTTTGCAAGCTTGCCGACTGTGGTAGTTTTGCCGACGCCGTTGACGCCCACAAGCATAATAACGGCGGGATATTTTATTTCGGGAATTTCCGCTTCGGTCAGTTTTTCTTCCAGAACGTCTTTTAATAAGTCGGTAACAAACTGCTTATCGCGCAGTTTTTCGTGCTTGGCTTCGGCGCGGATTTCTTCCACCACGTCCTCGGCGGTAGTAACCGAAATGTCTGCGCCGATTAAAATTTCTTCAAGCTCCTCGTAAAACTCGTCGCCTAATTTATTTTTTGAAAACAGATTTGAAAGCGCGGACGAAAGATTGTCCCTCGTCTTTTTTAATGCGTTTTTTAATTTAGAAAATAATCCCATAGAAAAACCTTATTACTGTATAGTATCGCCGCCGAGGCGTTCCGCAACTTCGGAAAGCTTGACGGATACGACTTTTGAAACGCCCTTTTCTTCCATTGTTACACCGAAAAGTATGTCCGCGTTTTCCATGGTGGGCTTACGGTGCGTAATGACGATAAACTGCGTATTCTGCGCGAATTTCTTTAAATATTTAGCGTAACGCGCAACGTTCGCCTCGTCCAGCGCGGCTTCGATTTCGTCAAGCACGCAGAACGGCATGGGGCGCATACCGATAATTGCAAACAGAATTGCAATAGCTGTCAGCGCGCGCTCGCCGCCCGACAAAAGCGAAATTTTGGTAAGCTTTTTACCCGGAGGACAGGCTATAATATCCACGCCCGCGTTCAACGGGTCGTCGCAGTCGGTGTAGTCAAGCTGTAATTCCGCTCTGCCGCCGCCGAAAAGCTCCTTAAAGGTGCGTTTGAAGTTTTCATTAATAAGGTTAAAGCCCTCGTCGAAAATCTTCTGCATTTCCGCGCGGATATCGTCAAGCGCCGCGGTTAAATCGGCAAGCCCTTTTTCCATATCCTCTTTATCGGCGCACATTTTTTCGTAACGCGCACTGACTTCGTCGTACTCCTCCACGGCGTTGGGATTGACCGCGCCTATCACGGAAATTTTGCGCTTGCAGGTGGCTATGTTGGAAGCCGCCAGGCTCGGGTCGAACTCCTCGGTCTTGTACTGCAAACAACCGTCGTAATCGAGCTGGTACTCGTCCTCTATTCTCTGGCGCAAGCCCTCCAAATCGCTGTCGATTTTCGCCAAAGCCAAATCAAGGTTGTGCGTTTTGGTTATAAGCTGTTCGCGCTCCTCCGCGCTGTTGTATCTTTCAAGGTCAATCTGCTTAATGCGCTCGTTCAGCGTGTTTTTGGAAGCCGTGACTTCAAGTATCTGCTTGCGCAAATCGTTTACGACCGCCTGCTCCTCCTCGGTCAGCGCGGTGCGCTCTGCCTGAGCTTTGAAATTATCTATTTCGCGCTGAATTGCGGGAATTGTCGCGTTGGTCTTTTCTATTTTTTCCAAAAGCCCCGCTTTTTCGCGTTTAAGCCGTTCAACGTTTTCCACGCTTGCCGAAACCGCGCTTTCCAAAGAAGCTATGTCAACAAGCATACCGTTCATTCTTTCGGTCTTTTCGTTGCGCTCTTCGGTAAGCTTATCGAACTCCGCGCTCATATCGTCCATTTGCGAGGAAGCCGCGTCCGACTGCGAGGTCAACTCGTTTGCGCCCGCGGATACGCCCGTATACTCGCTGTCAAGCCCCTTCAACCTTTCGCGGATAGCGGAAACGGACTGTCCGTAAGCCGCGTACTCGCTTTCGGCAGAAGTTACCGCCTGCAAAAGCGCGGTCTGCTTTTCGGTAATGGAAGCAAGCTCTAACCTTGCGTCCTGCAATTTTTTGTTGAGAACGGTCAGCTCTCCGTCGGCTTCGGTTTTTGCCGCTTCAAGCTCGGCGCGCTTACCGTCCGCACGGTGCAAAAACAGTTTTTTTGCTTCAAGACTTTCTTCAAGCTCTTTAATTCTTCTTTCGTTGGCAAGCAGGTTTCCCGCAGATTCGCGCTTGCTGCCGCCCGTCATAGAACCGCTTGTTGCGATAACGTCGCCTTCCAAAGTAACAATTTTGAATGCGCGCGGATAACGGCGGGCTATTTGCGTGGCGTTCTGGATATTGTCCACAATTAAAGTATTGCCCAAAAGATTATGTATAACGTTTTCGTACTGCTTATCGAATTTTACAAGGTCTATTGCAAAGCCCAAAGCGCCCTTGTCGCGCACGGCTATTTTAATCTGCTCGTTTTCATAGCGTGGTTTAAGCGCTTCTATGGGCAAAAACGTAACCTGACCCATGCGGTTGCGCTTTAAAAATTCAATCAATTCGCGCGCGTCGTCGCGGGTGCCCGTTATAATATTTTGCATTGCCCCGCCGAAAGCCGTTTCTATTGCGACCTCGTATTCCTTATCGCACGAAATAACGTCGGCAATCAGCCCCTTGATTTTTGCGGAAAGCTCCAAATCCTGCGAAGCTCTGCTCATAAGGTTTTTAACCGAGTAGCCGTAGCCCTCGAACCTCTCTCTTATGGCGCGGTAGGTTAAAAGGCTTTCGCCTATGCTTGAAATCTGCGCCTGCGTATCGTAAATCTGATTGATTAAAAACCGAATACGCTCCTCGCTCTTTTTAACCTTTTCTTCGGCTTCGGCGAGCAGTCCGTCCTCGTTGCCCAGCATCTGCGCAAGCCCGTTTCCGCGCTCTATGCACTGTTCGTAAGCTTGTTTACTCTCGTCGCGGCGGGTACGGATACGCGACATATCCTCCTCAATCTGCGCAAGGCGTTCGCCCAAAAGCTGTTTCTGTGCCGAAAGCGAGCCCATATTCTGGCGCATTTCCGATAAATCTTTAAACGCGTCCAAAACCTTTTTGCGGTGTTCGCCCGTCATATATTCGTAGTCGGATATTTTTTTGGAAAGCTCTGCAATTTCCGCGCGGAGCTTTTCGGAATTTTCTCTTGCTTCGGTAATTCTTTTTGTGTTTATGCCCGAAAGCTGTTCTATTCTTCTTATGTCGCGGTCAATCTCGTCGATACGCTGGGCGGAATATTTCAGCTCGTTACGCGCCGCTTCAAGCTTGTCCACTGCCGACTGCGCGCGCTGGGTATACAGCTTGGATTCGCCGCTCTTGTTTGCAATGCCGACCTCGAAACGGCGTATGCGGTCGTTTAAATCCTGCAAGGTTACGTCCGCGTCGTCAAGCCCCGAACGGCACTTTTTGTACTCCTCCACAAGCTGTTCCATAAGCTTTTCAAGCTCGGCAATACGCGCGTCTATTTTAACCTTTTTGTCGTTGATTTTCTGTTTTTCGCCTTCCGCTCCGTCGTGACGGTATATGTACAGGTTAGTTTCGTTCATGCGCAGTTCGGAATAAATTTCGCGGTATTTCAGCGCGTTTTCCGCCGCTTTTTTTAAAGGAGCCAGCTGGCGTTCAACCTCCTGCATACGCTGTGCAAACACAAAAAGATTATCGCGCGAAGCGTTCATTTTTCTTTCCGCGTCGGCTTTTCTGTCCTTGAATACGACAATGCCCGTAGCTTCTTCGAAGATAGAGCGTCTGTCCTCGGGCTTGGCGTTCATAATCTGGTCTATTCTGCCCTGACCGATAATCGAGTATCCCTCTTTCGCCGCGCCCGCGCCGTGCAACAGTCCCGTCAATATTTTCATACGCGAAGGCTGGCGGTTCAGCAAATATTCGCTGTCGCCGTTGCGGTAAAGCCTTCTCGTCATTTCTACCTCGTCGCAGTCAATATCGAATACGCGGTTTGTGTTGTCGAACGTAAGCGTTACTTCGCAAAAAGACATCTGACGTCTTTTGTCGGTACCGCTGAAAATGACGTCCATCATCTGCGAACCGCGCATCATTTTTGCCGACTGCTCGCCGAGAACCCAGCGGATAGCGTCCGCAACGTTGCTTTTTCCGCAGCCGTTGGGGCCGACTATACAGGTTACGCCCTCGCCGAGCGTTATTGTGGTTTTGTCCGCAAAGGACTTAAAACCGACAAGTTGCATACTTTTGAATGTAATCATATTTTACCTTATTTGTCGCAAATTGGGTGCGGCGGTAAAAAGCGTGGTTTTTACCGCCGCCGATTATTAATAAATTATTTTTTTGAAACGCGCCACACATACGCTTGCAGAACAGTTGAAATATGTCATACTGAGCGAAGCCGAAGTATCTCAAATTGGCTTACAAAGCAAATTAAAAAAGTTTTCGTTTACGCTTATGACAATCAGATTCTTCGCTATCGCTCAGAATGACACTTAAAACAAGCCTTAGGTTAATACTTTGAAAGCAATTATTTCAAAGTTTTTATATATTCCATTGCGGATTTGGCGGCAAGCATTTCCGCCTGCTTTTTTATACCTGCCTCGCCGCTGAAAGTTTTGCCCAAAACCGTTATGGTGACAATGTAGTCCGCCTTTTGCTTTGTGCCGACGTCCTTGCAGACGTAATCGGGACATCGTTCCCCGCGCGACTGCAAAAACTCCTGCAAGGCGCCCTTGTAATTTTCAGTTGCCTCCGCCGACGAAAAATCAAGCGTTGAAAAAACGAATTTCCGCGCCGCGTCAATGCCTCCGTCAAGATAAATTGCCGCAACAACCGCCTCGTAAACGGAAGGCACAGCTTTTTTGTTGTTGCTGTCGTACGGACTGCGGATAAGCGCTTTGTCCAGCCCGAGCCTGCGCGAAACTGGCGTAAGCGCGCTGTCGGAAACAAGAGCCTTGCGTTTTTCCGTAAGACTGCCCTCGTCGGAATTTTCGTCGTAAATTTTTTCCGAAACCAAAAATTCGAGTATCGCGTCGCCGAAAAACTCCAAAGTCTGGTTATTTTCCGCTTTGCCCGCGGACGGTAAGGTCAGCGCGCGCTCCAAAAGTCTTTTGTCCTTAAAAGCGTACCCTAAATTTTTTTCGGTTTCCTCTAAGCTCATTCCGCGCTCTCCATAATAATCGAGTTAAGGTCAACGCTTTCAAGCGATTTTTCCACTGCGGGAACAAGTCCTCCGCGGTAAATATTCGCCGCGTTAGCAATTGCCGCCGCAATTGTCTGCGGTTTGGAAGAGCCGTGGCTTTTTACCACTACTTTTTTAAGTCCGAGCAGAAGCGCGCCGCCCGCTTTTTCGAAGTCGAGCTGACCGCGCATATTTTTAATTGCTTTTTTAAGGAAAAGGTAGCCGATTTTAGAGCGGAGCGTTGCGGAAAATTCCTTTTTCATAACGCCGAGCATAAGCTTTCCGCAGCCTTCGATAGATTTAAGCGCAATATTGCCCGTGTATCCGTCGGCGACTACTACGTCGCACTCCCCTATCATTATATCCCTGCCTTCGACGTTGCCTATAAAATCGACGCCCTGCATTTCGGAAAGATATTTGTAAGTTTCCTGACGGAGCGCGTCGCCCTTGTGTTCCTCGGTGCCGTTGTTCAACAGCCCGACTTTGGGGTTAGCTATTCCGAAGCCGACCTTCGCGTAAGCAGAAGCAAGCAGGGCGAACTGGCAAAGCATTATCGGCTTGCACTCGGTGTTGGCGCCGCAGTCGCACAACAGCGTTACGTGCCCGCGGGAGTTGGGTATTGCGGGACACAGAGCCGCGCGCTTTACACCGCGTATTCTGCCCAGCAAAATCTGACCGCCCGCAATAGCAGCGCCAGTCGAACCCGCCGTAACGAACGCGCAGATATCGTCCTGCTTTCTAAGCATTGCGTAAGCCTTCATCATAGAACTGTCGCTGCGGCGGACTGCTTCCACGGGGTTATCGTTCATATCTATAACGTCCTGACAGTCCGCTATTTCAACGCGGGCTTTATCGTATTTAAGCTTATTAAGCTCGGCTTGAATTTCCGACTGTCTGCCCGTAAAAATCAAGTGCAAATCTCTGTCTTTTTCAAGCGCCTGAACCGCACCCTGCACAATCGCCGCGGGCGCTTTGTCGCCCCCCATTGCGTCAACTAAAATCTTAATCATAAAAAATTCACCGTTTTATAAAATCAAATCTTTATGATTATATCATAACCGCTGAAAAAACACAATAATTTGAGCTTGTTTTTTTAATGTGCTCCGCATTTTGCCGTTAACCTTGATTTTCCGCCGTTTCTTTGGTAGCTTCTTCGGAATTTTCCGAAGCCGTTCCCGTTAAAATTCTGCGGTTGACGGGGCGGTATTTGTCCCTGCGCAAAAGCTTGCTTTCGGTAACGCCCGCGCGGGTAATTTCGATATAGCCCTCGCTCAAAAGTCCGTCCTTACCCGCGCGCACCTTGGCGGGGTCATCGGTAACTTCTTCGGGCGCGGGGATATTGCCCGTAACCGAAGATTTAAGCGAATACTTAGCTCCGTCGCTCTTGCCGTAAATATCGAACGTTACGCTTCCGTCCGTAACGTTGGCGCGGATATATATCGGGGTTTTGCGGTTATTTTTAATTTTTAAATCGAAAGCTTTTCCGCTTACCATAGCGTCGCGCGAGGGCGGAACATAGCCGACAGCAAGTGTGTGCGGATGGTATTCTTCTATTTTCAAACCGCTTAAAAGCGCGGCGTTATAAAGCGTTGTGGAAACCTGACAAACCCCTCCGCCTACGCCCTCCGTAAACTCGCCGTTTTCTATAATTTTTGCCGTTAAAAAGCCTCTTTCCTTTACCCTTGCCCCCACTATATCATTGAACGAAAGCGTTTTTCCGCTTTCTAAAACTGCGCCGTTTATCTTAGAGGCGGCAAGGCGGATATTGCTTACGCGGTTTAAATTTCCGCCGTCGAAACGCGTTGTAAAACTGCTTAAAAGCCGTGTTTCCGCTTTTATTTTATCCAGCGTTTCCGTACGGAACTGAGTTGTGAATTTTACGTTTACCCTTTCAAACCCGCCGTTTAAGGATTTATCTATATCCCTTAAAATCTGTTTTTCGTCCGCCTTTATTCCGTCCTCGCCCTCGAAGTAAGCAAACGGCTTTCCGTAGGCGGAAAACTGCGCGTACGGCTCCGTCTTTAAACGCTGTTCGCTGAGGCATATTCCGCGGGCAATTTCTTCCGCACCGCACAGAAAATAGCTTGTTTCTGCGCGGTAGCTTTTGCCTTTTTCAGCGTTTTTAAGCAAAGTAAAAACGTTGTCGCGGTAGCTGATTTCGGGATAGGTAAACTTAAAAACCTTATCGCCCGCGCAGATTTCAAGAGTTTTGTCTTTTAAATTATTTTCGGTTTCCGCGCGGACAAGACGCACCGCCTCCGCAAGATTAAGTCCGCCTACCGCAACGCCGTCAACCGTAACGTTTTTGGGAATTTTTTTTGTGTAGACGAACCCGCCCGCACAAAAAATCAAGCCCGCCGAAACGGCGAGCATTACAATAATGATTTCAAATTTTTTAAATATCCTTTTTATCAAAACCGAGTTTCTGCAAAAGCGCGTTTTCGGGCTGAAAATACGGCGTTCCGATTTGTCTGTTGCCTTCCGCAGTGTGAGTATCGGAACCGCCCGTAACCATAAGCCCGAACGTATTTGCAATCTCCTTATAGTATGCCGTTTCCTTAGCAGTATGCCCAGAATAAACCGCTTCTATCCCGCAAAGCCCGCATACCTTCATACGTTTTATAAGTGCAATTTTTTCCTCTGCGGACAAATCTATTCTTGCGGGGTGGGCAAGCGAGCATATACCGCCCGCGGCGGTTATTATTTGCGCGGTTTCCTCGGGCAAAGGTCTGCAAACGCTTGAAAAAGCGGGCTTGCCGTAAGCAAGGTATTTTGTAAAAAACGCGAACGGCGAGCTTGAATAGCCCTTTTTTGCGCCCGCCCCGGCTATGTGCATTGCGTGCAAGGGCGTTTCGGCAGAATACCTTTCCGCGGCGGCGTCTTCAAAAGTCAGCGCAACGCCCGCGCGGTTAAGCTTGAAAATTATGTCCTCGGTACGTTTTATCGAACCGTCCTTCAACGCCTTTAAAAAGCTTTTGAAAGCTGTATTTTCCAAATCCATACCGTAGCCGAGAGTATGAATTTTCACGTCGCCGTAATATGCCGAAACCTCTATCCCGCGCACAAACTTAATTCCCGCTTCGGCGCAGTGCTTTTCCGCCTCCGCCGTTCCGCAAACTGTATCGTGGTCGGTTACGGAAATTATTTCCGCGCCAGCGCGCAAAGCAAGACGGGCAACGTCTGCCGGGGTAAGCTTTCCGTCGGAGTAATGCGTGTGAATGTGCAAATCCGCTTTCACCGTTTGACCGCGCCCCCCTCTATTTTGATTTTGACAGCGGTCTTGCCGTACAGCACGCGTTCCGCATGCGTACAGGTTAAAATCGTCTGCAAGCCCGCGGTGCGCTCGACAAGTTTTTTTCTTCTGGGCAGGTCTAACTCGCTCATAACGTCGTCCAAAATAAGCACGGGGTACTCGCCCGAAAGCGTTTTGAAAATTTCCACCTCCGCAAGCTTGACGGACAGTGCCGCCGTCCTCGTCTGTCCTTGCGAGGCGTAAGTTTTTGCGTCTATTCCGTCGATGTCTATATCCATATCGTCGCGGTGGGGACCGCTTGCAGTAAAGCCTAAACGGATATCGCGCTCGTAATTGTTCGAAAGCTCGTCGAAAAGCCGTTTTTCAAGCTCCGCCTCGCTTCCCTTATATTTTTTTTCGGGTGAAATGGTCAAAATTTCCCCTCCGTCCGTCAAAAACGAGTGCGCTTCCTTGGCAAGCGGGGCAAGCATCTCTATATATTCCGCGCGTTTGGAAGCAACCGTTGCCGCGTATTTGGAAAGCTGGGCGTCCCACACGGGCAAGGTTTCGTAAACCAAATCCAAATCTCGGTTTTTCAAAAGATTGTTGCGCTGTTCCAAAATTTTATTGTAGCGGGAAAGAGCCGTATAGTACGGCTTTGACAGCTGCGAGATTGAAACGTTTAAAAATCTTCTGCGCTCGTCCGGCCCGTCCTGAATAAGCCGTAGTTCCTGCGGGGAAAAGAAAACGGAAAACAGATTACCCATAACGTCCGCGCTTCGGGTAATTTTGTTGCCGTTTACCTTGAATTCTCTGCCCGTTTCGGTAATTTTTGCGTAAATTTCTATATTGCCGTACCGCCCGTCAGCAGTTGCGGAAAGCTCGGCAAAGCTTTCTCCGTGACGGATAAGCTGTTTGTCGCGCTTTGTTCGCGCGGAAACGCCCGTACAAAGATAAAATACCGCCTCGGCGCAGTTGGTTTTGCCCTGTGCGTTTCTGCCGAACAGCACGTTAAGCCCGTCACCGAAAGTTATACTTTCGTCGGCGTAATTTCTGAAATTTTTCAAATTCAAATTTTTTATGCGCATTTTTCGGTCAAAACACTTTATTTTAAATAATTTTTGTATTATAATTGGTGAACAGCTTTACCTGTTTTTACTCAACTATTTTAACAGATATTTTTTAAAAACTCAAAGGAAAATCGCACTATTATGGCAGAAAAGGGAAACTTCGACTTTATATACGACCCGATAAGACAGAAAATGCAGGAGCTTGTTACGCCTATAACGTACACCACCTACATTGAAAAGCTTATCCCCGTTGACATAGACGGAAGGTTTATAGTTTTGCAGACTCCTACGGAAACGTTTGCAAAATATATTACGAGTACCCTTGCCGAAAAAATGCGCGAGGCGATTATTAAAGCCGACGTGGGCGTTTCAGACTTCCGTCTTAAAGTAGAGGGCAGCGACGGTTTTGCATACAATGCGCCCAGCGAGGAATTTGTTGCCCCGCCCGCAAACTTAAACAAAAAATTCACATTCGACAACTTCGTAGTCGGAAAAAATAACGAGTTTGTATATTCCGCCGCGCTTGCCGTTGCGGAAGACCCCGCCGGCACTTACAACCCCTTGTTTATTTACGGCGGTTCGGGCTTGGGCAAAACCCACTTAATTCAGGCAATCGCAAACAAAATAGTAGTTGAAAAGCCCGATTTAAAGGTAATTTACGTTACCTGCGAGCAGTTTGTAAACGAAATTATAGATACGTTATTCGTCCGCCGAGGCGCAGACGCACGCGATAAAGGAAGCAAGCTCCGCGCATACTACCGCAATGCGGACGTGCTGATTATTGACGATATTCAGTTTATTGAAAAGGCGAAATCCGTTCAGGAAGAATTTTTCCACACGTTTAACGAGCTTGTTTCAAAAGGCAAGCAGATTATTATAACCAGCGACCACCCACCCAAGGAGCTGACCGAGCTTGAAGACAGACTGCGCACGCGTTTTGCGGGCGGATTGCTGTTTGACATTCTGCCCCCCGACTTCGAAACCAAAATAGCCATTTTAAAGCGCAAGGCTTTCGATAAAAAGTGCATTGTTCCCGAGGACGTGCTATCCTTCCTTGCGCAGGATTCGGGCGACGACGTAAGAACGCTTGAAGGCAGACTGAACAAGGTTATTCTCGCTTCGCGCTTGCACGAGGTGCCCATTACGGTAGCCTTTGCAAGAAGCGCTTTGAACGAGGCGGTTTCCGAGGGCGGAAAGGAAGAAGTTACCCCCGAAAGCGTTATAACGGCGGTGACGAATTACTACCGCATAAACAAAAACGATTTACTGGGCAAAAGCAAGAAAAAAGAGGTTGTCATTCCCCGACAGATTTGTTGCTATCTGCTTTGCGACATACTGTTTTTACCGCTTAAAACCATAGGCGAAGTTTTGGGCGGGCGCGACCACACCACTATTTTGTATTCGCGCAACAAGGTTGAAGAGCTTTGCCGCGTCAACGAAAAAATCGCCAAGGACGTAGACGACATTAAAAACGTTATTTTAAAGAAGTAGAGAATTGCCCGATTTAATTTCGGGCAATAATGTTATAACAATGCACACATTCATTGAAGGACAATTCGATATTGCCGTAATCGGCGCGGGACACGCGGGCTGCGAAGCGGCGCTTGCCTGCGCAAGATTAGGACTTAAAACGGCTATGCTGACCTTGAATTTAGACAGCATAGCTTTTATGGCTTGCAACCCCTCCATTGGCGGTACGGCGAAAGGGCACCTTGTGCGCGAAATTGACGCGCTGGGCGGCGAAATGGCTAAAAACGCGGACAAGACCTGTCTGCAAATACGTATTCTGAACGAGGGCAAGGGCGAAGCGGTTCAATCCCTGCGCTGTCAGTGCGACAAAAACGCATACCACCGCGAAATGAAGCGCACCCTTGAAAACACGCAAAACCTGCACATATTGCAGGGGGAATGCGCGGAAATTCTGACAGAAAACGGCGCGGTAAGCGGAATTAAAACTACCTACGGCGGGGTTATAGAATGTAAAGCCGCAATACTTGCGACGGGCGTGTATCTCAACGCGGAAACCGTGACGGGCGAACACCGCCAGAAGAGCGGGCCGAGCGGTTTTGCCCCCGCAAACGCTTTGACCGAAAGCCTTATAAAGCTCGGCTTTAACGTAAGAAGATTTAAAACGGGCACCCCCGCCCGCCTTGACGGAAGAACGGTTGATTTTGACAAATGCGCGCGTCAGAGCGGCGACAGCAATATCCCCTCCTTTTCCTTTCTTAACGGAATTGCGCCCGCAAACTCGCGCGAGTGCTATATCGCCTACACCAACCTTGAAACGCACGGTATTATTTTAAAGAATTTAGACCGTTCACCGCTGTACAACGGCGAAATAAACTCCACCGGCCCGCGCTACTGCCCCTCTATCGAAACTAAGGTTGTGCGGTTTGCCGACAAGGAACGGCACCAGCTGTTTCTTGAACCCGAGGGCGCGGACACAAACGAAATTTACGTACAGGGAATGTCCTCGTCTATGCCCCACGATATTCAGAAAGCGATGTACCGCTCGGTCAGCGGTTTGGAAAACTGCGAGATTATGCGCTATGCTTACGCTATCGAATACGACTGCATAGACACCTTAGACGTTTTGCCGACGCTGGAATTCAAAAAAGTGAAAAATCTGTACACTGCGGGGCAGATAAACGGCACTTCCGGCTATGAGGAAGCCGCCGCGCAGGGACTTATTGCGGGCATAAACGCGGCTTATAGAATTTTGGGGAAAGAGCCGTTCGTGCTCGGCAGGGACGAGGCGTATATCGGCGTTTTAATAGACGATTTGGTTACAAAGGGCACCGAGGAGCCGTACAGAATGATGACCTCGCGCGCGGAATACGCTTTGAATTTGCGGCACGATACGGCGGACTTCCGCTTGACGCCCAAGATAGAAAGCACCCCGCTTTTCACAAAAGAAAGGGCGCAATGCTTTGCAAAGCGCAAGGCTGATTACGAGAATATTTTAAGCGTTTTAAACAGCCGCGCGGACAGCAAAAAAACCGCTGAATTTATGCAAAAGTACGGCATATGCGGGGGTGTAAGCGGAATAACCTACTCCGATTTAATCCGCCGAGGCGCAAAAATTGCGGACGTATGCGCGCACTTTAACATACTTGAAGATATGCCTTACGACGTTGTAAAAACCGCAGAAGCGACGGTAAAGTACGAGGGCTATTTATCAAAGAGTATGGCGCAGATAGAGCGCGCGAAAAAGCTTGAAGAAAAAAAACTTCCGCCCGATATAAACTATTCGGAAATTTCCGGTTTAAGGCTGGAAGCGCGCGAAAAGTTAGAGCGTATCCGCCCCCTTACCTTGGGGCAGGCAGGCAGGATTTCGGGAGTGAACCCCGCCGACGTAACCGTTTTAATGGTCTGGCTCGCAACGGCTCACAAAAAATAACGATAATCAAAACGCCGCCGCGCAGTCCGCTTAGTTCAGCGGACTGCGCGGTTATTTATTTACTGAATTTTATTTACTCAATAACAGAATTTTCCTTATTAATAGACAAATTTCTTCGCGTGTACGGTAATAAAATGGGGCTATGCCCTTAAAAAACAGATTAAAACCGAATTTGAATTTCAGATTAAAAATCAACGTTAAAAGCTTGCTTTTATACGCGGCTTACGCGCTTGCCGCAGTGACTGCAAACTGCGCCGTAAAAGGCGTTCCGCTGTCGCTTGGACTGTGCTTTTCAATGCTGTTATGCGGTGCGAATATTCTGGCAACGCCGATAATTTTTGCGCTTGCCTCTATCGTAAATCTGAATATTTTTTCAAGCCTTGTCGCGCTGTTTCAAGGTATTTTTCTTACGATAATCGTATTCCTCTACCGCCGCACGGGCAGAAAAATAAGGTTTGAAGCGGCGGTATATCTGCTTATATCGCTTGCGCCGTACGTACTGTTTGCGCCGTGGCAGGGCACGCACGACTTTATTATAAAAAACGAGTACGCTCTGCGCGGAATTTCTGCCGCCGTTACCGTAATTTTCACTTTTTTCTGCTTTAAAAGCGTGTATGCGTGCATGTACCGCGTTCAGCGCTGCCGCCTTAAAGAGGACGAGCTTGTCTGCCTTGCGGCAACCTTTGCGGTATGCGGAGCGGGCTTATACTCGCTTACGGGCAAAGCATTTTATCTGTGCTTTTCCGCGCTTGTAACGGTATTTTCGGTACGGCTTACGCGCTCGCCCGCCGCCTTAATAGTTGCGCCCGTGCTTGCGCTTCCACCCGCCCTCTCCGCGCTTGACGCAAACTTTGTTTCGGCATACATAATTATCACAATCGCCGCGCTTCTGCTTTCGGGCGCGGGCAGGTTCGGCGCTGGCGCGGTTTGCGCGGTTCTGTTTGCTGGATATTCCTACCTAATCGGCTGTTATAACTGCGCGGTTCCGCTTATAGTTATGTACGCGGTGCTTTTACTGCTTGCGTGCCTTGTTCCGTCCTTGCCCAAAGCCGAACGCTACGAAAGCCTTAAAAACCGACTGCTTGTTAAGGAGGTTTTGACCGAAACCGCCGTTTACCGCGCAAAAAAGCAGACGGGCGAAAAGCTTTACAGAATTTCGGAGGTGTTCCGTGAAATTGAGTGCGCCTTTTCCGCCCTCGACGAAAACGTCAACGACGACGCCGCGAGAGCCAAAATGCTTGCCGAACTTAAAGAAAAATGCTGTAAGAGTTGCGAAAAAGCCGACCGCTGCAAGCGCTCAACCGTTTACGCAGGCTTTAAAAAGCTTGTCGACGCGGGGTGCGTTAAGGGCAAGGTCAATCTTATAGACCTGCCCTCGGAAATGACGGTGAACTGCAACCACCCTGCCGAAGTGCTTGCCGAGCTGAACGCGGTTCTGACCGAATACAGACGGTATATGACCGAAACGGAAAACGCGCGTTCGGGGAGAAAACTGCTTGCCGAGCAGTCGCGCGGGGTTGCAGAGGTTATGAAAAGCTGTGCGGTTGACCTTTCGCGCTCTAAAAGCGAATTTGCGGGAGCTTCGGAAAGCGTTCAAAAAGCGCTGTCAGCACACGGGTTTTCCTGTCCGGAAATTTACATAAGCGGTGAAAACGGCTGTGAAATAAACGCCGTTATTCTCGGAAAAATCAACCGCAAGGCCGTGGCGGAAATTATTTCCAAAACACTTAAACGCAGGTATGTTTTAAAGGACAAAATAGAATACGATACTGAGAAAAGCTGTTATGTTTTCGGCGCGCCGCCCCGCTTAGACGCGGCGTTCGGGGTTGCCTACGCCATAAAAAGCGGTGAAAAGGTTTCGGGCGACACTCATTCCGTTATAAGAATTAACGACCGCTCGTTTTTAATGGCGCTTTCGGACGGTATGGGCAGCGGCGAATATGCAAGAAAGGTTTCCGAGGCGGCGATTTCTTTGATAGAGGCTTTTTACCGCGCAGAAATGCCGCAGGACAACGTTTTGAACACCATAAACAAACTGCTGTCTTTCAACCGCGACGAGCGCTTTACCTGCATTGATATTGCGGCGGTTAACCTTGAAACGGGACGCGCGGACTTTGTAAAAATCGGCTCGCCCGCGGGGATTATTATGCGCGAGGGCGAAATTAAGGTGTTGGAAAGCGCTTCCCTTCCCCTCGGCATACTTGACAGTCTGCACCCCACCGTTTGCTCGGAAATTTTAAAAGCTGGTGATATTGTAGTTTTTATGAGCGACGGAATAACCTCGGCTTTCCCCTCCGCTACCGAGCTGTACGAATTTTTGCAGGAATTCAAGCCGTTGAACCCGCAAAATTTAGCCGATAAAATACTTGCCGGCGCACTTGAAAAGGCGGGACACGCCGTTTGCGACGATATGACCGTTTTGTGCACAAGAATTTTTGATAATACTTAGGTTTTAAATAAAAGAAAACGCGCGCTTGCGGGCTTTTTGCCCGCAAGCGCGCGTTAATATTTACTTTATAATTATCTTTCAAAAGCTTTTATCATTTTGCGCAGAATTGCCGCGTGATAGCGGGAAGGCTTTTTCATAAGTCTGAACTGCCAGTTGCCGACGACGGTTGAAGGGATATTCATTCTTGCCTCGTCGTTAAGTCCAAGCAAATCCTGCACGGGGATAACGGCAAGCTTTGCGGGCGAAGCAAGCGTAAGCGCAACCAACGCGCGCGCAGCCTCCTCCCTTGTGACAAAGGGCAAAACAAGACCTATTTCTTTCATTTCCGCACGCAATCGCTTTTTAAACACCTTAAACTGCGCTTCCGTCATTTTTTCAAGCAATCCCAAAGCGGTAGCGTTATCGTGCGTGCCCGTGTATGCAACGCTGTTTTCGTGCATATTATGCGGAAGATAGTCGTTATCGGGGTTGCCGTCGAACGCAAACAACGCGATTTTCATACCCGGGAAGCCCGTGGCAACGCGAAGCTTTTCAACCCCCTCGTCCATAAAGCCCAAATCTTCGGCTATCATGGGAATATCGCCAAGCTTTGCGCGCACTTCCCAAAACAGTTTTTCCTTAGGCCCGTCAAGCCATTCGCCCGTTTCGGCAGTTTCCGCGTCCGCGGGAATTGCGTAATACCTGTCCAAACCGCGGAAATGGTCTATGCGCACTACGTCGTAAAGCGCGGAAGCTTTTCTTATGCGCTCTACCCACCAGCCGTAACCGTCCTCCGCCATTTTTTCCCAGTCGTAAAGCGGATTGCCCCAAAGCTGTCCCGTTTTACTGAAATAATCGGGCGGAACGCCCGCAACTTTTGTCGGGTTCATATCCTCGTCAAGCTGAAACAATTCGGGATGCTCCCACACATCCGCGCTGTCGTAAGCAACATACAAAGGAATATCGCCGATTATATCTATGCCGAGGGAATTGACATAATTTTTAAGTTTTTTCCACTGCTTTAAAAACTGAAACTGCAAAAACTGCCAGAAAAGATAGTCCGTTTCATAGACTTCCTCTCTGAATTTTTTCACCGCTTCGCCGTTGTAATTTCTGTATTCTTCGGGGAAATTCAAAAGCGAACCGCCGAACCTTGCGCAAAGCGCCATAAACGTAGCGTACGCGTCGAATTCTCCGCTTTCGACAAAGCTTATAAACTCCGCGCCGTGTTTATCGAACCGCGAAAAAGCGGTTTTAAGCGTTTGGTATCGGGTATTATACAAATTATCGTAATCGACGTCACCGCCGAAAACTTCGCAACTTTCCAGCTCCGCTTTATTTAAAAGCCCCTGTGCCGCCAAATCTTCAAGGTCGATAAAATAGGGGTTGCCCGAACTGCAACAAACGGACGAATACGGACTGTTGCCGTAACCCGTTTGCACAAGCGGCAATATCTGCCAGTACTTAACGTGCGTGCTTTTCAGAAAATCGGCAAATTCATACGCTTCTTTGCCGAGCGAGCCTATGCCGTAATTCCCCCACAGCGAGGAAATGTGGCACAGCACGCCCGCAGCGCGCCCTGTGTTGTTGTTTTGCATAATTTTTACCCCGAAGTTTTTACTTAATTAATTTTACGGTTATTTTTTAAGAACGCTTTTTATGCGCGCAACCGCCTCGCGCGTGACAGCCTCGCTTCCGAACGCAGTCAGACGGAAATAACCCTCGCCGTTGCTGCCGAAGCCCGCACCGGGGGTTCCGACAACCTGCGCGTTATTCAAAAGAAAATCAAAAAATTCCCAGCTTTTCATATTGTTCGGGCATTTCAGCCAGATATACGGCGAATTTTTACCGCCCGTGTACCAAATGCCGAGTTCGTCCATACATTCCGCGATAATTTTAGCGTTGTTTTTATAGTATGCGATATTTTGATTGATTTCTTTCCTGCCTTGTTCGGTAAAAACTGCCGCCGCGCCCTTCTGCACAATGTACGGCACGCCGTTGAATTTTGTCGCCTGACGCCTGAGCCACATTTTGTTTGCGGAAAAACCGTCTTTTTCAAGCGTTTTAGGCACGATAGTATAACCGCAGCGCGTGCCGGTAAAGCCCGCTATTTTGGAAAACGAGCAAAACTCTATCGCGCAGGTCTTTGCACCCTCTATCTGATAGACCGAGCGCGCAAGATTTTCATCCTCAATAAAACATTCGTAAGCCGCGTCGTATAAAATAACCGCGTTCTTCTTGTTTGCGTATTCAACCCACTCTTTAAGCTGTGCTTTTGTATAAGCCGCGCCAGTGGGGTTGTTGGGCGAACAGATATAAATTATATCCGCGTTTACCTTGTAGTCGGGCATAGGCAAAAAGCCGTTGGCGCCGTTGGCGTTTGCAAAAATTATCTTTCTGCCCGCCATAAGGTTGGTGTCCACGTAAACGGGGTACACGGGGTCGGGCACAAGCACGGTATTGTCCTTTGAAAAAATATCAAGGATATTTCCAAGGTCGGACTTTGCGCCGTCGGAAACGAAAATTTCGTCAAGCGCAAGCTCTACGCCGCAGCTTTTATAATAGTCCAGAATACTTTCGCGCAAGAAACCGTAGCCCTCGTAAGGGCCGTAGCCCTTGAAGGTTTCCGCCTTTGACATATCCTCTACGCCCGCGTGCAGGGCATTTATAACCTCGGGCACAAGCGGTAAAGTTACGTCGCCTATACCCAGCTTTAACACCTTTTTGTCGGGGTGGTTTTTGGAATATTCCGCCGCGCGTTTTGCAACCTCGGCAAACAGATAGTTTTCCGCTATATCGTTAAAATTTGAATTGAATTGCATATTAAAATTTCACCTCTCACATTAAAAGCCTATCAAAACCGTCTTGTCGCCCGAAACGGCAAAAAGCATTACTTTGTACTTTTCTTAACAGCGGCTTTTATAAACTCGCGGAATACGGGGTGCGCCGACTGCGGACGGGATTTAAATTCGGGGTGGAACTGCACGCCGATATAAAAATCGTTTTTGGGAATTTCAACCGCCTCTACAAGCGTGCCGTCGGGCGAAGTGCCCGCTATTACAAGTCCCGCTTTTACAAGCTCGTCACGGAAATCGTTGTTGAATTCGTATCTGTGACGGTGGCGTTCGGAAATTGTTCCCTCGCCGTAAGCGCTCTTCATAATATCGCCGAGGCAAAGGCAGGGATAAGCTCCGCGCCGTAACGTTCCGCCCATTTTCTTACCCTGATGGTCGGGCATAATATCTATTACGCAGTGCTTTGAATCGGGGTTGAACTCGCTGGAATTAGCGTCCGCGTACTTCAAAACGTTGCGCGCGTATTCGATTACCGCCGTTTGCATACCAAGACATATGCCGAAGTACGGCACGTTGTTCACCCTTGCATACTCGGCGCAGAGTATCATTCCCTCTATGCCGCGTCCGCCGAAGCCGCCGGGAACGATTATTCCGTCAACGTCCTTCAAGGTCTTTTTGATATTTTCTTTCGTGAGCTCTTCGGTATCCACCCACTTTATTTCTACCTTTGCCGCGTTTTCGTAACCCGCGTGGGCAAGCGCTTCCGCAACAGACAAATAAGCGTCGTGCAACTGAACGTATTTTCCGCAAAGCGCGATTTTAACCGTTTTGTCGCGCGCCGCAATGCGCCCGAGCATCTTATTCCATTCGGTAAGGTCTATAACGCGGGGGTCAAGCTTCAAACGCTTGCAGACTATTTCAGAAAAACGGCTTTCTTCAAGCATAATCGGGCACTGATATAATACGGGCAAGGTCATATTTTCGATACAGCACTCCGGCTCGACGTTGCAGAACATTGCTATCTTTGCGCGCACGTCTGCGGGCATGGGCTTATCCACGCGCGCGATAATTATGTCGGGGTTGATGCCCATTCCCTGCAACTCTTTAACAGAGTGTTGCGTGGGCTTTGATTTGAATTCTTCCGAGCCGGAAATATAGGGCACGAGGGTAACGTGTATAAAACAGCAGTTATCTCTGCCGACCTCGCGCGCGACCTGACGGATAGCTTCGATAAACGGCTGGCTTTCGATGTCGCCGATAGTTCCGCCGATTTCGGTAATTACGACGTCCGCGCTCGAAGTTTTGCCTACGTTGTAAATGAAGGTTTTTATTTCGTTGGTGACGTGGGGAATAACCTGCACCGTCTGACCGAGGTATTCGCCGTTGCGTTCCTTATTTAAAACGTTCCAGTACACTTTACCCGTGGTAAGGTTGGAATATTCGTTAAGATTTTCGTCGATAAAACGCTCGTAATGTCCCAAATCGAGGTCGGTTTCGGCGCCGTCCTCGGTAACGAAAACTTCGCCGTGCTGATAAGGGCTCATAGTGCCGGGGTCGATATTTATGTAGGGGTCGAGCTTCTGCGAAGCCACTTTATAGCCCCTGCATTTCAAAAGTCTGCCAAGCGAAGCCGCGGTTATACCCTTGCCCAAACCCGAAACAACGCCGCCTGTAACAAAAATGTACTTTGTCATAAAACTCTCCAAAATTTCTTTATGCTTTCAGTAAAATATAATCTTTGACATTATAGCATAACGGCGGCGAAATTGCAAGATTTCGCCGCCGTTAATTTTGTTATAAATATTTAATTTATGCGCATTAAAATTATCCGATAATCAGATTATTTGCAAAGTAATTTTCAAACCACGTTAAGGGCGTTTGAACCGCTTCTTCAACATAGCACGTTCCAATGCAATCGGCGCCCGCATATAAGTTTATATAATTTGTGTAAATATATTTATCGGAATTACCGCACTGCCCGAATTCCAAAGTAATTTTGTTTGAAACGGCTTTATTTTGCGGCAAAGAAATCATAAGCATACTTAAAGAATAACGGTAATTTCCTTCCGTCACTCCGCCGTTATTATTGGTATTCCCGCCCAAACTTTCGTCGTAAATTCTGAACGCCTCGACCGCTATGGGGTTTACAATATTTTCCTGTTCGTCGCTTTCTGTGAGTATATTAAATTTTTGCCGAGCTTCCCAAGGCGAAAGTTCTTTACCGTAATCGGGATTTAATAATACAAAGCTGCCTTTATAAAGCTTTTTAAACTCGTTTTTGTAATAACCGAGAAAAACGTCAAACATATCGGCATCGCCGTTTTCGCCGTTATCGGTATAATCAAGCTGTTTATAATTAGCGTCTGACAAATTTTCGATTTCGAAAAAGGGCTTTTCCGCAACGTTTTCCGAAACGCAGATTTTAACCGTCTGATTTTTGCAACCCGCCGAACAAAAACACAGCGCGCAAAGCGCGGACAGCGCAAACGCAACAAAAACGGTAAACTGTTTTGTTAAATACGGCTTAAAAAGCTTTTTCATACATCACCGCCCCAAACCAGATTGTTTGCAAAGTAATTTTCAAACCATTCTTCTTCGATACTCCTTACCCCTCTGTCGAAATAACAAGTGGCAAAACATTCTTCGCCGTTGTACACGTTTACGTATTTATTATAGCCGTAAAATTTATCTTCGCTTTTGCCGAATTCCAGCTTAAAACCGTTTTCGGCTTTGCTTTCCGTCGGAATAATGAACATACAGAATTCAAGCGAAATATTTACGCCCGAAGGCTTATTTTGCGGCGCCCATACCCCTAATTCTTTATCAAATAAACTGAAATTCATACGCGCAAATAATTTATTATTGCCCGTTCCCCGATACACGTTGTAATAATGAAAATTCGCGTCACATAATTCATACCCGTAATTCAGCAGATATAAATTGCTGTCCGACAAATTTTCTTTATAAAACTGTGTAATTTCGGCTTGTTCCTCGGTGGAAATCAATTTTTCGTAACCTTTATATACATATTCGTTTTTAACGCTATCGTCAAGTTCGTAATATATAGCCGGCGCAGTTGCAGTATAATTTACAGTGTCCTTTTCCGCGTCGTTACACCCAGCCGCGCCGAAGCATACGCCGAACAAAGCAACAAATGTTATTATAACCGCCGCAAACTTTTTCATATTTAACTCCTTTTTATATAATTATACATTATTGCATTATTTTGTCAACATTTGAATAAAATTTTTTATAATTATTTAAAAATTACAGCCGTTGGGGCAATTGACAAGTTGCACCTACGGCTGTTACTCGTTATGAAAAAAATTTAAAGCTGTATTTCGCCCGTAAACACAAGCGTTGCGGGGCCGGTCATATATACTGTTTTATCGGTATAAAGAATTTTCAAATCACCGCCGAGCAGGGAAACAGTTACCTCCTCGCCCTTGGCGCAAAAGCCGTTAAGACAAGCCGCCACAGCCGAAGCGCACGCGCCCGTGCCGCAGGCAAGCGTTTCGCCGCTGCCGCGCTCCCACACGCGCATTTTTAAGTGGTTTTTGCCGATAACTTTAACAAATTCCGTGTTAATTCTTTCGGGAAAAGCGGTATGGTTTTCGAATTTTTTGCCGATTTTTTCCAAATCGAGGTTATCGGGGTCGGCAAACACCACGCAGTGAGGATTGCCCATAGATACAAGCGTAACGTTATATTGCGTACCGTCCACGTCAAGCGGACGGGATACCACGCTTTCCCCTTTGAAAGCCGACGGAATTTTTTCACCGTCCAGAACCGCCGCACCCATATCTACCCTTGCGGAAGCGACCTTGCCGTATTTATCAAGTGTAAATTCAAGAATTTTTATTCCCGAAAGTGTTTCAATACGGCATACATTGCCTTGAACGTAACCCAAATCGTGCGCAAGCTTGCCGACGCACCTTACGCCGTTACCGCACATTTTACCCTCGGAACCGTCCGCGTTGAACATTCTCATTCTGCAATCGGCAATATCCGACCTGCATAAAAGAATTATACCGTCGCCGCCTATACCGAAATGTCTGTCCGAAAGCTTGACCGCAAGCTGTTCGGGGTTATCTATTTCGCCGTGCATACAGTCGAAATAAACGTAATCGTTGCCTATACCGTGCATTTTGTAAAATTTCATATTATTTTCCAAAGCTTTATTTTTCAAGCGGGGCGGACAAATTAAGTCCGCCCCGCTTATATTTTGTTTTTATACGTTAGTACATTTCAACGTATGCGTCGCGCTCGGCCCCGACCGAAACGTACTTGATTTTGCAATCGCAAAGCTTTTCAAGCAGTTTTATGTATGCAAGCGCTTCTTTGGGCAAGTCCGCGGGCTTTCTGCACTTGGAAATGTCGCAGTTCCACCCCTTGACCTTTTCGAAAACGGGTTTGCACATATCCAGAACGTCCGTAAACGGAAATTCGTCTATAACTTTACCGTCAAGCGTGTAGTGCGTGCAGATTTCGATTTCCTTATAACCGCTTAAAACGTCGAGCTTGGTAAGCGCGATTTCGTCCGCGCCCTGACAGCGTATACCGTAACGCGAAGCAACCACGTCGAACGGTCCCACTCTTCTCGGTCTGCCCGTTGCCGCACCGTATTCGCCGCCGAGCTCGCGCAGTTTATCGGCTTTTTCGCCGAAGTACTCGCATGTGAAAGGGCCTGCGCCGACACAGCTTGAATAAGCCTTCATTATGCCTATCGAGCTGTCTAATTTAAGGTTGGGCACGCCCGCGCCTATGGGTGCGTAAGCCGCAATAGTCGATGACGACGAGGTATAGGGCACTATGCCGAAATCAATATCGCGGAGGGCGCCGAGCTGGGCTTCGAACATAATGTTTTTGCCCTGTTTATTCGCTTCGTTTAAATACAGCCCCGTATCGCAGACGTATTCTGCAAGCGGTTTGCCGTAGGTTTCGAAGTATTCCTTCATATCGTCCACGGTCACGGGCTCGAAGCCGTAAGCGCGGATAGTCATATTCTTCCACTCGACAATGTCGGGCAAACGTTTATATAAAAGCGGGGTATTCAAAAGCTCGCCCATGCGGAAAGCCTTTTTCATATACTTATCCGCGTAAATGGGGGCAATTCCGCGGCGGGTAGAGCCGTAAGGCTTGCCCGTGGCTTTGGTAAGGCGGTCCTCCTCCATAACGTCCTGCAAAACGTTGTAGGGCATTACTATTATTGCTTTATCGGAAATTTTAAGGTTTTCGGGTGAAATTTTAATTCCGCCCTCTCTCAGCCGCTGCATTTCGCCGCAAAGGTGCTTTATGTCTATTACCATTCCGGGGCCTAAGACGTTGACGACGTCCTCGCGCAGAATTCCCGAAGGCAATAGATTTAAAATAAATCTTCCGCGCTCGTTGATTACGGTGTGTCCCGCGTTGTTGCCGCCCTGATAACGGCACACTACGTCGAACTTTTCCGAAAGCAGGTCTACCATTCTGCCCTTGCCTTCGTCACCCCAGTTTATTCCGCAGATACTTGTAAGCATATACGCACCTCGTAACTATTTTTTACGTTTATATTATAATTTTTTACTCGTTTTAAGTCAAGCGTATGCGTGCGCGATTAAAAATATATACCGCTAAAAAATAATTGCGGCGCGGTTTTTAAAAAACCGCGCCGCCGCATATATATTTTATTTTACGCTGTATAAAAGGTCGAAATACGTGGGGTAAGGCCAGTAGTCCGCCGAGGTAAGCGTTTCCATTTCGTCCGCAAGCGCGCGCACTTCCTCCATATCGGGAATAATAAGGTGCGCCATCGTCTGCGAAGCCGACTGCACGTCGCGCTTGTTCACCGACTTCAAGTCGTTTTCAAGCTTTTCCACCGCCGCGCTCGCCTTGTCGTTGAGGGAAGAAAGCTTATCAATAAGCTTAATTTCCGCGTTGCAGGGGATTTTTTCGCTTACAGCCAGCTTTGAAGCCACGTTCTGGCACAGCACGGCAATAAAGTCGGAAACGGCGGGTATTATATCGCGTTTTGCCATTTCTATCATTGTAAGCGCTTCTATATTTATAATTTTTGCATAGTTTTCAAGGCGGATATCTGCACGCGCGACGGCTTCGGCTTTGGTAAACACGCCCTGACGGACGAAAACTTCAACGTTCTTGTCCTCATACAGCGAGGGCACCGCGTCCGCAGTGTTTTTGTTGTTCAAAAGTCCGCGCTTTGCCGCCTCGGTTTCCCATTCGGGGCCGTAACCGTCAAGGTTGAAAATAATGCGGTAGTGTTTTTTAAGCTCGCGCGCGATAACCGCGTTTGCGGCTTTTTCTATATCCTTTTTGCCTTCAAGCTCGTCTGCAAAGTCGCTGAACGCGTCCGCAACAATTGTATTTAAGCAGATATTAGCGTCCGAAACGTTAGCCTGCGAACCGAGCATACGGAACTCGAACTTGTTGCCCGTAAACGCAAACGGCGAAGTTCTGTTTCTGTCGGTTGCGTCTTTGGGGAAAATGGGGCTTTCGGGAACGCCTATTCCGCCCTTTTCCACCTTGACCGAAGTATAGCTTTCGCCCTTGACTATGCTGTCCACCATTGCGCCGAGCTGGTCGCCGAGGTATACGGAAACGATTGCGGGGGGCGCTTCGTCCGCGCCTAAACGGTGGTCGTTGCCCGCAGATGCAACCGATGCTCGAAGTACGCCCTGATACTCGTCAACGGCCTTTACTACCGCCGCAAGAACAAGCTTGAAAAGAGTGTTGCTTTCGGGGCAGTCGCCGGGGTTGAGCAGGTTAAGCCCGCTTTCGGTAGACATCGACCAGTTGTTGTGCTTGCCGCTGCCGTTTATGCCGCGGAAGGGTTTTTCATGCAATAAACAAGCAAGCCCGTGCTTGTGCGCGACCTTTTTCATAAGCTCCATAGTGAGCATATTTCCGTCAACCGCAACGTTTGAGGTACTGAAAACGGGCGCCATTTCGTGCTGGGCAGGCGCAACTTCGTTATGCTTTGTTTTGGAAAGCACGCCGTAACTCCATAATTCTCTGTCCAAATCGCGCATAAAGTCGCCGATTTTGGGCTTAATAGTGCCGAAATAGTGGTCTTCAAGCTCCTGACCGCGGGTGACGGGCGCGCCGAAAAGCGTTCTGCCCGTAAGCACTAAATCTTTTCTTTTTAAATATTCTTCTTCGTCTATGAGGAAGTACTCCTGCTCGGGGCCGACAGTTGTGGAAACCTTTTTGCAGTCTATGCCGAAAAGCTTTAAAACGCGCTTTGCCTGCTTATCCAAAGCTGTCATTGAGCGCAGAAGGGGCGCTTTTTTATCGAGCGTTTCGCCCGTATAGGATACGAAAACCGTGGGAATATACAGTGTGCCTTCCTTAACGAACGCGGGCGACGTGGGGTCCCACGCGGTATATCCGCGCGCCATATGGGTTGCGCGGGAGCCGCCCGAGGGGAAGCTGGAAGCGTCCGATTCGCCTATAATTAAGCTTTTGCCCGTCAAGCGCATAATAACCTTGTCGCCTTCGGGTTCTATAAAACTGTCGTGTTTTTCGGCGGCAAGACCCGTCAGCGGCTGAAACCAGTGCGTGTAATGGGTTGCGCCCTTGGAAATCGCCCACTTTTTCATTGCCGAAGCCACCGCGCCCGCAATGGATACGTCAAGCTGTTTGCCCGCCTCTATCGTTGCGCGAAGGGCTTTGTACACGTCGCTGGGCAGAGTGTCCTTCTGAACGGAATCGTTGAAAACGTTTTCACCGAACATTTCGGGAAGATTCATATGTATTCTCCTTGAATTTTGCGGGCTGATTACTTGCGCGCGCAGTTTTACGTTAAAATTATATGATAACCGCGGAAATTAGTCAATCTTTGAAGCGGGGTTGAATATACAAGTTTTTTATTTTGACATAAGTAAGACTTATGAATATTTGAAACACGGGTTGAAATGCTGTCATGCCGACGCTTGCGGAAGCATCTCAAAGTGATTTACAACGTATGCACCATTCCCGTCATTTCGACCGAGCGTAAGCGAGCGGAGAAATCCCGAAGTTCTATCGCTTACACGAGGGGATTTCTCGACTACGCTCGAAATGACACGTTAAAATGGGGGCTTGGAGTGACCGCATTTAAAAATCAGATTCTGACGCGATTGACGCTATGCGTAACAATCGCTATTCCGTCGCTCCGCTCCTTACGCTTGCGCTCAGAATGACACGGTACCCCGCTCGGAATAACAAGTTAAACCTCAGTTTTCGGAATTTCCGTCCGCGGCTTCGGGGTCTACAAAGTTGCCCGGTTTTATAAGGTGGGTGTTTTTAATGTCTGCGCGCATGGAAGGCGGTTCCTGCGAAACAATTCCGCGCTGTACCTTGTCGTAGCCGTGTTTTTTGCGTATATCGTCAACGCAGCGCTCTACCGCGTCCAGCTTTTTATATTTGCCGTTGGTTTCGTCAAGAGTTAACTGCGAGCTGCCGTTATCGAAGCCCGAAACGGTTACGCCCAGCGCGCGCACCTTGAACGGCGGTTTTATATTCGCCTTGAACAGCGCGAAAGCGTGGCTTGCTATTTCTCCGCAGAGCGCGGTATGCCGCACCTTTTTCTGCACGGAAAAATCTGATAAATCGGCGTAGCGCACCCATAAATGGACGGTATCGGCAAGTCCTTGCCCGCTTTCGCGCAGTCTTGCGGCAACACTTTCCGCCAAAACGTACAAAAGCCGTTCTATCCGCGCAAAATCGCATATATCCGCTGGGTAAGTGTTTGAATTGCCTATCGACTTGTATTCACGCTTGTCGTCCATATGCTTAACCGCGTCGCAGTCAAGCCCGCGCGCGTACTTTAAAAGCGTATCGCCGACCTTGCCGAAAGTTTTTATAATCAGCTTATCGTCGGCGGCGGCAAGTCTGCCTATTGTGGAAAGCCCCATACCGCGCAATTTCTGCGTTGTGGCTTTGCCGACAAACAGCAAATCTTCCACGGGAAGCGCGTTGATAACCGAGGGGTAATTCAGATACGAAATTACGGTTGTACCGTCGGGCTTTTTCAAGTCCGAGCCGAGCTTTGCGAAAACCTTATTGAACGAAACCCCGCAGGAAACGGTTATTTTAAGCTCGCGCTTGACCTCTTCCCTTATATAATCGCCTAAAAATTTAAGATATGCGTCGGAAAAATGCTGTTCTTTGTTAACTTCGACATACTTAGGCTCGAATTTAGGGAAAATCAGCGTTGAATGAGTTAAATCAAGCCAGCACTCGTCTATACCGTAGCTTTCGATTAAGTCGGTATACCGCGCGTAAATCGCTTTTACCTTGCGCGAATACTTTATATACTCGTCGAAATGCGGTGGAACGCAGACGATATGCGGACACTTTTTTTGCGCCTGCCAAACGGTATCGCCCGTTTTTACGCCGAAACGCTTTGCCTCTTCGCTTTTTGCAAGCACAATGCCTCTGCGCGCTTCTTTACTGCCGCAAACAGCGATTGCTTTGCCCGTAAGCTCGGGGTGAAGCGTTCTTTCAACCGAGGCGTAAAAATTATTCAAGTCGGAATGAATTACAATGCGTTCCATACCTTTATTATACACAAAAAACGGCAAAAGTAAAGTCGGAAACAAATGTTTTTTGTTTCCGACTTTCCGTTTAATTTATTATGTTGCCGTGAATATCAAGCGTTCCGTCCGAGCAGACGATTACGAAATTTTCCGTTCCGTAAACCCATTTTTCATGCTTTTCTATCGCAAGCCACTGCGCCATAGTTCCGCCGTAATTTATACGTTCAAGCCGATAAGGATTGTAAAAGGAAAATCTGCCAAGCTCTTTAAGAGTAACCGAAATATTTATTTCCGTTATATAAGAGTTGATAAAATCGGAGTTGTCGTCCACGCCCAACTGTATAATTGTAGAAGGAAGCGTTACCGTACCGCTTACGCGGTTGGGAATTTCAATAATTTTTGTAAAATCTTTATTGTAAAGTATTCCGTTCTGCACGGCGAAGGCGGTATTGCCTTCTGCAACGGTAAAGCTTTCAAGCTGCATAAAATTCATAAAAACGCCGTCGTCAAAGCTTGTGACCGTTGCGGGAATTTCTATTTCCGTAGCCTCGCGGTTGAAATAGCAGTACGCTTTCGTTTTGTCTTTGCTGTAATGCCAGTTTTCGTCGGAAGCGAAATACGGGTTGTCTTCGTCAACGGTTATTCCCGTATTTTCGGTAAGCTTTAAATTGTACGCGATATTCCGCCATCCGCCGGAAACCGTGTTGCGGGAATTATCGTAATACACGCCCCAGCAAGCAATACCGTTGATAACTACATTTTTACCGACGTAAAGGCGGGATAAATTTTTGATAAGCGAGAACGCGCCGGTTGCAAGCCACTCGGTCTGCCCGGGAATTCTATACTCCCCGTCCGCGCGGTTTGCGGGATAATTTACCAGCGTTTTCATTGATTTTGTAAACAGAACGCCGTCAACCGAGCAGAAATATTCGTTTTCGGCGTCTACGGTTACAGACGTGTTATCCGAACAGACCATAGCGCTATCCCATATAAACTGTACGGTTTTGGGAATAAACACCGAGGTTGCGCCTTTAAAAACTATACCGTTGCCGAACAAACCTTTTGCGTTTATTACGCCGATTGCAACAACGTTATAGGTTATTTTGTTATAAGTCACCGTTTCGGGAACCGTTACCGCGCCCGCAGCTTCCTTTTCGACAAGCTGAACGGTATTATAGCCCGCAACAGCGTATTGAAAACCGCTTACCGAGAATGTTTTGCGCAAGGTTAAGCCGTTTTCTTCGGCGTAATTTGCCGTTGCACGGGCGGGCAGCTCGTACAAAAACTGTATGCTTGTTCCCTGCGCCGTATGCGGAGTATGGCGGGTAAGGAAGGTATCAACCGTATTATAGTACCCGCCTCCGTCAAGCCAGTTAACCTGCTGTGTATCGTTTACAAGGAAATACTGGTAAGAAATTCCGCAATAACTTGCGGGGGTATCGTCCCACGTTAAATCGCACCAGTACCATTCGCCGTTATCAAGCCGTACAAGATTCCACGCGTGTTCTTCGCGGTTGCCTTTTCCGCTGACGAAGATATTTTCCACGCCGTTATAATTTAAAAGCAGCTGGAACGTTTTCGCGTAACCCTCGCATACGGCACCGCGCTCTCCGAAAACGCCGATAACGCTGTGCGCCCAATGCGCGGTCTGCGGTACGCCGGCACTTTCGTATGCGTAGTCCACAGCGGAAATAATTTTATCGTGGAAGGCAAGCGCCTTGCGGTAAGCGTTGTCGTTTACGTCAAGCAAAAACGAATATTCGCTTACTTTATTGTAAATAAAATCGTTCGTCTGCAAGCGGACGCTTCCCTGCGCATAGTCTTCAACGGCAATTAAATTTATACTTTCAAGCGTATAAGTAAGCTCGCCGGACAGCCAGTAATACAGAGGATTGTCGTCCTTAAAGGTTTTCCATACGGAAACCGCCTCGTCCGCGCTCAGCGACAAATCGGAATAGTTAACCGAAGACGCAACGTAATATGTTTTGCCGTTCTGAACGGTCGGTTCCGCGTTCAAATCGCCGCTTAAATGGAAAGCGCGGGCGCTTTCGTCTATGCGCTCGTAAAGCGTTTGCTGTGCGGTAAGATTTTTTACCTTAAAATAATTATAGCCGTAATCGCCGTTGTATTTATCCAGCTCGGCTCCGCCGCCGGCCGCGACGGACTGCCCGCATTTTTTACAGGTACCGTTTTCAAAGTCGTGTCCGTCGGTTTTCAGCGCGCGCTTTTTAAAGTCGCCGCAGCCCGAACAAGTTTGCTTCTGGATATGCTGAGTGCAGGTTTTAACCTCGTCAATCCACTCACCGTAGCTGTGACCCTTGGGCGTAAGCGTTTTTTCCTCTTCTTCCTTACACTCAGAACAAACGCGCTTTTGGACGTATTCCGTACAGGTATCGGTTACGACCTCCCACTCGCCGAATTTGTGACCTTCTACGGAAAGAGATTGAAACTGTTGGTCGTTGCATTCGGCGCACACGCGCTTTTGGGTATGTATTGTACAGCTGTTGACGTAATCGGTCCACTCGCCGTAGCTGTGACCTTTGGGGGTAACCGAATTTATTTCCTCGCTGTTGCATTCGGAGCATACGCGCTTTTGCGTGTGCACTGTGCATGTGTTTATAACGTCCTGCCACTTGCCGAAATCATGACCGACGGGCGGAATATATTTATATTCGGTATTTCCGCAGAGCGGACAAGTGCGCTTTACCTGATGTAAAGTACATTCGTTTATTCCGTCCGTCCATTCGCCGTATTCGTGAGCGCAACCGTCGGGCGCGTCGGGGTTGCCGCCCTCCGGCGGGTTATCGTCGGGCTGTTCCTGTGCGGGCGGGGTTTGCGGTTCGTTGCCGAAAATTCCGTCAATAAAATCGCACGCGGAAAGACTTACCGCCATAGCGGTAAGCGCAAGCGCTGATAAAATTGCGATAATTAATTTTTTGATTTTCATTTTAACGTACCTTTTACTCTATTATATAACGCAGCTTTTTGATTTGCAACATTAAAGCTTGTAAAAGTTAAAACTATGGCTTTCTGGTAAGCTCCGCGCAGACGTTATCCAGCGTTTGAAAATATTCCGCAAAGGTTTTAGAGCAGACTTCCGCATTTTCTATTATTATACCGTCAGCGCGAAGCCCCGTTAGCGCAAAGCTCATTGCAACGCGGTGGTCGCCGAACGTTCTGATTGTTGCGGGCTTTATTCCTCCGTCGGGCGCGGGGTAAATTTTAACGCCGTCGTCGTATTCCTCGCACTCCACGCCCAAAGACGTAAGGTTGCAGATAATTGCTTTAATGCGGTCGCATTCCTGCCCGCGAATATGCTTTACCCCCGTAATATGCGTGGGTTTTGCAAGGTACGGCGCGATTGCGGCAAGCGTTAAGGTCTGGTCGGAAAAAGCGTGCATATCAACCGTTCCGCCGTTGAAAGTCTTTAAAAGATTTATAAACTTTATATCCCCCTGCATACTGTGCGGAAACACTCCGTTAACCGCAACAGACGTGCCGAGAATTTTGTTCATTGCATAAAAATAGCAAGCGGCGGAAACGTCCGGCTCGATATCGTACTTTTTAGACGAATATCTGCCGTTGACGGTGAAAACGCCGTTATTTTCTTCAACGTTTACCCCGAAAGACCACATAATATTCAAAGTCATATCTATGTAATCTCGGCCGTGGAAACCCGTAGGCTTGATTGTTACGGTTTTGTTTGCGCAAACGGCGGAAATCAACAGCGCGGAAAGGTACTGACTGCTTTTTGAAATATCCACTTCTATCAGGGTTTTCGGGGTTGAAGTTCCTTCGATTATGAACGGAAAGGAATTTTCTTTTTCCAAAAAAGTGAACCTTGCGCCGAGCTGTGTAAGCGCGGTTATAAGCGGTTCCACTGGGCGGTTTTTCATTTGCGCCGAGCTGTCTACATAAAATTTGCCCTTTTGGAAAGCTAAAAACGCGGGCAGAAAACGCGCCGCCGTGCCCGCACTGCCTACGTTGATTTCCGCTTGATTTACCGCAAGCTTACCCCCGCAACCCGTAATTTTTACGGTTGTGCCGTTTGTATGCGTGCTTATGCCGAGGGCGTTAAGGCACTTTAAAAAGGTTGCGCAGTCGTCTGAAAACTGCGCGTTGAAAAGTGTGCTTTCGCCGTCAGCAAGGGCGGAAATAAGCATAGCGCGCGCGGTAATGGATTTTGAACCCGAAACGCGCACCGTTATATTTTTATTGTTGGTTTTTCCGTAAATGTTTTTTACCTGATAGTTCATAAATATTTAATATTCTGACGTACTGATGCTTGCGGTAAGTTGAAACGTGTCATGCTGACGCTTGCGGAAGCATCTGAATGTGGTTCATAACGTGGGTTAAGGCTTTTTGGTGTGCGCTTTGGACAATCAGATTCTGACGCGATTGACGCTGAACGCGTAACAATCGCTATTCCGTCGCTCCGCTCCTTACACTGCGTTCAGAATGACAATAAACAAAACGCTCAGAATGACAATAAGTCAAACAATCATAATGATACAACAGCCACACTCGCACAGCGCATATATGCGTTTTTATTTTCTGCGTCTTAAAATGTCGCCGTTCTTTAAATTATACGGACAGCTTATTTTATAGCGCTGCTGAACGAGCTTGCAGTCCTGCACTTCTTCGCCGTTAATTAAATACGCTTTTCCCACCGTAAAGGTTTTTAAAAAGTTATCGGTAGGGCTTAACACCTCCAAGGTATCGCCGACTTTAAATCTGCCGCGCATTTCAACGAGCGCAAAGCCGTTTTCACTGCCGATAACGTTCGCTATATAGTCGCACCCGCCCTTTGCCTGACTGTCCGCATAGTTTACCGTCTGCGCGTTTTCGCCGAATGCGTAAGCCGTGGTATAGTCGCGGTGAAAAGCCGTTTTCAGCTCGTTTTCGATTGTTTCGCCGTAACCGCAGTCAATACACCTGCGGTACGCGTTTATGACGGTTGCAAGGTAGTATTCCGACTTCATTCTGCCCTCGATTTTAAACGAGCATACCCCCGCCCGAGCCATTTTATCGAGGTGCGCGCTCATATTCAAGTCCTTTGAATTAAAAATATACGCGCCGCGGTCGTCCTCCTCTATATCCAGCCAGCCGCTGTCGGAAAGCGCGTCCGACTTGCGGACCTGATAGTTCCAACGGCAAGCCTGCACGCACTCGCCGCGGTTGCTTTCCCTCCCCGCGAGGTAGTTTGACAAAAGGCATCTGCCCGAGTATGAAATGCACATTGCGCCGTGAACGAAGGCTTCAAGCTCGATATCGGGCACGAAGGAATGAATTTCAGCTATTTCTTCAAGCGACAGCTCGCGGGCGAGAACCGCGCGGGTTGCGCCTTGCTCCCGCCAGAATTTAACAGCGTATTTGTTGGTTAAATTTGCCTGCGTGGATATATGAATATCCAGCTTCGGCGCGCACTTTCTGGCAACGTAAACTGCTCCGCTGTCGGAAACTATCGCCGCGTCCGCCTTGATTTCTTCAAGAAATTTAAAGTAGTCCTGCAAAAGAGGAAAATCCGCGTTTTTGGCGAAAACGTTAGCGGTGACGTATACTTTTTTGCCGAGATTATGCGCAAAGCTTACCGCGTTTTGCATTTCTTCGCGCGTGAAATTATCGGCAAAAGAGCGCAAGGAAAAGTCCTTTCCGCCTATATACACCGCGTCCGCTCCGAAATTAAGCGCGGTTTTAAGTTTTGAAAAGTTGCCCGCGGGGGCTAAAAGTTCAACTTTCATATCAGATTATCCAATATCTCTTTTGCCTTAGGAAAGCTGTCAAGCTTATTGTACAGCTTCTGCAACGCGCCAATATTGAGCGCTGACTGCGGAAGCATATCAAGAAAAGCCGTATACAGCTTGCTGGGGTTAAGGGGCTTTCATAGTTTTACGCTCAGCGCAACGCCGTTGCCGATATTTATTATAGTTGTTTGAAGCTCGCTGTCATTCGTTACGGCGGTAATATATTCTTTGATATGCTCGACAAGCATTTTGCGCTTTGGCGGAACCGCCTCCTCGCCCGTGACGTACCCGAAAAGCAGAATATCGTCTGCAACCAGCGTACCGCCGCGATTTAAAAGCCGTTTAAGGCGGGGCAGATACTTAACGTACTGCACCTTTGCGCAGTCCATAAAAATAAAGTCGAAGGAGTTTTCCGGCAGGGTTAAAACAGCTTCGCCCGCGTCGCCGAAAATCTGCGTAACCCGCTCGGTTAAGCCGAGGTTATTAAAGTTTGTCCGCGCTTCCTCATAAAAATTTTTATCGCGCTCGATTGTGGTAAGGCGCGCGCTTTTACAAGCGTCAAGCATAACCGCGCCCGAAATTCCGACCGCAGTGCCGAGCTCTAAAATATTTTTCGGCTGAACGGCGCTTAAAAGCGTTTGCAGAAAACACAGCGTTTCGTTATCGGATACGGGAATTTCACGTTCGAATGCGGAAAGGCGCAGTTTTTCGATTTGTCCGCTTATACGCGGTTGATTGAATTGCGCCGTTGCCGAAACGCGTTCTCCGTCCTTTGTGTTTTTATGTGCGTATGAAAAATTTTGCATATAAGTTTTATATTGGGGCGCCACCCTCCTTAATCCCCATGGGGTTAAAGGCTTAATCAGCGTTATAAGCTACTTCGAGATGCTTCCGCAAGCGTCAGCATGACATATTTCATCATTACCGAATAAAAAAGTATTGCGACGCATATATGCGTTTTGCTTAAATTTCGACTATTACAGGCACTACCATAGGATTCTGTCTGGTCTTTTTCCAAAGATAGTTTTTTAGCGAGTTCTTGATAACGCGCTTCAACTGGTCGCAGTTGCCGTGCGCAAGGTCGTAGCCTTCTATCGCGTGCTTTATGACCTCGCGGATTTCCTTGTCGTAGTCGCGGTGAAAATCGAACACGAAACCGCGCGTATTTATTGCGGGCTCGCCGACAACCTCGCCGCCGTTTACCGCAACCGACACTATAAACAAGCCCTCCTCCGAAAGCTGACGTCTGTCCTCGATTACTACCGAAGCTTTTTCGTCCTCGATTCCCTCGCCGTCGATAAGGCGCGAGCCCGCCGTTACGCTGCCCGCACGCTTTATACTGTTTGAGGTAAGCTCTATGCAGTCGCCTATATCGGGAACGATTATTTTATGCGGTTCAAGCCCCATTTCCTCGGCAAGCTGTGCGTGCATTTTAAGGTGGCGGTATTCGCCGTGCACGGGAATAAAAAATTTGGGGTGCAGAAGGCGGTGCATAATTTTATGCTCTTCACGGCAGGCGTGCCCTGAAACGTGGATATTATCCAGACTCTCGTAAACAACCTCCGCGCCGAGCTTGTACAGATTGTTTATTACTCTGTAAACCAGCTTCTCGTTGCCGGGGATAGGCTTTGCGGAAATTATTACCGTATCGTTTTCGCCGACGGTTACGAAATTGTTTGCGCCGTTCGCCATACGCGTCAGCGCGCTCATCGGCTCGCCCTGACTGCCCGTGGATACCACCACTACCTCGCTGTCGCGCAGGTTTTTGATTTGAGAAACGTCTATTATAAGGTTATCGGGAATTTTAATTTCGCCGATTTTTTCCGCGGCTTCGATTACGTTGACCATACTTCTGCCCGAAAGCGCGACTTTACGTCTGTGCTTTACCGCCAAATCAAGAATTTGCTGTATGCGGTAAACGTTGGACGCGAACGTGGCTATTATCAGGCGGCGGCGGTAATTTTCATTGAAAAGTCTTTCAAGCGTAGAGCCGACAACCGTTTCGCTCATTGTAAAGCCGGCGCGCTCGATATTTGTGCTTTCGCCCATATACAAAAGCACGCCCGCCGAGCCTGCATCGGATATGGTTTTTAAGTCGATAGGCTCGCCGCCGACGGGGGTCAAATCGATTTTATAGTCGCCGCTGTGAAAAATTACGCCTTGCGGGGTTTGAATTGCAAACGCAAGCGACCCCGCGATAGAGTGGTTTACGTTTATGCAACGCACTTTAAAACAGCCGAGCTGGGCAATCTGCCCGGGGGCAACCGTTATTTCCTTTACGTCGTTTATGCGGTGTTCGCGGAGTTTGTTGTCCACGAGCGCAAGCGTAAGCTTGGTGCCGATTACGGGAACTTTCAGCTCCTTTAAAAGATAGGGTACTCCCCCGATATGGTCCTCGTGACCGTGGGTTAAAATAAGTCCGCGCACTTTTTTCGCGTTTTCTACAAGGTAGGTAATATCAGGCACGATTAAGTCGAAGCCGGGGGTTTCGTCCGTGGGGAATATCGCGCCCGCGTCTATAATAATTATATCGTCCCCGCACTCTACGGCGGTCATATTTTTGCCGATTTCGCCGACGCCGCCTAAAAATACGATTTTTACGGGCTTGCCCCCCTTTGAAGCCTTACCGCTTTTTACGGGTTTTGCGGATTTTTCGCCTTTTACGCGTTTAACCTCTTTGGTCGGCTTTGCAGGCTTTGCTTGGTTAGCTCCCCGTACTGGCTTGTTTTCGCGGTTTTGCTTATTGTTCCGAGCGGAACCGCCATTGCGGTTGTTTTGCAGGTTTAAACCGCTTTTTCCGCTTTTGTTGCGGCGCTGATTTTCGTTTGTGTGTGTTTGGTTCTGTGTTTGCTGGTTGTTCAAAATGTTCTCCGTTATTGTATTTATGTATATGAAATAGGACTTTACGCCCTTGTGCTGTCATTTCGAGCGAAACGTAGTGCAGACGAGAAATCCCCACGGGTTAGCGGTTTTAATATTGGAATTTCTCCGCGCGTTCGCGTTGCTCACTTGGTCGAAATGGCCGAGGGTTGCCGCACCGCAACAACGCCGTATTGCAACGCATAAACAAATTTTTACATACGCAACAAGCCCTCCCTCAATGGGAAGGTTTATAGAGTTTTTGTCGGTTCCCGTATTATGTCAAACCGAGCTTTGTCGGGCAGACATAATACGGGGGGTTGAAAAACAACTTCAACCCCCGCGCATAGAATTTTTATTTATTGTCTTTTTTTACGTCCTTTACAAGACCGTCTTCGATAAGCTCTTCAATGGTTTCGTAAGGATACATAGCCGCGTAGTCACGCTGAGGTATATTTCTCTTTTCACCGTTGCGTGCCGCAAGCATTTCGTCAATCAGTCTTACGGCTTTCTTTACGCCGAGCGGGCTTTTTACCTTTATCATCATCGGCGTGCCTGCAACAGACTTGTTGTCGGAAACGTCTTTGTGGTGGTATACGCTGTACTCGTGCGTTGCGGGGTCGAGCGCAAGATAGAGAATAAGCGTCTTGCCGCGGATTTTAAAGCGGGCAATGGTTTCTCTTCCTTTGTGGAAACGTTCGGCACCCCATGCGATGTTGGAGTTTACCTTTTTGTAGCTTAACAGCGCGTTTCTTACTTCGCCGTAATAGGTTTTCTGTTCGTCGGAGCCCTGAATAATTCTTGCAATGAAGCTGCGGTTGTAGCGCATCATATTTGCGAAGTCAACGCCGCCTTCTCCCTCGCCGTCGCCTGCAAGGTCGTCGTAACTGAATTCTTCAACTACTTCTTCTTCGTCGTCGTTTTCGGTTTCTTCGGCTTCGGTTACGGTTTGTTCGGTAACAATTACAACCGGCTCGGAAACTTCTTCCGCGGGCTGTTCTTCCGTTTCTTCAACAACTTCTTCGGTTGTTTCTTCAACGGTTTCTTCCGTAACTTCTTCAACAACCTCCTCGGCGGGTTCTTCGGTAACTTCCTCAGGCTCCTCAACGGTTTCCTCGGGTTCGATTACCTCTTCGACAACCTCCTCGGGTTCCTCAACGGTTTCTTCAACCGTTTCTTCTTCAACTTCCTCTACAACTTCTTCGGGTTCTTCCGCGATTACGTCGCTTACCGTTACAAGCTGTTCTTCTTCGGGTTCGTCTTCGTAAACTTCCTCGTAAGCTTCGGCGCCTGCGATTTCGTCACTGCGGGGAGCCGCGACAACAACTCCGCTTTCAAGCAAGCGCTTGATTTCTTCTATTTCTCTGTCGATTGCGTCAAAACGCTCGTCCGTGGTTTTTGTAACAGTTTCGGATACGCTTGCGGAAACTTTTTCAAGTCCCTCCTCGTCGAGGACTATATCGTAGTCGATTTCAGCCTGACGCTCGTTGAGTTTTTCCGCAACCGAGTTGCTGACCGCCTCGCTGTCAACTTCCGCTACGGGAAGCGCGCCTATAACCTGCGACGCAACCTTGTCGGCTATTTCGTCGGTATCGAATTCGGGCAGATAGTTTGAAAGCACTGCCGCCGCTTTTTCCGCAATGGCGTCTTCGTTTACGCCCGCAACGGTCACGTTTTCGCTGATGCGCGCGGCAATTTCTTCATAATCAAGAGGTTCGTTTTCGCCGCCGTTATTGGTATCGAGCACAACGCTGAGCTTTTCCGCAACGGTTGAAGCGATAAGCTCGTAGTCGAGTTTCTCTGTGATTTCTTTCGTTATAGTTGCACAGCCCTCGTCGTCTACCATAATGTCGTAGTCCTGAGGCTGAATTGCGCCTATTTTAAGAGCTATTCTGTCCGCAAGCTCTTCTTCGTCGATTTCGGGTGAAGCAACCGCCGCCGCAACCTCGGGCAGGGTTATTCTTTCCGCAACCTTATCGGCAAGCTGTTCATAGTCGATTTCGTTTTCCGTATGTTCGACTACCGTTTCCTGCACGGGCATATATTCTGAAATCAGCTCGGCAAGCTGTTCGTAATCTATTTCGGCGTTTTCGTGAACTACCGTCTGAACGGGAACGCTTTCCGAAACTGCCTGAGGCGCGGGAACTTCGATATGCTCGGCAACCTTCTGCGCAAGCGTATCGTAGTCGATTTCAGCGCTTTCGCGGACGATTGTCTGAACGGGTTCACCGTCGGCAACAACCTGAGGCGCGGGTATTCTTTCCGCAACCTTGTCTGCAAGCTTGTCATAATCTATTTCGGCAACGCCGGCTTCGGGTACTATAAGCTGTTCGGCTACTCTGCACGCTATATAATCGGGGGAAACGGCTTCCTGTACGGGAATACGCGAAATAACTTTATCCGCAATCAAATCGTAGTCAACTTCCGCATTGACGGAAACGGGTTCGGACAGCGCAACGGGCGCCGCCGCAACTGCGGGTACTTCGATATGCTCGGCAACCTTCTGCGCAAGCGTATCGTAATCGATTTCCGCGCTTTCGCGGACGATTGTCTGAACGGGCTCACCGCCGGCAACAACCTGAGGCGCGGGTATTCTTTCCGCAACCTTGTCTGCAAGGGCGTCGTAATCGATTTCGGCGCTGACCTGAACAGGCTCGTATACGGGCGAAACCGCTGCCGCCGCGGGTACGGATATTCTTTCCGCAACCTTCTGCGCGAGGGTATCGTAGTCAACTTCCGCCTGAACCGCCGCGCCGCTTACGCCTTCCTGCACGGGAAGTCTGGCAATGATTTTATCTACAAGCACGTCGTAGTCTATTTCAGCGCTTTCCTGAACGACTGTCTGTACCGGCACTCCGTCGGATATAACCTGAGGCGCGGGCACTTCGATACGTTCGGCAACCTTCTGCGCCAGCTCGTCATAGTCCACTTCCGCGCGGACGGGTTCGGCAACGGCTTGCGCCGCGGCAGCTTCGTCCTCCGCGGGTGCGGGCTCGGCGGTACGCTGTTCTATTTTTTCGGAAACGGAATTGAATATGCTTTCATTCTGCGCCGCGAGATATTTCAACTCTCGTCTGAGCGCGGCGACGCTTTCGCCTATATTTCCGAAGAGCTCCTCGTTTCTGCGCAGAGCTTCCGCGCTTTCTTCACGGACCTTGGCAAGCTCCGCCATAACCTCGTCAACCCTTGCGTTTACCGCGTTGACCTTAGCGATAGCGTCGTCCTGCTTTGCCGCCATCGTCTGCTGGCGCTGCAATATGATGTCCGCTTTTTTGGGAACTCTCTGAACCTGCTCCTCGTCGTCGTAATCGTATCTGCCGTTAGCCATTTTTACACCTCTTGAGTAATTATTAGCCAAAATTAAGCCGTAAAAATTTACAACTTAATAATAGTTTACACCTATTTTTTAAAAAAGTAAATATAATTATGCCTTTTTTTGAGATTTTTTCAAGAAAAATATATGATTATCAAGGCATATATGGGGGGCAAACGCGGTTTAATGGAAATTTATGCCATAACTCCCGCGCAAAAGCGCATACGGCGAAAAAAAACATTTTCAAATCGAAACGGCTGAAAAAAGCTGAAATGCGCGATAAACTGTTGCATATTTTTTAAACGTGTTTTATAATTGTGTATATTAACGGGCAATTTTTCACAGCCCTGCGCGCTCCGCGCCGCCCTATATAAACGGGCGCAGGCAAAAGCGCGACCGCATATTATTAAAGAGAAATTTTCGGAGACGGAATTATGACCGACGATAAAAAACGGCGTTTTAAATACGGGGTTTCGGCAATCGCTCTTTGGTTTTTAAGCGTTTTGCTGTTTATTTTTGCAGTGAGCAGATTTTGCCTTTTCGGAACGTTCAACAGACAGAAAGCAGAGGGCGCGGAAAGCTCTACTCTGTACAGCGCGGAAGATTTCCCCGCTATACAGTACCGTAAAATAGAATTTTTAAGCGGAAGAAACACACTTAAAGGCTACGTTTGGGATGAGAGCCGAAGCAATAAGCTTGCGGTTATTTCCCACGGCTGGGGCGAGCTTTCCAACTACTACTATCCCGTAATGTCGTACTTTATTAACGCGGGGTATGCGGTGCTTACATACGATAATACAGGCACGGGCGACAGCGAAGGGCTTGGAACAAAGGGGCTTTCGCAGTCGGCTATCGACATTGACAACGCGCTGAAATTCGTAGAAAGCGACGAAGCGCTTAAAGACAAGGAAATTTACCTTTTCGGACACAGCTGGGGCGGACACGCCGTTACCGCGGCGCTTAATTTCGGGCATAAAAATATAAAAGCGGTTGCCTCGGTTGCGGGTTACAACTCCAACTCGGGCGCGATGCTGGAATGGATGCAAAGGCGCCTGAATATGGGCGGGTTTGCATATACGCTGTTGCCGTTCACGGCGTTCTGGGCGCTTGTGGACGCAGGCGAAAACTATTATAAGACGGGCGTTAACGGCATTAATTTATCGAACGTGCCCGTAATTGTTGTGCAGGGCGGAAACGACGACACCGTGTTAAACGACAGCATATACAGCCACAGAAGCGAGATAACAAACGATAAAGTCGAATATTATTTTGTTGAAGAAGGCACGCACACCAACCTGATTATTTCCGACAGCGAGGAAGCCGAACGGTACCGCGAAAAAATTCAGCACGAATACGAAGAGCTTAGCGAGCTTTACAACAAGAATATCCCCGAGGACGTTGAAAACAGGTTTATAGCGTCTATCGACAAACAGCTGTATAACAGCGTCAACACCAAAACTATGGAAGAAATTTGCGCTTTCTTTGATAAAGCCGTATAATAACGCTCAATGCCGAAAAACGGAAAAGTATAAAATTAACAGCCTTCGCTAATAATATTAGAAAAACAGCGGAGGCTTTTTTATGGGTAAAAAAAGAAAGATTAAAAAGATTACCGACGAGCAGTATTTAGCATATATTGCGGGGCTTAAAGACGACCCCGCGCCCGCCGCACTATTCGATTCGGACGGAAATATGGCAGTGCCGGAAGCTTACGTTCACGAGCGCCCCGAAAAGAAACGCGGGGATTAAAGGTTGATTGAAACATACCCCACCACCCTTAATCCCCCCGCCGAAGGCAGGGGGTTGGATTAAGATAATCCTGCGCCGAAGGCAGGGGGTTGGATTAAGATAATCCTGCGCCGGGGGCAGAGGGTTGGATTAAGATAATCCTGCGCCGGGGGCAGGGGGTATTGCATAGAACAATTTTGCGCAAACGGTCGAAGTATATTTGTTTTTGAATAAATTGGCGGCGGCGGAATGATTTGTAAATCATTCCGCCGCCGTGAATTTTGCAAGCCCATTACCCGCGCAATATAGTGCGGATAACGCCTGTTGCAGCTGTAATATATTATATGAACAAGTAAACGGATTGGTTAACTTATGAATTTTCGGTGAAAGTTTACTTTAAGTAACCACACTTAAAACTGTTACAGAATTATGCAGATAACTCCGCCCCTGCCCTCGTTCACTATACGCGTGATTGCGCGGCGCATTTTCGCCTTGGTGTCATCGTGCATACAGTTGACCTTACCCGACAGCCCTTCCTTTACCATTCCGCGCAGAGATTTGCCGAATACGTTAGTATCCCACATATCGTCGGGATTGCTTTCGAAGCCGTTCATCATTCCCTGAACAATACCCTCCGACTGCGAGGCGCTGCCCATAATCGGGCTGACCTCTCCGCTGACGTCGATTTTAACAATGTGATAGCTGGGCGCGGTTGCGCGGAGCTTAATACCTACGCTTCCGCCCTGACGGACGACCTTGGGCTCTTCAAGGCTCATATCCGAATCGTCGGGCTGGACTATTCCGTAGCCGTTGACCCTTGCGCAGTCGAAAGCGTCCTTAATTTTGTCGTAGTTGCGCTTTGCCTCGGAGGTGCCGCGCACATAACGCATAAGCGTAAACTCGTCTGAAATGGTATCGCCCGCGATTTCCGAAAGCATATCGAAGAAAATTCCGTCACGGACGTAGCAGTCAACGTGCGCTTTACCGTCGGAAAGACTTAAACTTACCGAAGTTTCGCTTTTCCAGAACTTGCAGTCCGCAAGCATATTGTCGAACACGGAACAGTCCTTCATTTTTTTGATTGCTTCAGACGCGGTTTTTATTTTGTCGAGAAGCTCGCACACCGCCGTGCTGTCGGGCGGTAAAAAGCGCATCCAGTCGGGTATATCTATATCGAAGCCGGTAACGGGGAATTCGAAAAGCACGGCTTTTAAAACGTTCAAAAGCCCTTCGGCGGTAAGCTTTTCGCAGTTTGCCGCAATGGTTGTTACCTTGTATTTGTTTTCAAGCTCCTCGCGCAGTTTTTTCGCCGCGGCTTTGTCGGGTTCTACGCAGTTCAAAATTATGACGAACGGCTTTCCGCTTGCTTTAAGGTGCGCAACGGTGCGTTCCTCCGCGTCGATATAACCGTCGCGGGGGATGTCGGAAATGCTTCCGTCGGTAGTCACGCAGACGCCTATCGTCGAATGTTCTGATATTACTTTTTGAGTACCCAGCTCTGCCGCCTCCGCAAACGGAAGGGGTGTTTCGCTCCACGGCGTGTTGACAAGGCGGGGTTTTCCGTCCTCCTCGAAGCCGTTAGCCCCGCGGGTGATAAAGCCCACGCAATCGGCAAAGCGGATATTTGCGGTTGCGTTTTCTATGCGTACCTGCGCCGCCTTTGCGGGCACAAACTTCGGCTCGGTCGTCATTATGCTTTTGCCCGAAGCCGACTGAGGCAATTCGTCCACCATTACGCTTTTTGCGTTTCCGTCCCCGACGTTGGGAATGACGAGTTCGGTCATAAATTTTTTGATAAGCGTCGATTTACCCGTACGCACGGGTCCTACTACTCCTATATAAATATCGCCGCCGCTTCTTCCTGCAATGTCCTCGTATACGTTATAATCAAGCATACCTGCCTCCGCAAATTCTATGTGTATAATAACTTATTACCGGTTTTGCTTAATTATGACGAATTTCGCAGTGATTTTTTTTATTTATTGACACGGGCGCGAACAGCTTTTTGCTGTCCGCGCCCGTTAAGTATTGATACCACCCCCCCTACCCCCCCGCCAACGGCAGGGGGCAATTAAGGCGGATATTTCAGTTTTTTAATAATTCAGCTGCAAATCTGAACCCCGCTTTAAAGCCTTGAATAAACTTTTCGGTGCAAGCGAAAGCTTCTATATTGTCAAATATATCGTTTAATTCTATTAACAGCTTTTTATTTTCTTCTGTAAGATTATTAAGTAGTTTATCATAAATTACAAAATATTTATCGCACTCCTCAACATACTCTTTGCTTGTTAATGCGTCATCGCAAAACGTTGTTTGGTTATAATAGATTTGTTCTAAAATCGATTTACTCATATATATTACCAGCCTGCAAATTTATTAAGTATATTTTACGACACTTAAAAATAAATTACTTAAATTACGCGTATTACGTGTGGATATTTTTTAAAAAACATACCACTATAATGTTTTAACTGTCTTTTATGTGTAATTCAAAGAGTATGAATTACTGTCATTCTGAGCGTTTGCTCTACTGTCATTTCGAGCGTAGTCGAGAAATCCCCCCGTGTAAGCGCATAGGACTTTGGGATTTCTCCGCTCGCTTTCGCTCGGTCGAAATGACGGTAATGGTAATACCCGCTCGGTCGAAATGACGGGATTGGTTTGCGCATATGACTATCAGATGCTTCCGCAAGCGTCAGCATGACACGGCAAAAAATTAGCCCCTCGGCGCGAAAAATGCGCGCCGAGGGGCGTTCTTTATATTATCTGATTTGCGTTACTTCCGAATAGAACTCGTCAAGCTCTTTCTTGGTTGTAAAGTTGGCTATATACATTATATTGCCCATTGTGCCCGCAAGCACGTCGGGCACGCGCTGTATGATTTTTATATTCGCGCCGAAACGGTCTACGATATCCTGCTCGCTGTAAGCGTACTCCACGCCGTCGCGCCTGCCCGCAAATGCGCAGAAGTATTTTTCACCAACCGCCACAAGCGAGCTGTCGTAAGCTATCATATCCGCCCAGATTTTAAACACGTTTGTGCTGTTTGCGTAGTTCATCATATCCGGGGTAATTCCGCCCGCGGGGCGCATATTCACTTCAAGCGCGACAACCTCGCCCTTTTTGCCGATATGCTGGTCGGACAAAAGACGGAAAAACTCGAAATGCACGAAACGGCTTTTCACCTTGAATGCCTTTACCGTTTTTCTGCCCAGCTTGCGCACGTCGTCTGAAAGCTGATTGACAATATAATATAAACAGCTGTCGCCGGTGTTGACTACGTCCATAAGCGATTTGGGGGTGACGTTGCCCGTTTCGAAAATCGGGTTGCCCTTGCTGTCGATTATCGCGTCGTAGGAGTTGACCTCTGCGTCAATAAACTCCTCCATTATATAGCTGACTTTTTTGGGCCTGTTTTTGAAGAACGCTTTAAGCTGTTCGCCGTCGCAAAGCTTGTGCGTATCGCTTGCGCCTACGCCGTTATCGGGCTTGACTATTACGGGATAGCCGACCTGATTAATGAATTTTTCGCACACGGCAAGCGATTTTGCTATGCAGTGGCGCGCCGTTTTTACGCCCGCTTTTTTGTAGTACGTTTTCATTGCGGACTTGAATTTGATTTTTTTGACGTCCGTCTTTTTGAAGCCCGTGGAAATATTAAATTCCGTACGCAAAAGCGCGTCGCGTTCAAGCCAGTATTCGTTATTGCTTTCTATGTAGTCGATTTTGCCGTATTTGAACGTGAAAAACGCAACCGCGCGGAAAACCTCGTCGTAGTTTTCAAGGTTGGACACCTTGTAGTACTCTGTAAGCGAGCCTTTGAGGTCTGCGGTAAGACAGTCGTAGGGCTCGTCGCCTACGCCCAGCACGCGCACGCCGTTGTTTTGAAGCTCACGGCAGAATTTCCAGTAGTTTGACGGGAAATTCGGGGAAATGAAGATAAAATTTTTCATATTTTCGCCTTCTATTAAAAGAATTTTTTTATATTTGGGGGGGTGCGGTTGAAACTATCAGATTCTTCACTGCGTTCAGAATGACAGTAAACCAAACGTTGAAAAATGTCATTCTGACGTTTGCCGTACGTTGAAACGTGTCATGCTGACGCTTGCGGAAGCATCTGATTGTGGTTTATAACGCGCGTTAATGCGGTTATGCGAAGTTCATATAAGGTTTAGCGCGGTTAAAAAGTGCGGGATTTGTCTTTCCCACGAAGCCTCGCAATGCGTGCCTCCGTCAACAATGCGCGCGGTTAAAATTACGTCCTTTTGCACAAGCGTCGATACGGCTTGACAAAACGCGGTTTTCTGTGCGGAATGGTTGGCAAATTCCTTACTGCCGTAGTCCATATAAATATACGCGGGCAAATTAAATTTTGACTTTTCGAGTATGGGCTGAACGGTACTGCCCCCGCCCATCCAAAGACTTGGCGAAAGCGCCGCGCCTTTCGAAAAATATTTTCCGTATCTGCAAAGCGCGTACAGCGTCATAAGCCCGCCCATAGAGCTTCCGCCGATTGCCGTATGTTCGCGGTCGGGCAAGGTTAAACAATTTTCGTCTACGAACGGCTTGAAGCTGCCGACAAGCCAGTCCATATATTTTTTGCCGTTTCCCTTTATTTTTTCGCCGTCTTTAAACGTAAAATCTACGGGCGAATACTCGGAAAGGCGGGAATTGCCTTCGTGATTGCACTCAACCGCGGCGATAATAAGCGGAACGCGGTTTTCGTCAAGAAACTTCGAAAGCCCCCAGCTTTTGCCGTAGGTTGCCTCCCCGTCGGAAAAGAGGTTGTGCCCGTCAAACATATACATTACGGGATAACGGCGGTCGGTTTCGCCGTAGCCCGCGGGCAGATAGACGTACGCCGTGCGCTCTTTATCTTTCGTCAACGGCGGAATTGTTATTTTGAAACGCTCAATCATTATCTTCGGTTGCGGAAGTTTCGGTTGCGGAAGTTTCTGCGCCGTTCAAAATATTTTCAAAAAAGCTCAATATATCGCTTTCAACCTGCTCTTTGCAGTCGTCGTTTAAAATTTCGTGGCGGCAGTCGTCGTAAAGGGTTAACGAAACGCTTTTTATCCCCGCTTTGTGGAATTTGTTTGCGGCTTTGATAACGCCGTTGCCGTAATCGCCTACGGGGTCGAGCGCGCCCGCGACAAAATACACGGGCAAATCTTTGGGCACCGCGTTTATAACCTGCTTCGAGCAAGCCTGCTTGATAATCGAAAACAGAATATAATAGCCGTTATTTGTGAAGTCGAAACCGCACAGAGGGTCGGCTTCGTAGCTGTCCACGTTCTGCGGATTTTTGGAAAGCCAGTCGTTGCCCGTGCGCGCGGGCTTGAATTTTTTGTTGTACGAGCCGAACGCAAGGTTTTTTATGGTTTGGCTTCTGAACCGCCAGCCGTGCGAGCGCGCGCTTGTCTTTACTGCGGAAAGCGCCGTATTGAGCGTAAGCCTGCTTTTAAATCCCGTGCCCATAATTACCGCGCCTTTAAACTCGTTTCCGTACACGGAAATATATTTACGGCAGAAAAACGAGCCCATACTGTGACCGAGCACAAACCACGGCAAACCGCCCGTCTGTTTTTGTACGGTGAGCTTTAATTCGTGAATGTCCTCAACTACGATATTATAGTCGCGCTGGTCGTTGAAATAGCCCAAATCGTCTTTTGTTTGCGCCGATTTACCGTGACCGAGGTGGTCGTCCGCGCACACTATATAGCCGTGCTTATTTAAAAATTCGGCAAACGGAGCGTATCTTTCGGCGTATTCGCACATACCGTGAATAATCTGCACAACCGCTTTGGGCTTGCCCCCGCACTGCCACAGGCACGCGTGTATCGTGTTTTTACCGTCCTTTGACTTGTAAAAAATATCCTGCATACTTATATCCTTAAATTATTGTATTTTATGTATTGTAGCACCGATTGCGCCGAATTGCAATATGTTTTGTATTTTAGCCTTAATAAACGTTGTAAACTACTTTGAGATGCTTCGCCAAGGCTCAGCATGACAGCATTTCAACATTACGCACTACGTTCAGAATGACAGCTTAGTTATATTTTCGAAAGCCAGCTGAGCCATAACTTTATAGGCTTCTTCGGATGGGTGCAGATGGTCGCCGCTGTCGAATTTGTCGGCAAAAGCCGCGCGGTTTTTATTCGAGCGCAGCGCTTTATCGAAATCAATACACCCGTCCGCGCCGCATTTTTTGCGGAGCCAGTCGTTGAAAGCGTTCTTCATATCCTCGCGGAAGGGCGCGTAAGTGCGCCAGCCGAATATAGGCAGAAGGGTGCCCGCAAAAACCTTTAAATTATGCTTTTCAGCGGTTTGTATATAGTAGTTAAAGCCCTGTTCAAGCTCCTCGACGGTAGGAAGGTCGGACATAGGACGGAAAGGGTTTATATCCGTGCCGACAGGGTGGATAATATCGTTAATGCCCTGCTGAATAATTACCGTATCCGCTCCGCTGACCGTGGAAATTTCGCGCTCGAAACGGTTTTTACCGCACAGACCGTAGCTTTCGTATGTAAGACAGCTGTACTCGCGCAAAATACGCGTTCCGCTTGCAGCTCTGCGTACGATTGAAGTCTGATTGTAAGGGTCGTCCATACACTTCAAAGCAAGATAGTCCGCCCAGCTTTGCGCGGTTATGGAATCGCCGTACAAAATCACCGCGCGGTTATTATCGTCGGTTAAAATATCCAGCCCCGTAAAAAAATAATAGGTTTGCGTGGTGCGCGTTTGTTCAAGCGGAAGCACCGAACTCAGCGTTTGGTTGCCGACGGAATAAAAGCCCTTTGAAAGCGGGCCCGTAATAACCACGGCGGAGCGCATAAGTGTGAAATCATTTAAATATATGCTAACCGAAACACTGCCGAGGGGCTTTACGCGGAAAGAAATTTCATCTGAAAAGACCTCTTCCCCCGCGCCTATTGTAACGCTTTCACTGCCGCCGAAAGTGACAAGCGCCGCGTCCTTTAAATTAATTTCCCTGTCGGATATGGCGGGGGCAACCGTCACCTGCGATAATGTGACGGGCTCGGTTCCGCAAAAATTGGAAAAGTGCAGACGGACGCAGTTTCCGCCGAAGGCGCACTTTACGGGGTAGCGTAAAGTTAAGTTTTTTGCATAATTTTCGGGACGTCGGTCGGCAACGGACGTTGCGTTGCCCCATACTGTAACCCATTTTGACATAGCGTTAATTTACCTTAAAATATTTTACCTGTAAATTTTAACACTTTACCGCGGATATTGCAAGCGTTGTTTTCAAATAAAAAACCGCGCGGCAAATCAGTCCGCGCGGTTTTTTATTTATGCGTTTTCCGCTTCGTAAACCTTTTCTTCCTTTTCACGCATTTTAAGGCGAAGTCCGTTTCCGCTTAAAATGGGCGAAATTATAAGCCAGATTGCCGCAAGCGTGATAATTACGTAGACGATTATGGCGCCGACCGAACGCGGTCCGCCGAATATCCAGCTGACCAGATTAAAGTCGAAAATGCCGTAAAGTCCCCAGTTCACCGCGCCGAGCAGTACAAGAATATACGAAATAATATTAGCTATGACCATACTTTTCTCCTTGCAAAAAAGTATGGCTGAAAATTTGCGCTTTTATACATGCAAACGTGCAAAAGCAAAGCATATATGCGGTTCAATGCACGTTTTAAAAAATGTATTCACCCGTTACCGTCTGCAACGGATATGAATTTTTCTATTGCGGACAGCACGTCCTCATACCCCTGCCTTGTCTGTGCTGAGGTCGCTATTATATTGTCCGCACCGCACTTATAAAAAGAGGCTATGTTGGTTTTGCTTTTGCTTTGGGCGGCTTTGGAAAGCTTGTCCGCCTTGGTTGCTATAACGGTAAACGGCACTAAGTGATAATACAGATACTCTATCATCTGCATATCGTCCGCGGTCGGGTTGTGGCGGATATCGGCAAGCGCAAATACGTGCGCTATTCTGTCTTTTTTCGCAAAAAAATCGTCCAAAAGGCGCGCCCATTTCAATTTTTCGTCCCTTGAAACGCGCGCAAAACCGTATCCCGGCAAATCGGCAAGAATAAATTCGCCGAAATCGAAATAGTTGATAAGACGCGTTCTGCCCGGCTCTTTTGAAACCTTTGCAAGCTTTTTGCGGTTTGCAAGCATATTTATAAAGCTCGATTTGCCCACGTTGGACTTTCCGCAAACGGCGATTATCGGCTTTTCGCTTTGAATAAACTGCGCTTTGCTTGCCGCGCTTGTTATAAATTCCGCTTTTGTGATTTTAAGCATTTTTCAGTACCTTTTTGCCTTTAAATGCGCTTTATTAAACCTTAGAGAAACGAGCAGAGCAAGGAGCGCGAGGCTTTTTGCAGCGACGTGTACAATGACGTACACGAGCAAGAAAAACGTAGCGCGACACCGCTATGCGAAGTTTATATAAGGTTTAAATTCCTACGATTGCCGTTTCAAATACCGTATTAACGTCCGTTACGGGTATAAAATTAATCTGCCCGCGGATATTTTCGGGAATTTCTTCCAAATCCTTTTTGTTGTCGGCGGGAATAATCACTTGGGTTATGCCCGTGCGGTATGCGGCGAGCGCCTTCTCCTTTAACCCGCCTATCGGCAGAACCTTGCCGCGCAGGGTTATTTCGCCCGTCATTGCAACCGACTTTCTTACGGGTTTTTGTGTGAACGCCGAAAGTATAGCCGTCGCCATTGTTATGCCCGCGCTGGGACCGTCCTTGGGGGTTGCGCCCTCTGGCACGTGGATATGGATATCGGTTGTTTCGAAAACCGAGCCTGCTATACCGTAATTTGCACAGTTTGCGCGGATATAGCTGATTGCGGCGCGGGCGCTTTCCTTCATAACGTCGCCCAGCTTGCCCGTAAGCAGAATGTCGCCCTTGCCGTGCATTGCGGAAACCTCGATAGTAAGCGTTGTTCCGCCTACCGCAGTCCACGCAAGCCCCGTAGCCGCGCCGACCTCGTCACTGCCCGAAATTGCCGTATTAGGCTCGTAACGTCTTGCGCCGAGCATATTTTTTACCGTTTTTGCGGTTATTTTTATCTTGTCCGTCTTGCCTTCGGCGACCTTTACCGCCGCTTTACGGCAAACCGCGTCTATTTCGCGCTCTAAATTTCTTACCCCCGCTTCCATTGTGTAGCCCGTGATAATTTCGTCGATAGCGCCGTTATCGAAGGAAAGCTGACCTTCTTCAAGACCGTTCGCCGCGCGTTTTTTAGGCACAAGGTAGCGTTTTGCGATTTCGCGCTTTTCTTCCTGAGTGTAACCGCCCAGCTCGATAAGCTCCATTCTGTCCAGTAGCGGGCGGGGAATAGTATCCACGCTGTTGGCGGTGGTGATAAACAAAACCTTGCTTAAATCGTAGGGAACTTCCAAATATCTGTCGCGGAAGGTCGCGTTCTGCGCGGGGTCTAAAACCTCCAAAAGCGCGCTTGCCGGGTCGCCGCGCATATCAGAGGACAGCTTGTCCACCTCGTCAAGCAAAAATACGGGATTTGACGAGCCCGCATTTTTCAGCCCCGCGATAATTCTGCCGGGGAGCGCGCCGATATAGGTTTTGCGGTGTCCGCGGATTTCGCTTTCGTCCTTTACTCCGCCGAGACTCATTCTTACGAACTTCCTGCCCAAAGCGCGCGCAACCGAGCTTGCAATAGAGGTTTTACCCACCCCCGGAGGACCTACAAGGCACAGTATGGGCGCGTTAAGTCCGTCAGTAAGCTTTAAAACCGCGAGGTATTCGGTTATGCGTTCCTTTATTTTTTCAAGACCGTAGTGGTCCTCGTTTAAAATTTTTACCGCGTCCGACAGCTTTTCGGTGTCGGTTGTTTTTTCCTGCCAGGGAATATCCAAAAGCCAGTCTATATACATTCTCAAAACGTTATAGTCGGGCGAGGAGGTCTGCATGCGCGACATTCTCGTCAGCTCTTTCAAGGCTTTTTCTTCCACTTCCGCGGGCATTTGCTTTGCTTTTATGCGCTTTTCAAGCTCGTCGCGCTCCTCCTCGTCGTCGCCGAGCTCGGTATGGATGGCTTTTAACTGCTCGCGCAGGTAATATTCCTTTTGGTTTTTGTCTATGCTGGAACGCACCATTGCGTTGATTTTACGCTCTAAGCGGGAAATTTCCAGCTCGTCGTTCAGCACTTTATCCATAAGGCGAAGCCGTTCGACCACGCGGTTACAGCTTAAAATCTGCTGTTTTACGTCCGTTTTTACGTTGAGGTTGTGCGCGGTGATATTTATAAACTCGTCCGGCGAGGCACACGCTTCGATGGACTGCACGGTTTCTTTGGATAAACGGGAACCGTCCGTAAACAGCTCGCGCGTTAAATCGCGGGTGGTGCGGAAGTACGCTTCTTCCAAAGCCTCGTCGCCGTAGATTGATTTAAGCTCGTTTACGTCCGCCACAAGGGTGTTATCAACGTATTCGACCGTGCGCACGGAGGCGCGGTAAAGCCCCTCGGCGTTGATTCTGACGTTGTTGCCGGGCAGACGGGTTATTTGCTTTATGCGGACGACGGTGCCTATATCGTAGACGTCGTCGGGGGTGATTTCGGCTTTTTCGGCGTCTTTTTGCGCAACTACGAACAGGCGCGAATCGGTATCCGCCGCCATTTTTACCGCCGTAAGCGACATTAATCTGCCAACGTCGAAGCTGACTGTTGTCGAGGGAAAAATTACCCTGCCCCTCAATGCCACAAGGGGAAGTTTTTCGGAAGTTTGTCTTGCCATAACAATAGTCCTTTTATACTTTTTCCCCCTCGGACCGAGGGGGAAAAGCTGAATTTTATAATTTGGTTTTGAATTTTGTCCGCTTGTTTCAAACAGATTCTCCGCTGTCGCTCAGAATGACGCGTTAATAGCCGGTGTAAAGCGACACAGCAAACGCGACGTTTAAATAAGGTTAAAATTAAGCGGTGCGCTTATAAATTATTTTTGGCTCCGCCTTGTCGGTTACGCACTCGCGGGTGACGATAACCTCCTCTATATTCTTTTCGGAGGGGAGCTTGTACATTACCGATGTCATAAAGCTTTCGATAATAGTTCTAAGTCCTCTTGCACCCGTCTTTAAGCGGATTGCGGTGTTTGCGATTTCGCGCACGGCACCGTCCTCAACCGTAAGCTTTACGCCGTCCATAGCGATAAGCTTCTGATACTGCTTGATTATCGCGTTTTTGGGTTGCGTAAGAATGTTGACAAGCGCGTCCTCGTTCAGCTGGTGCAGACTTACAACAATGGGAACTCTGCCGACAAACTCGGGTATAAGTCCGAATTTGGTCAAATCCTGAGGTTTTACGTCTTCAAGCATATCCGTGTTTTCTTCCGCGGGTTTTACCGTTCCGCCGAAGCCGAGCGAGGTGCTGTCCTTGCGTTTTTGTATGATTTTATCAAGCCCTACGAACGCGCCTCCGCAAATAAACAAAATGTTTGTGGTGTCTATCCTCAGACACTCCTGCTGGGGGTGCTTTCTTCCGCCCTGCGGGGGAACGTTTGCAACCGTGCTTTCTATAATTTTCAAAAGCGCCTGCTGTACACCCTCGCCAGAAACGTCGCGGGTTATAGAAACGTTTTCGCTCTTTCTTGCAATTTTGTCGATTTCGTCTATATAAATTATACCGCGCTGTGCTTTATTAATATCGTAATCTGCGTTCTGAATTAATTTTAAAAGGATATTTTCGACGTCCTCGCCGACGTAGCCCGCCTCGGTAAGGGTGGTTGCGTCCGCCGCGGCAAAGGGAACGTTCAGAATTTTGGCAAGCGTTCTCGCAAGCAGCGTTTTGCCGCAGCCCGTGGGTCCGAGCAAAAGAATGTTGCTTTTTTCTATTTCGACGTCGTTATCGATAGAGGTTTGTTTGAGGTTGTTTATGCGCTTATAGTGGTTGTAAACGGCAACCGAAAGCACTTTTTTCGCCTCGTGCTGACCGACAATATATTTGTCGAGTTCGCTTTTGATTTCGGCGGGCGTTTTAAGGGGAACCTGCTCTACGGCTTCCGCGTCCGCCTCCTTAACCATATCACCGCAGATTACTATACATTCGTCGCATATGCACGCGCCGTTTTTTCCCGTTATAAGTTTTTTTACGTATTCCTCGGGTTTTCCGCAGAATGAACAAAATTTCTGGTCTTTCAAAAACTAAACTCCCATTGGCTAATAATTTATATGTTTAAATTTTGCCGCCTTAACAAGCGTTGCAAACCGCATACAGATGCTTCGACTTCGCTCAGCATGACATATTTAACATCCCGCAAGCGCGACGCCGTTATTTGTTTTATAACAGTTTTTTAATACAAATACACCAAATAAACGGCAAAATTTATCTCTTGTAGAATACCTTGTCGATTAAACCGTAATCCATTGCTTCCTGCGCGGAAAGATAGTTGTCGCGGTCGGTGTCGCGCTCTACCTGTTCAAGCGGTTTGCCCGAATTCTGCGCTAAAATACTGTTTAACTTGTGCTTTGTTTTAAGAATATGCTCGGCGGCGATTTTAATATCGCTTGCCTGTCCCTGCGCTCCGCCCAAAGGCTGGTGAATCATAATTTCGCTGTTGGGAAGGGCGTAGCGCTTGCCTTTTTGTCCGCTGGAAAGCAGGAACGCGCCCATAGAAGCCGCCATACCTATGCAGATTGTGGAAACGTCGCACTTGACGTAGTTCATCGTGTCGTAAATTGCAAGTCCTGCGGAAACCGAACCGCCGGGGCTGTTTATATACAGCGAAATGTCCTTAGAGGGGTCTTTCGCTTCGAGATATATAAGCTGTGCCACTACCGTGTTTGCAACTGCGTCGTCGATTTCGCCGCTTAAAAAGATAATTCTGTCCTCTAAAAGGCGGCTGTAAATATCGTAGGAACGTTCCCCGCGGGAAGTCTGTTCGACTATATAGGGAACAAGATAATTTTTTTCGATGTCCATAAATCGCTCCGAAAATAAAATTTTTGCGGCGGCAAAAACCGCGGTTTTTGCCGCCGCCGTTGACCGTTTAAATAATTTTTACGCTTTCTTTTTGGTAGTTTTCTTTGCCGTTTTTGCTGCGGGCTGCGTTTCTTCGCCGCCTTCGACGTAAAGCTCGTTATTCGCCGCAAGGAAGTCGAAAAGCTTGGTGATTACTATATCGTTTCTGATATAATCGTACTGGCGGGGGTCCATAGACTTTTTATATTCTTCCGCTGTCTTTTCAACCGATTTAGCCTGCTCTGCGATTTTTGCCTCGACTTCCGCTTCCTCAGCCGTAAAGCCCTCCGTGCGGACGATTTTGTCGATTACAAGCTGTGATAAAACTCTGGGCTGAGCCTGAGGTTTATACTGCGCGCGGAATTCTTCCATCGTCTGTCCCATATATTTGACGTAATCTTCGAGCTTTAACCCCTGATACATCAAACGGTAGGAAAAATCCTGAACCATTCTGTCTATTTCGCTTTCAATCATAGCGTCGGGAATTTCCGCCTTCGCGTGCTTGCAGATTTCCTCTACAATGCTGTTTTCAGTTTCGTCGCGGGAACGGTTTTCCGCGCTTTTCAGAAGTCTTTCGCGCACGGTGTTTTTGTATGCTTCAACGCTTTCCGCGCCCGCGTGCTTTTTAACGTATTCGTCCGTGAGTTCGGGAAGCTGTTTTTCGGTTATTTTATGAAGCTTGATTGCAAAAACCGCTTCCTTGCCGCGAAGATTATCCGCCTGATAATTTTCGGGGAACTTAACCGTTATATCGCGCTCGCCGCCGATTTCCATACCTACAACCTGCTCTTCAAAGCCGGGGATAAAGCTTCCGCTGCCCAAAACAAGGTCGTATTCCTCAGCCGTGCCGCCCGCGAATTTTTCACCGTCTACGCTGCCCGAGAAGTCGATATTAACCTTATCGCCGTTTTTGCAAGGTCTGCCGGTTACTTCAACGTCGGTTGCGTTGCGTTCCAAAAGCTTTTTAACTTCTGCGTCCACGTCGGCGTCGGTTACATTATAATCATACTTTTTGATTTTTAAACCTGTGTACGCTTCGATTTCCACGTCGGGTTTAACGGGTACAGACGCGCCGAGCACAAGCCCCTTGCCTTCTTCAAGACTTTCAACCGAAAGCTCGGGCTCGCCGACCGCAGTAAAATTATCCTTTTCCTTTTCGAGAATTGCAAAATAATGCTCGCGGTACAAAACGTTGAAGGCTTCGTCGTAGAAAGCGCTTTTGCCGTAATAATTTTCAATTACGGGTTTGGGCGCCTTACCTTTGCGGAACCCCGGCACGCTGTACTTGCCGCGCGTTTTGGTATATGCCTGCATTATTGCGTTCTGCCATTCTTCTTCGGTGAAAGTAATGGTGAGTTTGACCGTGCTTTTTTCGCCGACTGCCTGTGTATAGTTCATTTTTGTCTCCTGAAAATTGATTTCGTATTTTATGCGTTCAATATTGTAACACAAGTAAAAATTTTTAACAACTTATTTAATTTACTTTTTGAATTTTTTAATATACAATTAATATCGGTTTAAAAAATCCGAAACTTGTCATGCTGACGCTTGCAGTAATCTGAAACTTGCCATGCTGACACTTGACGATAATCTGAAACTTGTCATGCTGACGCTTGCGGAAGCATCTGATTGTAGTTTACAACGTATGTTAAGGCGGTTCTTTGCGCTTAGGACTATCGGATTCTTCGCTTACGCTCAGAATGACAGAATAGACAATCGCTATTCCGTCGCTCCGCTCCTTACGCTCAGAATGACACGTTTGAACTACGCTTGAAATAACGCGGATTAAAATTTGATTTTTGTAAAAAAGGAAAAGGTTTATGCCGCAGGACGCTTTTACAATTAAATATGTTGCAGACGAACTGAAAGACAAGCTGACCGGCGGAAAAATTTCAAAGATAACCCAGCCTGAAAAAGACTTGCTTATATTTATTATATACACCCCGCGCGGCACTCTTAAACTTGAAATTTGCCTTGCCGCAAAGGGGTGCAGAATAAATTTAGCCGATGCGGACAAGTCCGCGCCCAAAGCCGCGCCCAACTTTTGCATGCTTTTGCGCAAGCATTTGCAAAACGCGCAGATTACCGCGGTTGAACAGATTGCGGGCGAAAGAATAGTTTTTTTCGACTTTGACTGCATAACCGACTTCGAGCGCACGCATATGCGCCTTTACGCCGAGCTTATGGGCAAATACTCCAACGCGGTTCTGACGCAAAACGGAATTATTACGGGCGCGCTGAAAACTACCGCGATAGGCGAAAGCACAAAGCGCGTTCTGTTCACGGGCGCGAAATATATTCTGCCCGAACCGCAGGACAAATGCAGTCCCGAAGATTTGGACGGGTTGGAAAAGCTTTTTGAAGGCTTTGCGGGCGATTACGCAAAATTTATTGCCGACAACGTGCGAGGGATTGCGTACTCCACCGCCGCCGACATTGTTGAAGCTTACGGCGGAAAACCTGCCGCAAAGGACGTAAACCGCTATATATGCGGGGGGCAAACGTCGCCTTGCGTAATATATTCGGACGGTGAGCCGTTTGATTTTGCCGTAAGATATGCGGGCGGAAACAAAAAAAATTACGCAAGCGTTTTGCAAGCGCAGACCGCTTATTACGCTTACGTATGCGAAAAACGCGCGTTCGAGGATATGAAAAGACGGCTTTTATCCGCGCTTTCCTCCTCGGTTAAAAAAGCCGAAAAACGGCTTGCTGTTATCAATCAGAAGCTTTTCGACTGCCGCGATATGGAAACGGTTAAACTGAAAGGCGAGCTGATTACCGCCAACATATATGCCGTTCAACGCGGAATGAGCGAGTTTGAAGCGGTTAATTATTACGACGAAAACTGCGGTAAAATAAAGATTGCGCTTGATAAAACGCTATCGCCCGCGGACAACGCTCAGCGGTATTATAAAAGGTACGCAAAGTTGAAGAGCACGCTTACCGCCGTAACCGCGCAAAAGCTCGAAGCAGAGGCGCACGCAAGCTACTTAAACAGCATTAACTCCCACATATGCGCCGCCGAAAGCGTTTGCGACCTTGAAGAAACCGAGGAAGAGCTGAAAACTTTGGGACTCATCAGGGATACGCAAAACGGCAGGAAAAAGGTTGTCAAACAAACCCCGTTCCGCGAGTTTTTATACTGCGGGCATAAAATTTTGGCTGGGCGCAACAATTTGCAGAACGACAGGCTGTTAAAAAGCGTTTCACCGCAGGATATATGGCTGCATACGCAAGGATACCACTCCTCCCACGTTGTTATTTTGTGCAACGGAAAGGACGCGCCCGACAGCGTTTTGCTGACCGCCGCGGAGATTTGCGCCTACTATTCCGACGGGCGGGGCGGAAGTAAAATTCCCGTGGATTACTGCAAGAGGAAGTTTGTTAAAAAACCGCCCAAATCAAACGCGGGGTTTGTTATTTACACCGATTACAAAACCCTGCTCGCACAACCGGACGCGCACGGCGAGCTTGCCGAAAACAGTTAAGCACCGCGTCGTTTCTACCCAAGCGTGTATTATTGTACGCGTCATTTCGACCGAGGGTAAGCGAGCGGAGAAATCCCAAAGTCCTATGCGCTTGCACGGGGGGATTTCGACGCGATTGACGCTGCGCGTAACAATACGCTATTCCGTCGCTTCGCTCCTTACGGCTACGCTCGAAATGACTTAAAAAAGGATACTTATATGGAAGAAAATAAAAACAATACCGAAAACCAAGCGCCCGAAACAGCGGAAAACAACGCAAACGATACGCAGAACAGCGGAAAACCCGTCTTTTTTTACGTTGCCGTAGTTGCGTGCGCGCTGGGGGCGGTTGCGTTCGGGCTTGCGTTTACAAAGCTTGCGATTTACTCGCTGATTTGCTCGGTATTATTGGAGCTTGCCTCCCTCGCGTTCTGCAACGCGCAGAAAAAAGCGCACAACTTCAAGGCGGTGAAATACGTAAAAATATGCGCGTACATTTTGCTGGTAATTTTCGTTGCGTTTTTTATAGGCGGAATAATTTACGTTTCTATACAGAAGTAAAACGCCTTTAAAGCGGGCTTAATAGTATAAAACAGCTAAAATTTTGCCATTATTAATAGTGATATGGACAGAATTTGTTGCTGTGTGCTGGAAAAATTGAGCACGCTTGTACCGTTAGGACGGTATGTGGTAGTATCTGCGGAGGAGCTGTTTGAACACTTTCCCGAGGACGCCGATAAAAGCTATTCCGAACTGAAAAAAGCTTTAAAAACGCTTAATCAGGACGGTTATATCGACTTGAAGTATCAGGACGGAGAATTTTTCTGCGCAGCGCAGCTGAAAAATTATTCACAGCCCGAACCGTCCGTCGAAACGGTTATGCCCGCTGTCCCGCCCCAAACCAAACCGCAGGAAAAACGTTTTAAAAACGCAGCTTTTATTCCTGCTTTTGCGGGCGGTATTTTGGGCGGATTTTTAGGCGGAGCGGCGGGCAGTCTTATAATTTCGCTGATATTTGCGCTGGTGTAACATGCTTTCGAGGAACGAAAACGAGGTTATGGGCGCGATTTTCGCGCTTTGCGACGGAACGGAGGGCTGTCTGGTTTCGCCGATTGACATACTGTCCATACTCCCTTCCAAACGCGGATACTCCGCGGAAAAGCTGGATGATATAATGTTTGCATTAAAGTGCGACGGGTATTTCGATTTGATTACTTCCGAAAGAAAGGGCGAAAAAATGTACGTTATAAGCCTTAAAGAAAACGGACGTGCGTACAAGCGCATTGAAAAACAGCGCAGACGGGATATAACTTTCAGAATTTTTCTTGCGTTTATAGGCGCGCTTGCAACTTTTATTTTCGGGCTTATATTAAAAGCCGTTTTCGGCTGATTTTAATTTGCTTTTTTATATAATTTTTGTTACAATATTCGCGCGGTATGCATAAAGCGCACGGTTAAACGGTTTAAACGCGCTTTGCTTCCGCTATTTTGTCAAAAGACGGGTGTGGTTATGAAAAATAAAAAACTTTTGATTTCGCTGACCGCGGTATTTTCTGTTTTTGTAGTGATTGCCGTATTCCTTATGATTTGGTTCTGGGGCGACAGATACGGCGATTTCAGACATTTGAAAAACGAATTTGCAATTCCCGACCTTAAAAGCGGAGGCTCGCCGCAGGGGCTTGCAAACTATTACAACGGCGAGTACGAGGTTAAAACCGAAGTTACCGCCGCGGACGGCACCGTAACGGAAAAGATTGAAAAGAAAAACCAGAACTTCTTCTTCATTTCATCGTATATGCCTAAAATCAACGGCGAAAAGCAGGCTTCGCGCGTGTACGTTGTCGGTCAGGAAACGGGTTACATAGGTTTTGTAACGCTTAAAAATATGGACGGTACTCCGCACACGGGGCACGTCGGCGGAATTGCTATTAACCACGATTATATGTGGATAAGCTCTCAGCTGGAAGAAAAGGACGAAAACGGAAAAATTACCGAAACGGGTACGGTTTTCGTTGCGAAGGCAAGCGGAATCAAGCCCGAAGGTTCAAGCACGAGTATTCCGTTTATCAGCGAAATTATCAAAAAAGCGCAAGCGAGCAACGAGCCCGATGCGGATAACTCTATCACATTCTCGTCCTCGTTCAACGCGCAGGGCAACGCCTCCTTCCTCTACTACTACGACGCGGATATGGGCGCGAGCCAAAGCGCGAGCTATGCGGACAGGCTGTACGTAGGCGAATTTTACCGCAAGGGCGACAAGTACGGCACCCTTGATACGCACAAAATCACAACCCCCGAAAGCAAGCACGTAATTACAGAAAAAAAGAGCGGCGGAGATAAAAACACCGCTTTTGCTTACGAATATAACGTAAACGCAAGCACTTATTCGGAAAATCCGTTCGGGTTGTATACAATCAGCTCTACCGACGCGGAAAATTACGGCACGAAAAGCGGACAGCCCATGCCGCAGATACAGAAGATATTTTCTCTGCCGAGCGAGGTTCAGGGCTTTGCCCGCACAACCAACGGAAAGCTTGTGCTTTCGGTCAGCTACGGCTTAAAAAACAGCAAGCTTTACTACTATGACTGGGATAAGCTTGCGGACACAAACTATAACACCACGCCGAGCAAGCTTTATAACGAGCTGGTTACGGACGAAAACGGACAAAAGAAAAATTACGAGTACGAGGACTTTTACAGAGAGTACGGCAACGGCAAAACCCTGCCCTATCAGGCAAGCAGTTTAAGGGTTTACTTTGTTGACAGCACTTCGCTTTTGCGCACCTACGATATACCCTGTATGTCAGAGGGGTTATGCGTTATGAAAGAGCGCGGCGAGGAAAGAGTTTACGTTTTGTTCGAGTCGGGCGCAAGGCAGTACAGAAAATTCGTAAGACAAATTCTTACCGACGTTTACAGCTTTATTCCCGAAAGAAAAAGATAATATTATTTGGTTAATAAATAAACCGCGCCCCGCGGGCTTTAAGCCAGCGGGGCGCGGTTTTTATAATTGCGAAGTTTATATAATGTTTTATTTGCAGAACGCAAGGCAAGCAAGATATAAAGAATATATATCCGCTTTGGAAATCAGCTCGTAAGGGGCGTGCATGGAAAGCACGGGAACGCCTACGTCAACCGTATCTATGCCGAGGTTGGCGATATATTTTGCAACGGTGCCGCCTCCGCCTACGTCTACCGCGCCCAGCTCGCCGACCTGCCAAACGGCTTTTCCGTCGTCGAAAATGTCGCGGATAAAGCCCATAAATTCAGCGGGGGCGTCGTTTGTGGACGACTTGCCGCGCGCGCCCGTATATTTGGAAACCGCGGCTCCGCACGAAATAAAGGTTGTGTTGCGTTTTTCGAAAACCGAAGCATATGCGGGGTCGTAAGCCGCAGTAACGTCCGCGGAAATGCACTTAGAGTTATATCTTACTTCGATAGGGTTCGCCTTGAAGGACGCCGCGATTGTATCTATAACGTCGCAGATAACCTTGCTTTGCATACCGGTAGTTCCGTCCGAGCCTACCTCCTCTTTGTCGGCGAAAACCGCAATCATCGTATGGGGGCTGTCATAATCGAAAATGGCGCGCATTTCGGGATAAGCGCACACCTTATCGTCGTGTCCGTAAGCGGAAATAAGCGTTCTGTCAAAGCCGACGTCGCGCGCCTTGCCCGCCGGTACGAAGCAAAGCTCCGAGCACTGCAAATCGACTTCCGTAAAGCCGTACTTCTGGTTCAAAAGCTTTAAAATTGCCGTTTTTACCGCTTCCTTGTCCTCTTCGCCGTCCTCTGAAACTGCGGGAAGTCCGCCGATTACCGCGTTAAGGCTTTCACCGTCAATTGCTTTTGCAAGGGGTTTTGCGCTCTGTTCGGCTCCTAAATGGGGCAGAATGTCGGTAATGTAGAATACGGGGTCGTCCTCGTCCTCGCCTACGCAGATTTCCACGCGCTCGCCGCCGCGGAGCACCACAACGCCGTGAAGCGCAAGGGGAATTGCAGTCCACTGGTACTTTTTAATTCCGCCGTAGTAGTGCGTTTTCAAATAGCAAAGACCGTTATCCTCATACATGGGGTTGGGCTTTAAATCGAGGCGGGGGCTGTCCACATGGGCAACCATTATGCGTACGCCGTGCTGTGCAACGTCCTCCTTGCCTACTCTTATCAAAAATACGTTTTTGTGGCGGTTGATAAAATAGCGCTTGTCGCCCGCCTTTAATTTTTCCGAAAACGAGAAGGGTTTAAAACCTTGTTCTTCCGCTAATTTTTTGGCGGTGATTGCCGCGTCGCGCTCGGTTTTAGAGCTGTCAAGAAATTTTTTATAGCCTTCGGCAAAGTCGAAAATAGCTTCAAGCTGTTTACCGTCGGCTTCCTTATAAACGTTTTTACGCGTGTACTTCAAATCCATAAATTTATCTCCTTTTTTTGCTATCAATTATAGCCTCGGGCAAAAAGAATGTCAAGAAAATACAAGGTTTTGAAAAAGTCGCGGATATTATATAATTTATTACAAAATGTCAGTAAAACACAAAAATTTTTCGGGGTTTTCTATTTACTTAAATTTATAAATAGTGTATAATTGAATGTGTATGACAAAAAACAGACGCTTGGGCAAGTTCACCGCAAAAAAAATAGCAGTTTTAGCGCTTTTGACGGGGCTTAGCCTTATTACGTTTATTATAGAAAGTCTTTTTCCCACGCTGATAATTCCGGGAGCAAAGCCCGGTCTTGCCAACGTTTTTTCGTTTACCGCGCTTATAATGTATTCGCCGATAGAAGCGTTTATTGTAGTTGCTTTGCGCACCTGCCTCGGCGCAATTTACGCAGGCAACGTTTCCGCGCTTTTATACAGCTTTTCGGGCGGAGTCGTGTCTATGGCGGTTTCCTCGGTTTTAATGTATTTGGTCTATCCCAAAATTTCCGTTTTCGCCGTATCGGTTGCGGCGGCGGTTGCGCACAATATAACGCAGAACGCCGTGTTCGTACTGCTTTCGGGCTCGGTTTTAATGTTTGTAAACCTGCCCTATCTGGTGCTTTTGGGAATAGTTGCGGGCGCGGTTGTCGGGGGAATTACAATGCTGTTGTTTAAGGGCGTCCCGCAAAACGCGTTTGAAAAGGTTATTTTAAGAAAGGAAAACGGACGCTGAAACGTTTTTAATAAACGATAAGCCATTTAAATAATTTTACGGCAAAATTGAAGTTTTTGCTGACGCTGTAAGATACTTACCGCGTTCAGAATGACATAAAACACTACAACGACTTAAAAGGAGAAATTTAAGTGAAAGCAGTAAAAGGTAAATTTTACTTCGGCGGAATACACCCGCGCGGCAATAAAGAGCTTTCGAAAGATTGCCCGCTGGAAGTTATGCCCTTGCCCGAAGAAGTTGCCGTATCCTGTTCGCAGTCGCTCGGCAAGCCTGCTTCCCCTATTGTAGAAACGGGGCAGACGGTAAAGTGCGGAGAATTGATAGCGAAAGCGGAAGGCGAAGTATCTTCCGACGTTTTTGCAAGCGTTAGCGGTACGGTTACGGCGGTTAAGGAGCTTACGGCGGCAAACGGCGCTACGGAAAAGTTCATTTTTATAAAATCTGACGGAAAGGATGAAAAAGCCTTCCTCCCCCCTCTAACAGAACCCGACGCGGAGGCGATTAAAGCGCGCGTACGCGACTGCGGAATAGTGGGCTTGGGAGGGGCGGGCTTCCCCTCGGCGGTAAAGCTTGCGCCAAAAACGCCCGTTGACACGCTGATTGTGAACGGCGCGGAGTGCGAAGCCTACCTTACCTGCGACCACCGTCTTATGCTTGAACGCACGGACGAAATCGTACGCGGGGCGCGTTACGCAGCAAAGGCTTTGGGGGTAACAAACATTATTATCGGCATCGAAGCCAACAAACCCGACTGCATTAAACTGTTCGAGCCGTACGAGAATATTAAGGTTGTTATTCTTGCAAAAAAATATCCCATAGGCGGTGAAAAACAGCTTATTTACTCTGCAACGGGCAGAAAAATAGGCTTGGGAAAACTGCCCGCAGACTGCGGTGTTATCGTGCACAACGTTGCAACCTGCTTTGCGGTATGCGAAGCCGTAGAGCAAGGCAAACCGCTTTACGAAAGGATTGTAACCGTTTCGGGCAAGGCGGTTAAACAGCCGAAAAATCTTTGGGTGCGCGTGGGTACTTCCGTTCAGTCGATAGTCGATTACTGCGGCGGCGAAGTTACTGAGCAAATTATTGAAAAAGATTTGCAAACGGTTAAAATCGACGTTAAAAACAAGACGGAAACTTCCGAAAATCTGGTTACGGAAAAGTCCACCGTTAAAAAAGTTGTTCGGGGCGGGCCTATGACGGGTATTGCGTTGGCAAGCTATGACGCTTACACTCACAAGACGACTTCGGGCATACTGCTTTTGAACAAGAGCGAGGCGGCGGCGGAAGAGCCTACCCCCTGCCTTAACTGCGGTAAGTGCGCGGACGTGTGCCCTATGCACCTTATGCCTATGAACACCGCGTTCTATTCGGCGGCGGGCGACTTTGACGCGGCGGCGAAATACGGCAACACCGCTTACTGCATAGAGTGCGGCGCGTGCGAGTATATCTGCCCCGCAAAGCGACCGTTAATTCAGGCTATACGCAAGACGAAGGCTTACCTTCGCAATAAGAAATAAGGAGATAATAATGGATAACTCGATTGTAATTTCCACTCCTCCGCACGTCAAATCAAAGCGCACAACGCGCAGCATAATGCTTGACGTATGTTTTGCGCTTGCGCCCGCCGCCATTGCGGGCTGCGTATTCTTCGGCTGGCAGGCGTTACTCATAATTTTAATGTCTGTTTTTGCGTGCGTTGCTACGGAATTCGTTTACTTTTTTATTGCAAACAAGGGTTTTTCAAACAAATGCAGGGACGCGAAAGCCGTTTGCCTGCGCTGGACTAAACAGTTCGATTTTACGTCCGTAGTTACGGGTATTATCCTTGCTTTGATACTGCCGACGACCGACAAATGGTATCAGGTATTTTACGAGGTGATTTTCGGCGCAATTTTTGCCATTGCGGTAGTTAAAATGCTGTTCGGCGGCACGGGCAAAAACTTAGTTAACCCTGCTGCGGCGGGACGCGTGTTTATGTTTTTAAGCTTTTCCATAACGACGGTGGTTGCGGCTAACTTCGAAGCGATTTCGGACAGCAGTCTTGTATTCACCGACGCAACCAACCTTTCGGGCTTGCTTACTTACGGCACGGGCAACAACCCTACCTCATATATTTCCCCGCTGGACTTGTTCCTCGGCACGGGCATTATGGGAAGCATAGGCGAAACGTGCAAGCTTGCTATACTTATAGGTTACGTTTACCTTTGCATAAGAGGCGTAATCAAATGGTGGCAGCCGCTTTTGTTCCTTGCAGTGCTCGGCTTTACGGCGGTGCTTTTGGCTGGCTTCACCTTTGATAAATACACCTTCGATATGTCGCTGTTCCTCCCTTCCATTCTTTCGGGCGGAGTTATGTTCGGCGCAGTGTTTATGCTGCCAGACTACGTTACCTCGCCCAAAGGCGTTTGGGGACAGCTGTTGTACTACGTTGCGGCGGCGGTGCTGTGCGCGTTGTTAAGGCACTTTACCAAAACCGAAGTAATATCGTTTGTAGTACTGCTTATGAACCTTGTTACTCCTTTAATAGACAAGTACTTAATCAGGAAGCCTTTCGGCTATAAAAAAGTTAAAAAACAGAAGGAGGGCAAATAAATGACAGCAAAACAGTTTTTTAAGAGCAATGTTTTCAAATGCCTTATAACCCTCCTCTGCGTGTTGCTGGTAAGCGGAATTTTTCTTACGATAATGGACGGACTTTTAGAAGTCACCCCCGAAGAAAAACGCAACCGCGCGATAAGTAAAATTTACGGTATGCAGGTAGACGTTGAAGAACTTACCACGGCAAACTATAACGACAGCGCGGAAATACAGGAAGCTTACAAAGTATTAACCGACGGAAACTATCTTATCAAGTCAAAAGGGCTCGGCGCATACAAGGGCGGTTCGGTAACCTGCTGGGTTGTAGTTAAAATAGACAAGGATAAAAACGCGGTTTCGGGAATCGGAAAAGTAGTTATCGATTCCAACGAAAACCAGACGCTTATGAGCCAGTTTACAAACAGCGTTTTAGACCAGTTTTCTCAGAAATACAATCCCGACGAAGTGTTTACGAATCAGGTTATAACGGGAGCAACGGCTGTTTTGACTGAAAACGCAATATGCAACTCGGTAAACGCCGCGGTTGATTACGTTAAAGCACAGCTGGGCGACGTTTGGGTGAACCCTTACGAAGATTTCGAATTTACGAAATACGTCAACGTAAACAAACGCACCTCGCACGAAGTAAAGGCGGACGGAAGCGTTGAATACCACATCGTCACAAAGGGCTACGGCGAAGCAAGCTCTTTCAAGATTGACATAACGGTTAAAGACGGAATTATCACCTATTACAAAATAACCGATAACGGCTCGACCGAGCACTATGACGAGCATATGCCGCCTATGATTTTAAACGGTGAATTGTTTATAGGCAAGGGGCTTGATTACTTCACCGGTATTTACGGCGCGGAAATGCCCTACAAAGCGATTTCCGCTTACGACGACAACAACGTAACAACCGGCGCAACAACCGACAGCATTGCTTCTAATTCTTCTTATCTGTGCATGTATGCGGGCGCGTTTGCAACGGCAAACTGGCAAAAATGTATAGACGCGGCTAACGCCGAACCGCCCGCGGAAAACGGCAACGGCGGGGAAACAGCTCCCGAAGGAGGCGAAAACTAATGAATAAATACAAAAAGATTACATTAGACGGACTTATTTTCCAAAACCCCACCTTTATGCTTGTTTTGGGCACCTGCCCCACTCTTGCAATGATTAAATCGGCAACGAGCGCGGTCGGTATGGGGCTTACGGTTGTTGTAATTCTTACTTTAAGCAATATTATAATTTCTGCTTTGAGGAAAGTTATCCCCAACTCCGTGCGTATTCCCTGCTATATCGTCGTTATTGCTACATTGGTTACTTTTGCAAGAATGTTTTTGGACAAGTTTTTACCCGATTTGCACGATATGCTGGGCGGTTTTCTTGCACTGATTGTAGTTAACTGCATAATACTCGGCAGAGCGGAAGCATTTGCAAGCAAACATACCGTTCCCGAAGCGGCTGTGGACGGAATTGCGAACGGTTTAGGCTTTACCTTTGCGTTAACGCTTATGGGAATTATCTGCGAATTCTTCGGCAAAGGCTCGCTGTTCGGCGTGCAGATTATGAACTTTACGATAGGTATGCTTACACAGCCTGCGGGCGCGTTCCTTATATACGGTTTAAGCATTGCGGTATTTACCTACGTTATAGACGCTATCGAACGCGCGCGGCGCGTCAAGGCAAACAAGCTTGCGCGGAAAAATCTTTTGAAGGAGGCGGCGTAAATTATGGCGACTTTTATTGCAATAATACTTTCGGCAGTACTTACCGATAACTTTATCACCACCCAGACTTACGGTATCTGCCCCTTTTTGGGCGTTTCCAAAAAGACGTCCTCCGCTTTGGGAATGGGCGTTGCCGTAACCTTGGTTATGGTTCTTGCAACGGCGGTAACTTACCCTATTTACACATTTGTTATGGTTCCGCTGGAATTTGACTTCCTTGAAATTATATTCTTCATATTCATAATAGCCTCGCTTGTGCAGATGCTTGAAATGATTATAAGAAAAATTTCCCCCTCCCTTTACAAGGCAATGGGCGTGTATCTTCCCCTTATCACCACAAACTGCGCGGTATTAGGCGTGACCGAGCTTGTAATAGGCGATATGTCGAATATTTTAGGCGCGGGAGTGGCTATGAATATGGGCTGGGCATTGTTGTACGCACTGTTTGCAGGCGTAGGATTTACGCTTGTTATGGTAATTATGAGCGGACTGCGCGAGAAGCTGAATTATTACAAGACGTCTAAGGCGCTTGCGGGCTTCCCCATTGCTATGGTTACGGCTTGCTTTATCTGTATGGCGTTTTATGTGTTCAGTCTGATAGGTTAATAAGGCGGTGACGAAATGAATTTACTTGTAATAACAACACAAACGTGGATAACTTTGGGCATTGTTGCGGGAATTTTTGCGGGAAGCGCTTTGCTTATAGGCGCGCTGATACTGCTTGTCGGCAAGATTTTCAAAGTGGATATGGACGAAAAGGTTACTAAAATTTTAGATAACCTTGCGGGTGCCAACTGCGGCGGGTGCGGCTGTTCGGGCTGCGGCGGATTTGCGCAAAAGCTTGCTTCCGGCAACGGAAATTTAAGCGACTGCCACGTTACCTCCCCAGAAAAAAAGGCGGAAATAGCCAAGCTTCTGGGCATAGAGCTTACCGACGAAGAACCTACCGTTGCGGTTGTGCACTGCAATGGCGGGGTTGAAAACTGCGCGGATAAATTCGAATACAAGGGCAATCCCACCTGCGCGGCGTGCAACTCGCTTTTGGGCGGAAACAAGGCTTGCTCCTATGCGTGCCTCGGCTGCGGCGACTGCAAGGCGGTCTGCCCCGAAAACGCTATTGCCGTTAAAGGCAGACTTGCGCAGGTTGACCCAGACAGATGTATTTCGTGCGGGGCTTGTATTACAGCTTGCCCCAAAAATATAATCGGCAGAATACCCGCGTCCGCGCCCGTGTTTGTGGCTTGCTCGTCAAAGTGCCGCGGCAGAGAGGTTACAAGCGTGTGCAAGGTCGGTTGTATTGCCTGCGGAATTTGCGCGAAAAGCTGTCCGCACGGCGCGATTACAATGCAGGATAATCTGCCTGTTATTGACTATAAAAAGTGTACGGGTTGCTTGACCTGCGTTGAAAAATGCCCCCGCCACATTATTATAAGCCGTAAGATTATCGCGGAAGAAACACCCGCGGAGGAAGAAAATACTGAAAACAAGGCTTAAATTTAAATATAAAAACGCGCGGTTGCCTGTTGGCAACCGCGCGTTTTTATTATTACGTTTAAATAGGCTGTACGGGGTTATCTATATTAAAGCTGAACGGCTCTACCTTTAAGCCGTGGGTATCGCAGTGGATATCTCTGTTATTGTCGGTTATCGCGGGGGTATACACACAGCGGCGGCTTTTGCAGTTCGCGTCCGTTACCGTTGCCGTGCGCGCTTTTTTATCTATTTCAATAATATTATAGCCGTGCGCGCCCGTTTTTACCGTCACCTTCAAAATACCGTCCTTATCCTCGGTTTCTACCGCTTCCGTATCCAAAATATTCGGTTCGCCGCCGAAGCCGTATTCGAAAACAACTTTATACTCGGAAAAAACACCGTCGCGTACGGAAATTCTTACCCCGCTTAAAGGGTCGGTGTTCCGCGTTGCAAACACCGCAATAAACAGCGCGGCGGCAAGAAGCAGCACCGTGCCGTAAATTATCAAATCCCAGATTTTAAAGCCCCTGTCCTTTTTGACTTCGGCAACCTTTTTAAGCGACATTGTTTTTCCGTTGATTTATATTTTATCGAGAGTGAAAACCACTCTGCGGTCGGTCAGCTTTGTCTGAATAAATTCAATAGCTTTTTCCCTGCCCATAGCCATAATTGCGGTGGTATAGGCGTCGTCCCCGGCGGCGCTTCCGCCTAAAATAGTTGAGGACATAATTCCCGTCTGCACGGGTTTGCCCGTTTTGGGGTTGATTACGTGGCAGTACCTTACGCCGTCTATTTCGTAATACTGCGCGTTGTCGCCGCTGGTTGAAACGCTTTGGTTTGCAATAGGCGCAACCATATAATAGCTTATCCCTCTGGGGTCGGTTATAGCCAAATCGTAGTTGCCCGCTTTGAAATGGTTTTTATAGACGATACTGCTTCCGCCGAAGTTAAAATACCCGAATTTGAAGCCGTATTTATCCATAAGCGCGCTTACTAAATCAACCGCATAGCCCTTGCCTATTCCGCCCAAATCAAGCTTGACGGAAAGCGTTTCGCCATTTACTTCAACCGTAATTTCGGGCTTTACAGCGTAAAATTTGCCGTTTTCTTCGTCTTTTTCAAGCGCAATATCTTCAAAGCTTTGCGCAAGAATATTGTACTTTGCAATATCTTCGTCCTTGGGCAATTCTTCAGCTTTTTGGGGGAAGCTTTCCGCACCGCCGAAGCCGTAAGCCTGCACGCTGTAATAAACGGCGGGGTTATAATAGCCCCCGGTAAATTCGTAAATCTGTTTGGTGAGCTGCAAAACGTTGTAGGCGGTTTGAGTAATTTCCACCCTTGCGCCCGCTTGCGCATTGTTGAAATTATAGACGCTTGAACCTTCAACCGTTGCCGAAAGCGAATAATTTATATCTTCGAGAACCGCGCCTATATCCCCGCAGAGCGAGTTATAGCGGTTTTCAACTTCTTCGTCCTTGAAGTTATCGGAAAGCACAAGCGTTGCGGTTAAATCGGTGTTTATTATGCCGAACCATTCCTTGCGCCTTGCCTCGAAATCTTTTGCATTTTCGGCTTTTTCCGCTTTTACTTCGCCGAACGCTCCGCCCGTAAGCAGATTTACGCCGTAACCGCTTTCGGCTGTAAAACCGTTTTGCGGGATATTTGTGTACAGCTGATATTGTTTATTTTGGTTGCCCGCACAGCCGCTTAACACAACCGCGCAGGTTACCGCGGACAAAACTACCGCAAGAATTTTTTTCATAGAAAGATTATAACCGATTATCCGTTTAAAAGCAATAAAAAAACACCCGCCGACAAACGGCGGGCATTAATTTTAAATTAATTATTTATTTCTGTGTTGCGTTATACGCATTTATAATAAGCTGACCGTAGGTAACATATGTTGTGGGAGCAGTTTCCGTGTACCACAAATCAGACCATGTTGCACCAGTACTTACGCTATTTCCGTCAGTCCAATAAGTTACGTTTGCGCCTTCTACATTTGTTCCTGTAACCGCACCGCTACCCTTATTAAGGCTCTTTAATCCTTCAATACCGTGTGATTTAACGTATGCAACCGTAGCGTCACGGTTTGCTTTCCAACGCGAATATGCTTTGGGGTCATCTTTTTTAGATGCATCGGTCTTCCATTCCCCGTCAATCTCTACTCTTGTCCAATAACCGTTCTCTTCTTTGGAAAGTACAGATTTGGTAACAGTTTCGGTGGTTCCGTCAGCTTTCTTGCCTGTTATCTTGTTTCCAATAGCCGCTTCGTAATACGCTTTGCAGTTAGCTTCGGTCTGAAAATAAGCGTTCAACGTTTCCGTACCTACTACATAGTCGCTACCGTCAAGCTGCAACGTTACATCTCCATAAGTAAATTCAACGTAAGAAGCACCGTCGGCATCTTTAACCTGCGTGGGAAGCGCAACTTCTGTAAGAGTGCAGTTTGAAACCTTTTCTCCTTTTACCGTAACAGTTGCATAACCGATAAATCTGTTAGCGCCGTGAGTAAGCGCATACGATTCGCCCTTAGTACCGCTATTACAAGCGGACAGAGCCAGCGCACCGGCGCAAAGCGTGCCTGCGCATGCAAAAACCAACAATGCTTTAAAAAGCTTTTTCATAAAAAATTTCTCCTTATATTTTATAAAAACGGTTAACGTTTTTTACAGATAAATGCGTTTGCATTTATCTGTTGCGGATATGAAAAATATCCGCGGCAAAAACCGCTTTTATTAAGTTCAAATACTGCGTACCCATACTATGAGTTTATCCATAATTTACCATAAGAATACGGCAGTGTCAATATTTTTAATCAAAAATTTATGTTTGAAAATAATTTACAGCACTATTCCGTTCTCAGCGCCACAACGGGGTCTTTTTTGGCTGCCGCGGCGGCGGGAATAAGTCCCGAAATCAACGTAAGCGCAACGCTTATGCAAATCATTACAAGCGCCTGCCATATGGGCAGCGCGGCTATCGTAAACACGCCCGTAAGCGCGCCGACTATAAGATTGATAATAAGCGAAAGCAAATAAGTTATAAGTATGCCAACAACGCCCGCGGCAAGCCCGATTATAAAGGTTTCGGCGTTGAAAAGGCGTTTAATATCCTTCTTTCTTGCGCCGACCGCGCGCAGAATACCTATTTCCTTAATGCGTTCCACTACCGAAACGTAGGTTATAATTCCAACCATTACCGTAGAAACTACAAGCGACAGCGCGGTAAACGCGATAAGCGCTATGGTTATCATCTGAATCATGGTATTGACCATTAAGATTATAAGCCCGACCGTATCGGTATAGGTTATTTTATCCTTTTCGCTAAGCGTAATTGTTTTGGAAACGCCCTCAGCGTCCTTATATGTAAACTGCGTGCCGCCCTCTTTTTCGCACATTCTGTTCCAATCGTCAAGGTAGTCGGTTATCTTATTTTTTGCGTCGAAGTCCAAAGCGTAGATAAATATTGCCGTGGGAACCGAGCTTCCTCCGAACAAATCCGCAGTCATATCCGTCGATTCCGCGCCCGTTATCGAGCCGATTATGCTTGACATTGCGTCCCCGCCCTTTTCAACGGACGAAGTAACGGTATCCAAAACATAAAACTCTTTACCGTTTTCGCTTTTAACGTAATAATAATTTACGTACATAGGCACGTCGTCCAAGGCTTCGTGACCGTTTATGTATTCTACAATCTCGCTCTCAGCTTCCGTTTCGAGGATATAATTCGTAAGCGCGTTGGTGTAGTAAAAGCCGGAATTAAGACAGCCGTAGGAAACACTGCTCTTTTTCTGCAAAATCATTTTTACGCCCAGCTCTACGCGCTCGGAATAAGCCGTTTTGTCCTCAAACGCGGGCAGTTCTATCTTATTGCCGTTGTCGTTTATGCTGTAAGCGGTTGAATATGCGTTTGCAACGAAGCCCTCGGTTTTTTCGTCTGCGGAGGGCAGTCTGAACATTTCGAAATATTCGTCCACCTTTTCGTTTTCGGTTCCGCCGTTCATCTGCACAAGCAAAGCCCTCAACGCGTCGTCGCTTGTGTTGCGGGCAAGAATAATCTGTTCCGCAAGCGCGGCGTCCGCGCCCGTCATAGTGATTATTTTGCGAATATCGTCGTCGCTGTATTTGGGTTTTGCGTAGTAAACCGTCTTGTTATAGACGCAATCGTTGGTGTAGTAGGTAAATTTTTTGGAAGTATCGCCGATAAAATGCGAATAAGGGAAGCCGTCTTTGCCGACCAGAGTTACGTCCTTATCGCTGTCAACGCCTTTATAGGCGTAATCGAGAAACTCATCCTCGGTAAAATAGCCGTACTGCGCAAGCGTTAGGTCGTCTATTTTGTAACCGTCAACCACCATAAACAGCGTGCTTTTATCGTTGAAAAGCTGTTTTAATTCTTCTTCGGTATAGCCCGAAGTTACCGCGTTGCCGTTTTTATCGACTGCAAGCACGTCGTACTGCGACATTATATAATCGTAATTATTAGGAATTTCCGCAAACGTTGCCACGGAAGAAATCATAGAGCCCCACGTTTCGTATTCCTTAACGTGCGAAAGCACCGCCGCATACATAGACCTTATTGCCGCAACGGACATATTTCCGCCGTTGAAGCTTGCGTCGGCTCCGTCGGGAAGGTGCTCGGCAAGGTTGTTGCTTACGGTAAAGTCGGTATAAATATTGTTGACTATATTGAACGCGTAACCGTACTGAATTAAATTTATATAATCTTTCGGAATGTCCGAAACATACGCAAGATAAGCGTCGGTTATGGTGTTTTTGGTTTCGAAGCCGGTTGAAAACGTTCCCAAAGTATCCAGCAGGGAATTGACGTAAACCTTGTTGCCGTTTGCAAGCTCGCCCAAATCCACTTTGGTATTTCCGCCGTTGGAAAGCTCCATAAGCGAGGTGAAGTCGTAAGCACTTCTTGTAACCGATACGGGATAGCCCGAAAGCATATCGTCTTCCATTTTATGTATGTACGAGGTTACTCCCGCGGAAATGGCAAGCACCATTGAAACGCCGATTATGCCTATACTGCCCGCAACCGAAACAAGCGCGGTGCGTTTTGCCTTGGAAAGCAGGTTTTTGAGGGAAAGCATAAACGCCATTCCCATACCCATTGAAGACTTTTTCTTTTTGCCCTTGCTCTTTTTGCCTTTTTGGGACTGCTCCGTTTCTACGGCGATTTCCGCCTTCGGCTGTTCGGTCTGTTCGTCCTGTTCACACGAATTTTCGTCTTCTCCTCCGTAGGGACTTGTATCGTCAATAATTTCACCGTCCAAAAGGCGGATAATACGCGTTGAATACTGCTCGGCAAGCTCGGGGTTGTGCGTAACCATTATTACAAGTCTGTCGCCCGAAATTTCCTTTAACAGCTCCATTATCTGCACGCTGGTTTTACTGTCGAGCGCGCCCGTCGGTTCGTCCGCAAGCACTATTTCGGGGTCGTTGATAAGTGCGCGGGCGATTGCAACGCGTTGAGCCTGACCGCCCGAAAGCTGGTTGGGACGGGTGTTGATTTTGTCCGCAAGCCCTACTTTTCCCAGCGCCTCGACAGCGCGTTTTCTGCGTTCTTCCTTGCTTACGCCCGAAATAGTCAAAGCAAGCTCTACGTTCTGCAAAATCGTCTGGTGGGGAATAAGGTGATAGCTTTGAAAAATGAAGCCTATCGAATGGTTGCGGTAGGTATCCCAGTCGCCGTCGGAAAATTCCTTTGTGGACGTGCCCTCGATTATAAGGTCGCCCGAGGTATATTTGTCAAGCCCGCCGATAATGTTCAAAAGCGTGGTTTTTCCGCACCCCGAAGCGCCGAGAATTGAAACAAACTCGTTTTTGCGGAAACGTATGCTTACGCCTTTAAGCGCCTGAACGGCACCGCCCGCTACCTTGTATTCCTTTTTGATATTTTTTAATTCAAGCATATCTTTTCTCCTTTGATTATAAGGATATAAAATTATCTGAAACTTAATTAACCGCTTTATCCGCTTTATCAGTCAGCTCCGCTTGTTCGGTTTGTTCAGCCGTAAAATTTTCAAGCTCCTCGTTCAAAGTGCGGTTCGACCTGAACGGAAATATAAAGCTCGCCTTTCTGCGTCCGGCGCTTTCGATTTTGGTTTTAATGCTCTCTTTAAGCTTTTCAAACGAAATAACCGTTTTATGCTTTGCGGCAAAAGCGCGGATTTTTGCCGACAGCTGTATAGAATGTCCCAAATCGACGAAAAACACGCCGAAGAATATACCCACTATAAACGCAAAGGCCATATGATTGACGAACCACACAACCGCGTCCAGCAAGTAAGGGTCGATTACGAAATAGAAAAACGCGGATACAACCAGCCAGAAAAACGAAAACAGCGGACAAATTATGCCCTGAATATTGCCCCAACGGTTGGAATAATCCCAAAGCTTTATCTTCATTCCCTTTATGAAAATAAGCCCCGCGATGTATTCGATTACCGTCATTGCAACGCCCATTATCAATATAATGATTATTGCGTCCAGCCACGCGTAGCCGGTGTTTACCGGTATCAGCGAAATACCGAAAAGTCCCGCCACGCCGAAGCCGTAAAGCGGCAGATACGGCCCCGTAAGAAAACCGGGGTTTATCCATTTTTTGGCGGTAAACAGTCTGCGGAAAAGCACCTCTGTGCACCAGCCTATCATACTGCCCGCAAAAAACAGAAACGCCGCGGTAAGCATAACGTCAACAAAATTCATAATACGCTTATACCCTTTTAAGACGTTAATCTTTAATTATTATTCAGTCTGCGCCTTATTAAGCGAAATGCAATTTTCGCTGTTTAACCTTTTAAGACAGCGTTCCTTGCCGAGTATGCCCATAATAGTGCACAAATCGGGGGAATTTGCCTTGCCCGTGATTGCTATACGCAGTATTTCAGCCGCGTCAGAAACACTGCCCTTATAGTTTTCGGGGTGAGCCTTCCATTCGCTCATTTCCGCAGCAAAGCCCGCGTTTGAGGCAACCGCCTTCAACTTGGCAAACCATGCGGAATTATCGTCCGCGGGGTCGTAGACCTTTGCAAAGCCTTCAAGCACTGCCGTAACAGTTTTATCGTCGAACCTGAATTTATCGTAATGATTGCACAAATCGTCAAAGAAATATTCGATAAGACGAACGCCCTGCTCGGCGCGCTCGATATCCTTTCTGCGTTTTTTGCCGCCCGTGCCCATTATAAGGTTTAAAATTTTAACTAAATACTCTTTATCCTTAAAGCGCGCTTTGTCGGTATCCGTGCCGAATTCTTCAACCCAGCTATTCAAAAAGCCGTAACATTCCTCTGCGGAAAGCTTTGAAATTTCCGTTTTGGATACGTCGCACAGCTTTTCCAAATCGAACAGCGCGCCGCTTTTGCCCATTTTGTCGATTTTAAACTTGAAATCTCTGTAATCGGCGTCGGGGTTTTTGAGCGACCATTCCTCGAAGTTGGAATTTAAAACGGTCATTAAATACTTGACTACGGCAAGCGGATAATAGCCCGCTTTTCTGTAATAGTCGAGGGATAGTTCGGGGTCTTTGCGCTTTGAAAGCTTGCGCTTTGTTTCACCGTCCATCTTCATAAGCGAGCAAGTGTGCGCGTAGCGCGGGGGCTTGAAGCCGAGCACCTTATGCAGTTCAAGATGTATGGGCAGGCTTGAAAGCCACTCCTCTCCGCGGATAACAAGCGTTGTGCGCATAAAGTGGTCGTCTATTGCGTGGGCGAAATGATAGGTAGGAATACCGTCCGACTTTAAAATAACAACGTCCTGGTCGTTTTCCGTTACCGTTATGTCGCCCTTGATTGCGTCGCGGAAGGTGAATTTGTTTTCTATACTGCCCTGCGATTTAAGGCGGATAACAAAGGGCTTTTTCTCGTCGAGATTTTTATAAATCTGCTCCTCGGAAAGGTTGCGGCATTTTGCATACGCCCCGTAGTATCCCGTGGTTTGCTTATTTTCCGTCTGTTTTTCGCGTACTGCGTCAAGCTCCTCCGCGGTGCAGAAGCACGGGTACGCCAAACCTTCTTCTATAAGCTTTTTTACGAAGCTTCTGTAAATTTCGGCGCGTTGACGCTGATAATAAGGGCCGTATTTATTGAGCGGGCTGTCTATTTCCGCGCCCTCGTCAAACTTCAAGCCGAAATATTTCAGCGAGCGGATAACGCTTTCAACGGCGCCCTCAACCTTGCGTTTTTCGTCGGTGTCCTCTATGCGCAGATAGAAAATACCTCCGCTTGTGTGCGCGGCGCGCTCGTCCGCAAGCGCGGAATACAAATTCCCCAAATGAATGAAGCCCGTGGGCGAGGGCGCAAGGCGGGTTACTTCCGCGCCCTTATCTATATCCCTTTCGGGATAAATTTTTTCGTATTCTTCGGGGGGAAGCAAATTTTTGTCGGGTATAAGTCTTGAAGCAAGTTTTTTCAAATCCATATCCATATTCTCCGGAAATCCGCAAGCTTTTTGCGGTTATTTTTTATTGTTTATGCGGTTTTTTAAACAGCTTTGCCGCAAACCATCTGTAAGAAAACCATAAAATAATCAGAATTTCGAATACCGCCGAAACTATCCATACAAAGTAAATTTCCTTAAACGTCGGGGCGAACTTCCACACAAAAACGTGAAGTATAAGCGCGCAGCTCCACAAAATGCAAGAGGTTGCAACCGCGTTTGAAAGTCTGTTGCCCCACAGCGCGGAAAACACCGTAAAAACTATTGCCGTAGGCAACGGCGCAACCACAAACACGAGGTAAGCGTATTCCTGCGTAGGAATTATGAAGTAGAACAGCATAAAAACCAGCGTTGCCACAAACCAAACCAGCACCGCCGCCATGGCAACGATAAACGCGCGCACTCCGCTTATACGTCTTTTGGGCTGAACCTGAGGGGCGACCGTTTCACCCTTGACTATATCGTCCAGTGTTATGCCGTATATCTCCGAAAGCCGTATCAAAACGCGCAAATCGGGAACCGCCTCGCCCCGCTCCCATTTGGAAACGGCTTTATCCGAATAGTTTAGCATATCGGCAAGCTGAACCTGCGTAAGCTTGGCGCGGGTGCGCAATTCAACCAGATTTTTGGCTATGTTTTCCTTCAAATCGTTTACCATATGTGAATTTTACCACATTCTACCGAAAAATACAACTAAAATATACAATTCTACTGTGAGTAGAGTGTGAAATTTTGGCGGTAGAGTTGCAAAAAATGTCGGTTTACCTGCCGAAACAATATGTGGAATGCAAAATCGTACAAGTAGGTTGTGTTTTGGCGAAAATAAGGCATAATGATAGTATAGAGTGCGCAGGCGGTTTTAAAACGCTTACGCAAACGGAGTTAAAAATTATGAACACATTTGAAATTTTTGCGGATTCCTCCGCCAACTTACCCGACGGACTGATTGAAAAGCACAATATTAATATAATTTCCTACACCTGCATTGTGAACGGCGAAGAACGGCTTTGTTACGTGCCGAACGGCGATTTCACGCAGACTGCAAAGAAATTTTACGAGGATTTGAGAAACGGCGCGGACGTTAAGACCTCGCTTATAGACGAACAGCGCATAATCGAAGCGGTTACTCCCGCTATGCAAAGCGGGCGCGACGCCGTTTTTATTACTATTTCGGCAGGAATAAGCGGAACGTACAATCAGGCCATCGAAGCGAAAAAGACGCTTGAAAAACAGTTCCCCCGCTGTAAGCTTTACGTTTGCGACAGCGCCAACGCAAGCTTGGGCGAGGGCTTGCTTGTGCTGAAAGCCGCCGATTTGAGGGATATGGGCGAAAGCGCGGAAGCGTGCGCGAAGTGGATTAACACTAACGCTTACAAGCTGAACAGCTATCTTACGGTAGGCGACTTGAAGTTTTTGAAAAAGGGCGGAAGAATTTCCGCGGCGGCGGCGATTGCCGGCACCATATTAAATATTAAGCCCCTCATACGCGCGGACGGCGGTTCCCCCGCAAAGTTAGCGTTCTACGCAAAGGAGCGGGGCAGAAAAAAGGCGCTTACCGCCATTTTAGAAGCGTGCAAAACCCGCGCTGTGAATATAGAAAACCAAACCGTTGCCATTGCGCACGCGGACTGCGAGGAAGACGCGCTTTACCTTGCGGAAACCCTTAAAACGCAGTACGGCGTTAAGGACGTAATTATAGAGTACTACGATTTATGCACCGGCTCGCACGCCGGTCCCGGCACGGTTGCCCTGTTCTTTATGGGTAAAGACAGAAAGACGGAAACCCTTTCGGCGCAGACCGCCGTTGCGGGAAAAACCGCCGTTCAGAAAAATTAATTATTTATTACGGTTTTGAAGCGCGCCTTTTTATGGCTGTTTGGCGCGTTTTGAACAACCGCCCCGCGTTTATTACGCGGAGCGGTTTTATTTTTTTATACATTATTTTTAACGGCTTTTCAGTGTCTTTTATCGTAGCCGAGGGCTTCGCTTTTTTCCTTTAATATGTAATCCAAAAAGCATTTGCACCCGTCATATATGTCGGCGAACGCTTTTTCAAAGTCGCGCGTGTACCACGGGTCGGCGACGTCGCGCGGGCGGGAAGTGAACGAACAGAGCTTGAAAATCTTTTCGCCGTATTCCCCGCACGTAAGCCTTAAAATATCCAAAAGATTACTGCTGTCCATAACCAGAATATAGTCGTTGTTTTTTATGTCCTTATAAGTTATCTGGCGGGCGGTATGGCTCCCCGCAATATTGTGGGCGGAAAGCGTTTTCTGCGCGGGATAATAAATCGGGTTCCCCTCCTCGCAGTCGGAGGTTCCGCAGGAGGAAATATTAAAGCTTAACGAAAGCCCGCGCTCGTTTACAAGCTGTTTGAAAATCAGTTCCGCCATCGGTGAACGGCATATATTGCCGAGGCAGACAAAAGCTACGTTAATCATTTTGTCCTCTCAGTCGCCTATTTTCAGCTTTTGCCACGGCGTACCGTCAGGCTTGTAATTTTCAAGATAGTCTATAATTTGTTCCGCCGTGTCGAAGTACGAATACATCTCGTAACACTTGAAATTTATAAATTTACGCTCGTAAACCTGCTTCATAAAATCTTCAAGTCCGTCGTAGTAGTTTTCTATATTGAAAACCGCAATCGCTTTTTTGTGCCTGCCGAGCTGTTTCAAGGTCAGTACTTCAAAAAACTCCTCAAACGTGCCTATACCGCCGGGGGTGATTATGAAAGCGTCGCAATCGTCCTCCATTATGCGCTTGCGTTCGGACATATTTTCGGTAAAAGTAAGCTTGTCGCAGTCACCGAAAATAACTTCCACGCTTTCTTCGCGGAAAAATTCGGGAATAACGCCGTGAATATAACCATTTCCCTTTTTAAAACCGCGCGCCGCCGCGCCCATAAGCCCCGTCGCGCCCGCGCCGAACACAAGCGAGTGCCCGCGCTTAGCAAGCTTTTGCGATAAATCTTCTACCTTTTTTATATATATTTCGTCTATATGCGCGCTCGCCGCGCCGAAAATGCAAATCTTCATTTTTTGTTTTTACTCCGTGTTTTACTGCGTCCCGAAATTTCAGTACCCTATTATTATATACGTTTTTCAAAAAAATGTCAACGGCATAAAAATTTGCGGCGTTATAATACGGCGTGTAGGGTTGATTTTGTTATCGGCGTAAGACAATCAGATTCTTCACTGCGTTCAGAATGACAGAACAGTGTCATGCTGAGGCTTGCCGAAGCATCTCAAACTGGTTTACAACGTGTGTTAAAGCGCAAAACCTATATTAATACGGTTGCAATTCTTCCCATTCCGGATTGGATTGCGAAATAAGCGCGTCTTTTTTATCGCGTTTCCAGCCTTTCAGTTGTTTTTCGCGCTTGATTGCAAAATTTATATCTTCAAATTGTTCTGCATAAACAAGTTTATCCACGTTATACTTTTTTGTAAAACCGTTATGCAAACCTGTTTTATGCTCGTGTATGCGCCGCGGCAAATTATCCGTTACACCGATATAAATTGTTTTATTGTCCTTGTTTGCAGTAATATAGACGTAGTAATTCATATTTATTCCTCTTTTGACAATCAGATTCTTCACTGCGTTCAGAATGACAAGCGGTTGGGACAATCAGATTCTTCACTGCGTTCAGAATGACAGTAAACCAAGCACCCAAGAATGACAGTAAATCAAGTACTCAGAATGACAAGCGGTCGGGCAATTGCAATTTCACACTAAAAAATTTATTTCTTTTCCTTACGGCGCTTGTCGTTGATTATTTCAAGGGCTTGCCCGTCGATTACCGAAATGCCCTCCTCCTTGGCTATCTGCACCATTTGCGTAAGCGCGGCTTTTAAAAATATGCGGGGAATTTTGGTAAGCTTTGCGCACGCCTCGTCGGTAAACGTCACTTCGGGGTCGATGCGCTTCGCCGCGTATTTGACGGAATTGACGTCGCCCTCCTTTGCCTGAATTTTTTCGGGGAAAGGCTTTGGTTTGTTGCTCCTTTTTCCGAAACGGTGCCGACAAGAATAGTGGGCATGGGAAAGAACGCGCTTGTCTGGTAAAAGTTGTCTACTATGCGTAAATCTTTGAATGAACTCATATTTATCTCCTTAAAAAACTTTGATATAATATTGTAAGCCCCGCCCGAAACGGTTTTTCTTGCCGTTTCGGGCGGGGTGATTTTAATACTTACGGCAAATTTTACTGCTTTTTCTTTTTAATAACTATAATTACCGCCGTTGCAGCGCCTGCCGCAACAACCAAAACCGCTATGATAATTCCCGCAATCAACCCCGCGTTGGATTTTTTAGGTTTGTTTTCACCGTCCGACGAGCCGTTGTTTCCGCCGTTATTATTATCGCCGCCGCCGTTATTATCATTATCGTTATCATTGTCGTTATCGTTACCGTTGTCGTCCGTTTTTTCGTATACGGCGGTAAGCGTCAAATCGTCCTCGGGGCTGAGAATATCGCCCTCGTAATAGATAGCTCCGTCTGCGCCGACCCAGTGGCTGAAAACTTTACCGTCCGTATTTTCGGGCGTATATAAGACCTGATAGCCAGAACCGTAAGCGATTACGTCCTCCTTTAACAGCGCGCCGTCGTAATACTTTATGAAAACCGTCTTTTTTATCCAGTCTACTTCCACCGTTTCGCTTGCAAAAGCATTTCCGTCGTAAACGTATTCAAAGGTGAAACTGCCGTTTTCCGTAAAAGTATAGGTTGACTTGCCCTCGTTATTGACGATAACAACGTCCTCCTTATCAAACCCGATAGTAACCACAACGTCCTTGTCGGTTTTTTCTGTAAGGTTGTAGCTGACGCTGACTACGGGCAGATTTTTATTTATCCAGTTTACGATTGCCGTTGCCGAACCGACATTGCCGAGCGCGTCTGCAAACGTGAAAGTGAAGCTTCCGTTATCGTCGAATTCAAAACTGTTCAGTCCCGAATTGTTCGTAATGGTAACGTTTGGCTCGTAAAAGTTTATAACCGCCGTAACAGGCCCGCGCGTAATATCGTAATTGCTGTAATCTATTGTAGCAATGGGCGCGTCCTTGTCTATCCAGTCTACCGTTACGGTTTTACTGCCGACATTGCCGGCTCCGTCGTAATAGCTGAACGTGAAACTTCCGTTCTCCGTAAAAGTATATGATTTACTGCCGAAATTACTTGTAACCGTAATGGACTTTTTGTAAATTGCAAACGACGACTCGTCGAAAATATCGTCCATAACAAAATCGGTTATGCTTACGGTAACGTCGCTGTTGGTGAGTTCTTCGGTACTGTACTGAATTACGGGAACGGCAAGTTTTTTGTAAATACAGCTTACCCTTGCCTCAATCCCGCCTTCGTTGCCAGCTTTATCCCTGTACCTGAAAACGAACGTACCGTTTTTATCAAACGTGTAGCTGTTGGATTTGTTGTTATTTATAATTTCAACGTCAGATTCGTCGAACATTACCGTTGCGGTTACGTCTACTTTCGTCCAGTTCTGCGTACTGTAACTGATTGTTGCCGTAGGCGCGGTTTTATCTATCCAGCTGACAAACGCCGTTGCGGTAAGATTTTCACCGTTTAAGGTATAGCTGAACGTATGGCTTCCGTTTTCGGTAAAGGTATGCGTCTGCAAAACGCTTCCGTTTACCACAAGCGAAGCGGTTACGTCCTGATTTGTTACCGCCGAGGCGCTGTACCTTATTTCGGGCGCGGCAACGCTTGCGTCAACCCAGCTTACGGTTGCGGTTGACTTGCCCTTGTTGCCCGCTCTGTCGGCAAATTCAAAAGTGAAAGTGCCGTTCTGCGTAAACGTGTACGCGCTTGAACCGCCGTTGTTCAATACGGTTACGTTGTCCTCGTTAAAGCTTATATAGGCTATAACCTTATTCGCTTTATTTACGGTACTGTAAGAAATTGTGCCTTTCGGGGCGGTTTTATCTATATTGCTGATACTTATCTGTTTGCTTAGAGGATTACCCAGTTCGTCGCGGAAAGCAAATATTCTTGTTTCGTTATTAGTGAACGTATACGAATACGTTGTAGAAAATACCGTATCGCTGTAATATTTTACCGGTCTGTCAAAATAGAATGTGACGGTTACGTCGCCGTTTGTCGGTTCCGTAGTACTGTATTCTGTCTTTTGAATTTTGGGGGCATCCTTAAATATGTTTGAAACTTCCGCGGTATACGTATTTTGATTGCCCGCCATATCCGTAAAGTAGAAAGTAAACTGTCCGTTTGCGGTGAACGTATAAGTGTTTTTACCGCCGTTGTTGTTTACAACAACGGCCTTATTGAACGTCAGCGTCACGGTGACGTTGTTTTTCGTCTTATCCGTGGTGCTGTATGTTGCAGTGGCTGTTGGCAAGGTTTTGTCTATCCAGTCAACCTCGGCGGTAGCGCTGCCGGTCAAGCCGTTTATATCCTTAAACTCGAATGTGAAACTGCCGTTTTCAGTAAAAGTATAGTTTGTTCTGCCGCTGTTGTTGGTTACTATAATGCTTGTGCTGGGATTTACAAGCGTAACGGTTACGTTGCCGTTTGTCATAACCGTTTTGTCAAATTCTATTCCCGCAACGGGGTTGGGGTTTGCCGAAGCTTCTTCATTATGATAGAAGTTGAACATTCTGCCCGCAATAAAGCTTCTGCTGCCCGAGCATTGCTCGCCGACAATCTTAATATATTTGAGTTTTAAAGTATTGTCCGCAAATTCCGCAGATTTCAAGCTTTCGTTATTCGCCCAGCTGACGGAAGAAAGCTCCGTCCAGTAATCGCCCGTACTGCTGCCGTAAATTCTGCCTTTGAGAATTTTACCGTTTCCTCCGCCGGCGGGGATATATTCCATAGCGGTTAAAACAAACTGTCTTGCAAACTCTATTATTATATACCTTTCCTTGTCGTTGCCCTTCCATTCGGAGTGCCACCTTGTATTGTAGTTTCCGTCTATAATGTTGGCGGCGTGCCCCTGATTAGCCGTTGCCTCGGAAGAAACCTTATAAACCGACAGATTGCTTACGGGAATGTACCTTCGGTTGGGATTGTTTTCACCCGCGGAAGATAATGTGTACACCACTCCGTCGCTTGCAAACGATGTGCCCGCCGCGCGGCGCCTGATTTCAATTTTTTTATCGCCGAAAAGGTCGGGCTGCTGCCGTTTATACGCAGTCCAGACCGTATCGCCCTGATAGCGCCAGTCCATTGTATCGTCCAGACCGAAAATTTTGTTTTCCCAGTCGTTTACGTAAAAACCGTTGGGCGCGTTAAATTCCGTAATATCTATAACGTATATATTCTGCTCGACGCGGGGCGTGCCTACAATGTGCACCTTTATGTCGTTTCCCGCAGAAATACCGTTAATCTGCTCTTCGGTAAACAAAATAACTTTTTCGTCCGTAACAGTCCACGTTGCGCCTCCGTCAAGGCTGTATTCCCACGTCGGAGTAGACGTAGCGTACATTTTGCCGAGGGCAAGCGCGCCGCCTCCGTCGCCGTCGAATTCAAACGTTGCAACCTCGGTATCTACTTTGCCCAGCAGATAGTTAGCCATTGTCCTTGTTACGTTTGATTGAAGCACCTGTCCTTCGGTCGCCTTGCTTGCGGCGGTAAGCGCGTCCGCCTGAATCATGCTTAATACCGCTTTATGCTCGGGCGCGGAAGCGTGCTTACCTATCAGCCTTAACATATCGTACATTGGAAGGGGATAATATTTTAAGGAATCGGCAACCTCTCTTGCAAGCTCTATAAATTCATCGCCCGACTTGTTTTGCGCGATATAGTTGTTTATAAGCCCCAGCCACGCGTCAAGGTTGAACTTCTGCACAGCCAAAGCCTTACGGTAAATCTGCTCCTGCTTAACCAAATCGTTACCGTAAACTTCGGCAAGCAAAGTAAGCTCTTTAGCTTTTTCATAATTTTCGAAGTCGTTTATAGCCGCCTGGGCAAGCAGAAGATAGGTTCCGCTGTGGGTAGTCGTATAACTGCCCGTACCCCAGTCGTTCATTGCTCTTAGAGTGTACCAGCCGCCCGCACTGCCTAAGTTGTTGAAGTTTCTGAAATTTGTGTTGACCCAGCCGAAAACGTCGTTTGTCAAAGCCCAGTAACCGTCGCCGTTTTTATTGATATAGTAGTCGGCGTAAGCAACGTGCTCAACGTACCCCGACTGTCCGAGCGGGGTTGACGGATGCCCCCAGACCGCAGTCATATTCGAGCCTATGTTGGACATATTCCAGCAGACGCCGCCCGTTTCGAACATCATCCACGCGTGGGTATAGTATTTTTTGTATTCTATGCCGTAACCGTCAAGTCTGTACTTTTCGTAATAATAGTCCTTTTTGGCGGGGTCGTAAAGGTGAGGCGCTCCCGACCAGAATTCGTATGCGAAAAGATACTTCATAAGGCTGTACGGGCCTTTTGTACCCTTCCACTTCCAGTAATCGAGCAGCCACTCTATTTCGTTATCGGGAAGAAGCGTGGTCATTATATAGCGCATTTCTTCCACTTCGATATTTTCGAATACCGCGTTGTCAAGCTTGCCCGCAAGCCATATTTTTTTGAACGCGGCGTAACGGTCTATTGCGTTGGAATCGTTATCCGTCTTATTCAGCGTATTGTCGGGACCTATATCATAAATCCAGAAGCGCACTCTTTTTGAATAAGTAAGCGATATTGAAATCATCATCTTCTGATAAATATCGCCCCTGCGTTTGCCCGTATCGGTGATTGTGTTATCATTTAGGTCGTCTTTATATACCGAATACAGGTTAGTCAGAACCTTTAAGGAATTTGACCAGCTTGCAGGATTATAAGTATTGTTTTTTAGATATATGTTTGTGTTGTCGGGCGTTCCTCCCGTGGTGTACATTCTCAGCACGTCAAGGTTATCGAACAGCCAGCTGAAAGCTTGCGCGTTCTGTGCGCTTGATTTTATATAGTTGTGAAGCGTTATGTGTCCGTTTGTACCGAACTTGCTTACGTAATTTCTTTGTAGCAGAGCCAGCTCGAACGCGCTGTCCGAAAGGTCTGCGTCCGCGTACTTTGTTTTTATAAGGTTGTCGTATTCATCAACCGATTTTACAAGGTATTCTATTTCGTTGGTTTCGCTGTCGGTGAATTTTGCGTCCGCCCAGACTGCCGCGGCGGTAATTCTTGTTCCTTCGGCAAAATCGGCGCGTATTCTTATATACTTATACTCCCCGACTTCTATGCGGACTTGTTTTGCGCTGTCGTTGGAGGTCATTTCCGCGCTTGTATACTTATTAACCCAACCGCCCGTAGCCGAGTTGGATAAATCAACGCCGAAAAGCACCCTGCCGTTTGCGGAAGTTCCGCTTTGCACGGCTATGTTGCTGAAAAAATATCTGTAATTTAAACCGCTGATGTCGTATATGACCGATTTGGGCGTAGGCGTGTAAAGACCTTTATCAAAATACATTGCGCTTCCGTCAACTTTAACGCTGAGCTTTGCGCCCTTGTCCGTTTTATCGGCAACTACGCCGTAAGGAAGGTAGCCGTTTGGCTGACACTTGCCCGTAATATCTGAAAGATAGGTACAGGTTTTGGCCTCGTCAGCAGTTACCGCGCCGGATACAACCGAACCGTTCGCGCCGTTTGTGACGTTACCGTACTTGTCACTGCCGTTTACGTTGACGTCAACGCAAGCCATAACCGTTGCAAGCAGTACGACAAACAATAATGTAATTATAAATTTTTTAGTGTTGCTTAAAATTTTCACGCAAATCTCCAAAACTATTTGTTTCAATATAATTTTATTATACTACACACTATGATTTTAAAGCAATAATTTATAACCGCTATGCGTTTAAAAAATATTAGCCGTACTTTCCCGCAGATTTACAGCAACTTTACGCATTTTTCTTTCGTTTACAGCATTTACCGCCGTTTGCCATCTCTGCCCGAACCGTCCAAATTGTTAAAGTATTGCGCAATACTTATGCAATTTGGACTATATCTTTAACTTTATTAACCTCTCCGAATTACTGTTTACCGCTCTGTTTAAGCATGCGCTTATTACCTTGTAGGCATTTTGAAATCTTTAAGCGCCTTATTGAGATAGTCATTAAACGGTTTCATAATTCTGAAAAGTTCTACCGCTTTTTCAATAAACGCAGTTGTGTTGCCTACTTCGTCGTCGGTCATAAAGTATTCCAAATACCAGGACTTATATTTCAGATATTCCGCCTGAGGATGGTCTTTATCATAACCGGCGGGAACATTCTTCAATGTACTGCCTTTTACAACAAAATACTTCTTAAATTCCGCATCGTTTATAATTCCGTTCCATTCTTCGGGGTGAGTTACAGCATTTCAGAACGCTGGACTATTCCAAGACGAAAAACCGCAAAGACCTAATCGACACGTTTATTTATCGGGTATTGCTTTACGACAATAAAATGAAAGTGATTTTCAACTTAAAAGGCGAACAGCAAAACGAATTGCTTTTGAACTTGATTTTCCCCGATTACCCCGACGGCAACGACGGCGAAAACGAAAACAGCGCAAAAGAAAAAGAAACCGACAATTCGGTTTCTAATTCAGAGGGGTGTGCGTATACCCCCGTAATGGTGGACGAGTCGGGACTTGCACCCGAGTCTTACGAACTTTGTCAAAGCTTTCTACATACTTATTCCGCCTTTAACTTAACTTATCCGCGCCGGCGAACGGGCGCAAATAAGCGCAAACCGCTTAAATACTTTTTTAAACGCGCGGTTAAACGCTTAAAAAAGTTTGCCGTTTAATTAACGCCTTACGCCTGCCAACGGTAAACGGGCGCAGACGGACTGCTTTTAAGTTAAGCAGCGCAAGCTACGCCTGCCGCTCTCATCGAGGGGAAAGCAATAACTTTCGAATCTTTGGATTCTGCATTTAAATTTAAGTTTCCGTTTTTACAAAGCCGAGCCTTTGGTATGCTTTTCTTTTCCTCCGCACGCAATCGAATCTGAAAACTCGCCCGCAAAAAAATTTACCGAGCAATGCTCCGCATAATTTTACTTAGCGACGACGCGTTGTCTTTCAATTATACATATGCAGGCAAAAAAATCAAGTGTTTAAAATTGTTTTTTATTGACAAATCATAGTAAATGCTTTAAAGTTTATGCAACGGATGTAAGTTTTAATCAAACGCGCGTCCGCCGACGTATTTATGATTTACACCGTAACCTTTAATCCCTCGCTGGATTATTATGTACAAGTAAATAACATTAAAAGCGGGGTTGTAAACCGCACCACGGGCGAACGCCTTGCCGTAGGCGGTAAGGGAATAAACGTTTCGCTCGCGCTTAAAGAGCTGGGCGACGAAACGCTTGCTCTGGGCTTTGTGGCGGGATTCACGGGCAAATATATCCGCGAAAAGGTCAGCGGGCTGGGGTTAAATTACGATTTTATAGAAGTCGGCGGGCAAAGCCGTATTAACGTTAAAATTAAAAGCAATACCGAAACGGACATAAACGGCACGGGCGCGCTTGTTTCCGCAAACGACGTGAACAAGCTTGTCCGCAAATTAAAAACGTTGCTTAAATCTGGCGACTGGCTGATTATGAGCGGAAGCGTGCCCTCCACCCTTGACAGCCTTACGTACGCCAACCTTTTGAAAAAACTTAAAAATATTCACGGCGTAAACGTGGTGCTGGACGCTTGCGGAAAGCTTTTGACCGAAGCTTTGACGTACCGACCTTTCCTTATTAAGCCCAACGTTTACGAAATGTGCGAAATTTTCGGACTGAGCGCGGTGCCCGACATAGAGGGGATTTTTTCCTGCGCGCGCAAACTGCAAAAAATGGGCGCGCGGAACGTTATAGTTTCAATGGGCGGCTCGGGCGCGGCTATGGTAACGGAATCGGCGCAGTCGCTTTACGTGCGCGCGGCGCGCGGACAGCTTGTAAACTCAGTCGGCGCGGGGGATTCTATGATTGCGGGCTTCGTCCACGAATATATCCGTTCGGACAACTATTTTTCGGCGCTGAATTTTGCCACCGCGGCAGGCTCGGCGTGCGCGTTCACAAAAAATCTTGCAACGCGCGAACAGATTGAATACATCGAGTCGCTGATGCTATGAACAAACTTTTTTTTACCAAAGCCGAGGGCATTTACGACAGGCTGGATAAGATTCTGCGCAATCTTTTGGGATATTCGCCCGAAATTCTGCGGACGGAAAACGGAAAACCGTATATCGGGAACAACCCCCTATACTTTTCGCTGTCGCACAGCGGAAAGTACGGAATTATAGCCGTTTGCGACAGGCCCGTCGGCGCGGATTTGGAAATTTTTAAAGACAAAAGCCATAATCTGCTTGTTACGCGCTTCCCTTCGGAAGAACAGGCGGAAATTACGGACGAAAGACAGTTTCTATTGCACTGGACCGCGCGCGAGGCTTTTATTAAAATGAAGGGCGGAACGCTTGCAAAAGATTTAAAAAGCACGTCATATTCGGGGGGCAAAATATATTTTGAAGGCGCCGAGCAGAACTGCGACATTCAACAGCATTTTACCGAATACGGAGTTATTACCGTCTGCATAGAGGAATAAGTAGAAAAATGAACTGTTTTGTTATTGCCATGGACAAGGAAGCCAAACCCGTTATAAAGCAAATGGAACGCGTAAAAGAGCGTGAAATTTGCGGTAAACGCGTGATATACGGTACCCTATTCAAAAGAAAGACCGCTATTGTAGTATGCGGAGTGGGCAAAGTTAACGCCGCATGCGGTACGCAGATTGCAATAGATTTATTGAAAGCGGACGCAATTATAAACATAGGGGTTGCGGGCGGACTGAACGGAAGCGTTGACGTTGGAAAAATGTACTGCATATCCGCAACGGTTCAGTACGATTTTGACTTAACCCAGCTTAACGGCACGCAGATAGGCACGCTTGACGAGTGCACGGAAAACTATATTCCCCTTGCAATATGCGGCAAATACCCGCAAAAACTGCTTGCTACGGGCGACAGATTTAACGACAGCCTGAAAGATTACAGACTTTTGAAGGATACTCTTAAAGCCGATATACGCGATATGGAAGGCGGTGCGGTTGCGCAAGTGTGTATGCACGCAAAGGTGCCCTGCTATTCCTTTAAAATCATATCAGACTCGGCTGGCAGCGGAAGCACCGCCGAACAGTATTTAAACAACCTTGAAATTTGTTTTGCAACGCTTGAAAAAGAGCTGAAAAACTTAGCGGACGAGCTTGCAAAACGCAATTAAACGGCACATATGCGGCGGTTAACCGCATTTAATAGAAATAAGGAGCTTACACAAATGATAGAACTCGGCGGCGGCTGGGACGAACTGCTTGCGCCCCTTTTTGCGGACGAACGCTACAAAAAAATCCGCGAATTTCTGAAAAACGAATACTCTAACTATACGGTTTATCCCGATATGTACGATTTGTTCAACTGCTTCCGCTACACGCCTTTAAACGAGGTTCGGGCTGTAATTTTGGGGCAAGACCCCTACCACAACGCGGGGCAGGCGCACGGGCTGTGCTTTTCAGTAAAAAAGGGCGTACAGCTTCCGCCCTCGCTTATTAATATTTACAAGGAAATTCAGACCGACCTCGGCATAACCGAGCCGAACTGCGGCGATTTGACAAAGTGGGCGAAAGGCGGCGTATTGCTTTTGAACACCACTTTGACGGTGCGCGCGCATCTTGCGAACTCGCACTCTAAATGCGGATGGGCGTGGTTCACCGACAGCGTAATAAAGCTTATTTCCGACAATACGGAAAACGCAGTATTTATTTTATGGGGCGGAAACGCGCGCAGCAAAGCTCCGCTGATTGACGAAAGCAAGCACCTTATTTTGCAGTCCCCCCACCCCTCGCCCCTTTCGGCGTTCAGCGGGTTTTTCGGGTGCAGGCATTTTTCAAAAACAAACGCGTACCTGCTTGCGCACGGCAGACAGCCCATTGACTGGGACTTGAATTAAAGAGCTTGCTGTATGTTGAAACGTTGTCATACTGACGCTTGCGGAAGCATCTGAATGCGGTTTACAACGTAGGTTAAGGTGGTAAGAAACCACCCCCCTTAATCCCCCCGCCATAGGCAGGGGGGGTAGACATAAGACAATCAGATTCTTCACTTCGTTCAGAATGACAGTAAAACAAACGCTCAAAATAACAAGAAACCTTACAGGAATTTTTATGAAATATATCGTAGTTTTGGGCGACGGAATGGCGGACAGGAAAATTGCCGGACTCGGCAACAAAACCTGCCTTGAAGCCGCCGCAACCCCCACCATTGACAAACTTGCGCCCGTATCGGAAATAGGGCTTTGCAAAACCGTGCCGGAGGGTTTTAAACCCGGTTCGGACGTGGCGAATATGTCCGTGCTCGGCTTTGCCCCGCAAAAATATTATACGGGACGCTCTCCGCTGGAAGCCGTTTCAATGGGCATTAAGCTTGCGCCTACCGACGTGACGGTGCGGTGCAATCTTGTAACGCTTTCCGACGAAACCGACTACGCGCAAAAAACCATGCTGGACTATTCCGCGGGCGAAATTTCCACCGGGGAAGCCGAACAGCTTATAACCGCCGTACAACAGGAGCTCGGCAGCGAAAGCTTCGCTTTTTACTGCGGAATTTCTTACCGTCACTGCCTTGTTGTGAAAAACGGCGCGGTCGGGCACGAGCTTACCCCTCCGCACGATATTTCCGACAAAAAGATAACCGCGCACCTGCCCAAAGGCGAAAACGCGGAAATTTATCTTGATTTTATGCGGAAAAGCTATGATATTTTGTCAAAGCACCCCGTAAATTTAAACCGCGTAAGACAAGGCAAAAAGCCCGCAAACTCTATCTGGCTTTGGGGCGAGGGAACCAAACCAGCGCTGGAAAACTTTGAAAAACTGCGCGGTAAAAAGGGCGGAGTTATTTCCGCGGTAGACCTTGTTAAGGGCATAGGCATGCTTGCGGGGCTGAAAATTCTGGAAGTTGACAAAATTACGGGCAACTACGACACGAATTTTCAAGGCAAGGCGAACGCCGCCGCAGACGCGCTTTTGAATGGCGGGCTGGACTTCGTTTATATCCATATGGAGGCCCCCGACGAGTGCGGACACCACGGCGACTATGCGCACAAGGTTTACTCTATCGAAAAAATCGACGGAGTTATAAAAACGCTTATTCAGCGGTTTGAAAGCGCGGGCGAACAGTTTGCAATGCTTGTCTGTCCCGACCACCCCACCCCTTGCGCGATTAAAACGCACACATCAGATGCGGTGCCATATCTTTTGTATTCGAGCGTGAAAAGCCTTAGTTCTTTGCAAAGCGAAACTGCCGGACAAAGGGTACGCTATACGGAATACTTTGCGGAACAATCGGGGAACTATCTGCCCGAAGGCCACAAACTTATTGAAAAGCTTTTTGAAATAGAGCTTTGATATTTAAAATATGTCATACTGAGCCTTGGCGTAAGGAGCGAAGCGACGGAATAGCGATTGTTGGGGTTTACATCGTATGTTAAGGCGGTAAGAAACCACCCCCCTTAATCCCCCCGCCATAGGCAGGGGGTAAGCTTTGGATAATCTTGTGCCGAAGGCAGGGGGGTAGACATAGGACTATTAGATTCTTCGCTGTCGCTCAGAATGACAGAAAGGACTGTTCCTCCCGTCATTTCGACCGAGCGCATATTACCGTTTCCGTCATTTCGACCGAGCGAAAGCGAGCGGAGAAATCCCGAAGTCTTATGCGCTTTATCGGGGGGATTTCTCGACTACGCTCGAAATGACAGTAGAACATTCGCTCGAAATGACATAAAAAAGGCGCTCAGAATGACAAAAAGCCAACGGCAAAGCGGTAACTTATTCCTCGTTTTTGATAAACTCAACTATATCTTTTAAATCGCGCGCCATATTGCGTACTACTTTTTCTATTTTTTGTTTATCAATAGCTACCTCGGCGCTTTGCTCGAAGTTATCGCATACGGACAACCTGCAAATGTGCTTTCGCTTTTCGTTATAAGATAAATTGTCGCTAAGGCATGCTCCGTTCATTGTTGTAACAAACTTGGTTTTTTCCTTTATATAATAAGGCAAAAAAAATTTACAATTTAAACAAGAATTTTCTTTATCAAACATAATTCACCTGTCGTTTATTTTGTAAGTTAATTATATAGGTTTAATTTGTAAAATAATTTGCTACTAAGTTTTTTAAGTGAAAATTTTTCAGTACATATTTAATATAGAACCGCCGCCGCGCTAAATAGCGCGGCGGCGGTATTAATTATAACATTATAACTCCTGAATCAGATAACCTGAAAGTCGAAAAGCTTCCACGGGTTTTCGTCCTTGGGCGGCTCGATAACAAAGCGCAAAAGCTCGCCCGTGGTCGGGTGCGAAAATTTAAGCGAATACGCCCAAAGCGCAAGCTTGCCTTTAACAGCCTTATCCCCGCCGTAGCGCATATCGCCGTAAACGGGACAGTTTATCGCCGAAGTCTGCACCCTTATCTGGTGCGTTCTGCCCGTGTGCAGGGTTATTTCCGCAAGCGAAAGTCCGCGCTCGGTTGCCTTTACTTCATAGTCGAGCTTGGCGAACTTTGCGCCCTCCTCGCCGAAGGTTGCAACGTAAACGGTGTTGTTGACCGAGTTCTTCCTTAAATAATTTTCAAGCGTGGCGCGTTTTTTTGAGGGCACCCCGCACAGCACGGCGAAGTACTTTTTTTCAAACCCGCCCGAACGCATCTGCTCGGACAGCCTTGCCGCCGCTTTGGAGGTTTTGGCGAAAACCATAACCCCGCCCGTGGGCCTGTCAAGGCGGTGAATAAGCCCTAAATACGCGTTGCCCTGCTTGTTGTATGTGACTTTTATATATTCCTTAACGCAGTCGAAAAGATTGCTGTCGCCGCTTTCGTCGGGACAGCACGCAACCATCTGCGGTTTTAAAACGACAATTATATGGTTGTCCTCGTACAGAATATTAAGCTCGCTCGTTTCCATATCCCTCTCCGGTAAAAAGTCCGCTTGCGCCGCACGGCAAGGGAATACCCTCCTCCGTTGCTATGCCGACCTCGTAGGCGTCGAAACCGCCCTTAAAGCCCTTTAATGCAAGCGTTAAAATATTTTTGAGAACTGCGGGTTGCAGTCCCGTAGTGTAGCTGTTGATTAAAAAGAACAGCGGTTTTTCGGTTAAAAGCTGTGCGCACGAGCATACAAAGCCGTACAAATCGCGCTCTATCTTCCACATTTCACCGCCCGGACCTCTGCCGTAGCTGGGCGGGTCCATAATTACGCCGTCGTACTTGTTTCCGCGCCGTATTTCGCGCGCAACAAACTTCATACAGTCGTCTATTATATAGCGGATACCGCTGTCCACGCCCGAAAGCCTTGCGTTTTCGCCCGCGCGCTCTACCATGCCCTTTGCCGCGTCAACGTGCGTTACCGTTGCGCCCGCTTTGGCGCACGCAACCGAAGCCGCGCCCGTGTATGCAAACAGGTTCAAAACCTTAATTTCTCGCCCGTTTTCTTTTAATCGGGCGGCGGATATGATGCGGTTAAGCTCGTTCCAGTTCACTGCCTGCTCGGGAAAAAGTCCGGTATGTTTAAAGCCCATTGGCTTTATTTTGAATTTTAAATTACGGTAAGAAACTGTCCACTCGGCAGGGAAATCTCTGCGTTTTTCCCATGCGCCGCCGCCCTTTTCACTGCGGTGGTAAACTGCGTTTATATTCTTGTCCGAATACAAATCGCGCCCCGTCCAGATAACCTGCGGGTCGGGACGCAACAGCGTGACTCCGTTCCAGTTTTCAAGTTTCATTCCGTCGGATGTGGCTATTATTTTATAGTCAACCCAGTCGTCGGCGATTTTCATAAAAAAATTATAACAAAAGCGGTAAAAATTGTAAAGTGTTTTAAGGGTTTTGACGCAAAAGGGCGCGGGCGGCATTTGCCGCCCGCGCCCCGCTTAAAATTTAAAACGGCAAGCTTACTGACTGTAAGTATAAAGTACGTTGTAAAGTGTGGAATAGTAACTGCCGAGGTACTTTTTCGCGGTGTCGTCCGCGGTGTAAAGCGACATACGCTCGGCGGGGTCGGGTATGGCAAGATAGTAATCGCGCACAATGTTGTACCTGTCCGTGTACGAAAGCGTATAGTCCACAATGTAACCTGCGCTCTCGTCGCCGTCGCCAGTGTCGGGCAAAGGCTCGTTCAGTTTTATGCTGTAATTCAGCTGTTCCGACAAAATTTCCACTTCGTAATTTAGCTGTTCGTTAAGCTCGGCGCGCTTCTGCTCAAAAAGCGAAGAATCCTTCATACCGTTGGTGTACGCAAGCTTTTTAAACAGCGCCAAATCCTGTGCGTTTTTGCGCACAAGCTCGTTCTTTTTCTTCTGCGCAGTGCGCAGAAGCTGCATCTGCACGGCGGTGAGTTTTTTAAGCTCCTCCTCGGTCAAATCTATTATGTCAAATACCATTTACAACCTCCGCAACCGCCTGTAAAGCGGTTATTTTTGCGCGTGATTTTACGGTAAAAGTGAAATTTACCCCCCGCATATCCGCCCGCAAATCGTTTTTGACGTCTTTGAAAGCGCGCACCGCCGAGCCGTTGCCGACCTCTATATCCGCGCCCCCGTCACAGCCGATTTTTACGGCGTGCAGATATTTTGCCTCCGCCGAGCCGAAGTTTATTTCACCGCTTTTATATAGAAATTTGCCTCCCCTTTCAAGCTTGCAGGCGGTACCGTCCGCATACGCGTAAACTCCGCCTTTTCCCGCAGTCAGCGCGCTTGCGGGGAAGTCCGCAAAGTATGCAAAACCGCTATTTGCGTTATAAACAAGCACCGCGCGCCGTTCAAGGGGTTTAACGTAACCGCTTAAAAAGTACAAATCTCCGTCCGCAACAGCGCAAACCGGCGAAGCAATATCTTCCGCAAGCGGACAGTTAACGCGGGTAATTTTTGCGCCGTTGTACGAATACAGCCCGCTATATGCGCCGTTTACCGCAAAAAACAGCAGTTTGTTGCCTGCAACCGCGGCGGTATTTTTGCAAACGCCGGCAACATACAGATTTTTGTTTTCGGCTTTGAAGTTTTCCGGCGTGCCGAATGCGCTGATAACGCTTAAACAGTTTTCGCGCACGGCAACAAGCTTTTCACCGTAGCAAAGCAAATTTAAAATGCGTCCGCCCGCACCGTCAAGTTTAAGCCAGCCCGCACCGTCAATGCTTTCTTCCCAGTCGAACGCCCCGCCTTCGCCCGACCAGCGCAGTTTGAAATTATCGGTTATATCTATGCCGAAAAGCCGCCCGCTTTTAAATTGCCCCCCGAATATACCGCAATCAAACGTATTTGAAGCGCCCGAGCCGCTGCCGAAGCAAACGCACGTTCCCTCGCCTGCGGCGTAAAGCTTAGCAATGCCGTTTTCACGCTGTTCGAAAATAAACGGCTCATCGCCTTCAAGTTCTGCAAGCTCATAAAAAGCAAGCCCGTCCGCCGAATAATACGCTTTTTTGTCCGCGCAGACAAAGTACACCCCCGCCGCCGCGGAATATCCCGCCGTTTTAACGTCAGTAAAAGCGTTTGCGGTTATATCGCACGCGCACAGCGCGGGAATGATTTTCCCGTCGGCAACTTCGCACCCGACGCACAAAGCGCCCTCTGCGGAAACAACGTCCGCGGTCTGCATTTTCGTTGCGGGGTATGCGGTGGCGGTTAAGGTTTTTACCGTCATACCCATCTCCTCGGCGGAATGTACGCGTGCGTACGGAATTTACCGCGCGCCAAATCGATTTCTTCGCGGTAGCGGCTTTCCCAAAGCTGTGCAAGCTGGATTGAGCCTGCGACAAGGCAGTATTCCGCCGCCGCGCCCGAGGCTACAAGCTTTTCGCCTACCGCGGTACCGTCGAACGCGCTTCTGTCGTCAAGCTGTTTTTTGGCGGGCGCGTATTCGTACTCCACCGTTATTTTTTTCTCCGCGCACAAAATGTATTGCGCGGAAGCCGTGTATTCTGCGTTTTTACCGTCCGCCATTACCGAAAGTATTTTTACGGGGCGGTTTGTAAAAGCGGAAAAATAATACTTTCCGTCCGCCGACGAAAGCGTTTCCGTAAGCTTTACGGGGAAGTAATACCTGGCAAGCTCGTCTTCAACCGCGTTTATGCAGTATAAAAGCGTGTCGGTCTTTTCGGCTTCTTCACTGTCGGGTGTTCCGCCCGATAACAGCGTTTGCGCAATATCGCTTCTGCCGAGCATTTTAAACGCGCAAACCGCAATTTCTTTAATAGTCATTAACCCTCCTTTTGCAAAAACAAAGCGCATACGCTATAAAAACAAGGTCAAAAAGCGCGCCGCGCCGCTTAAAGCGGATTAAACGCGGCGCGCCCCTGCCTGATGGCGCATAATGCGCCTGATGCGTACGATACGCCTTGCTATGCGCTTTAAAATCAGATATTTTTAAGCATAGCCTGACCGCACGGCTTTTTGCATATAAGCTCCGCATACTTTACAAGCGTTGCGGTATACGCCGCCTTGCCGGGCACCTGCTTCAAAATTTTTCCGCTTTCGTCTTCAAGCCATTCCCAGTCGCAAAGCTGGCTCAGCAAAAAGTCGTCGGTGTTCAAAAACAGAATTCTGTCGTCGGGGCAGTACTTGTCCGCATAAACGGGCACGTCGTTCACCGCAACAACGCCAAAGCCCGTGCGCGCGTCCGTGGTATTCACAACACGGCGGTTGTCGGCAATAAGCGCGGCAATTCTTTTGCGCGTTTTATACGAGCAGATAATCATATTGATTTTGCTGTTGCAGTTTTCTTCAACGTAGTCAAGCATATCCGTAAGCATATCTTCGGTAAGCGCGCCCTTTGCGTCCACAACGTAGGGCGCGAAATACGGCTCGGCCGTCTTTTGGTATCCGTAAAGGGTTGCCGCGTCGAAAATTGCGCCGAGTCCGCACAGCTCGTTGTCCTTTGAACCGCGGGGATACACTTCGCCGTTGGTTATGGTATCGCTTATCGGCGTTGCAAAGGTTATAGTAGACTTTTCTTTATTGACCGAAGTAATGTACACGCCGTAGCTGTCGCCCGTGCCCGTCACTTTGGGCACAACGTCTACCTGCATACCCGCAAAGTAGTCCTTAACGGTGTCCACCTCGTACTCGGTGTTTGAAACGCTGTCCAAAATTTTACACATTTTTCCCGAACCGTCGCCGAACAGCATACGCTGAAAATTCTGTTTTGCGCTTGCAATAAGCCCCTCCATTTCCGCGTTTACAAGGTTGACGAACGCGCCGGAGGACTCTCTTGAAGCCCTTAAAGCCTTGTCGCTGATTTCAATCGTGCCGTACAGATTTTTAAGGGGCGTAACGATTGAAAGGTATCTGTTTTTATAGGGGTCGGGCAGATTTCCGTCCTCGGCGCCCGCAAGAATATTTCCGCTTGTTCCGCGGATAACCGCCATTTTAACGTCCTTGCCGTAAACGTTCACCGCGCTCTTTTCAATCGCAGAAAAGAAGGGTGAAATTCCGTCGTTAAGCTGAGCCGAAACGGCGTCTAAGTAATAGTCCTTTAACGCTTTGTCCGCGTTTTCGATAGTTATCAATTTTTCTCCTTTTTGCGGAATTTCAACATTGTTTCCGCATGCTTAATTTTTTAAAAATCTTTCCGCAAGCGCGCCCGCTTCCCTTACGGTTTTGGGCATTGCTTTGGGTGCGGGGGAGCTTACCCCCCCTACTATAAGCGGAATACTTTTGTTGGAGGCAACGGTTTTAAGGTATTCCCCTATCACCGCCTCGCGCACGCCGCTGTCGGCAAGCGCCGCCTGCAAAAGCTCCGCCTTGCTGTTTTCCGCGCTTCGAGAGGGCGCTTCGTTTTCCGCACTTTGCGCGTTTTGCGTATCCGTTACGCCGTCCGCGCTCTGCGGTAAGGAACGCGCCTTGCTCCCTTCTTCAAGCTCTTTAAGCCGTTGGCTGCGTCGGGTGAATTCGGCCTCCAAGCTTAAATATGCGCTCATCAGGGCGTCCACGCTTTTAAACTTTCCAAGTCCCGCCGCGGCTGTATTCCCTTCCGCCTGCGCGGTATCCGCCGTAACCTGATTTTCGTTTTCCGTTGCGTTTACGTTATCCGTCATTTTTAATCTCCTTTAACATATTTTTATGTATCAGCATATGTCCGCATATGCGTTTTTCGGCTTCTTCGGAAAGCTCCTCTGTCAGCAAAAAGGCAGTGTGTTCGGAAATGTGGGTATTGTGGTCGTCATAGCTTTTAACCGTGCAGTCCGCCGTGCGCATTTTCAGATTTTCCTGTCCCGCGCGCGAGCGGTTCAGCTCGCCTAAATCCCTCTCGCCCGAAAGCGAGCTGTAACCCAGCAGTTCCAGAAGCTTGTTTTTTGCCGAAACGCTTATCTTTCCGTCCGCGTCCGAAAATAATCCCTTGTCTAAAATTTCATATATGACCGTGCGCTTCTGCGCGGGCGACATATTCAAATCGCTGTCCGCTTCAAGCACTACGTCGTCGGAGGAAATATCGCTTCCCTTAAAATAAAACAGACTTAACGAATTGTTTTCGCCCGCGTATTTCATAAGGCGCAAATCGGCGGCGAACTGTCGGTAAAGCCGTAATATATGGCGCCCAATCGTCTTTAAAGCGCGCTTGATTCCGCCGTAAGTTACGTTAAGGCGCAAATCGTCCTGGTCGATAATAAGCTGTAACCCCGTTGCCGAAGTCACGCCCGAAAAGCTGTCCGCATTCTCAGATAAATCGCCCGTACCCGCAATTTTGGTAAACTCGTTTAAAAGCGCTTCTTCCTCTTTCCAGAACTCGTCGGGCACGCTTCCCGCGTTCATAAACTCGGGCGGGGTACCGCCCTGACGGTATACGATAATTTTACCGGGCATAAGCCCGTCCTCGGCAAGCTCGTCGGTATCCACCGACCCGTCCTCAACGGCAACAGTGCCCATTGCAATGCGGTTCAGAAATTCGTGCTTGCGGTTTTTAAGCGCGTTGAACGCGCGCTGTAACGGTATAAGCCTGTCAACTACGCTTGTCCCGAAAAAACTGCCCGCAAGCGGAAGCGAAACCTGCTTGACAAAGGGATATTCCCTCGCGCCGTCGTCGCCGTTTTTGTAGGGAAGCGCGCCGTCGTACAACAGCTTACCGCCCGCAACCACCGTCAGCCTGCCATCGGGCAAGTCCGCCGCGGGGCGTTCGTAGCGTTCTATAACTATTTCGTAACCGCGTTTTTTGGTTTTCGCGCCGGAAATGCCCGAAGTTTCCGCAAATCCGCCCGCGCCCGAAAGCCCCGCCGCGCAGGGCGCAAGCGTAAATTCGTCTATATCCCTGCCTGCAAGCTTAACGCCGTACATTGTGTAAATATCCTGCACGGACAGCGCCTTTGCGTGAATAATACTCGGCTGGCCGGCAAGTTCCTCCACTGCAAGCGAATAAGGATAAATCTCAAACGGCGAAACCGCCGCAACCTCCGCCTTGCCCTCGCGCACCTGCCTGCCCCCGTCCGTTACGCCGACCGCCTTTCCGCTTGCCGAGTTCCACACCGTTTTATAAAACGCGGTACCGCATATTTCCGCCCACATAGTCGCGGAGGAAATAATACCGTCCAAATCCGCGTCCTCCTGCGCCGCCGCAAGAATTTTAGAGGCAAGCGCGGCGGAATGTCTGTCGCTTTCGTCGTCGGTAGCCGCCCGCACTATAAGCGAGGGACGTATGCGCGAAAGCTTTGAAAGCCTTGTATCGACTATGGGCGCGATATGGTTGAAAACCCGCCTCGACTGCCAGAAATACTGTTTTTCCTCCTCGGTCACTTCCCCCGAAGCGTCTATATCGCAGTACTGGTTTCCGCAAACGAAGTTCATATTAAGCTGCCAGCTCCTTTCAAGGGGCTTGCGCTCCTGCTGGCGCTGTAAAAAGTCTGCTTCCACTTCTTCGGCAAGCTTTACGGCGCTTTCGCCCTCGAAGTCCGTCAAATATTTTTCGTTCAAAATTTATTCTCCTTCAATAATTTCAAAAGTTTTTGTTTTTCTTCTTCCAGCTCCTCGTCGGAAAGATTTTCATCTCCGCCTCCGTCCAGCAAAAGCTTTACCGCCTTAATATCGGGCGGAATTTCGCGCGTTGTAACCTTTCTTTTTACAAGCTTGTATTCACCGTCTGTCAGAACGTATTCCTCCACGGTTTCACCCGAAGAAAACCCCGTCGCGCACTTAACAAGCGCGTTTTTTACATTTTCGTCGGTTAAAATAATTTCACCTCCTTCTCCGTCTTATGCGCCGAAGCTTATCCGAAAGCACGGGCGATATAACCTGCTTTTCGGGCGGTCGGGGGCGGGTCATAATATAATACCTCAGCTCGTCCATGCAGTGGTCGTCGCGTTTTACGGGCGTATCCCCCGAAGCCCAGAAATAGCTTTTAAACTCCGCAATCATATTCACGCAGTTTGAAAAAATATACAAATTCCCCTCGCCGTTGCCCTGCTTTAAAAACGCTTTAACGCGCGATACCCCCGCGAATATGTCCTTGTTAACGTTGGTGTTAACCAAAATCCCCCGCTCGCAGAACAGCTCGGCAACGCTTTTCGAGGAAGCCAACGTCCTTTGGTTCGCCGCGCTGTCGATAAGCGCGCACACCCGCCCTTTACCGTCGGTTTTCCACCCGATTTTACGGCTTATAGCTTTGATTGCGTCCGCGTGAAAATCAACGTCCTTTCCGCTTGCGAAATGCTCGGCAACAACGTAAATATTTCCGTCCCAGTCCACGCAGTACCAGTGCGCCGAAAGCGGATTGTTCAAACCGGGGTCTATCGAAATATTGTCCTGCCACTCGGGCGGTACGTCAAACGGCTTGATAACGTGCACGTTTTCATCGAATTCGGTGTAAACAAGTCCCGCGCCTTCGGAAAATCTTCCGAACTTCCTCGCGTCCAGCGCAGTGGCTGAAAGTGCGTTTTGAAGCTGTTTTATCTCCGCTTTTGGCAAATAGGGATTGTCCTCCCACGTCATAAATTCGTGCCAGATTTCGCCGTTGCCTTTTGCGTTGAGGTAAATTTCGTTATAGATAAACGTGCGCCCTTTAAGCGGCGTCATTGTTCCGAAAATATCCCCCCGCCTGTCCATAACGCGCATTAAACATTCTTCGTAAATATCCCTCGGCGGTTCCTCGTCGAACCAAACGAAATCCAGCGACGAGCCCTGAAACTTTTCCCGCCCCTGGTCGCAGCTTTTAAAGCCGAGCGTGGAAATTCCGCCGAACACGTTTTTAATTTTAATCTGGTCAATAACCCCGCCCGCGGGGCTGTCCTTGCGCCCCGAAAGCATAGTTATGTCCGCAATCCAGCTTTTTGGCAGATAGTGCAGAATTTTCGCCTGCGCAACGTCGCGCTGGACCTGCTGGGAAAGAGATACCGACCAACCGAATACGTCCTTTCTGTTCTTCCGGTACGGGTGAATACCGCGTAATATCCACAGGCACTCCACGGCTCCGCACTCGGTTTTCCCCGAGCGGTTGCCGCCGAAAACCCAGCGGTTGCGCTTTTTGCATTTATGAAAAGCTATCTGTTTTTTGTGCTTTTTCGCGCCCTTGTTATATAAAAGCAGTTTGTTTTCCGCCCTGCGCTTTTTCAGCTCTTTTTCTATCGCCGCAATTCGGCTTACAATGTCTTCCGTTTTCATAAGACCTTTTTCTACAAAACTCCCGATTTTTTTCGGTGTTATTTTATTTATAATGTCACGGTATGAAAGTGTTTAAAGGGGCAATATGCCTTGTTTTAACAACTTTAATATTTATTTTCCCGTGTTTTTCAACCGCATTTGCAGACGAAGCAAACCCTCCCGCCGCAGTCAAAAAATACGCCTACGCCGATTTGGGAAGCAGTACCTATCTTTGCGAAAAACCCGACGAAAATACGGCGAAATTTATAATTCCGCAAACCTACTGCGTTGAAATTTTAGGCGAGGACAAAAACTGGTACCGCGTAAAATATGCCGAGGACAACGGGCTTTACCGTGCCGTCGAGGGCTTTTGCCTTAAAGACGATTTGATTTTGTGCGACGAACCGCTTGAAAACCTGTATCTTCATAAAACAATAGAAATAAAGTATACAACCGACAAGCCTTCGAGCCTTCTGCCGGGGCTTGAAGATATTGTAATAACCGCCGCTTTTTACGGTTCTTACGAAATAGGCAAAACGGGGTGCTCGTACGTGTACTGCAACGATAAATTCGGCTATATATCGGGGGTAATTACAGATTATCCCCTCAACACCTTGCCCGAGCGCCCGACTATGGCGCCCGCTTCAAAAAGCAGTACCAACGCCGCGCTTATCGCCGCGATTGTCGTCACCGTTGCCGCCGCCGCGGCTATTTGCGTGCTGTACTTCACGGGCAAACGCCCGCCCAAAGCCCCGCCGCCCGTGACGTAAGCCAAATCCCGATGTCATTCTGAACGCAGTGAAGAATCTGATTGTCACCTGCACCAGATGTCATTCTGAACGCAGTGAAGAATCTGATTGTCACCTGCGCGCCGCCTCAAAACAGCGTGTAAAAGCCGTACACAAGCCGTATGCCCTCGGCAAACCTTTCTATATTCCTCAACCGCCTTTTAAACTTAACCGTAACCCGCTTTATTTCCCGCACAGTTTCTGCGGGCAGCTTGGCCGTTCCCCCGCGCATTGTGCCGTAATAACGCAAAACTTTCTTTTCGCTTTCCGAAAACCCGCTTATAACCCCGTCAAGGTGCCGCCAAAGCGCGTTAAGCTCCTTTTTGGCGCAGACAAGTTCAAGTATCCTTTCCGCGTAAAATTCTCCGCTTAAAAAGCCGTCCGCCGAAGCCAGCGCGTTCTGCGTGATAAGGTTGTCCAGCGCGCGGTTAAGGCTGTCCGCCGCAAAATAAAATTTTAAAAGCCGTTTGCTCTTCATTGCGCCCTCGCAAATTTCAAACATTTGTTTACATTTTCATTTTAACCGCAATAATATGACAAAAGCGTCATAATTAAAAAATAAATCAGACTTTTTTTTAAATAAATTATGTTACTTTTACCCGACAGCCTGAAAAAACGGCTTAAATTAAACTGCAATTAATTAGTTTACAAATAATTTAAAGGTATGGTATAATTCAACCGTGAAAAAACAAATTGCTATAACAATTTCATGCGCGCTTACCGCGGCGGTACTGCTCGGCTCGGGCGGTGTAACCGCTTTTGCAGACCAAGCAGGCGCGGGCGCTTCCACTTTCTATCCCGAAACATTCGAAGCGGGAATTATAACCGATTACGCCGTGAACGGTGAAAATTTCGCCTTTGCTACGGACAAAAAAATCGCCGTTTACGGCGGCGAGGTTCCCGTTTATTACGAATTCGGCGTGGAAATTACCGCGCTCGACTACGACGAGGATAAAGAAGGCTTCTGCTATAAAACCGCGGGCGGAATTGTCTACGATATGGAAGGCAACACCTTAACCCGCGAAATTAAGCCGACGGAATTACCCGTAACGCCTGTCGGCAGCGGTTATTCGTTCACATTGCAGGACGGAGATATTAAAATCTGGGACGGTACCGAATATATAATCGAGGGCGATTTTTCCAACCTTAAAGTGTTTGACAACATTGTTTACGCAATGAACGGCAACGTTTTAAACAAAATCACCCCTCCCGCAACAGCCGAACCGATTAATTACGAGGTTGCGGACTTTTCTTCCTCTTTTAAAATCGCGATAGGCAATACAGTTGAAGCGCTTAACACCTACAACCTTGATAAACCGCACTTTACCGTGCTTGACAACGGCGAATATCTTACCGAAGTAAAGCTTGACGCTGAAAATTTCGACAAAACAAAGGTTAAAGCGGAAGATTTTTTCAAAGTCGGCAGAACCTTCAAGGTCGGCGAAGAAAAGGGCTTTACTGCGAATATGTCGGCTGCGGTGCTGTGTGAAACGGGCAACGCGCATATTATTGCGCTGGGCGGCAAACACTATCTTAAACTTGCAAAAACCGCCGTTGCAAGAGAGCTTACCGAACCTGAGTTTGTTTCGGCGCAGATTAACGTTCCCGCCGACTACATTTACTCCTCCCCCAACCTTTGCGACGCGGCCAAGCTCCGTCAGGTAAGCTGGGGCGAAAGCGTAAAGGTTTTAGGTAAATTGCTTAAATCAACCTCACCGGAAATACCCTGCGACTTCTATAAAATCGCTTTGACCGACGCCGAGGGCAATATTTTAAAGAGTGAAAACGGCGCCGAGGTTATCGGCTACGCACCGTGCTCGTTCGTGTTTGAGAAAAAGGAAACGAACAACGACGATAAGACGGAAGACCCCGCCCCCTCGACGGAAAACAACATTAAAACAGTGATACTTGTGCTTATAGTGGTTGTGCTGGTGCTTGTTGCGCTCGGTTATATAACTTTCGTATTCACCTCTGATAAAAAACGCAAAAAGAAATAATTATTATAGTTTATAAATGAAAATGCGGGAGCAGCTTTTTACAAAGCCGCTCCCGCTTCTTGCGTTATTTTATATTTTAAAGCTTGTAACGCTCAACGTTTCCACATCTATAACCACAAACGGTAAACCGTTATCCGAAGCCGTTCGCACTGCACCGCACACGCCGTTTGCACCCCACCCCCAAACGGCAATAACCGCGCCGAACGCTGCTCCGCCGCAATTTATATACGCCGCGCTTACACTTTCCTTATTAAACCCGCAAAGTACTTCTTCGACAGCGGTTTTAATTACACTCTCCGCGTTTACATAAAATACTGTTATCCCGCACGAAATAAGCTTAGCTATATATTTACGCATCATCCCGCGCAGCTTCAAACGGTGTATTTCTTTCGGCAAATTTACAACGTACTGCGGACTGTTCCCCGCTATCAGACAAATTTTCATAAGTGCACCCTATTACTCGTATTTGGGTAATATTTATTTTATTCTATTGACTTCATATTGTCAACCCGAATTCGGGTAATTATACTATTTTTCTCTGTTATTATATTCACCGAATATGGGTAAAAACATAAAGCTATGAACTATTCGGAACTTATAATTAACAGAATAAATCAGCAATGCAAATTAAGAAGCTGGTCAATCAACAAGCTTGCAACGTTAAGCGGTGTTAAACAGTCCACTCTTGACAATATTATGCGCGGAATAACAAAAAATCCCGGACTGATATCAATTCACAAAATAGCCAACACTTTTAATATGACGCTTGCGGAATTTTTGGACTTTGAGGAATTGAACAGTTTCAGTTTTGACGACGACAACGAATAATGAAATATAATGAACTTTTTGCCAAAAGAATACTTCAACTGTGCGCCGAAAGAAATTATTCCGTCAACAAATTAGCTACTCTTTGCAATTTGAGGCAATCCACTATTGAAAACATTATTAACGGCGCTTCAAAAAATCCGCAGGCAAAAACCTTGCACAAAATAGCCAACACATTCAATATGACGCTTGCAGAATTTTTGGACTTCGAGGAACTCAATAATTACAGTTTTGACGATGAAAATTAAAATCTGCGGGAGCGGCTTTTTACAAAGCCGCTCCCGCTTCTTGCACATATAATTTTTTATTTTCAAATTGTCATAAAACGGTTTGAAAATAAGTTGACAGCAATTTTTTCATTTGCTATAATTTTCTAGCATTAAGTTGTTGCGAAAAATAAAAATCACTCAACGTTTGCCTTTTACAAACAATGCGGGTGTAGTTCAATGGTAGAACACTAGCCTTCCAAGCTGGTTGCGTGGGTCCGATTCCCATCACCCGCTCCAAATGCTATAAAAAGCGCGCAACAGAATGCTTATGCGCCCGTAGCTCAGCAGGATAGAGCAACGGCCTTCTAAGCCGTGTGTCGGGGGTTCGAGTCTCTCCGGGCGCACCATTACGGCGGGCGTAGCTCAATCGGGAGAGCGCCAGATTGTGGCTCTGGAGGTAGCAGGTTCGAAACTTGTCGCCCGCCCCATTTATTTTTATTTTGAACGGCTTCGCCTGACGTTGGGGTGTCGCCAAGCGGTAAGGCACGGGATTTTGATTCCCGCATTCGTAGGTTCGAATCCTGCCACCCCAGCCAAAA